>JAFKLG010000045.1 GCA_017304945.1 Rhodospirillales bacterium
GTTCGCGGTGGAAAAGGGCGTCTACCGCCGCGGCTGATCGTTGCGCGGCGCGCGGGGCACGATCGTCTCGCCGCCGCGACTTGCCGCGTTGGGCCGAGAGGGCCGTCCCTGGTCCTCGACGGCGCGACGGAACGAAGGCTCCGCGCGTGACCCCGCTGTACCCGGTGCCGTCACCGGGCATGAGTCACAGGGGCATGTGAAGGGTTTGTTCATCCCCGCCTGACATCCTGGCGGGATGACGGATCAGGTCTCGTTCGCCCGACCCTGCGAGCCGCCGCCGGCGTTCGAGGCGCCGCCCTCCGCGGCGGCATCCGGCCCGCTGCTCGCCGCGCCCTCCGTTCGCGCGATGGCCCCGGCCGGCTCTCCGTCCGCGACACCCGCCCCAGCACACCCGTCTTCCGCTTCCCCGCTCTTTGCGGCGCCGGCGCGTCTGCGCCGCCTGCAGATCGAGGTCACCACCGGCTGCAACCTCCGTTGTGCCGGCTGCCAGCGCACGCTCGGCCTGCAGGCCGGCACCTGGCGCAACGCCCATATGCCGCGGTCGCGATTCGCGGCGATCGTCGCCAACGCGCCCCCGGCCGAGTCGATCATCCTGCAGGGCATCGGGGAGCCAACCCTGCATCCGGACCTCGCGACCCTGGTCGCCACTGCACACGAATCGGGCAAGTTCCGGGTGATCAGCTTCAACACCAACGCCCTGCTGCGCGACACCGCGGCCTATGCCGCCCTGCGCGATGCCGGGCTGCGGCATCTCAGCATTTCGGTCGACAGCCTCGATCCCGCCACCGCCGAGGCATTGCGCGCCGGCACCGACGTCGCCCGCCTGCGCGCTGCCATCGCCGAGCTCACCGCGCTGTTCCGGGGCGCCGTCACGCTCTCGATCGTGCTGAGCCGGCGCAACCTGCCCGAGCTCGGCGACCTGCTCGAGACGTTGCACGGGCTCGGCGCCCGCGTGGTGGAGGTGCAGCCGCTGGTCAGCTACGCCGCCGGCATCGACCCGATGACGCTGGACGCGGCCGACATGGCGGGTGCCTGCGCGCAGATCTCCGCGGCGCGCCGCCGCCGGCCGGACCTGACGGTGCTGCAGGCCGCGGCGCTCACCCCGAACGGTACCCGCTGCCGCCGCCCGTTCCACGCCGGCTACGTGACGGTGGACGGATTCCTCACCCCGTGCTGCCTCACCAACGATCCGGACCTGTTCGGCCGCACCAGCCTCGCGACCCAGTCCTTCACCGCCGCATGGGAGGGCAGCGGCGTGCAGCACTTCCTGGCGGAGTATTTCGACCGAGCGCCGGAGATGTGCCAGGGCTGTGGCTTCAATCCGTCGGGTGTGCCGCGGCCCGCCAGCCAAGCCGCCGATCCCCGCATGCAGGCGGTGGAGGCGGCGCGTGGCGCGCTCGCCGCCGGCCGGGTGAGCGATGCCGAGGCGGCGTTCCGCGCCTTGCTGGGCGCCCCCGAACGAGAGGCGCTGCAGGGCGTCGGCCTTGCCCGCGTCCGCGCGGGCGACGCTTCCGGCGCCCTCGCCTTGCTCACGGCTGCCGAGGCGCTCGGCGGCGATGCGCGCTGCCGGCACAACCTCGCCACCGTGCTCGCCGCGCTCGGGCGGCAGGATGAGGCGCGCGCGCTCGAGGCACGCAACCTGCGTGAGACGCCCGACTACGTGCCGCCCTACTTCACCCTGGCGCAGCTCCTGGTCGATGCCGGCGCCCCGTCCAACGCCGCGGAGATCCTGGCGCGGCTGGTGGAACGGGCGCTCGCCGGCAGTGACGAGCGCATTCTGTCGCATGCGGTCGACCAACTGGTTCCGCTTGCCGCCGCCGGGGCGCCGCTGCTGCGCGCCGCGACGCGGCTGCGCATCGCCGGCCGTTCCGACTACGCGGCGCGCCTGCTGGCCGCGCGGCTCGCGGTGGCGCCGGACGATCTCGGCGCCGGGCTCGTCCAGGTGATGGCGCAGCTCACCATGATCCATGCGGACGTGGCGGAGATCGCCGATCGCCGCGCCCGTTACGTGGCGGCGCTGGAGGCGCTGGAGGCGCGCGCGGCCGACGCGTCCGACGCCGCGCTCGCCGCCGCGGCCGCCCAGGTGGGGGAGGCGAAGCCGTTCTTCCTCGCCTACCAGGGCGAGGACGACACCGACCTGCAGCGGCGCTATGGCCGGCTCGTCACGCGCATGCTGCGCGCCGCCGACGCCCAGGCCGCGCGAGTATCCGCCACCGCTGCTGACGCCCAGATCGCTGACACCCCTCAGCCCGCCCGGCTCGCCGCCAGCGCCGAAGCCGCGCCGCTGCCCGCGGTCGCCGGGATGCGCCCGGACGATCCCGATGGCCGCGTGCGGGTCGGGTTCGCCACCGCCTATTTCCACCTTCACTCCGTCTCCAAACTGTTCGGCGGCTGGATGCAGGGGCTCGACCCGGCGCGGTTCGCGGTGTTCGGCTACCATCTGGGTACCGCCGAGGATGCGACCTCGGCGGCGCTCGCCGCCGCCTGCACGCGTTTCCATCGCGGACCGCACGACGACGCCGGATGGATGGCGGCGATGCGTGCGGATGCGCTCGACGTGCTGATCTATCCGGAGATCGGCATGCACCCGACCGCCGTGCGGCTGGCCGCTCGCCGCCTCGCCCCGCTGCAATGCGTCGCCTGGGGCCATCCGGTCACCACCGGCCTGCCCTCCATCGACGTGTTCCTGACCAGCGCGCTGATGGAGCCGCCCGACGGCGCGGCGCACTACACCGAACGCCTCGTCGCCTTGCCCGGCCTGTCGGTGTGCTACGCGCCGCTTCCCGCCGGCACGGGTGCGCTCACCCGCGCGCGCCTCGGTCTTGGGCCGGAGGATGTCGTCTATCTGTGCTGCCAGTCGCTGTTCAAATACCACCCGCGTGACGACGCGGTGCTGACCGCGATCGCCGCCGCGGTGCCCGCCGCGCGCTTCGTGTTCATCGGCGCCCCGGCGCAGGACCCGAACGCAGGCCGGCTGCAGGCCCGCTTCGCACGCGCGTTCGCGGCGGCCGGATTGGCCGCGGAGCGGCACGTGCGGTTCGTGCCGCATGTCCCGGCGCCGGAGTTCCAGGCCCTGCTGCGTGCGGGCGACGTATATCTCGACAGCCTCGGCTGGTCGGGCGGCAACACGACGCTGGAGGCGGTCACCGCCGGCCTGCCGATCGTGACGACGCCCGGCCGGCTGATGCGCGGCCGGCACAGCGCGGCGATCCTGACGGCGATGGGGCTCGCCGACCACGTCTCCCCAACCCCGGCGGCCTATGTCGCGCGCGCCATCGCGCTTGCGGACCCCGACGCGCGCCGGGACGCGCAGGCCGCGGTCGTGGCGCGGGCCGCGTGCGTCGCCGCCGATGTGGCGCCGTTGCGCGCGCTGGAAGCGTTCCTGCTCGCCGAGACCGCGTCCCGACGCGCGTCGCGGCCGGCTCTGGCCTGACCGCTGCCCCTGCCTGTAGGTTGCACCGACGGAGCCGGCCGAGGCACGTGCGTGCGGCCGGCTCCCTCTCTGTCGTCCCATCGCGCGACCCACAGCGAGGAGGCCTGCGCCTCCGCGGGTCGCGCCGCAGTTCCGGCGAAGGACCCCATGTCCCAGGCGAGCGTCACCGTCCTCGATCACCCGCTGCTGCAGCACAAGCTCACGCTGCTCAGGGACCGCGGCACGCCCACCGGGCAGTTCCGGCAGATCGCGCGGGAGATTTCGCTGCTGATGGCATACGAGGTCACGCGCGACCTGCCGCTCGAACCGGTGGCGATCGAAACGCCGCTCGAGCCAATGAGCGGGGCGCGGGTGGCGGGCAAGAAGCTCTGCCTGGTTTCCATCCTGCGCGCCGGCAACGGCATCCTGGACGGGATGCTCGACCTGATCCCCTCGGCGCGGGTCGGCCATATCGGGCTGTACCGCGACCCGGCGACGCTGCAGCCGGTCGAATACTACCTGAAGCTGCCCTCCGACGCGGCCACGCGCCTCGCGATCGTGGTGGACCCGATGCTGGCGACCGGGCACTCCGCCGCGGCGGCGATCACCCGTCTGAAGCAGGCCGGGATCGAGCGGCTCAAATTCGTCTGCCTGCTCGCCGCGCCCGAGGGGCTGCGCGTGCTCGCCGAGGCGCATCCCGACGTGCCGATCTTCACCGCCGCGATCGACCGCTGCCTCGACGACCATGGCTACATCCGGCCGGGTCTCGGCGATGCGGGCGACCGGTTCTACGGAACCCGCTGACTTTTCCCGGCTGGTCTGCCTATCCTCCCCGAACAACGACAAGAACGGGAGGAACACGATGCGTCGACGTGCCGTACTCACCGCTCTCGCCGCTACGGCGGCTGCCGCTGCCACGGACCGCCGCGCCCAGGCGGCGGCGACCCCTGGCGTTACCGCAACCGAACTGAAGATCGGCAACACCGCCGCCTATAGCGGGCCGGCCTCGGCCTACGGCGTCATCGCGCGCACCGAAGCCGCGGTGTTCGCCATGATCAACGACCAGGGTGGCGTCGGGGGTCGCAAGATCCGCTACGTCTCCTACGACGACGGCTACAGCCCGCCCAAGACTGTCGACCAGGTGCGGCGGCTGGTGGAACAGGACGAGGTGGCGTTCATCTTCGCCACGATCGGCACGCCCACCAACACCGCGATCGCCCGCTACACCAACGGCAAGGGCGTGCCGCTGATCTTCCTGGGGTCCGGTGCCGACAAATGGGGGGATCCGAAGAACGCGCACTGGGTGATGGGCTGGCAACCCAGTTACCGCACCGAGGCGCAGATCTATACGCGCTACATCCTGAAGACGAAGCCGGATGCGAAGATCGGGATCCTCTACCAGAACGACGATTTCGGGAAGGACTACCCGGCCGGCGTGCGCGATGCGCTGGGCAAGGAGTTCGGCAAGTACGTGGTGAAGGAAGTCACCTACGAGGTGACGGATGCGACGATCGACAGCCAGATCCTGGCCCTGCGAGGCAGCGGGGCCAACGTGCTGATCACCGCCGCGACCCCGAAATTCGCCGCGCAGACGATCCGCAAGGTGGCGGAGGTCGGCTGGAAGCCGCTGCACTTCATGACCAACGTCTCGATCTCGGTGGGATCGGTGATCACCCCCGCGGGTCCCGAGAACGCGACGGGGCTGATCAGCGCGGCCTATCTGAAGGACCCGACCAGCCCGGCCTGGAAGGACGATGCCGGCATGAACCAGTGGCGCGCCTTCATGGCGAAATACATGCCGGACGCCGACCTGACGGATGCCGGGCCGGTGTTCGGCTATGGCGTGACGATGTGCCTCTGGCAGGTGCTGAAGCAATGCGGCACCGACTTCTCCCGCGCCAACATCATGGCGCAGGCGGCGAACCTGAAGGACGTGACCCTGCCGGTGCTGCTGCCGGGCATCACGGTGAACACCAGCCCGACCAACTACCATCCGATCCGGCAGATGCAGCTCCAGCGCTTCGACGGCAAGACGTTCGAGCTGTTCGGTCCGATCCTGGAGGGGGCCACCGCCTGACCCGTGGGTGCGCCGGCTCCGGCGCACCCCGCCCTGGCCCTTCGGACGCGCCGGTGCCGGCGCGCTCCTGCCTGACCTCTGGATGCGCCGGCTCCGGCGCACCCAGAGGGATTACTCTTCGTCCGCCGCCCCCCGCGCGGCGGCGAGGGCCGCGAGATGCGGGCCGGCGGCCGCGGCGGCATCCGCCTCGATGGCGCGATAGGCGGCGATCACCGCGCGGCCGAACGCGGTCAGCCGCGCCCCGCCGCCGCTCCTGCCGCCCGCCGCCGTGTCGACCACCGGCGCACCCAGCGTGCGGTTGAGCTCCTCCACCAGCTCCCAGGTGCGGCGATAGGAGATGCGCAGCACGCGCCCCGCCGCCGAGATCGACCCCGAACGCGCGATCTCCTCCAGCACCAGCACCTTGCCGGGCCCGATCCGCGCGCCCGAGGCGAGGTCGATCCGGATGCTCAGCCGGTCGCCGGCGGAACACTGGTCCGCTGCCGGCGGGGGCGGTGTCGCGACCACGAGCGGGCCGCGATCACATCGCGGTCCAGCCGCCATCCACCTGGTAGGCAGCACCGGTCACGTAGCTGGCGCGGTCGGAGCAGAGGAACACCACCATCTCGGCGATCTCCTCCGGCTCACCGGCGCGGCCCTGCGGCGTCATCGCCCGCAGCACCATCCCACGCGTCTCGAACGCCTGCTCGGTCATCCGCGTGCGGATGAAGCCGGGGCAGACCGCATTCACCCGGATCTTCTCCTTCGCGTATTCCAGCGCCGCGGTCTTGGTGAGCCCGATCACGGCATGCTTGGACGCGACATAGGCGCAGGCGTTCTGCAGCCCGATCAGGCCGGCGATCGACGCGGTGTTGACGATCGCGCCCGCCCCTTGCGCCTTCATCTGCGCGAGCTCGTGCTTCATGCAGAGCCACACGCCCTTGAGGTTCACCGCGATCAGCCGGTCGAAGCTCCGCTCCGACCAGGCATGCGTCGGCTGGCCGCTCGCCTCGACCTGGTGCGGCGCGATGCCGGCGTTGTTGAACGCGCAGTCGAGCCGGCCATATGCGGCGACGGTCGCCTGCACCATCTGCTGCACCGCGGCCTCCTCGGTGACGTCGCCGGTGAGCGAGCGCGCCTGGCCGCCGGCGGCGTTGATCGCGGCGACGGTACTTTCGGCGGCGGCGCCCTCGTAGTCGGCGACGGCGACACGGGCGCCTTCGCGTGCCAGCGCCAACGCGGTCGCGCGACCGATGCCGTTGCCGCCGCCTGTGACCAAGGCCGCCTTGCCGTCCAACAGACCCGCCATCCCATCCTCCCTGACTGGCCGCATCCGATCATCGCCGCGCGCGATCGGCAAGCCGGGATCAGCGCCGAGGGGGAACGATGCTGCGAGTCTCCTCGAGGCGGTTCAGGATCCGCTCCGTCGCCCGGTCGATCGTCGCCGCGAATTTCTGCATGCGGGGGTCTGCGTCGGCGCGCATGCGATCGGTCGTCAGCCGCGTCGAGGCGAGCGCACCGCGAATGTCGTGCCGCAGGTCGGACACGAGCTGTTCGAGTTCCGCCACACGGGCCGCGGGATCGGCCATCTCCGAATCTCCCGTCGTCGCTTCCTACTGCAAATGTCGGGACGCACGCGACGGTTGCAAGCCAGGCAAAGGCGCGAGGCGTCGTGATTCGCCTCGCGCCGTCTGCTCAGGCCTTCACGAGCGGGCAGCCGCCCTCGCTCAGCGGCCGCCAGGCATCGGCCGGCGCGATGGTCGCGAGCAGCTTGCAGAAATCGTATTTCGACTTCGCCTCGGACACCGGTTTCACCTGCCACAGATACATCTGGTGCATGACGCGCCCATCCTCGCGGATCTTCACGTCGGTGTTGTAGAAGTCGTTGACCGGCGTCTCCTTCATCTTGGCGACGACGGCGTCCGAGTCCGTGCTGCCGACCGCCTGCACCGCTTTCAGCCAGTGCAGGGCCGCGGCGTAGCTGCCGGCGTGCAGCAGGCCGGGGACCATGCCGCCCATCTTGTCGCTCCAGCGCTTCGACCAGGTGCGCGTCTTGTCCGACATGTCCCAGTAGAACGAGTCGGTGTAGGCGAGGCCTTCGCACACGCGCTGGCCCAGCGAGTTCACGTCGCTGATCTGCATCAGCAGGGTCGCGAGCTTGACGCCGCTGCGGGTCAGGCCGAACTCGGAGGCCTGCTTGACGCAGTTCTGCGTGTCGGTGCCGGCATTGGCGAGGCCGATCACCTTGGCGCCCGAGGCCTGGGCCTGCACGAGGTAGGAGGAGAAGTCGGCGGTGCCGAGGGGCGCGCGCACGTTGCCGAGGACCTTGCCGCCGGCGGCCTTGACCGCGTTCATGGTGTCGCGCTCGAGCGCGTAGCCGAAGGCGTAGTCGGCGGTGATGAAGAACCAGGTGTCGCCGCCCGCCTTGGTCAGCGCGTTGCCGGTGCCGTGCGCCAGCGCATAGGTGTCGTACGACCAGTGGATGCCGTAGGGCGAGCACTGCTTGCCCGTCATGTCCGAGGTCGCCGGGCCGGTGATCAGATAGATCTTCTTCTTCTCGCGGCACACCTGCTGGATCGCCAGGCCCGAGGAGCTCGCCGCGCCATCGGCCAACACGTCGACGCCTTGCGCGTCGATCCACTCGCGGGCGAGCGAGGTGGAGACGTCCGGCTTGTTCTGGTCGTCGCCCTGCAGGACCTCGATCGGGCGACCGAGGACGGACCCGCCGAAATCCTGGATCGCGAGTTCGGTGGCGACGCGGTTGCCGGGTCCGCCGACATCGCGGTACGGCCCGCCCATGTCGGACAGCAGGCCGATCTTCACCGGCTTGGAACTGCTCTGCGCGCGGATGATGGCCGGATGGGCCAGGGTGCCGGCGGCGATGCCACCCAGCAGGAGACGGCGTGATACCCCAGACATTCGTTTTGCTCTCCCTTGGTCGTCGCTCCCCGGCGCGCCTTGTTCCGAACGATCGGCGCGGGTCGGCGCCTGCCGGCTTGCCTTCTGGCGGAACGCGACGGATCGTACATCTCGTTCCGAATGAGGGAGATAGTCCATGCCCGTGATGCCGGGGAAGACCGCGCTGCTCGAATTGTTAAAGCAGGAGGGGGTTCGCGTGATGTTCGGCAACCCCGGCACGACGGAACTGCCGCTGATGGATGCGCTCGCGGGTGAGCAGGTGATGCGCTACGTCCTGGCGTTGCAGGAAGCGCCCGCGATGGCGATGGCCGATGGATACGCCCAGGCCTCGGGCCAGCTCGCCTGCGTCAACCTGCACGTCGCACCCGGGCTCGGGAACGCGATGGGCATGCTGTACGACGCGCAGAAGGCCGGGGCGCCGATCCTGGTGACGGCCGGGCAGCACGAGCAGCGCTTCAACTTCACCGAACCGCTGCTGTGGGCGGACCTGCCGACCATCGCGCGGCCGTTCGTGAAGTGGTCGGCCGAGGTGCGCCAGCTCTCCGACCTGCCGCGGGCGATCCACCGCGCCGCCAAGACCGCACTGGCGCCGCCGATGGGGCCGGTGTTCCTCTCGCTGCCCGGCGACATCCTGCTCGCCAGCGAGGAGCTCGATCTCGGCGCGCCCAGCCGCGTGGCGCGCAACATGCGGGGGGATGCGGGGGCGGTCGCGCAGGCGGCGGCGATCCTGGCGAAGGCGCAGAGCCCCGTCATCATCGCCGGCGACGCGGTGCCGCAGGGCGACGCGCTGGCGGAGCTGGTGGCCCTGGCCGAGGCGCTGGGCGCGCCGGTCTACGACGAGGGCATGGCGAGCCGCGCGATGTTCCCCTCCTCGCATCCGCTGTATCGCGGCGCGCTGGTGCGGCTGCCCGCGGCGATCCGCGGCATGCTGGCGCAGCACGACCTGCTGGTTTCGGTGGGCGGCGACCTGTTCACGCTGTCGCTGCCGGGCGAGGTGGAATCGCTGCCGGAGGGAATGCCGGTGGTGCATCTCGATACCGATCCCTGGGAGCTCGCCAAGAACTACCCCGAACAGGTCTCGATCCTGGGCGAGCCCAAGGTCACCCTGCCGGAGCTGACCACCGCGGTGCTGGCGGCGCGATCTGCGCAGGAGGCGACGAAGGCGGCGACACGGCTGGAGCACGCCAGGGCCGAAGGCGTCGCCAGCCTCAAGAAGCTGCACGCGATGGCCGAGGCGGCGGCGGCGCGGCACCCGATCCATCCGCTCGCGCTGATGCAGGCGATCGGCCGCGTGCTGCCAGCCGAGGCGGTGGTGATCGATGAAACCATTTCCTCCGGCACCGGCCTGCGCCGCTTCCTCAAGAGCGACGACGCGCAGAGCTTCTTCGGGCTGCGCGGCGGCGGCATCGGCTGGGGACTGCCGGCGGCGATCGGCGCGCAGGTCGCGCTACCCGACCGGCCGGTGGTGGCGCTGATCGGCGACGGGTCCGCGCTCTACACGATCCAGGGGCTGTGGACCGCGGCGCGCGAGAAGCTGCGGATGGTGTTCGTGATCATCAACAACAGCTCGTATCGGATCCTGAAGCAGCGCACCAACGCGATGAAGGCGATCGCGGCGCAGACCGACACCTATGTCGGCATGGACCTCGACAATCCGAAAGTCGACTTCCTGAAGGTCGCACGCGGCTTCGGCCTCGCGGCGCACCGCGCGAGCACGCTCGCCGACGTGCAGGACCAGCTCAAGCAGGCGCTGCGGCATGACGGGCCGACGCTGATCGACGTGGAGGTCGACCGGTCCTGGAAGCCGGTGTGAGGGAGGGGAGCATGGGACGCCAAATGGGGGAACGCCAGATGGGGGAACGCCAGATGGGGGAACGCCTGAACGGGCGGCGCATCATCGTGACCGGCGGGGCGTCCGGGATCGGGCGCGCGACCTGCGCGCTGTTCGCCGCGGAAGGCGCCAAGGTCGCCGTCTTCGACCGCTCGCAGGACGCAGCCCAGGCGGTCGCAGCCCCGCTGGGTGGCGTCGCGGTGGCGCTCGACGTGTCGAACGCGCAGCAGGTCACCGCGGCGGTGGCCGAGGCGCGGGCGGCGCTGGGCGGGATCGACGGGCTGGTGAACGCGGCGGGGATCTTCTCGATGGCCGGGATCGCGGACACCGCGCCCGACCTGTTCGAGCGGACGTTGTCGGTGAACGTCACCGGCACCTTCCTGATGGTGCAGGCGGTCGCTCCGCTGCTGCTGGAGGGCGGCGGGACCATCGTGAATATCGGGTCGGGGGTGGGGATCACGCCGACGGGCCCCGGCAGCACCGCCTATGTCGCCTCCAAGGGGGCGGTGATCGCGATGACCAAGGCGATCGCGATGGAGCTGGCGCCCAAGGTGCGGGTGAACGTGGTGTGTCCGGGCGCGGTGGACACGCCGATGACGGAATCCTTCCTCAAGCGGCCGGACGGCAGCACCGAACCGGGCATTGCGGCGCGCTATGCGCTGCAGCGCGCGGCGGTGCCCGAGGAGCTGGCGGCGGCGATCCTGTTCCTGACCAGCGAGGAATCGTCCTTCGTGACCGGCGTCACCCTGCCGGTGGATGGCGGCCGCACCTTCCACTGAGCCGGGAGGGGCGGCTGCGTCGGAGCCCCGGGCGCGGGACGCTCGTCCCGCCGGCCGTTGCCGCCTCGCCCCGCCGCCCGCCCGCCTTGTCCCCGCCGGCGCTGCAAGCCATTTCGTCATGGCCGGCGATCGAGCCGGCCACCCCCACCGGCACCCTGCCGCGAAGGGTGGTCGGAACAAGCCCGAACATGACGGAGGGGCGGGCGCCGGACCCTTGGCGTGACCGCGGGCTCAGCGCAAACTTTCTCCCAACAACGGTTCTGGAGAGAACGTCATGCTACGCATCTACGGCTCGCCGCGCTCACGCGCCATCCGCACGCTCTGGATGGCGCTCGAACTCGGCATTCCCTATGAGCACGACCCGGTCGCGCCGCGCGCGCCGGAGACGCGGCAGGCCGCCTTCCTGGCGCTCAACCCGAACGGGCGCGTGCCGGTGATCGACGACGACGGGTTCGTGCTCTTCGAGTCGATGGCGATCAACCTGTATCTCGCGAAGAAGCATAGCAGCCTGCTCTACCCGCGCGATCCGCAGCACGAGGCGTTGGCGTGGCAGTGGAGCCTGTGGGAGACGGACCGGCTCGACCGCCAGATCGTGACCTATGCGAACCATGCGATGGTGCTGCCCGAGGCGGAGCGCAACGCGGCCACCGCGGCGGCGGCGTGGCAGGAGATCGTGCCGGCCTTCGACGTGCTGGAGACGGCGCTGGGCAAGGCGGCGTGGCTGGCTGGTCCCGAATTCTCGGTGGCGGACCTGAACGTCGCGTCGGCGCTGTACCGCGGGCTGACGATGGATCTCGCGCGCTGGCCGCGGCTTGCCGACTGGTTGCAGCGCTGCTGGAGCCGGCCGGCGGCGAAGCAGGCGCGGGCGATGCGGGAATAGGGGGGCTGCGGGCAAAGACGGTGCCGCTGGGGATCCGCGGGTCGAGCCCGCGGATGACAGGTGGGGGCGGACACGGAGCGGGGGCGCACCTCTGCCCGTCGTGCGGGGGCGCACCCTCGTCCTTCGTGCGGGGCGCACCTCTGCCCGTCGTGCGGGGGTGCACCTCTGCCCTTCGTGCGGGGGCGCACTTCCGCCCGTTGTGCGGGGGCGAACCTCTGCCCTTCGTCATCGCCGGGCTCGACCCGGCGATCCCCGGGGGCACCGGCGGTGGTGCCAGGCGCTCAACGGGCACAGACGATGCCGGTGGGGACCCGCGGGTCGAGACCGCG
>JAFKLG010000064.1 GCA_017304945.1 Rhodospirillales bacterium
TCCAGCAGAAGCAGATCCCCAGTAGTTCGGGAGGTTTGCGACATTCTCGACATGTGGATTTGGTTGAAAGGTCGTGGGACGACTTATCTCCGGAGCAGAAGGCGAAGGTTGCTTCGGAGGGAAAGCTACACCGAGATGACTGCCGCTTTCTCGGTTTCGACGGCAACAACGAGCCCCACTATGGAGTGGCCAATTATCTGATCCACAAGCTCGGATGATTCAGACTTCGCGAGGCGCGAGTTGAATTCGCACTTTCGAGTGGTCGATATGTATCGACGCATGTGCCTGGCGGTCAAGCCGATGCGAGCGTCTCTTAGTGAGCGGAATCTCACGGCGAAGGAGCCCATCCTTTTGCTCAAGGCTCGACTGCATCCTTCGTCCAGCGACGGCTGAGATGCCGAACCGGGTGGCGTGTGGGACGGCTAGCAGGTGGGACTCCAACGGACCAGGCCGCCCCCCACATTCCCAGCATGCCCACCCGCATCGTCACCGCGCGGAAGCCCAAGCGCCGGCGCTCCGGCCGCTCGGCTGATCGCCGAACACGGGGCCGAGTTCCCGATGCCGGAGCTGCGCCGGGTTGTCGCCGCCGACTGTCCGCGGTGGAACGTCGTCACCCTGGCCGAGCTGTCCGGGGTGCAGTTCCCGTAGGTGGAGGGGCTGTTCAGTGTCCCGCAGCTTTCCAGAGCCCGCGAGGAGTAGCGGACCGTCTCAGGTCGTATCGCCTCCGTTTCTGAAACTCGCGTTGAGATCGCTCCGGAACCAGGCAACTTCTAAGCTGTGGGTCGCTGGTTCGAATCCAGCAGGGCGCGCCATTTCAGTACAGACCTCTGAACACCGGCTACGCCGGGTTTTCCGCCAGAGGCGGCGACCAGGGTGCGCAGCAGTTCGGACTTCGACCCCATGATGCGGACTTCCTTGTCCGCGACCTCGACGCGCTGGGCCAGCGCGCGCAGGTGGTCGCGGCGATAGCCGCCGCTGTCCAGCCGGATGCGCTGGCGGGCCGCGCGGGCGAAGGTCTTGACCATATCGGGGCTGACGGCCTGATTGCCGGCATGGTCGAGCGCGGCCTGGGCGCGCTCGGCGTCCGCGCTGGCCTGTTCCCGAATCGCCTTGAGGCCGGCGATCCGCTCCTTCAGGCCGGGGGCGTCGAGGTCGGCAACGCCGGACTCGATGGCGTCAAAAAGCCGGTTGAGCCTCTGGTCGGTCTCAGTGATGCGCTTGTGCAGTTCGGCCAGGTGCTTGCGGCGGCGCTCGGTGCGCTCCTGGCGGCGGTCGAGAACGCTGGCGAGGATGGTTTCCAGCCGCTCGGGTTGAAGCAGCCGGTCTTCCAGGTGGCCCGCGACGAGTTGATCGAGCCGGTCCATCGGGATCGAGCGGCCTTCGCAGCCGGTCTTGCCCTGCCGGGCCTTGGTCGAGCAGGTGTAGTAGCGATAGGTGCCGCCCGCGCTGCCCTTGCCGGTGCGCAAGGTCATCGCACCCCCGCATTTGGCGCAGAAGCAAATACCGGTAAGGAGGGTGGGGCCGCTTGTGACGCGGGCCGGCGTCATCCGGGGATCGCGAGCCTTGAGCCGGGCCTGCACCGCGTCGAAGGTCTCCCGGTCGATCAACGACGGACAGACCATGACCGCCACCTCGCTCTCGGGCTTCTTCTCCCGGTCCTTGTGGGAGCGGGTGTTGAACCTGTGCTCGCCGATGTAGGTCGTGCGGGTGAGAATCTGATGGATCGAAGCCAACCCCCAGCGCCCGCCGTCGCGGGTGAAGATGCGATGTTCGTTGAGGTAACAGGTGATGGCCTTGACGCCCATCGGGCCTTTCACGCCGTCGCCTTCGAGGAAGAGGCGGTAGATCAGCCGTACCGTCTCGGCGTGCAGAGGGTCGATCTCCAGCTTCTTCTTGGTCTTCGATCCCCGCTGCTCGGCGGCGACGATGCGATAGCCGATCGGCGGTAGTGCCCCGTTCCAGAAGCCTTGCCGGGCGTTCTCGTTCATCGCCCGCAGGACGTGCTTGGCGTTCTCCTTGGACTGATACTCATCGAACAGCGCCATGATCTGCCGCATCATGACGTGCATGGGATCGTCGCCCATCTCCTGCGTGATGGAGACGAGCTTCACACCGTTCTTCGCCAGCTTCCGAACGTAGAACTCCATGTCGAAGGCGTCGCGGAAGAAGCGGCTGAACGAATGGACGATCACCACGTCGAAGGGCGCGGGCTTTGAGGTGCCCGCCTCGATCATCCGCTGGAACTCCGGGCGCCGGTCATTGGTGGCGGTTGCGCCAGGCTCGACAAAGGTCTCGACCAGCTCGTAGCCGCGAGACGCGCACCAGGCTTCGCCCTGCCGCTTCTGGTCGGGGATGGAGACATCGTGCTCGGCCTGCCGCGCCGTCGAGACGCGCAGATAAAGGGCGGCGCGCAACGGCATCGTCATGGCGTCTGTCTCCTTCTCACCTCATCGGCACGGCCCGAACAGCTCATCGAAGAGATCGCCGAACCATGCCTCGAACACGTCCACCTCGGCCTCGGTGACGGGAATATGCTCGGGCCAGTCGTCGGTGACGGTCCACGTCGAAAGGTCATGCTTCGGCGGCCGGCCAGGAAACGGCCACGGCTGGCCGAGCAATGCTTCGAGCTGCTCGGATGCGGTCGGCGGGCGTTCCTTGCGAAGTCTGGCCATTGGTCCAGAATCGCCGAATGATGCCCTTGAAAGAATAGCCTTTTTCTACGCCAGAAGCCTCTGCGCGCCGTGGCGTAAAAATACTTGCATGCGGCGGCACGGGGCGGAAGCGGCGTAGGAGCGAAGGCGGTCGTCATGGCGATACCAGGCTCAACGCCGTCGTCACCGGCAGATAGAGAGTGCGCGGTCGCCGGACCAAAGGCATGAAACCGAAGGCCATGTAGAAGGCCGCTGCACCGTCGTTGATAGCGTCGGCGAAGATGGCGTGTGCCCCGATCGGCGCGGTCGCCACCGTCTTGATGGCGTCGAACAGCAAGGTTTCGCCAAGCCCGTGTCCGGCGTAGTCGCTATGCCGCCCGAGCCAGCCGATCAGCACGGCCGGAACGGTCGGATAGCGCGGCAGCTTCTTCGCCAGCGGCTCAGGCACCTCGTTCAAAGGCACGTTGCTGGACGATAAGGTGTAGAAGCCCGCCACCCGATCCGTCGCGATCTCCCTGGCGACGAAACAGGTGGCGTATTTGCGCTTCACGTCCTGCGAGACGGTCTCGCGGAAGTAGCTGTCGATCCGGTCGTTGCCGCAGGTGAAATCCGCCCGCTTGTGCGCCTTCGCCAACGGCTCGATGGCGAAGCGGACACTCACCGGCGTTCGATCAGCTCGGCATGACGCTTCGCGGCGCGGAGCAGCCGCTCGTTCGGCTTGGGCGGATTGATCAGCGCCTCGGCGAAGCGGATTTGATCCTCGCGCGCGAGCCGCATGATCTCGGCGTCCTCGACGACGCGCCTTGCGTCCTCGCCGGCGGTGGCGATCAGATAGCCGGTCAGGGTCAGACCCCGCAGGCGGGCGGCGCGCTGCATCTGGTCATAGACCTGGACCGGGATGCGTGCTTCCAATCGGGCGGTCTCGGCTTCGACTTGGGGCTTGGGCATAGGGCCTCCTTTGGTTCTATCATATACGGCAAAATGCCGTATTGTTCAAGATGCTTCATAACCCCAGCCCGCGCTGCCGCCTGAAGCTCCAGTCGATGCTCCAATCGTCACGCCGGACGCCGCTGATGTAGTGGTCGAGGCGTTTTTCCAGGGCGGGCTGCCAGGGCACGAGCTGGAAGCCGAGCCCGTCCTCGATCATGGCGAAGCGCCCGCTGGCGAGAGTGGCGACGCCCGCCAGCCGGCCGCTCACATATTCACCAGGGCCGGACGGAGTGTAGGTCAGCCCGCGTTCGGCGGCCATCTCCTTGCCGACACGCTCGACCTCCTGGCGCTCCAGGACGGCGATAGAGCGGCGCGGGATGCTGATAAAGCCGTTCTTGATGGTGGCGTGCCCCATCTCCACCAGCCGTTCCGCGCGCCGGTCGAGCGCGGCGTTCACCTCCCGGCCGAAGCCGGCGTCGGGGAGGGGCAGGTGGTCCTTCGCCACAAGCTCCCGGTCGAGCCAGGTCGCGCCCTCATGGCTGACCTGCCGCTCCAGCCCTATGGGCGAAAGCGTATTCATGCGGGCCTCCGCGCCATCACGGGCAAGATCGTGGGCAAGGCCTCGCTCAGGAAGATCGGCGGGCACGCGCCAGCGATCGGCGTCGATCCGTTCGACGATCCCGGCCCGACGCAGCGCCTCCAGCCGCCGGACGTGCATCTTTACGAAGGTGTCGGGATCGGCGCGGATATGCTCCACCTGGTCCCGCGCAACCTGCAAATGCTCCGAGGGACGATAGATGCCGTTCTCGTCCGTAACGGAGAGAATGTTGCGGTCGGCGGGGCGAGGCTTGCCCGGCGCGGGCACAGCCTCGACGATCATGCCCCTGCCGATGTCTTCGGCGCGGGTCGCGCCAAGCTCGACGTGGTGGACGCGACCGTCCACGCCGTCGATCACCAGATGCACACGATCGCCCATCTCGTCGCCGCCAAGGCCCTTCGACAGCACTCGCCCGACGATGCGCTCGCTGATCTTGTCGCGGTGCATGACATAGTGGGAAGGATGTCGTTGATCGGCCAGCCCCTCCCGCTCCACAGCGCGGTGCATGGTCTTGATGATGTCGCCGCGCTCGCCCATCTCGCGCAGGGTCGGCTCGGCCTGCGCAGAGATGGACCAGCGGCCGACCTCCACCTCGGTCGCCAGCCCCATGCTCTCCAGCTTGCGGGCGCGGGCGATCAGCAGCGCCCGGTTTTGCCGGGCCGTTTCCAGCATGTCCCGATCGGGCCGCAGGTCGGCGAACTCGTTGCTCGCCGCCTGCTCGGCGATCAGTAGCCGGTCGAGGCGGGTGAAGCGTTCGGCGTCCACCTCACGCTCAAGCTGGCGGCTCACTTCCTGCTCGGTCTGCCGCCCCAGCTCCAAGGTGACGATCTCGCTGGCCCGCTCGCGGACGCCGTGGGCGATGTAGTCGCCGGCGATGTTGAGAATCCGGCCATCGTCCATGACGCCGCGCACCAGGATGTGGCTGTGCGGGTGGCCGGTGTTATGGTGATCGACCGCGATCCAGTCGAGCTTGGTGCCGAGGTCGGCCTCCATCGCCTTCATCAGATCGCGGGTGGTTTCCCGAAGATCGGTCAGCTCGACGCCTTCCTCGGCGGAGACGATGAAGCGAAACTGGTGGCGGTCGTCACGGCCGCGATCGAGGAAGGCGCGGCCGTCCTCCGCGTCGCGCTCGGCGGAATAGACCTGCCCCTTCTCCCCGTCTCGGTTGACGCCATCGCGCTCCAGATAGCGCAAGTGGGCGTCCACCGCCTGGGCGCTGGCGAACTGGCGGCCCCGCGCCACGCCACGCTGGGGGTTGAGCTTCACGATCCGGGCCTTCACCGTGACGCGCCGGGCGCGCGTCCGCACGCCGCTGGCGTCTCGGCTCCAGGCGTTCCGCCCCATCAAGCTGGCGGCTACCACCGCACCCCGGCCGCGCGCATTGAACCGGCCGCTTCCCTTCCCGGCCGAGCCCAGCCGATTGGGGTCGCCGCCGGCGCGGCGAATGGCCTGATGCACCTCGGCCAGGAAGGTCTTCGGGCGCGGCCGGACCGCCCGCACGGACCGGACGCCGGAGCGGTCGCGAACCCGGCCAGGGCGGATGCGGAAACGGTCTTCGTCGGTCGCCATGACCTGACGATTGGAAGATCAAACTGCCGATACAAGGTCGAAAATGGAGGTGTAGGGCTGTGGCGTAGAGATACTTGCTACAGCGTAGAAGCGGCGGAATCGCCAGCGGCGCACATTGCGCCTGCCACCCAAAACAGCATTGAAAACACTCAGAAAATCGGCTTTCCCGGCACCGCCGCACCTCGCCGAGGCAGCGGAAGGGCACCGAAAAACAATGTGCAGACAAACACTTAGGAACGAAGTTCCGGCAGCGAGGCAACTCGCTTTATCTTGCCCTCATCGGTCGTCTCTTCTCCGGGGGCGGCGCTCGACTTCAAACACCGCTTTCCACGCCCGAATCAGACCACCAATGACGCCATTGCCGAAAAGAGCCATTTCGCCCTAAGTGGCGCAATGGATCGCCACGGGGTTCGGCCATGAAAACCATGTCGGCGCGCGAAGCGAAGAACGGCTTCGGCCTGATGATTGACACCGCGCGCGCGGAGCCGGTGCTGATCGAAAAGCACGGGCGCGGCGTTGTGGTGGTCGTCTCGGTGGAGGAATACGCGCGGCTGAACGGCGCCGCCGATGCAGGGCGAGCGCCGGCGAACGCCGCGTCGGCTGCACGCGCCGCAGGTCTTGGAGGCAAGGAACAGGCATGAGCAACGGCGATCTGAACTGGATCACGAACTTCATTTGGGGCATCGCCGACGACGTGCTGCGGGACCTCTACACCCGCGGCAAATATCGCGACGTGATCCTGCCGATGACGGTGCTGCGCCGTCTCGACACGGTGCTCGAACCCACCAAGCAAGCCGTCATGTCGATGAAGGCGAACCTCGACAAAGCGGGCATCGCCAACCAGGACGCCGCCCTTCGGCAGGCCGCCGGACAGGCGTTCTACAACACCTCGCCCTTCACGCTGCGCGACCTGCGCAATCGCGCGAGCCAGGCGCAACTGAAGGCGGATTTCGAGGCGTATCTCGACGGCTTCTCGCCCAACGTGCAGGAGATTCTCGACAACTTCGAGTTCCGCAATCAGGTCCCGAAACTGTCGAAAGCCGACGTTCTGGGAACGCTGATCGAGAAGTTCCTCGACTCCTCGATCAACCTCGGCCCTGCGCCCGTGCTGCACGGCGACGGCTCGGTGAAACACCTTGGTCTCGACAACCATGCCATGGGCACGATGTTCGAGGAACTGGTCCGCCGCTTCAACGAGGCCAACAACGAGGAGGCCGGCGAACACTGGACGCCGCGCGATGCGGTGAAGCTGATGGCGCGGCTGATCTTCGCGCCGATCGCCGACAAGATCACCTCCGGCACCTACCTGCTCTATGACGGCGCCTGCGGCACCGGCGGCATGCTGACGGTCGCTGAAGAGACGCTGAACGCGCTTGCCGCGCAGCACGGCAAGCAGGTTTCGACGCACCTCTACGGCCAGGAGATCAACGGCGAGACCTACGCCATCGCCAAGGCCGATCTGCTGCTCAAGGGCGAAGGCGAGGAAGCCGACAACCTCGTCGGCGGGCCAGAATGGTCCACGCTCTCCAACGACGCCTTCCCGTCACGCGAGTTCGATTTCATGCTGTCGAACCCGCCCTACGGCAAGAGTTGGAAGAGCGACCAGGAGCGCATGGGCGGGAAGTCCGGGATACGCGATCCGCGCTTCGTGATCGAGCATGCGGGCGATGCCGAATACAGCCTGGTCACGCGCTCCAGTGACGGCCAGATGATGTTCCTGGCGAACCTGCTGTCGAAGATGAAGCATAATACGCCGCTCGGCAGCCGCATCGCGGAGGTCCACAACGGCTCTTCGCTGTTCACCGGCGACGCCGGCAGCGGGGAGAGCAATGTGCGGCGCTGGATCATCGAGAACGACTGGCTGGAGGCCATCGTCGCCCTGCCGCTGAACATGTTCTACAACACCGGCATCGCCACCTATGTCTGGGTGCTGACCAACCGCAAGCCGGGCCACCGGCGCGGCAAGGTGCAGTTGATCGACGCTACGTCGTGGTTCCAGCCGCTGCGCAAGAACCTCGGCAAGAAGAATTGCGAGCTGGCGGACGGCGACGTCGAGCGCATCGTCGAGACCTTCCAGCGCTTCGAGGAGAACGAGCAGTCGCACATCTTCGACAACGCAGAATTCGGCTATTGGAAGGTCACGGTCGAACGGCCGCTGCGCGCCACGGGCATCGACCCGGAACGCGCCTATGCGCCGAAGGAGATCAAGGCGCTGAAGGACGAGGAGCGGATATCGGAGGACGGCCTTCCGGTTATTCGACGCATTCACAAGCCCGGCAAGGCCGCCGCCGATCCGCTGCACGGCCTGTTCCCGGCGACCATCGCCGGCAAACCCTGCGTGGTCGAATACGAGCCCGACAGCGACCTGCGCGACACCGAAACCGTGCCCTTCAAGGAGCCGGGCGGCATAGAGGCGTTCATCCGGCGCGAGGTGCTGCCACACGCGCCGGACGCCTGGATCGACGAGTCCAAGACCGCGGTCGGCTACGAGATCAGCTTCACCCGCTACTTCTACAAGCCACAGCCGTTGCGATCGCTGGAGGCAATCCGCGCCGACATTCTGGCGCTGGAGCGCGAGACCGAAGGGCTGGTGGCGGACATTGTTGGCGCTGCCCGATGATCGACGGGCTACGCCCCTACCCGGAGATGAAGCCGAGCGGGCTACCGTGGCTTGGGGATGTGCCCGCACATTGGGATGTGAGGCGGAACGGGCGGTTGTTCGGCGCACGACGGGAGACCGGGTTCCCGGACTTGCCGGTCCTCGAGGTCTCGATCCGAAGCGGTGTTCGCATCCGCGATTTCGATGCTGGCGGGCGCAAACAGGAGATGAGTGACCGATCCAAGTACCAGCGTGCCGTGCGCGGCGACATCGCCTACAACATGATGCGCATGTGGCAGGGAGCGGTTGGGATCGCGCCCGTCGATGGGCTCGTTAGCCCTGCGTATGTTGTCGCGCGGCCCTTTCCGGAAATCGGCGCCGCCTATTACGCCTACCTATTCCGCACCGCCGCATACATGCGCGAAATCGACACGTTCTCGCGCGGCATCGTGCCTGATCGGAACCGGCTTTATTGGGAGTCATTCAAGCAGATGCCGTCGGTCTATCCTCCGCTCGACGAGCAGCGACTGATTGTGCGGTTTCTGGATTGGCACGGCACCCAGACGGCGAAACTGATCCGCGCCAAGAAGCGGATCATCGCGCTTCTCAATGAAGAGAAGCAGGCCATCATCCACCGCGCCGTCACGCGCGGGCTCGATCTAAATGCCAAGCTGAAGCCCTCTGGCATCCTTTGGCTCGGCGATGTGCCGGCCCACTGGGATTTGAAGAAGCTCAAATATCTAGCGCGCTTCAATAATGGCCTGGCTTTCAAGCCTTCCGATTGGTCCGCAGCCGGAACGCCCATAATCCGGATTCAGAACCTCAATGGATCGGAACAGTTTAATTATACGACGAGGCACGACCTGCCCAGTGACATGCTTATCGCCAAGGGTGACATTGTCTTCTCCTGGTCCGGCAATGTCGGAACATCGTTTGGGCCATTCATCTGGGAGAGAGAATTTTCGGGGTATCTCAATCAACACATTTTCAAGCTGGAAAATATCGCGACGTACCAGCGGTATTTCTATTATGTGCTAAAGGCAGTCACGAAGCATGTGGAGGAGAATACCCACGGGATAATCGGGTTGGTTCACATCACCAAACCCGAGCTAGGTTCAATCTCGGTGCCGCTCGCTCCACCTGAAGAGCAGGTGGGAATTGCGGCGTGGCTCGATCAGCGACTATCGATTCATAGTGCAGCGGTAGATCGGACCCAACGCGAAATCGCCCTCATTCAGGAGTTCCGCACCCGCCTGATCGCCGATGTCGTTGCGGGCAAGCTTGATGTGCGTGCTGTAGCTGTTGCGCTGCCCGAGGTGACGGACCTCGAAGCTGTCGAGGAGGAGCCCGCTGAAGACGGCGATCTCGACGAAGTCATCGAGGATGCTGAGAACGAGGAGGTCGCTGCCTGACCATGCCCGTTCCCGCACATCCGAAAATCTACCACATCGTCCACGTCGATCGTTTGGCGTCGATTGTCGCCGACAAGCGGATCTGGTGCGACGCGAAGGTGATCGAACGTGCTGCAGCGGGAACGACCATTGGCATGGGGGACATTAAGCGGCGACGACTTACCGAGCTGCGGCTAGAGAGTCATCCCGAACTTTTTGTTGGGCAGTTCACCCCGTTCTATTTTTGCCCGAGATCGGTAATGCTCTATCTGATCTATCGGGCAAACCATCCGAATCTGACCTACAAAGGCGGGCAAGGGCCGATCGTGCATCTTGAGGCTGATTTGCATGCTGCCGTCGACTGGGCCGAGAAAAATGGAAGAAAGTGGGCGTTTACGCTTTCAAATGCTGGCGCACGATATTTTGAAGACCGGTGCAGTCTTCAAAACTTGCGCGAGATAAACTGGGACGCTGTGGCGGCGAACTGGTGGCAGGGAGCATTTGAGGAAGGAAAGCAGGCGGAATTCCTGATCGAGCGTTCCTTTCCTTGGAGCCTTGTCGAACGGATCGGCATCCATTCGCAGGGCATCGCGCCGAAGGTGGCTGCCGCCATGCAGGGCGCCGCTCACCGGCCAAAGGTCGAGATCAGGCGGGAATGGTACTACTGATGGGGGGATGGCGATGATCGAATTCAGGACCGGAGACATCCTGACGGCGGACGTGGAAGCGATCGTCAACACGGTCAACTGCGTCGGCATCATGGGCCGCGGCATCGCGCTTCAGTTCAAGAATGCCTTCCCGGCGAACTTCAAGGCTTACGAGGCCGCCTGCGCTCGTGAGGAGGTGCGGCCGGGCCGGATGTTCGTGTTCGAGACCGGCACCTTCACCAACCCGAAATACATCATCAACTTCCCGACCAAGCGCCATTGGCGAGGCAAGAGCCGGATCGAGGACATCGATTCCGGCCTTAAGGCGCTCGTTGGGGAGATTCGCACACGCAGCATCCGGTCCATCGCCATCCCGCCGCTTGGGAGCGGCCTGGGCGGGCTGAATTGGGCGGATGTGCGCCCGCGCATCGTCGAGGCGCTGCGCGGCCTCAACGACCTTGAGGTGATCGTCTTCGAGCCGAATAGCGCACCCGTCGAGACCAAGTCCCGGGACGTTCCGAAGATGACGTCCGGCCGCGCGGCGCTGGTCGTGCTGATGAACCGCTATCTCGGCGGGCTGATGGACCCCTTCGTGACGCTGCTTGAAGTGCATAAGCTGCTGTACTTCATGCAGGAGGCCGGCGAGCCGCTGCGGCTGCAATATGCCAAGGCGCCTTACGGCCCCTATGCCGAGAACCTGCGGCATGTGCTGCGCGCCGTCGAAGGCCATCTCATCTCCGGCTATCAGGACGGCGGGGATGCTCCCGACAAGCAGCTTGAACTGGTGCCTGGCGCCGTCACCGATGCCGAGGCGTTCCTGGCGGAGGATGCCGCCACGCGCGGGCGCTTCGATCGCGTCGGCAAGCTGGTCGAGGGGTTCGAAACGCCGTTCGGCCTGGAACTGCTGGCCACCGTGCATTGGGTCGCCACGCGCGAACAGGCTGCCGGCGTCGAGAACGCCACCGCGAAGGTCTATGCCTGGAACGACCGCAAGCAGCGCTTCTCGCCGCGCCAGATCGGCATCGCCTATGAGGCCCTGCGCTCGAACGGCTGGCTCGGGGCGGCATGACCACGGACACGTCGGAAAGGGGACTCGAAGACCTCATCCTTGCCGACATGACTGGTCGGCCGGTGGTGCGGACCGGCGGCGGCTTCGCCGAGGAGCCCGAACCCTTCGTCGGGCTGCACAACTGGCTGCTGGGCGATCCGAAAGCTTATGATCGGGCCTGGACCGTCGATCTGGTCCAGCTTCGCGGGTTCCTCGCCGCGACCCAGCCGCCCCTGCTCACCGCACTCGATCTCGACAGCGACAGCCCGACCCGCCAGAAGTTCCTCGCCCGCCTACAAGGCGAGATCGGCAAGCGCGGCGTCATCGACGTGCTGCGGCACGGCATCAAGCATGGTCCGCATGATGTGGACCTGTTCTATGGCACGCCGTCGCCTGGCAACGCCAAGGCCGCCGAACGCTTTACGCTGAACCGCTTCTCCGTCACCCGGCAATTGCGCTACAGCCGCGACGACACAGCCCATGCTCTCGACCTGGCCCTCTTTATCAACGGTTTGCCGGTCGCCACCTTCGAACTCAAGAACAGCCTGACCAAGCAGACGGTCGAGGATGCGGTCGAGCAGTACCGGCGCGACCGCGATCCGCGCGAGAAGCTGTTCGAATTCGGCCGCTGCCTGGCGCATTTCGCCGTGGACGACGCCCAGGTGATGTTCTGCACCCATCTCAAGGGTAAGGCGTCCTGGTTCCTGCCCTTCAATAAGGGCTGGAACGATGGCGCCGGCAACCCGCCCAATCCGAACGGCTTGAAGACCGACTATCTCTGGAAGGACATCCTGACGCCGTTCGGGCTGACCGACATCATCGAGAACTATGCGCAGATCGTCGAGCGCAGGGACGCCAAGACCGGCAAGGTGAAGCGTGACCAGCTCTTCCCGCGCTTCCACCAGCTCGACGTGGTCCGCAAGCTGCTGGCCGACGCGAAGGCGAGGGGCGCCGGGCGGCGCGTGCTGATCCAGCACTCGGCGGGATCGGGCAAGTCGAACTCGATCGCATGGCTGGCGCATCAACTGGTCCGGCTCGCGGGTAACGCGGGTCAGGTGTTCGATTCCGTGATCGTCGTGACCGACCGGCGGATCCTCGATCAGCAGATTCGCGACACCATCAGGCAGTTCGCTCAGGTCGGTGCGACGGTGGGCCATGCCGAGCATTCGGGCGACCTCCGGCGCTTCATCGCCGATGGCAAGAAGATCATCATCACGACGGTCCAGAAGTTCCCGTTCATCCTGGAGGACATCGGAACCCAACACAGGGACCGGCGCTTCGCGATCGTCATCGACGAGGCGCATTCGAGCCAAGGCGGCAAGGCCGCCGCGGCGCTGAACGCCGCGCTCAGTGGCGCCGACGATGGCGAGGAGGACGAGACGGTCGAGGACCGGATCAACGCGCTCATGGAGAGCCGCAAGATGCTCTCGAACGCGAGCTATTTCGCCTTCACCGCCACGCCGAAGAACAAGACCCTGGAGATATTCGGCGAGCCTTATCCGGAGGGTGACAAAGTCAAGCATCGCCCGTTCCACAGCTACACGATGAAGCAGGCGATCCAGGAAGGCTTCATTCTCGACGTGCTGCGCTACTACACGCCGGTCAACAGCTATTACCGACTGGTCAAAACGGTCGAGGCCGATCCGGAATTCGACACCAAGCGCGCCACGAAGAAACTGCGGCGCTATGTCGAGAGCAACGACCATGCGATCCGGCTCAAGGCGGAGATCATGGTCGATCATTTCCACGAGCAGGTGCTGGCGCTGAACAAGATCGGCGGCCAAGCGCGGGCCATGGTGGTGACTTCCGGTATCGAGCGGGCGATTCAGTATTTCCAGGCGATCAGCACCTATCTCACCGAGCGCAAGAGCCCGTACCGGGCGATCGTCGCCTTCTCCGGCGAGCATGAGTTCGGCGGCGCCAAGGTGACCGAGGCCGATCTGAACGGCTTCCCCTCGAAGGACATCCCCGACCGGATCGAGAACGACCCCTATCGGTTTCTGATCTGTGCGGACAAGTTCCAGACGGGCTACGATCAGCCCCTGCTGCACACCATGTACGTCGATAAGGCGCTCTCGGGCATCAAGGCGGTGCAGACGCTGTCGCGGCTGAACCGCGCTCATCCGCAGAAGTACGACACCTTCGTGCTCGACTTTATGAACGAGACGGAGACGATCCGGGCCTCGTTCGAGACCTTCTACCGCACGACGGTCCTCAGTGAGGAGACCGATCCGAACCGGCTGCACGACCTCAAGGCGGCGCTCGACCAGTATGGGGTGTATCGTGGCGACCAGATCGACGCGTTTGTCGAGCAATATCTGGCGGGCGCCGACCGCGATCGCCTCGACCCGATTTTGGACGTCTGCGTAGGGGCCTACAATTCCGAGTTGGACGAGGACGGCCAAGTCGATTTCAAGGGCAAGGCGAAGGCCTTCGTCAGAACTAACGCCTTCGTCTCGTCGATCCTGCCCTTCACCAATGCCGGATGGGAGAAGCTCTCGATCTTCCTGAACTTCCTGATCCCGAAGCTGCCGGCACCCCGCGAGGACGACCTTTCCAAGGGCATTCTCGAAGCGATCGACATGGACAGCTACCGTGTCGAGAAGCAGGCGGTCCAGCACATCCAGTTGGCCGACCAGAATGCCGAAATCGACCCCGTGCCCACCGATGGCGGCGGGCGCAGGCCGGAACCCGAACTCGACCGGCTGTCCAACATCATTCGCAGCTTCAACGACCTGTTCGGCAACATCGCCTGGGAGGACGCCGACCGCATCCGACATCTGATCGGCACCGAAATCCCGAACAAGGTGGCCGCCAACGCGGCCTACCAGAACGCGAAGCAGAACTCAGACAAGCAGAACGCCAGGATCGAGCACGACAAGGCGCTCGGAAACGTCATCATCGGCCTGATGAAGGACGACACGGAGCTGTTCAAGCAGTTCAGCGACAATCCTGAATTCAGGCGATGGCTCGCCGACACGATCTTCTCGGCGACTTATGACCAGCCGGCGCCGGCGGCACAGTGAGATGTGGGCCGCTTCGAGCTTTTCTATTTTTCGGATAGGGGCGGCTCTATAGCGGATTGGGCCTTATCGGCGTGGTTGATTACCGGGACACCAATCCACCCGTCCCTCGCGAATCCAGAAGTGGCATCCGCATTCGTTCTTCTGGTGGACTGAAGGCGTCACGGTCGGTCGTCCAAACCAGTCACGCACGATGCCCCACCTCGGCCGGCGGTTCGGATTGAGCGATAGCGCAATCTTGATCCCACACCCGCCGGGACATTTCAGACAGGCCCATTTGCGAACGCCCTCGCTTTCGACGACGAGAATTTCGCCGGGTGCGATCTCATCGTCGGAGGGATGGCGCTCGACGGACCGCGCGAGAAGGTCGAAGCGGAGAAGCCGCAGCGATCGAAGAAGACGGGCGAGCAAGAAACGCATGGCACTTATCCTGCCCGGTAGAGGAAGGGTTCGACATCGCCGCGTCCCCACAGGGCGCGCTCGTCGCAAATCTGGCAGCCGGAGCGCGCAGCGATGCCAACGCGCTTATCCTCAAGGGTCTCAAACCGCCGAAAGCGCGCCCAGGCCATGCCTTCAGCGCCACGATAGCCGGTGAGGGCCTGGATCAGCTCGTTGGCGGCCATTGTGGCCGCTTCGGTCGTGAAGGTGACGACGGCAGGTGCCGGATCGCCACCGCCTTCCACATAGGCCTCAGCCTTCAATCGGCGGAAGCCATCCGGGTCCGTGCGCTCAAGATGCTCCTCCGACGCCCGGCGGGGATCGACCGTGCCGCGGCACAGAAGGCATGTGCTGCCCGGCGCGATCGCGCTAAGGCGAGCGGTAATCGCATACGGAAGAGCGCCTTCGGCCGGCGTCACTCTGAGCCCGACATCAATGTAGGGGACGCCGTAGAAATAGGCGAACCGGTTGAGAAGGGCGCGGCCGTCGTGGTCGTCGGTGCAGCCGAAAATCACATCGCAGGCTTTAAGGGCGTCGTAGGCTTCCGGCGTGCCGGCCCATGCGTTCAGGGTTACGGCTTCGACGCCGAGGTCCGCCTCCCGTATCTCGCGGGCGAGCACCTCGACCTTCGGGCGGCCGATGTCGGACCGGCGCGCGCCGTGGATGCGGTTGAGGTTCGTGACCTCGACCACATCCTTGTCGATCAGCAGGAGACGGCCGATGCCGAGACGAAGAAGCAACATGGCGAGCGGGCTGCCGGTGCCGCCGCAGCCGACGATCGCGACGCGCATCGCTCGGAGGATATCATTGACCCCGGAACCGAATAGGCGCGCTTGCCGCTCCAGAATTTCAGGATCGCCGCCCGCCTGCCCGAGGCTGCCGAAATAGCGGAGGCGCCGGCCGATGATCGCGAGGCGCTGCACCGGCACCATGACATTAGCGCGCCAGACGCGCGCCGCCATGCCGCCGTCGGCGGCAAGAAGCAGGCTGATGAAGGGGTAGCCGGGGCCGTTGCGATTACAGACGGCGCGGGCGAGATCGGCCTCGTTGCGATCGTCCTGCCGCGAGAATTCCGCGCGTCCACCGGGGTGCGTATGGACGATGCCGAACGCGAGCTGGTCCCGGGTCGCGCGCCCGAGCTCCCGGATCAGCCCCCGCGTTGACCATGTGACATGCAGCGGCGACGCGGACACTTGGTCCTCGTCGGGAACCGGCCGGACGGCATGGGAGACGAAGCGCGTTCGGGGCGCGCCGGTCCAGGGATCGGCCGCGATTGCCGACTGCCCGAAGATCACATAGGCGGCCGCCTCCGCGCCCGTCTCACGGTGAAGGAGGGCGCGGAGATCGGCTTCGTGGGGTTCGAGCAGAATGAGGTCCTGCATCGGGTCAGGCCGCGTCTTTGAGGGCGCGGTCGATGCGGCCGAGAACCGTGTGGATGCCGTCGATGCCGGGCCGCCACGCGTTGCTGTGGCGCGACCAGCGCTGCCAGTTGCGGCCCGCGAAGCTGTGCGGCACGTCGGCGGCATTCGGGTAGCGGCCTGACGCCGACAGCCGGAGCCAAGGGTCGCAATAGAACATATCGACGAGGGCGTCCGGGTAGCCTGCCGGCAGGAGGATCAGGATGTCGGCGCTCGTGCTCCCGTACTTGCCGGCAAGGAGCGGGTAGCTCTTAAGGATGACCGCCGACTGCCCGCCCTCGGCGACGACCTCGTAGGAAATGCCGCGAGCCTCAAGATGTGCACGGTCCGCAGGCGGCAGAACCGCCAAGCCTTCCGTGGTATGCGTGACGATGGTGTAGAAGCGCTCGCGGCCCTCGCCAGAAAGATCGACGATGCTGTCGTCGCGGATCAGCGGATCGTCGCCCCGGACTTCCTGGTAGAGGTCATGCTTGGCGGGATCGACGTTGGCGAGCAGCTTGATGACACGTCCGCTGATCGTGGCCGCGCCCCATTCGCGCTCCTGCCGATCCACCTCGAAGAAGAAGGTCCGGTCGGTCTTGAAGACGACCACGCGCTCGGCGCCACGGCCGCGAAGGTCGTAGGTCTCGTCGAGCCGCAGCGTCTCGGTGGCACCGTTCGGCAAGAGGGCGATCACCAGATGATCCTCGGCCGGCCGGGCGCCGGCGGCGTCGAGAATCTGGCGGCCGGTCGGAACCGGATCGGCGATCTCGACGGTACGGAAATTCAGATCGGCGTCGCCGACCTGGATGCGGAAGGTCCCGCCGGGGCGCGGGGGAGAGGGATCGTGACTCATTATCGTAGTCCTCGGGCGTCGCGGATGAAGGGGCCGGTGACGCCGCGCCGGACCGCTTGACATGGCGATTCCGCCATGCTCCCTTTGATATAATTGCTATTGCCGATCTCGACAAGATAAGAATGTCGATTTGTTAAAGAGAGGATACGTGTGCCCACGAGTGACCACGACAAGGACCCGTTCCCTACTCGTCTCGTGCAGGCCCGAGAGCTGCGCCATCTGAGCCAGATCGATCTGGCGAAGCGGGCGGGCATTCCGGCCAGCTCGATCAGTCATTTCGAGGCCGGAACGCGAAAGCCGAGCTTCGACAATCTGCGCCGGATCGCGACCGTGCTGGCGGTGTCCACGGATTTTCTGATTGGCCGCGTTGCGAACCCGGAGCTGGCGGCCGAGGCGGACCGGCTTCACCGCGATGCGCAGCGCCTGAACGATTCTGACCGGGACCTCGCACAGGCCTTTATTGAAATGCTGGGCAAGCGCTCGAAGAAAGATTGACCGTGCCCCCGCTCGGCCGCGCCATCATCCAGAATACGGCAGAGAAGATCGCGGTCGAGGCCGGATACACCGCCCTGCCGGTCTGCCCGAAAACCATCGCGGAAAAGCATGACATCCTTGTGCAGGCAAAGCCCGACGCGGCGAAAGGCTGCTCAGGCATGCTGGTGCGGAACGGCGAGCAATTCGGCATCCTCTATGCGACGCATATTCGCAGCGAGGGCTTCCAGCGGTTCTCCATCGCGCACGAGCTCGGGCACTATTTCCTGCCGGGCCATCCCGAGGCGGTTCTCAAGAACGGAATCCACCAATCCCAGGCTGGCTTCGTGGCCCGGGACCGGTACGAGCAGGAAGCGGACGTGTTCGCCGCCTCGCTTCTGATGCCGGCCGACCTCTTCAAGGGTGCGATGCGCAAGGCCGGGGACGGATTGGAGGGGATTATCGCGCTGGCGACGGCTGCGAACACATCCCTCACGGCGACCGCCTTCCGCTTCGCTGAGTTGACGAAAGACGCCGTAGCGGTCGTGATCTCCGAGGGTGGGACGATCGTGTCCTGCGGCTATTCCGAAAAGATTAAGAATCTGGCCGGGCGTGGCGCGATGCCGTGGCTCTACGGCAAGCCGGTTCCGACCGACACGCTGACCGCCCGCTTCAACGCGGCGCCCGGCCGGGTGGCTGCCGCGGATCGCGAGGAAAGCGCCCTTTATATGACCGACTGGTTCGGTCTTGGCGACGGCGTGCGCGGGAGCGAAGAAGTGATCGGCCTCGGCGGATACGGCCGCACCCTGACGGTGATCCGGGGCAATCTCAGGACCGATGACGACTTCGACCCCGAGGACGAAGCGGATGACGACGAATATCTAGCTGATCGTTGGACGCCACGATTTAGGCGATAACTCACTGAGTCTGACCAACCAGAAGAGAAGGCATTTCGGCAGATTTCGACCAACGTAGCTCATATTAGAGGGCTATAGCGTAAACGTAGTTCTCATCATCGCCAACGGCGGCGCGCCACTCGCTACCGACATCTTCCGACTGATTGCGGACCCTCAGCGGACCTGCGAAGCTTCCGCGCAAGCGCGTCGGGGCGTGTCATGCTGGTCGTGTTCGGTGGGCTGCCGGGAACAGGCAAGACGACGATTGCACGCGCGCTTGCCACGCGGCGACCGGCCGCGTATCTGCGGATCGACGAGATCGAGCAGGCGTTGCGGTCGGCGGCTGTGCTCGCGGGCGAGGTCGGCCCCGCGGGCTACGTCATCGGCAACGCCCTCGCCGCATCCAACCTGGCGCTCGGTCGGACGGTCATCGTGGACTGCGTGAACCCGGTGCCGGAAAGTCGTGAGGCCTGGCGGGAGACGGCGACACGCGCGAACGCGGCGCTGCTCGAGATCGAAATCGTCTGCTCCGACCCGGTCGAGCACCGCCGCCGCGTCGAGCAGCGAAGCGCCGATATCGCCGGCCTCGCGCTTCCGAGTTGGCAAGCCGTCCTGGATCGCAACTACGCGCCCTGGCCCGAGCCGCATCTCGTCATCGATACCGCGCGGCTGACGGTGGAGGAGGCGGTCGAACGTGTCGAGCAGGAGATGCGAGCGGGCTGAGCTGGCGGCACGCGCGTTGCCTCCCAGACTCCGCCGCGGCCGGCGGCCCGCGCATCGCCCGCCGGCTGAGCAGTCCCATGGCCCAGCCGTCGTCGCGGCTGGCGAGATCATCCACTCTGGCAGACCGCCTCGATGTTGTTGCCGTCGGGGTCGAGAACGAACGCGGCGTAATAGCGGGAGTGGTAATGTGCGCGAATGCCTGGTGCGCCGTTGTCGGTCCCGCTACTGGCGAGCGCCGCGGCGTGAAATGCATCGACCCGATCGTTGGTCGTGGCGGTGAAAGCAATATGGATGGGGCGATCGGCACTCTCCTCTCCATGGATCCAGAAGCTCGGATACCCCTCGCGGCCGAAGCCGTACCGTGGAGTGCCGCGCATCGTGCGTGCGGCATCGACGCTGATGACCAGCGATAGCCCCAATGGCGCCAGCGCCGCTTCGTAGAATCGCCGCGACGCCGTGACGTCAGTGACGCCGATCTCGATGTGATTGATGACGTCCATGTCGTCCTCCTTCATGTCGGGTCACGGTCATGCCTGCCCTGACGTGGCATGGTCATCGCCCCCTCGATCGAGCGGGAAGTCGAAGATGCGCGTGTCCGCGATCGTTTCGGCAAAGCCGCTGCCGAACAGTCCTGCCGGCGTTTGGAATCCGGCGCGGAACTCGCCCGCCAGCACGCGCCCTGCGGCTTCGGCCGCGGCCATCGGTGTGAAGCTGTAGCCGTTGACCGTATCGAGCATCGAGCGCGCAATGGTGCCGTCTGCGGCGGTGATGGCGACCGCGGCCTGATAGCGATTGGCCTCACGCTCCGCGGCATCCGGGCCGTCCGGGAGGGCCGTCAGGTCGCCCTCGGGAAAGGCGTTCCCGGAAACATGCAGGTAGGTTTCCACGTCCGGGATGCCGGTCGACCGGCCGATCGTGATGATGTCGGGCAAGGTGACGCCGAAACAGGGCACCTCGCCATGGCCGAAGTCGAACAGCGCCGTTTCGCCAGCCGGGCACTGCGTGACCTGTCCGTCCTGCAGCACGAGCGTTTCGGCCAAGAGGTTGCGGCTCGCGCTGATCGCCGAACCGCGCGACATGGAACCGGCGACATGCAGGGCAATCGCCACCTTGCGCGGCCTCTTCACGCGCGTGGCGGCATGGCCGGCGAGGCAGCCCAGCATTGCGACGCTGCCGCCGCTTCCGGGGAGAAGCATCACGCCTGCCGCCTCCGCGGCGCCATCCAACTCTTCCGCCAGACGGTAGCTGTCCACTTCGGCGGCAATGTCGAGATAGTGCACGCCTGACCGGATCGCCGCCCGCATCAGCGGTTCGGCCGTGTCCATGTACGGGCCGGCGCAGTTCAGCACGGCAAACACATCGACCAGCGCGTCGTCGATCGCGTCGGAGTCTGAGAGCCCGAATATGCGGCGATCGGCACCCAACCTGTCGCCGAGTTGGATGAGAGGGGCACGGGAACGCCCGCCGAGAACCAGCGGCAGTCCGGCGGCATGCGCCTGCTCGGCGGCCACGCGGCCGGTATAGCCGCTGGCTCCGTAGACCATGAGCTTTTGCACGATTGTCTACTCCAGGTCGGCGTCGATGCGCGTGATGCGGCGATTGGCGCCGACCGTGAGGTCTAGCCGGCCGATCTCGTGGCCGAAGTCGCCGGTCAAATCGACGCGCACGCGGGCGCGACCATCCGACAAGGGGACGATCGAGAGAAACCGCGTGACCGTGTGATAGCCGATGAAGAACCGCTCGACATAGGAGCGGATGCCGGCATGGTCGTCGAAGCGAAGGCCGGCGGACGGATCATCGATCACGGCATCGGGGGTGAACAGCGCGACGACGGCATCGGCGTCGGGGGCATTGGTGGCGGCGATCAGCGCGTCGGCGATACTGCGCAGAGGATGGTCGCTCATCGCTGCTGCCCTTCGTGCTGCCAGCTCTTGTGAACGAATTCGAGCGAATGGCCGTCGGGGTCGCGAACCTGCGCGGCGTAATAGCGAGGGTCATAGTGAAGCTGCGGGCCGGGCGGATGGATCTCGCTTGCCCCGGCCGCCATCGCCGCGGCATGTGCCGCATCCACCATCGCCGGCGAGGTCGCGACCAGGCCGACATGAACCGCGCCGGGCGCGGCCACTCCCTGTCGCAGCCAGAAGAACATCCGCCCGTTCGCGCCGAAGCCCTTCAGGTCGGGATGGCCGGGCGGGCCATCCTTGCCGTCGTAATCGTGCCGCGCGGTCATGCCGAGAATCGGCAGGACCCGTTCATAGAAGGCAACCGAACGATCGCTGTCGCTGACCGTCAAGAAGATGTGGTCGAGCATTGCGCGCCTCTCAAATCATGTAGCGATGTTCTGGGCGTTGACCCAGCGATGATCGTCAGACGGCCGTCCGGCGATCAGGCCGCCGATATCGTCGGGCGCACCGACGCGACCGAGCGCGGTCTGGCCAGCGGCCAGTATCGTCGCGAACGCCTCGCGCATGCCGCCGCCGTGATCGGTCCTGATGGGGCTGATGGCGACGCTCATGCTGATGCTTCCTCGATCTCACTGAGGAACAGGTAGTCGCACAGGACGCCGGCCGCTCACCCGATCCTGCCTGCTTCTTGCCCATTCCTGCTTTCGTGTTGCTGGGAGGGGCGATCCGTGGAAGCGAAGGGACATGGAGACACAGCTCGCCGAACTGCGTGCGCTGGCAGCACGCGCCGAGAACCGGCGTACCGAAACCGGCATTCCCCGCGTGGCGATGGTGCAGGGGGCGATCCCCGAACATCAGCTCGCAGCCGTCTACGAGCCGATGGTCAACCTGATCCTGACAGGATCCAAGACGATGACCGTCGGTGACCACACGCTGCGCTACGATCCGGCAACCTACTTCGTCATGTCGGTCGACCTGCCCGCGGCAGGTACCGTCCATGCGTCGGACAGCGGCGCGCCCTATCTCGCGGTCAGCCTCACGATCCAGCCTTCCGTGGTCGCCCCGTTACTGACGGACTTGCCCAAAGCGGCTGGCGGCGACCTCACCAGTTCGGCCTTTTCGGTCGCGCCGGTAACGGCTGAGCTGCTCGACGCCTGGGTGCGGATGCTGCGTCTCATCGACCGGCCGGACGAGATCGCCGCGCTTGCGCCCGCCTATGAGCGCGAGATCCTGTTCCGCGTCCTGCAGGGACCCATGGGATGGATGCTGCGGGACATCGCCATGCCCGACACCGCGCTGTCCAGGATCGGCGTGGTGATCCAGTGGATCAGGGAGAACTTCGCCCACCCGATCCGGGTCGAGACGCTGGCCGAGATGGCGGCCCTCAGCGTGTCCGCCTTTCATCGCCACTTCAAGGCGGTGACCGCGCTCAGTCCGCTGCAGTACCAGAAGCACGTTCGCCTGCTCCACGCGCGGTCCATGCTGATCGCGGGCGATGGAAACGCGACGGCCGTGGCGTTCCGCGTCGGCTACGAAAGCTCTACGCAATTCAGCCGGGAATATGCGCGCCAGTTCGGCTTGCCGCCGTCACGGGATGCCGCGCGGCTACGGCAACCGTGATCCTTCGGCAGGGTTGCCCGGTGAGGATGGGAACAACTGGGTCTGATCGTCAGCGCCGCATCACGCGCGGCTGGTCGGTGCCTGCCGCCGCGCCTCCTCGGCCGCACGATACAGGTACCAGGTGGCGAGCGAGCGGTACGGCGCCCAGGCCAGTCCGATCTCCGCCATTTCCCGCGGCTTCGGCTGCGCCTCCCGTCCGGCCAGCACGCGATACCCCTCCCGCACGCCGAAATCATCGACCGGCAGCACGTCCGGCCGGCCGAGGGTGAAGATCATCAGCATCTCGACCGTCCAGCGCCCGACTCCGCGGATCGTGGTGAGCCGCTCGATCAGCGCCGCATCGTCCAGCCGCGCGGCGGCGCGGCGGTTCGGTACCGTTCCATCCAGCGTCTTGGCGCAGATGTCCCGCAGCGCGGCGATCTTGCTGGCGGAGAAGCCGCAGGCCCGCAGGGCCGCGTCGTCCGTCTCCAGCACCCGCAGCGGGTCGGGGAAATCGGCGTCGGGATACAGCGCCGCGAACCGCGCGAGGATCGCCTCCGCGGCGCGGCCATGGAGCTGCTGGTGCGCGATCGCGCGCATCAGCGCCTCATAGGGGCTGCGCTGCCGCTGGACGCCGAGCCGGGGCGGGCCGACGCGACGGATCAGGTCGGCGAAGTGCAGGTCGGAACGGAGGTGGCGCAGGCCGTCGCGGGACATCGCCGCATTCTGCCGGTTCGGACCCGTCACGCAACGGCGATGCCTGTTGTGCGTTCTCCGGTTGCACGCCGGGGCGGCGCATGCCTTATGTTGATGCTCAGGTGTTGCAGCCTCAGGCCGGGAAGCAAGAGATGTTGCCGCGCAGCCGCTGGCAGGATCGGGCCGAGGAGGAGCGGGAAGCCAACCGGCAGACCGCGAGCCTTGCGGCCGTCGCCGTCACCCTGGTGTTGCTGATCCTGGGGCTGCTGCTGGTGCGCGAGCTGGCCGCGGAGTCGAAGCTGGAGGACTGCCTGCTGGCCGGGCGGCGCAACTGCGACCTGCTGGTGACGCCGCACCCGTGACTTGGGCGGGCGTTCTGGGTAAGAGGGGCGGGCGCCGCAGGGCGCCAGGACGCGAACGCCACGGAGACGCCACCCATGCGGGCCCGCATCTATCAGCCGCCGAAGAACGCCATGCAGTCGGGCTGGGCCAAGACCACCGCCTGGGTGCTCGAATTCCTCCCGACGCACGCCCGCCGCCCCGACCCGCTGATGGGCTGGATCGGCGGTGCCGATACGCAGACGCAGGTGCGCCTGCATTTCGAGACCCGGGAGGAGGCGGTCGCCTACGCCGATCGCGCCGGCCTCGCCTACGAGGTCGAACTGCCGGTCGTCCGCAAGGTGAAGCCCAAGGCCTATGCGGACAATTTCCGCTATGGCCGGCCGGAGAACTGGACCCACTGACCCGCCGGGTGGCCCCAGCGGCTCACGGACCCCATCTTCCCTCGCGCTGTCCCCGCAGCAGTCCCGCGGCGATCAGCTGCGAGTGGGCGATCTGTGCCGGCTCGTTCAGGTGTTCCGCCGTGTCGAAGAAGGCGGTGCGCGGATAGCGGCTGCGGTTCGGCAGCTCCAGGAACTCGGCACCGTTGGCCACGTAGATCGCGCGGATCGCCTCCAGGGTCCCGGCTGGCGGGGGCGAATCGGCAAAGCCGGTCGGCAATCCGCCGACCACCTGCACGCCCGCCGCACGGGCGTGGCGGATGAAGTCGGCGATCAGCGCGGACCCGTCGCCCTGCCGCACCGCCTCCGCGCTCACATGCGTCGGGCGCGCCGCGGCCAGCACGCCGCGCGACGCGAGGCCCAGCGCCTCGGTATGGCCGACATGGTCGCCCTGCGCATTGGTCCCCCCGGTCGCCGCACTGCGCGGGTCACGAAAGCCGCGCGCGGCCAGCGCCGTCTCGATCAGGCTCATGACCGCGCCGCGCAGGTCGGTGGAGAACAGCGCGCCCAACCAGCGCTCCACCGGCAGGCCGGACAGCGTCGCGCGGTCATGCCGCAGCATGATCGCGGCGTCCGGACCGAGCGTGGTGGCGGCATTCGGGCGCACGTATTGCGCCTCCTCCATCGGCAGATAGACGACGTCGCCGGCGCGCAGCAGCGGGCGCCAGCGCGCGAACAGGTAGTCGAGCCCGATCCCCACCGCGACGCCGGCATTGACGCAGGGCATCTCCAGCACGGCTTCCATGGTCTCGCAGCGATGCGAGTAGGGCGCGTTGGAGCCGGCAAGGATGACCAGCTTGGGGCTGGGGACGCTGGCGCCGCGGGCGAGCTTCGCCTCGATCTGCTGCTGCAGGAACCCGAGTGAGAGCGGCCGGTCCAGCACCAGCCCGAAGGCGAGCGCATAAAGCAGCAGCGAGGCGAGGGCGGCGAGCAGGATCCGGCGCATCACTCGGCCCCGCGCATCAGAACTGGAAATACAGGAAGGGCGCGACCTGGGGCGCGAAGAACAGCGCCTGGACGCTGAGCGCGAAGCCGGCGGTCAGCGTCCAGCCGTGCATCCGCTCGCTCATCGCATGCACGTTCGGAAGCAGGAGCACGATCGCCCAGCCGAGCAGCAGGCAGGTGGTGACCTCGGGGAAGCTGAGGGTGCGGGCGTCGCCGAGATTGGGCAGCACCGGGACGCCGGTGGCGATGGCGCCGAGTGGCGGGATCGCCCAGACCAGCATCTGCGGCAGGGCGATCCCGTTCGCCCCCGCCATGCCGCGCAGCATCGCCCAGGTGGCCGCCATCCCGTCGGCGCGGAACGGCACCCAGGCCAGGGTGACCGCGAGCAGCGTGAGCGCCTGGGCGGGCAGGCGAGGCAGGGCCCATCCGCGGCGTGTCCAGGCGGCGTGCACGACCAGGAACAGCCCGTGCAGCCCGCCCCACAGTACGAAGGTCCAGGCGGCACCGTGCCACAGGCCGCCCAGCAGCATGGTCAGCATCAGGTTGACCAGGCGCCGCCGCTGCCCGGCGCGACTGCCGCCCAGCGGGATGTAGAGGTAGTCGCGCAGGAACCGGCTCAGCGTCATGTGCCAGCGGCGCCAGAAGGCGGTGATCGAGGCCGCCTGGTAGGGGCTGTCGAAGTTGAGCGGGAAGCGTACGTTCAGCATCCGCGCGAGGCCGATCGCCATGTCGGAATAGCCGGAGAAGTCGAAGTAGATCTGCAGCGCGTAGGCGAGCGCGGCGTACCAGGCCTCGAAGAAGGTCAGCGCCTCCCCGGCGGCGGCGGCATCGAAGCCGCGATCGGCGAAGCTGCCGAACGTGTCGGCGAGTACCAGCTTCTTCGCCAGCCCGAGCAGGAACAGCATCAACCCGGCGGTCAGGTTCTCCCGGTTCGGGCGCACCAGGTCCGGGGCGGTGAGCTGGGGGATGATCTCCTTCGGCCGCACGATCGGCCCGGCGATCAGATGCGGGAAGAAGGCAATGAAGGCGGCGTAGGGCAGTGCCCCGGTGTCCTGCCGGTCGCAGCGGGCGCTGTCGACCAGGAACATGATCTGCTGGAAGGTGAAGAAGCTGATCGCGAGCGGCAGGAACAGGTGCAGGGCCGGTGCGTCGGGGGCCACCGTGTGCAGCAGGAAATCGGCGTATTTGAACCAGCCGAGCAGGCCGAGGTTGAGCGCCACGCCGCCGATCAGCCAGCGTCGCGCCGGCCTCGCTCGGCCGGCCCGCGCCAGCCGGAGGATGTGCTGCCCGAGCAGGTAATTGAGCGCGATGGAGGCGGCCAGCAGAAGGACGAAGGGCGGGCGCCACCACGCATAGAAGGCGAAGCTCGCGCAGACCAGCCAGCGCAGCGCCCAGACGCGCCCCGCCAGGCGCCCCAGCAGGAAGAACCCGCCGAGACACAGGGGAAGGAAGCCCAGGATGAAGGGTTGCGAGTGGAACAGCATCGCTGCCTCGGCCGGTCCGGTGCGCCGGTCCGCCGCGGGACCTCGCCTGCCAGCATCGCCCGTGCGGGATAACGGCCGGTAAACGCGCCCGCGGGTCACGGCCGGTCGACGCGGAGCAGGCGCGTGCGCGCGCCCTGTTCCGCTGGCTGGCGATTGCTGATAGCTGAACGCCGCCATGACCGACGATACGCCCCCCAACCCGGCCTTGCTGCCGGCTGGCCTGCGCGACCTGCTGCCCCCCGAGGCCGAGACCGAGGCCTCGGCCGTGGAGGCGTTGATGGGCGTCTTCGCCGCGCATGGGTACCAGCGCGTGAAGCCGCCGCTGCTCGAATTTGAGGACAGCCTGCTCGCCGGCTCCGGCACCGCGGTCGCCGACCAGACCTTCCGGCTGATGGACCCGGACAGCCAGCGCATGATGGGGCTGCGGGCCGACACCACGCCGCAGGTGGCCCGCATCGCCACGACCCGGCTCGCCGGCGCGCCGCGGCCGCTGCGCCTCTCCTACGCCGGCCAGTGCCTGCGCGTGCGCGGCAGCCAGCTTGCGCCCGACCGGCAGATCGCCCAGGCCGGCATCGAGCTGATCGGCATCGACAGCCCGGCGGCGGACGCCGAGATCGTGCTGGTCGCGGCCGAGGCGCTGGAGGCGGTCGGCCTGACCCGGGTCAGCTTCGACCTGACGCTGCCCACGCTGGTGCCGGTGCTGCTCGACGAGGCGGGCTTCGCCGGGGCCGAACGGGCCGCGCTCTCCCGCGCGCTGGACCGCAAGGATGCCGCGGCGGTGGCGGCGCGGGGCGGTGCGCTCGCGCCGGTGCTGACCGACCTGCTGCTCGCCGCCGGCCCGGCCGATCGGGCGCTCGCGGCGCTGCAGGCGGCGCGGCTGCCGAACGGCGCCGGCGTGCTGGCGGCGCGTCTCGCCGAGGTGGTCGCGGTGCTGCGCGCCCGTGCCCCCGCGCTGCGGCTGACCATCGACCCGGTCGAGTTCCGCGGCTTCCGCTACGAAACCGGCGTCTCGGTCACGATCTACGCCCCCGGCCGGCATGAGGAGCTGGGGCGCGGCGGTCGCTATGTCTGCGGCGACACCGAACCGGCGACGGGCCTGACCCTGTTCCCCGACGCCGTGCTGCGCGTCGCGCCCCCGCGCACGCCGCGGCCGCGCGTCTTCGTTCCGGCCGAGGCGCCGCAGGCGTCCGCCGCCGCCCTGCGCGCGCGCGGGTTCGCCACCGTCGCCGCCCTCGCCCCGGTTTCCGACCCGGCTGCCGAAGCGCGCCGGCTGGGCTGCACCCATCTGTTGCGGGGTGACGACGCCGCCCCCCTGACCTCTGGAGACTGACGATGGCCAATGTCGCCGTGATCGGCGCCCAATGGGGTGACGAGGGAAAGGGCAAGGTGGTGGACTGGCTCGCCAGCCGCGCCGACGTGGTGGTGCGGTTCCAGGGCGGCCACAATGCCGGCCACACGCTGGTGGTCGGCAACCAGGTGTACAAGCTGTCCCTGCTGCCCTCCGGCGTCGTCAACGGCAAGCTGGGCGTGATCGGCAATGGCGTCGTGATCGACCCCGAGGCGCTGCTGGGCGAGATCGACCGCGTCCGCTCCCAGGGTCTCGCCGTCACGCCCGCGAACCTGCGCATCGCCGAGAACGCCGCCCTGATCCTGCCGCTGCACCCGGCGCTGGACCGCGCGCGGGAGACCGCGCGGGGGGAGCACAAGATCGGCACCACCGGCCGCGGCATCGGCCCGGCCTATGAGGACAAGGTCGCGCGGCGCGCCATCCGCGTCGCCGATCTCGCCGAACCGGAGACGCTGTCGCACAAGCTCGACGAGCTGCTGCTGCACTACAACACGCTGCTGGCCGGCCTGGGCGTCGAGACGTTCGAGAAGCAGAAGCTGCTCGACCACCTGCTGGCGCTCGCGCCGAAGATCCTGCCCTTCGCCGAACCGCTCTGGCTGCGCATGGACGAGCTGCGCCGCGCCGGCAAGCGCATCCTGTTCGAGGGCGCGCAGGCGGTGATGCTGGACGTGGACCACGGCACCTATCCGTTCGTGACCTCGTCCAACACGGTCGCGGCCACCGCCGCGTCCGGCTCCGGCCTCGGCCCCAGCGCGGTCGGGTTCGTGCTGGGGATCGCCAAGGCCTACACGACGCGCGTGGGCTCCGGCCCATTCCCCACCGAACTGCACGATGCGACCGGGCAGTTGCTGGGCGATCGCGGGCAGGAGTTCGGCACCGTCACCGGCCGCCGCCGCCGCTGCGGCTGGTTCGACGCCGCGCTGGTGCGCCAGGGCGTGAAGGTCGGCGGCGTGCACGGGCTCGCGCTGACCAAGCTCGACGTGCTGGACGGGTTGCCGGAGCTGAAGATCTGCACCGGCTATCGGATCGAGGGCGCGCTGGTGCGCCACCTGCCGGCGGCACCGGGCGCCCAGGCGAAGGCCGCGCCCGAATACGAGGTGATGGAAGGCTGGTCCGCGTCGACCAGGGGCGCGCGGTCCTGGGCCGACCTGCCCGCACAGGCGGTCAAATACGTGCGCCGGATCGAGGAACTAGTCGAGGCGCCGGTGACCCTGCTGTCCACCAGCCCGGAGCGGGAGGACACGATCCTGATGAAGGATCCGTTCGAGGGCTGATCGCGCGCCGGCCGGCCTGACCGCTGATCCCGGCCGGTGGTCGGGCGGGGCAGCGGGGCCACGCCGCGGGGCCGGTTTACTCCGGCGAAACCTTTGCGGCGCAGGATCGCGGGGCCGCTGCGATCCGAACCGTCATGGCCCTGCCGCCCGAATCACGTCTCTTCGCGGAGCAGTTCGCAATCGAACTCGACTCCCCGCTGCTCGGCGCGGCCGGCGAGCTCACCGCCTATGCCGCGACCGATCGCCGCGCCGGGGCGCCCGATCTCATGGCGATCGCCGTGCCGCATCGTATCCCGGCTCGGTCACGCGCGCTCCAGCTCCTCGAAGGGCCGCAACCCGGTCTGCTCGGTCCGCTCGGGCATGGGGTCGGTCCGGCGCCCAACGACGAGGCGGCGTACTACGTGGTCACCCAGCGGCCCCCCGGACCGTCGCTCGCCGAGACCCTGCGGCCGTGGTCGGAAACCGCGCTGATCGAACTCGTCCTGCGCCCGGTCGCGCATGTGCTGGAGCGGTTGCAGGCGATCGGGGTCACCCATCGCGGCATCCGGCTCAACAACGTGTTTCAGGCGCGCGACGGCCACCCGGTGATCCTGGGGCAAGCCTGGGCCACGCCCCCGGCCATGCTGCAGCCCGCGCTCTACGAGCCGCCCTATTCCGCCATGTGCCTGCCCGCCGGACGCGGGGAGGGGACGATCGCCGACGATGTCTACGCCCTGGGCGCGCTGCTCGTGGTGTTGTCGCTGGGGCAGGTGCCGGCGGTGGCGTCGGACGACACGGCGATGCTCCGCCGCAAGATCGAGGTCGGCAGCTTTCACGCGATCGCCGGCGACTCCCGCCTGCCGCCGGCGATCGCGGATCTCGCGCGCGGCATGCTGGCCGAGGATCCCGACCACCGTCCGACCCCGGCCCTGCTGCTCGACCCGTCCGCGGCGCGCGGGCGCCGGGTGGCCGCACGGCCGCCGCGCCGCGCGCAGCGTCCGTTCCACCTCGCCGGCATGTCGGTCTGGGATACGCGGACGCTCGCCTTCGCCATGGCGATGCAGCCGGAACAAGGGCTGCAGGCGATGGTCAGCGGCACCGTGACGCAGTGGCTGCGCCGTGGGCTGGGGGATGCCGGCATGGGCTCCCGGCTGGATGAGATGATGCGCCACCGCGTCGGCGACGGCGCGGCCGAACGCGGTGCGGATGCCTTCGCGGTGATGCGCATGGTGGTCATGCTGGATCCGCTCGCTCCGCTCTGCTGGCGCGGGATCGCGCTGTGGCCGGATGGGCTGGGTGCCGCACTGGCCGCGGCGATCGGCGTCGACTCCCATGCCATGGCGCGGCTCGACGAGATCGTCGCCACCGAGGCGATCGCGAGCTGGGCGATGCTGCGCCAGGACCACTGCGATTACGGCCTGCTGCGGATGGAGGCGCGCCAGCATCGCGCGCTGGTGCAGATTCGGGGGCCGGCGGGCGGGTTGCTGCGTCTCGCCTACACGCTGTGTCCGCTGCTGCCCTGCGGCAGCCCGCTGGTGGCGGCGCGCTCGCCGGTCGGCGCGGCGGACATGCCGCCCGCGCTGGAGCGCGCGGCGAAGACGGTGGACATCAAGACCCCGCCGGTGGATGCGCATATCGCGGCATTCCTTGCCGCCCGCTCGGAACGCCGGCTCGAGGCCGAGACCAACGGGCTGGTCGGCAATGGGGACGAGAACGGGGTGGCATTGGCGCGGCTGCGGCTGCTCGCGCAATTGCAGCTCCGCTACTACCAGAAGCCGCTGCCCGCCTTGTGCGCCTGGGTCGGCAGCCATTGCCAGCCGCTGATCGATTCGTGGCAGAACCGGCCGCGCCGCGCCGCGCTGGAGACGAAGCTGAAGGATCTGACCGCGGCGGGGTTCCTGCCCCCGATCGTCGGCCTGTTCGAGGACGCGGCCGCCCGCGCGGAGGATGCTCTCGGCGCGCAGCAGGCCGCCCTGGCCGTTGCGCAGATCGACGTGGAACTCGCGCAGATCGCGGCGGCGGGGGAGGAGCGGGCAATGACGGCGCGTCGGATCGGGCAGGAGATCGCGGCCGGGGCCGGGCTGCTGGCGCTGGCGAGCGTGCTCGCCATGACCGCGTTCGGGTGAGGGGCGATGGCGCGGGCGCAGCGGCAGCCGAAGCGGCATTCCCTGGTCTGGCTGCAGGGCCTCGCCTGCGGCGCGCTGGCGGCGCTGGTGCCGTCGCTCGCGCTGATGGTGGGGATCCTGCTGGGCCCGGGGCTGGTCACGCTGGTGCTGGATCAGGAACCGACCAAGCCGGTCGCGCGGGCGGTGCTGCTGTGCGGCGTCGCGGCGATCGTGGACCCGATTCGCCAGCTCTGGAGTGCGGGGCACGGCTTGGAGGCGAGCCTGGCGCTGGCGGGGGACCTGCGTGTGGTCGGGGCGGCCTGGAGCGCGGCGGCGGCGGGGTGGCTGCTGGCGGAGCTGGCCCCGGTGGTGGTGCGGGTGGTGCTGGAGGCGGGCGGGCGGGCGCGCGCGGTCCAGTTGCGGGCGGCGCGGGCACGGCTGGCTGAGCAGTGGGGGCTGCCCGCGGGGGAGGGGTGAGGGCGGGGCCGGGCCCGGCCTGAACATTGGGAGGGTGGAGTCGCGGCGCCCGGCCTGAACGAGTTGAGGTCGGCGGGCGTCCGGGACCGAAAGCCGCATTCCGCTTCCGCGTGTGGCGAGGAAGCGGCTGTACAGACGCGTCGCCCCGCCCGCCCCGCTGAACACGGGGCGAGAGGTTCGGCGGTGTCAGTGCGCCGTGGCGAGCTGGCGCGCGGCGGCGTTCTGGCGACGTTCGGCGATCTGCGCCTTCATCGCCTTCTGCAGCTTCTCGAACGCGCGCACCTCGATCTGGCGCACCCGCTCACGGGAGATGTTGTACTGCTGGGACAGATCCTCGAGCGTGGTCGGATTGTCCTTCAGGCGCCGCTCGATCAGGATGTGCCGCTCACGGTCGTTCAGGGTCTTGAGCGCGGTGGCGAGCAGGGCCTTGCGGCCGGTCATCTCCTCACGATCGGCGATCGTGGTCTCCTGGCTCTCCGACTCGTCGACCAGCCAGTCCTGCCACTCGCCTTCCGAGTCCTGACGGACCGGCGCGTTCAGGCTGTGGTCCGGCGCGGCGAGGCGGCGGTTCATGCTGACCACGTCCTGCTCCGGCACGTCGAGCATGGTCGCGATCTTGGTCACCTGCTCCGGCTGGAGGTCGCCGTCCTCGATCGCCTGCATCTGCCCCTTGAGGCGGCGCAGGTTGAAGAACAGCTTCTTCTGGGCGGCAGTGGTGCCCATCTTCACCAGCGACCAGGAGTGCAGGATGTATTCCTGGATCGCGGCGCGGATCCACCACATGGCGTAGGTGGCGAGGCGGAAGCCACGGTCCGGATCGAACCGCTTCACCGCCTGCATCATGCCGACATTGCCCTCGCTGATCAGCTCACCGACCGGCAGGCCGTAGCCGCGATAGCCCATGGCAATTTTCGCGACGAGTCGCAGATGGGAGGTGACAAGCTTGTGGGCCGCCTCCATATCCTGGTGATCACGCCAGCGACGGGAGAGGTCGAGTTCCTCCTCCGGCGACAGCATGGGGAACTTGCGGATCTCCTGGAGATACCGCGACAGGTTGCCCTCGGGGGCGATGTTCAAGACGGCAGAGGCCACGGACGGCTCCTTTCGTCGCCAGCTTGTTCTTGCCCACGACGGCGCAAGACTGAGGCTGGAATGTGACTGAGGCTGGTCGGGATGCAGGATGGGACTTCACGTCCCGGCGACATGCCCCATCCTGGCGGCGGTGTTACCGGACGACCCCATCGGGGCAGGGCACCTCCCGCCCCGACGCGGATCTTATACCGGACCGATTTGGTCCTGTCAAGATTACTAACCGGTTACCTGGCGGACGGACTTGCGTCATGGCTCTCCTCCATCTCGCTGGTCCCGATGACGTGCGTCCGGACCCGTTCCGGTCAGGCCGTCGCGGCATCGAGCGCCGTGAGGAGACCTTGCATGTCCGGCGGCAGCGCGGTCTGGAAGGAAAGCGGCGCTCCGGTCCTGGGGTGGGAAAATCCCAATCGCGCCGCATGCAGCGCCTGGCGCGGGAAATCGAGCAGGGCGGTGCGGGCCGGCTGGGGGAGTGATTTGGCGATGGCGGGGATCCGCCGCAAGTAGAGCGGGTCGCCGACGATCGGGTGACCCCGGCTCGACAGATGGACGCGGATCTGGTGGGTCCGCCCGGTCGCCAACCGACACTCGAGCAGGGCGACCGCCGCGGCCCAGGCCTGCAGCGTGCGATAGCGGGTCAGTGCCGGCTTGCCGCCCGCCGTCACCAGCGCCATCCGCTTGCGGTCCCGCTTGTCGCGGCCGATCGCGCCTTCGATCTCGCCGGCGCCGGGCGTGGGCAGGCCCCAGCACAGCGCGAGATAGGCGCGGTCGAGGTCACGCGCGGCAAAGGCGGCGGTGAGCTTGTCGTTGGCGAGCTGGGTCTTGGCGACCACCATCACCCCGGACGTGTCCTTGTCGAGCCGGTGCACGATCCCCGGCCGCCGCTCCGCCCCGATGCCGGTGAAGTCCGGTCCGCAATGCGCGAGCAGGGCGTTCACCAGCGTGCCGTCCGGATTTCCGGGCGCCGGGTGCACGACCAGCCCGGCCGGCTTGTCCAGCACGATCAGGTCGGCGTCCTCATACAGGATGGCGAGCGGAATCGATTGCGGTTCGGGCCGCGCGGGCTCGGGTGCGGGCAGGTGGAGCGTATACTCGGCACCAGGCTTCACCGGATCCGCCGGCTCCCGCACCACGCGGCCGTCGCGGCTGGCACGGCCCTCCTCGATCAGCGTCTTGACGCGGGAGCGCGACAGCGTGCCGATGGCGTCCGCCAGGAATCGGTCGAGCCGCTGTCCGGCTGCGGCCGGGTCGGCGGTGATCTGGAACGGCGGCGGTTCTGGCGACGGACCTGGCATGAGCGGCCGATAGCGCGATGGATGCGGGCGGGGAAGGGACGGCGGATGGGTGACGGGATGCGCGCGGTCAAGATCGCGGCGGTGGTGATGGGCGTGCTGATCCTGCTGGGCACCGCGGGGCTGATCACCGCGCTGGTGCTGCGCAAGCCCGGTCCGACCGCCACGCCGGTTGCCGCGGCGCTGCCGGCGACGTTCGATGCGCGGCTGGACGAGCCGGACGGCAGCCGGATCCTGGGCGTTGCCGCGGCGGGGGATCGGATCGCCGTGGCGCTGACCGGCGGCGGGCCGGACCGGGTGGTGCTGGTCGATCCGCGCACCGGCGGGGTGGCCGGACGGATTTCGCTGCGCCGGTGAGGAACGGGTGTTGAGCTTCCCACGGTTCTGCCCTACAAGGCGCCCCTCGGCCGCGGTCCCGTTCGTCTAGAGGCCTAGGACAGTGCCCTCTCACGGCACCAACAGGGGTTCGAATCCCCTACGGGACGCCAAGCCGAAATAATCCAACTAAGTGACTGATATAGCGAACAGATTATCAGTCTGATCGCGAACTGCTCCCATTGGTGCTCCCATCTGTTTGATTGCACTAGTGGCGCGGTCTTGTTTGGGCGGAGGGCCTGCGCGCAGTATCCCTCTGTATCGATTCGATGTCTGTCGGGGTGCGTCATGGGCGACAAACCGAAGGATCCTCGGGAGAGCACCGGCTATCAGCCCGCGCGCCCGAGTCGTGAACAGAGCAGCTATCCTTTCCCCGCTCCGCGTGATCGTCCATCACCACCCGGCCGCGGCGCAGGCTCCGGCAACCAGCAAACCAAGGACGGGGGCGGCGGCCAGCCCGTAAAGCGAAAACCGTAAATGGGCGGCCGCAGCTGTCAGCCGCAAACTATTCTCTTCGATGCCTTCTCCCATCCCTTCCGCCAAGGCATAGAATGTCTGCGCGGTGTCCTCGTCAGCGGGACGGTTCAAGATCTCTTCGGGAGCGAACCCAGCCGTTGTGAGCACCCCTGGGAGGAGCACTCGGCAGGCCAAGACGCCGACAGTGATCAGGTCTGCCGCGACTATCAGCGCCGCGAGTTGGAACCGGGCTGGCGCGCTGTGACCGAAGGCGACTGTTAGGGCTGCCGCTGTCCCCGCCACGGACCACCCGACGATCGATGTCGCTCGCGCCTCTGCGGCTCTAAGCGCTAGAGCCTGTGCCACCAAACGGACCTCAGCACACCGAACAGCTTCGCGCCCCCTGGCGGTATAGATGTCCGCATCTTGCGCGGTCACGGTCGGTCCTCCGTCGAGGTGAACTACCCCTTACTGACCCCACCATTAATCGAGACGGGGATTCCTGCTTCTGTCGAGAGAGCCTCCAGCAGTTTGCGCTGAGCGGCGATCTGGAGTGATAGCGCCTCTTGAGAGACCGGGAAGCTCACCACATCCATACGCAGAGGTCGGCTGCCGGAGAGCACGTCGGCGAGGCCATCCTGTATTTTCCTGGTCAGCAGGTCCGCGTCGCCGTGCGCCTTCGGCCAATACACACCTCTCACAAGTTGGGCTCGGTCGAAATGGAACCGAAGGCACTTGGATAGCGAGTACAGCAGATCAACAAAGGATTCGCTGCATCGCCGATCCCAATCCTCGACCCACGCTGCGGTAGCCTCCGCCTTACCCTCAAACTTTGCCGGAACGCGCTCGCTCAGCCGCGCCAAGTGTTCGCGCCAAGCATCCGATACCGCCCGCTCCCCGACCTGCTGCCACTCGAAACCGAAAAAGCGTCGACCGCTGAACTCGATGTCGATCCGGTTGAGTGCCTGTACGTGCTCCGGCGCTACTCGGGTCGCTCTCGTCGCCATCAGTACGACGAAAATCTCTCGTCGTCTTCGCGTCCTTTCAGTGGCGCGTTCGATAAACTTTTGAGCTTGGATCGCCAGCACCGGACCCAGGAGGGTCGCGCCAACAAGGCAGGTGTCGCTGAAACTCAGGCCGAACATATGTTGCGTTCTAGAAAACACTGTCCGGTGTCGGCAAGAGCATTGTTCGTTCTCCCCCAGGGGATGTTAGCGCTCCGTCGATGTCGGAATCTCACACGCGACGTTCCGCCCGGCATGCCATCCAAGCTCGAGTCGCTCGCCAGGATCGGCCTGCACCCACAGGTGATACACATGCCCCATGTCGAGCAGCCGGTCCTCGGCCGGGAACAGCTCGATAGCCTCGTGGTCAGGCCCGACAACCTCGTTCTTGGCCTTTTGCTTGTCGGACCACGACACGTCCGGGCATCCGTCGTGCCGGCGGATCGCCAGGTGCACCCAGCCCGCCTGCGGCGCGGGCTTTAGCGTGACGTGCAGGTGCCGGTTCGTGAACACGCGGGCACCGGCGAACGTCTCCGCGGCGGCGTGTCGCGCCTCCGCGGCCGTGCAGCCATACCGCTGGGCGACTTCCGCGGGATCTAGCTCGATCGCGAGCTGCGACCGGGGAACCTCCACGAGCGGGGTCCAGGCGCAGCCGCCCTGTCGGGCAGCGGCGCGCCTCTGCTGGCGGTTCACGGCTGCACCTGGGCGAGTGCGCTCACGCGCTGTTCGAGGGCGGCGATCTTGGCGAGCGCGCCACGCAGCGCGGCCAGGAGGTACGCGCAGTCGTCGCCGGGTGTGACGACGAGGACCGCGTTCTCGGGACTCTCGGCATCGGCCGGCATGTTCGGCCATGGCACCGTCGACACAGTCTGTCCGAACCCGGCCGTGATGCGCTGCTGCGCGATCGTGCCGGACCGCGGCTGGCCGTTCATGGTGAACGTGAACGGGTCGACCGAATTGACGAACTCGATCCCGCGCTCGGGCGTGATCGGTTCGATGTTGTCCTTCAGGCGTCGGTCCGACCCGGCGTAGTACTGCGGGCTGAAGATGCCGGTGTCGCAGATCAGGTTGTACGAGGTCGTCCCGCTGTATGGGCCGAGACCAGCGCCGTCGAGGCGCTGCACTGTCGCCGGGCCGGTCGTCGTGTTGCCGGACAGGTGGACGATGCCGTTGTTCACCTGCAACGCCGTGCCAGTGCCGTTGCACACGACCTGTCCCCAGGCAGTGAGCGTGCCGCTGCTCAGCGTGAAACCGCCGAACACGGTTGCCCCGCCGTTCACGGTCAGGCTGCCGCCGACCGAGATGTTCAGCGAACCGCTGACGAACAGGAACCCGTTGCTGTCTGCGTGGGCCAGCTTCTCGGCCGGGATGTTGCTGTACACCCGGGTCGAGCCGGCGAAGTTCAGCTTCGATGTCGTACCGGCCGAGTTGCCCAGCACCGTCGAGCGCGAGAGCGTATTGGGCGACCCGGACGTGTACGTGCCGTAACCCCACTCCTCCTGCGAGCCGTCGGTCATGAAGTAGTAGACCAGCGACCCGGAGGCGAACACGGACCACGGCACGCGGCCGGTCACGCTGCCGGCGAGCGACACGGTTGTCGCGGTACCGGGCGCGTTCGCCGTCTCGTATACGAAATTTCGGACCATCAGGGTCATGACTGCTGCACCTTTGCTTGGGTGGCGGACGCTGCCGGGAGCGGCCCATAGCCTTCCTGCGCGCGCACCTCGTCGCGGGTCAGGATGCCGGCCTGCACGGCGGCGACGTTTGCCGTCCAGCGCGTCGCGTAATCGCCGCGCACCAGGCCGGACAGGTCGATCTCGAGGTGAAAGGCGCCGTTCGGATCCGCGAACACGCTGCGGGCGAACTCGGCCTCGATCTTCCGCGCCCAGGGGGTCAGCGTGTTCGTGGCGAACCACGTTGACGCCTGGCTGGCGTTGGTGAAGGTGCTGTTCGAGTAGTCCTGCACGATGGGCGGCGGCACGCCGAACAGCCTGCACAGCTCGATCACGCTGAACCGACGCGACTCCAGCACCTCGGCGTCCTCGGGGCTGATCGACAGCGGCGTGAACTTCGTCGCGGGGTCGACGAACAGGATGCGCTTGCCGTTCTCCGCACCGGCGGCCTGTGCTTCGAAGTGGGCCTTCATGCGGGCCATGCCCTGCGGCGTGATGCCCGGAGGCAGCTCAACCATGCCTGACGGCGTCGCGGCGTTCTGCCAGATGTGAGACGAGTAGGTCTGCACGCCGATCGCCGAGGCGAGCACCGCCGGCGCGCGCGAGATGCGGGAGCGGCCGAGCACGCCGTCGTCGCTGCGGTCGCGTAGGTGGAACACCTCGTCGGCGAGCAAACGCCGGGGCGTTCCCGTGCCACCCCATGGCGACTGATAGGCGACCACGTCGTACGCCAGCCGGCCCCCCGGGAGCATCTGCACGCTCACGTTCGCCCAGGGGATCGGGATCAGGGCAGTCGGCCGGCCAGCGCCGTCCATCTGGATCGCGGACAGGCTGTTGCCGTGCAGGAGCACCTGGGACAGCGTCCACTCGATCCAGTCGGCCCAGGTCTGGTTGCCGTTGGGCGAGCGGATCAGGCGCGATACCGGATGGTTCGGCGCCTCGATACGGCCCTCGCCCTCGGCGCGGTAGACCGTCGCGGGCAGGGTGCCGATGCCGGTCGCGATGGCGTTGATGCACGCCACGACGGTCGCCAGGTTCTCCGCCGCTTGCGCGCCAGCGGGCGCCGCGGTGGGCGGGAACCAGGTCGTCGGGCCGAACCAGCTCGAGCGCTGTTCGCCGCGGCCCAGGATCTTCGTCAGGAAACTCACAGTGCCCTCACAAAGGCTTCGCGCATGCGGGCCGAGGCTTCGGCCCGACCCATCGCCCGGGCGCGCGCGGACACAGTCGTCTGGGTGTAGGCGGGGAATGCCTGGACCACGCTGATCTCGAACAGGTCGACTGCCCGGAGTTCGCGGCGATCACGCGCCGGCCAAGCCTCGTCGGTGACGCGGAAGCCGAAGCTGCAGCCGCCCAGGTCGCGGCGCTCGGCGAGCGTCAGCACATCGCGGCCGAGCTGCGTGTCGGGGGCATCGATTTCGAAGTGCAGCCCCCGGGTGTCTTCCGCGAGCCGGAGCGTGCCGCTGCCGGTGCGCCCGAGCAGCCGTGTGGGGTCGTGGTCCAGCAGCGCCAGCACGTCGCGGGTGCCGGCCAGGCTCGCCGTGAACGCGCCACGCTGGACGGTCTCCGTGAACCCGCGGATCTGCGCCGGCACGCCGAACACCGCGGCATAGCCCTCGAGCTTGCGCCCAGAGGCGCGGAACTCGGCGCTGGCCCGCAGTTCGATCCCGTTGGGGAAGCGGGCCGCCGGGGCGGAGGCGTGGCGCCCCTCCGCCCCGTGCCCAGCATGCGCCGCCCGGCGTTCCAAGGCGGACGGCGCATGTAGCTGGATGATCACGCCACGATGTCCGTGATCGCGGCGAACGACTCCGGGTGCCGCACGGCGACATCGCAGGTCAGCATGGCGCGGATCTGGACGTTCCCCTTCGTGTAGGCCGTCGACTCGTACGGGTTCACCAGGATGTCGAGCTCCGACCACACGCCGATCAGAAGGTCGTTCCAGTTCCCGTAGATCAGGCTGGAAAGCCCGGTGCCGGTGCCCTTCGTGCCGTTGCTGGGCACGTTGGTCGTGAAGGCGCGCGGCTGGCCCTGGAACACCACATCCTCGCCCAGCGGGCGGCCCTGGCTGTCCTTCAGCTTCAGCGCCGCACGGCGGACCTTCGGGTTGGTCAGGAAGGCCGGCGAGCTGTCCGCATTGGCGTCCTGCAGCTGCCCCATCAGGTCGACCACGCTGTCGTAGGTCAGCGCGCCGCCGTTGGTGCCGATCGCGACCGAGCCGATGCCCGACGTGTTCAGCACGCCGCGGGGCTGGTTGCTCGACCCGGTGCCGGAGATGGCGGCGTTGTCGAGCGTCTGCGCCAGCACCGCGGACATATCGGCGCGGATCAGCTCCTCGATCGCCGGGCTGCTCTGCAGCAGCATGTTGCGGCTGAACTCGGTGATGCAGCCCGCGTGCTTCGGGGTGAGCCCGACCTGGTCGAACTGCGGATCGGACGCGGTCAGCGCAGAGTTTTCGGCCACCCAGCCGGAGGTGACGCTCGCCTTCTGGCGCGGGATCTCGACGTTCCCGACCAGGCCGGAGAGGTAGCGGGCGCCCATGCGGCGAACGACCAGCGCGGCGCGGAGGCGGTCGACGAACTGATCGGGGCGGTAGTCGGTCCCGATGATGTTGGAGCCTGGGCCGCCCGCGGGCTTGCCCGTGGTCAGCACGCGCTGCTCGAACACGGCCATGGGCACGGCGACGCCCTGGAACGTGCGGCCGCTCCGGCGCGCCAGTTCCGCGGACACCTCGCGCTCGCGGCCGGCATCGACGTTCAGGCCGGATGCGGCGGCGATGGCGCGCACGATGCTGAACTGACGCACCTCGGCCTCGAACCGGGCGTCACCGCTGCCCGTGGTGATGACGTTGCCCGCGGCGCGGCGGTCGAGCTCGTCGACCAGGGCCTGCCGCTGCTCGCGCGCACTCAGCGCCTCGGCTTCGGCGGCAAGGGCGTTCCACCGCTGCTCGGCGTCACCCGCCAGGGTGCCGTCGGGGTGGGCCGCGTTGATCGCGGCGAGTTCGGTACGGATTTCCTCGCGACGGGCGAGGATCTGACGGATGGTCATGGGGAAGGAGCCTTGGCTGAGAAGTCGGGCATTGGAGGAGACTGCAGCGGCTGCAGCAGACGTGGGCGGTACAGCTCAGGGATGCTGGCTAGGCGCCACAGGACGCTGGCCCGGATGCGAGCTGCTTCGACGGTCACGCGGTCCTGGAGGAACTCGCAGCTCGGGTGGACAACGATGCCGCCCGCGTGTCGCGAGATGAAGATCGTGTCGGCGTCGCCGGCCTTGGCGATGATGTCCGCGCACTCGCGCAGGCTGAAGCCATAACCAAGCAGCTTCGTCGTGATCACCAGGCGCACGCAGTCGTCGACCGTGAACCGGCGCCACTGCCTGCGATCGACGGGGTAGGTCGGCCGGAACAGATCCTGATCCAGCCAGCCATACAGCCGCCGCACAGGGATCCCTGCGATGAAAGCCGCGGCTGAGGGAGTGACGTGTTCCATGCCTTGGAGTCTACAGGCCGGGCACGGGGTAGAAATACGCCAATATTGCAGTTGCAAAAGTAATTTTGGTACAGCCGCAAGTTGTACGCATGCTGGAAGATCAGCGGGTTGCGGCCTGGTGTTGCCGGGGTTCTATCCGTAGTGGATAGACAGACAATTGATATTGCTTATGTTTTTCTTGCATGCGCCGGTCGAGTGCTCGTATCCGTCGGCCTGTTGAAACGAGGAGAAACACTATGAGCAACATGCAATCCCGCCGGCAGGCGCTTGCCGATCTGATGCAGGTGAGGGGCGGGCGATGGGCAAAAGCGACCGAGGAGCGGTTCGGCGTCGACTGCATCACCAGGCTCACGACGAAGCAGATCGAGGCGCTTGCTGCTGAGGCGTGGGAGCCGGATGAACCCGAGATGGTGCGGGGGTAAACGCCGGTGCGGCGGGGGTCAGGGCCGGTTCCCGCCGCCAACATTCCGGCCGGAAAATCCCTGCCGTTATGGCAGCGGGCGGGAAAAGCCCCATCGCGGTCGGCGCGCCCGCCAGCTCCGAGCGATTGTCTCAGGATTTGGAATGCGGCCGTGAAACTACAGGTAACTCCTGGCCGGACGGCAGCGCGGTCGGGGCTGGCTGCGGTGCCAGCGATTGCCGATAGGAAAATTCTCCCGACTTAGCGAAGCTGCGGCATGGCACGGTCGGGGCGTTCGTCCGGGTGAGCGATTTCAGTCGCCCTCGGGGGCTGCCATCCGGGGCGGACAGACGGACAGGTCTAAGACACCTGTCCGTGTCCGTCCGCCCCACGCTAGGTATGGTTTTCATCTTGTCCGGGCTGTCCGCCCTCTGTCCGCCCATTGAAATCATTATCAAATTTGTTGTCCGGGGTCTGTCCGGCCTTGTCCGCCCCCTCCGCGGTCCGCAGTCTGACCTTCCCGTCCGCGGACAGCACCAGCCGAGCCTTGATGAGCTGTTCGAACGCGCGGCGCATCGCCCGCTTGCGGCTGTCCGGATCCTCGGAAGCGGACACCACCCGCTGATCGTCGCACCGGTCGCGCCAAGCCTGCTCGTCGACCGCAACACCGGGCGTCGCCATCTCGCGAAGAACCTGCAGCGCGGCGCGCACACCGGGCGACAGCTTCGCCTTGTGGGCGGTATCCGAGGTGGCGGTCAGCTCCGCCGCATACGCCGCCGTCACAGGCTTCCCGTGCCGGTCTGTCCCGAGCATCTCCACCCCGATCCGGAAGGCGAGCGTGTGATCGCAGGGGCCGTTCCGGTTCTTCGTCAGCTTGCCGCGGATCACGCCGGAGTCGTCCTGCTTCGACAGCTCGATCGCCATGTCGAGTGCGCCGTTCAGCACGCTGTGGCCTCGGGGCGTGCCGCCGCCGGTCTTCGTGTCGTGGTGGATGATGACGACCGCCGCGCCCCAGACCGTGAGCCGGCGGGCTGCCGTTACGACGGTCCCCATGTCCTCCGCGGCGTTCTCCTTCAGCCCGGGCCAAGCCATCGCCAGCGTGTCGATGACGATCAGCGCCGGACGGATCTCCTTGGCGTCAGCAAGAAGGGCCTCGAACTCGCCCGGCGCGACCAGGCTGTTGATGCCGCTGGACAGCCGGAACTCGCCCAGCCCGCCGTGCCGCCGTGACAGCGCCTCCGCGCGGCGGATCATGCCGGCTTCGTCCTCAGCGGCGACATAGAGGGTTGCTCCGCTGGTCGTCTCCAATCCGAAGAACGGCTTCCCGAGAGCGACCGTCGCCGCCATCAGCGGCCCGATCAGCGACTTCCCCGCGCCGGGAGCACCGAAGATCATGCCCACGTCGCGCTGCGCCAGCAGCCCGTCGATCACGGACGGCCTGCTGTTGGACCAGTCGAAGCTGCCGGTTTTCAGCCAGCGGCGCCGGGGCGGAGGTTCGGGTTCAGGGTCTGGTCCAGGAGGAACGTCGCTGAACTCCGCGCCGCCGCTCGGTCGCTTGCTCGGTTGCTGCCAATTCGGGTCAGCCTGGCGTGCGAGGTAGACGAGAGTGCCGAAGCCGATGCGGTCCGGCGGGGATGATTGGGTCCAATGATCCCAGCGCTCACGCGCGGCCTCGCCGTCGGAGGCTGGATGTGTGGCCGACCACTGTCCCCAGGCTTCGAACCCATCCTCACTACCGCCGGTCGCGCGCCAAGCGGCCATTCCGACGCGACTCCAGAAGTCCCAATTCGCAGGACCGTCATTCGGGATTGCGCCCAGCGCGGACGCGACATCCTCGAGGCTGGCCTCGGGTTCAGCCTGTTTCGCCTCGCCCCTGTCGCCGGGTGCGGTGCCGCCCAGCACCTGCGCGAGCAAGCCGAGCAGCAGGTCGATATCGGACTCCAGCGCTGCCGGGAGGTCGCCCGCGGCGACGGTGAGCGGCGAGCCGTCTTTCCACTCGAGGTCCACGCCTGACGGATGCGTGCCGAAGGCGACGAATTGCTGGCCGTGACCCAGGATTTCGACCTTCCCCCCGGAGAACGCGACGACCTTCTTCTCCGGCTGGCCGGTAGCCGCCCGGTAGACGAGAGCCAGCTTCGGCGAGTTCGGACGACTGCGCGCGATTGTCTTAGGAAGAACCATTGCGAGGATGTCGAGCACCTGCGCGACGACCTGTGGATCATCGATGTCGATGTCGACTACGCGCAGTCCGTCGCAGAGGATCCCGGTATTCATCGCGTCGGCCGTCGCCTCGGACACAACCGCATCAGGCGGGTCTTGCCGCGCGCGGTCACTCCATTCGCCGCCTACGGCACGCTTTCCGGGCGAGCGACCCATGTTGAAGACGCTCGCCACGGCAACGGGGCGGTAGCCGTTGGCCCAGAGCCGTCTGCGCAGCTCTTCGATCTTGTCGAGCTGTTCGAGCAGGGGGCTCATCAATGGACCCCCCGGCTGCGCAACCCGTCGGCGATCATCCGTACCTGAGTAGCCGCGGCATCGCGCAGCGCCTCGGTTGCCGCGGCGATGCCGATCGACTTGCCGTCTTCGATGTTCGCTGCGATGCGGGCGATCTCGCCCGCCGGCCAGCGCAGGCCGTCGTCGTTCAGGACGATCAGCAGCATCCAACGCGCGCGGTCGGCGCCCAGGAGTTCGGCGCGCCACGGGGCATGCTGGTCTAGCTCGAGACCGCTCTCCGCGAGCGTCTCGAGCAGAAGATGTTGGGGCATAGTTCGTCCCGTCTCGAAGGAGATCGCGGTGGAGCGGGCCGAACTGGGCGAACTGGGCGAACGGGTTGAGAGCTGTGCGAACGGGGCTGTGCAAGAAAACCGCTTGGGACGGATATTACCGGTCTGCCCTGCAATCCGGATACGCCAATTTCAGGCTGGCAGGCGTACGGCCTCGATGCACGCGCGCAGCAATGCCTCGGCGGGTCCGCCCGAGTATACGTCGTCGGTCAAGTTTCCGACCTCATGCCCCACAACGGCAGCGACCACGGCGCGATCGATGCCGGCGTTTCGGGCGCGGGTGACAAACCACCTTCGGAACGAATGAAAGTCCACGCGGCTGTGGCGCTTACCTTCCTCCCGGTCATGCACGCCGCAGTCCTGGCGGTAACGGCCGAACCGCTTGGAGAGGGCCGCGGATCGCTCCCGCCCAGGCCGCTCCGGGCCGGCTTCGTGGAACAGGAAGGCGTCTCCGGCCTTGCCCTCGCACCGGCGAGCGACCAGCGCAGTGAGCTCCGAATGGATCGGCACACGCCGCAGCCCGGCGCGTGTCTTCGCACGCCGCAGACGGAACCAGCCGCCCGCGCAGTCGGCGACCGTCAGCCGGTATAGCTCCTCGAGGCGCATACCACTCAGCGCGGCGACCCGCATGGCGTCGGCGAGCTCGGGATCCGCATTGCCGGCCAGCAGCGCGGCAGCCTCGGCGTCGGTGAATGGGCGCTTCGGGGCGGTCTCCCGCGTGCCGCCCTTCGCGACGGACTGCCCCTGCCAGGGGTGTTCCTTCACGCCCGCCCGCTTGCGCATCCATCGCCAGTAAGAGGAGGCCGAGGTGATCTTCCGGTTCGCCGTCCCCCAATGCACGCCCTTGCCGATCAGCTCCTGCGTGACATACCGGCCGGCCAGCGTCGGCGTGAACGCCTCAACGGTGACGACGCCGGCAGATTGCTTCGCCCATTCGGCTATCGCGGTCACGTCTGCCCGGTACTGCGCCGCGGTGCGCGGGTTCAGCGGCCCCTTCGTGCCGCCCTCTTTCAGCCAGGCGTCGACGTGCAGCAGGAGAGGGGTCGCCACTCCGAGTGCGATGTTCTCGAACGCCTCGGCCGCCTCTGAGCCGCGGCTGCTCGCGATGGCATCCGTTGCCTCAGCGAGCGTCCACATTGCGAACTCGCGGCGCTGCGCCGCGCCGGCGGGGCGCCCGTCCGGCGTCTCCCCGGAGAACGCGGCGAACCCGTCGCGCTCGCTCTCCTGCAGTGCTTGGCGCCACGAGAGCGCGGTCGATGTCAGTTCGTCCGTGCTCGCCACTGTCCGGGCGCCTTCGATGGCGCGCTGGAACTCGGCCAGGACCGCGAACCGCCGAGCGACGGCGATGCCGTGGTCGCGGGTGCCCAGGGATTTGACGAGCCGTCGCTTGCCGCCGAGCCGCGCCCATAGCGGCCGTGGCACGGCCATCACGACGTAGAACGTCCGCCCCCGCAGCTCCATCCATCGCATGTCGCGGGCCGGGTAATGCCGTTGCCTTGCCGCCATGATGCCACCTGTGCGCCTACCGGTTTGCTCCCACCGATCTGACGCGTTCAGCATTGGAAATCAACGGTTTTATGGCGTTTCGGACTCGTTCCTGTCCCCTCCCCTACGGGACGCCACCGCCCTCCAGCAAAGCTGAGCCCTTTCTCCCGGCAGCGGGGGCACCTGCGCTCCCGGCTTCGGCGAGGGCGTTTTCCAGGCGGCTCAGCCGATTTCCCGATCCTCCGCGATCTCCGGACCGACGAAGCGGCGCACGTCGCACGCCCGGCAGGCCGGATCGTTCGGTCCGAGGGCAACGCGGCGGCCGCTGGCCGAGGCAGCGCAACGGCAGCAGCAAGCACCAAAATCGACTTGCGCCCCATAACGCATCCGGCGGGGCGGGGAGGCGTCGCGCCCTTCCGTCAGGCGGGCAGGCGAATCCCCGACAGTCTCTCGCATTCCGCCAGGAGGCGATGTTGCAGGCCCTCGTCCTGCGTCTCCGGGTTCGGCGCGCGGCGATCGAGATGGTAGAAATACGCGCCCGTCATGCACGCTTCGGGATCGTCGCTGACCGCCAGCCAGACCTGCGTGCGATGCGCCTGGTCCATGTCGTCCGGCGCGCTCGGCCCGCCCATCCTGGTCGGTACCCAGCCGGGCTCCAGCGCGTTGGACAGAACGTCGGGCCAACGCCGAGCGATCGCGGTGGCCATCATCGCGTTGTAGAGCTTGCTTTCCGCGTAGGCCGTCGCGCCGTCCCATGCGCGCTCTTCCCACAGCAGATCGCCGAAATTCGCGCTGACCCGGTGGTGCAGTCCGGAGCTGAGATACACGAGCCGCTCCGGTCGCTGCATCACCGAGGTGATCACGTAAGGCGCCAGGACGTTGATCGCGAACAGATGCGGCAGGCCGTCCTCGGTCACGATGCGCCGCGGCTCGCGGTAGCCGACGGCGACGTTGTGGATGACGGCATTGAAGGGCCCCAGCGCGTTCGCCTCCGTGGCGACACGGCGCGCCCCGGCGATGGTCGAGACATCCCCGATCACTACCGCCTCGGCCGCCGGCAGAGCCCGGCGCGCATCCTCCGCGCGAGACTCGTTGCGCGCGTGGAGCACGACATGATGGCCCTGCTCCACGAGCAACTGCCCTGCCATCAGGCCGAGTCCTTCGGATGAGCCGGTGATGAAGATGCGTGACATCGACGTCTCCTGTTGAGGCAGGGAGGGGTGGATTGCGGCGCCTGCGCTCAGCCTTGCACGGTCAGCTCACGCAGCACCGCCTCGAACGTAACGCTGCCGGTGCGCTGCTCGGTGCCGTTTCGCTCGAAGTCGATCCAGCCCTCGTTGAAGCCGTCGAGCATGCGGATGCGACCGTTGGGATGCTGCATGCCCTGCGCGCGGAACTGCGCGTCCCACGTGTCGCGAGGCACGGCGACCGCTTCCACCGGACGCCCGAGCGCTGCGGCAAAGCCGGCGGCCTCATCATTGGGGCTGTACTTGCGCGGGCCGGCCAGTTCGATCCTCCGCAGGCCGGTCCAGGTTTCCTGCAACAACTCGGCCGCGACGCGGCCGATGTCCTTGACGCTCACCCGGTGGATGGCGCGATCGAGCGGCTGCAGATGGCTGGGGAAGCGCCCTTCACGCGCGGCAGCAACGTCCCATGACGCATTCTCCATGAACCAGGCGGCGCGCAGGAAGGCGGCCGGGATGCCGGTTTCCGCGAGCGCGGCCTCGTAGATCCCCGCCCAGTTCAGCAGGTTGAACGCGCTTACCTGCGCCCCGACCGTCGAGAGCAACACCGCGCGGCCTGGCTTGACCTTCGAGAGGGCACGCGTCGCGGCTGCGACACGGCGCCGGGTGTCCGTGAACCCTGCGTCCGAGTCGTAGTTGGGCGGGTTCATCAGGAACACCCCCTCGACCCCGTCGAACGCCCGTTCGAGCGCCGTCTGGTCTTCGGCATCGGGCACGACCGCAATCTCGCAGCCGCGCGCCTTCCACGCAGCACCCTTTTCCTCGCTCCGCACGACGGCGCGCACCTGCCGCTCCGCCTTCAGCAAAGTGGCCGCGGCAATCGCGCCGACCCTTCCGGTGATCCCTGTAATGGCGAACATCTTCACCTCCGCACTGGGCGCTTCTTGCGTCCGAGGCGGGAAGATAGCTTCCGCCGCATTTTGCATTAGCGTAGGGAATCTCACATCAATTGTGCTGAAAGATCCGGAATAGGCTCATGGCGTTCGATGGTCGGCTGCTTGCCGGGGTCAGTGTGCTCGCCAGCGTCGTGGAAAGTGGCAGCTTCACGCACGCAGGCGAGATCCTCGGCCTGTCGCCCTCCGGCGTCAGCCGGTCGGTGTCGCGGCTCGAAGAGCGGATTGGTGTGCGTCTTCTCGATCGGAGCACGCGATCGCTGCGACTGACGGGCGAGGGAGAGCGGCTCTATGAACTTGCCGCACCCCACCTGCTCGGGATCGAGGAAGCGGCCACTCTCGCGAGCGGAACGGTAGGGCAGGTTCGCGGCACGCTGCGCGCCAGCGTGAACCCGATTTTCGCTCGCAACGTGCTGGCGCCTTGGCTGCCCGAGTTCTCACGGCGCTATCCGGGACTTCAGCTCACGCTGATCCAGCATCCCGATGCCGGCGATCTCATCTCTGACGGGATCGATGTTGCGATCCGGTTCGGCCCACAGCCTGGCTCGGCCATGTCGTCACGCCGGCTGCTGGAAACGCGGGTATTGACCGTGGCGTCTCCCGGCTATCTCGCGGCGCATGGCCGTCCCGGGATGCCTGTCGACCTGGAACAGCATGAGTGCCTCGACTTCATAGACCCCCAACGCGGCCGGCCGTTCGAATGGGAGTTCCGGCGTCCGTCGGAAACCATCCCGGTGAAGACCAAAGGTCGCTTCACCTTCACCGATGTCGATACGATGGTCACGGCCTGCCTGGCGGGAACCGGGATCGCCCAGGTTCTCGCCTTCGGTGTCGAACGGCATCTGGCGGACGGATCGCTGGTCGAGCTTTTTCCGGACTGGCCCGACGAGACCTTCCCGCTCTACGCCGTTCGGCCGTCGCGTCGACTGGCCCCTGCCAAGACGGAGGCGTTCCTCACGTTTTGCGTCGAGATCTCGAAGGCTGCCGCCGAGAAGGCCGCTTGAGTCATCCCGCCTGTCGGCCTCGGCGCTGATCCCAGCTCAGGGGGGCGGTGAGGAAGTCTGGAGCAGCGATGGGAATGCGGGATCCAGCAATCTCCGGCTCAGTGGCGCCCAGTGCTGCGTGCCCACCTGTTCAAGCGCCAGGCTGCTCGAGGTTCCGCAGCGCGCGGCGCTCGAAGGCCACCGCGCCGCTGGCGGCGGCAAGCGTTGCAGCACGTTGCAGGAGATCGTCCGCCCTGCGTTCGCGGCCCTGCCGTCGTCGCACCAATCCCATGACCCGCATGACCTCGGGATAGCACCACCGCTCTTCCCGCCGCGCCATTCCCGCCGCGATCACAACGTTCTCCGCCGCCAGTTCCACCCGGCCTTGCGCCAACGCCACCTCGGCCAGCATGCACCGGAACATCGGCATACGGATCAGCACGTTGCCCGCCGTCAACTCGTCCAACGCGAGCCGCATCTCATCCAAGCCTTGAGGCCCTCGCAGCACGCCCCCGAAGAAGCGGCAGAGCGGACCCCATGTGGCGATTGACTGGCGGCCGACGCTGCGGACCAGGCGGGCCAAATGGCGTTCTCCGACGTCGAATCGTCCCGTCCACAGCGCGACCGGGATCACCGCCTGCGCCAGCGCATTCGCCTCCGAGACGGGGTGGTCCATCAGGATGGCCGCCTCCAGCGCGGCCTGGGCATGTGCGGCCGCGTCGGTCGGCCGGCCGCACACCCAGGACACCAGCGCCAGCGACACGCGGATTCCGACATGGTGGTCCATCTGGAAGCGCGAGATGCGCGGTCGGCGCGTCGGGTTATCATACCGGCGGGCAAGCTGCTCCAGCTTCTCGCGCGCGTCCCTTACTTCTCCGCAATAGAAGCCCGTTATCAGCCTCAGTCGCTCCCCAGCGGCGCCCGCAGCCTGATCGTTCGCCTGCTCCGCCACGGCCTCGAACTGCGCGATGTCGGCCAGCGCCAGGCGGTGGCGGCCATTGAAGGAGCGCAGCGAGGCCAGACCCCAGAGCGCGCGCAAACGGTAATCCGTGTCCCCGGCCTGGTCCGCAAGTCGGAGGCTCTCCTTCCACACTCCCTCCGCATCGGGATCCAGCCGTTTGGTGAACGCCATGCTCCAGGCATGCGCCGTCGTGAGCTTCATCTGGAGGCTGACATCGCAGCTGGCAAAGCCCGGGGACCGTAGCGCTCGTCGCACGCGAAGCCGGCTCTCACCGATCGAGGAGATCTCGTCCCACAGCGGGATCGCCACCGCCGTGAGCCGAATGCCGAGATCCGGGTCGGCGCCGTCGCCGAACGCCCAGTCGATGGCGTTGCGCAGATCGTTGAGGTAGCGGCCATGCAGCGCGTTCCACTCTTCCCGCACGCGCCACCGCCATTCGACCTCGGCGGCGGCGAACTTGTCGAGCAGGAAGCAGGCATGAGCTGCCGCGGCGGCCTGCCACTCGCCCGCGCGCCTCAACCGCGCGGCCGCATAGCGACGCGTGGTTTCGAGCAGGCGGTAGCGCAGTTCGCCATCGGCGTAGCCTGCCGACACAAGCGACTTGGCGGTCAGGCTTTCGAGACTGGCCATCACGGTCTCTGGTGTCGATCCGCGTGCGCTCGCCATGCCGATCGCGTCGGCCACGGTGAAACTTCCGGCGAACAAGGAGACGAACCGCAGCGTCCCGGCCTCTTCGGGCGACAACAGCCGGTAGCTCCAGTCCAGTGTTGCCATGAGGGTCTGCTGCCGGATCGGTGCCTCTGCGGGTCCGCAGCTCAGCGGCTCGAAACTATCCTCGAGCAGCGCGAGCAGCGCGCGCGGCGGGCGGCTCTGTAGCTGTGGAGCGGCAAGTTCGATCGCCAGCGGCAGCCCATCCAGTTGGCGGCAGATCGCGGAAATCGCCTCCATATCGGCTTCGGCAATCACCGGAACGCCCGCATCGGCGGCGCGGGACAGGAACAACTGGACCGATGGGAAGGCGCGCGCCTCCGCACTGTTGATGGATGCGTCGGAATCGGGGCACGGCAGCGGCGAGAGCCGCAAGACCGCTTCGGCGCGGCATCGCAGCGGCTCACGGCTGGTGGCGAGCACGGCAACGCTGGGTGCGTGCTCGTAGAGATGGTCGGCGACGAGCGCTGCTGCGTTCAGCACGTGCTCGCAATTGTCGAGTACCACCAGGCTGCGGCGCGCACCCAATGCCTCCACGATTCCTGCCATGAGATCGTTCAGGTTGCCGCCGGCCCCAATCGCCATGGCGACGGCGGCCGGAACGAACTGCGGATCGCTCACCGACGCGAGGTCGACGAAACACGGGGCGTCGGGATAGGCCGCAATTGCCTGCCGCGCCGCGGCCAGCGCCACGGTGGTCTTTCCGACGCCAGCCGTGCCGACCACGGTGACCAGCCGACGTTCGGCAAGCAGCTCGACGATCCGCGCCACCTCGCTGGTGCGGCCGATCACCTGGTTTGCTCCCGGGGCCCGGGGCAGCGCCGAAATGGCGAACTGCGCCGTCGCCCCAGAGCCCTCCACGTGCACGGGCGCGACAAAGCGGTAGCCTCGGCCCGGCACGGTGGCGATGTAAGGTCCTTCCCCGCCGACGCCGTGCAGCGCTCGCCGAAGGGCGGCGATGTTCACCTTCAGGTTGCCCTCATGGACATGAGTGTCCGGCCACGCATGACGGATCAGGGCCGTCTTGCCCATGAGCTCACCCGGTCGCTCGACCAGCAGCCGAAGCAACTCCAGGGCCCGACTGCCCAGCGGGACCGGGCGGCCACCATGCAGCAACAGTTGTTGACCGGGCACCAGCCGGAACGCCTCGAAGCGATAGACCCGCCCAGTGGACCCGCCTCTCGATCCGCCCATGCGTTTCCCTGCCTGTGCTTCAGATTAGATTCCCTGCCCACGGAAGTCGCGCAACACAACGGAGCGAGATCGAACTGCCGGAATGCTACGCGGATTCACCACGCTTTACGACGACGCCGCACGCGCCGATGGCAGGCTGGGGTCGAGCAGCCGCCGGGAGCCCGCATGCCGCAAAGCAACATGAACCCCCCCGCCGCGTCAGGGATGACGCCGGTCCGTTTCATCACGGTGAACGGCGAGCAGCATTCTCCACCCGAGGATCCCCGCACCACACTGCTCGATTTCCTGCGTGAGCAGCTGGACCTGACAGGCACCAAGAAGGGCTGCGACCAGGGGCAGTGCGGCGCCTGCACCGTGCTGGTGAACGGCACACGTATCAACGCCTGCCTCACGCTGGCGATCATGCATGTGGGGGACGAGGTAACGACGGTGGAAGGCTTGGGCAAACCCGATGCCCTGCATCCGTTGCAGCGGGCGTTCGTTACGCATGACGGCTATCAGTGCGGCTACTGTACACCCGGCCAGATTTGTTCCGTCATCGGCGCGCTGGCCGAGATCGATCGCGGCGTGCCTAGCCATGTCACGGGCGACCTCAGCGCGCCAATGATCACCACCCGGCTCGAGATGCGCGAACGGATGAGCGGCAACATCTGCCGCTGCGGCGCCTACTCCAACATCCAGGATGCAATCGCAGAGTTCGTTGGAGAGCCACGATGAGGGCATTCACCTACCAGCGTGTCGCCGCCACCGCGGAGGCGACGGCCGCGCTCGCGCGCATTCCCGGGGCCAAGTTGCTCGCCGGCGGCACGAACCTGCTCGACCTGATGAAGCTGGAGATCGAGGCGCCGACGCACCTCATCGACATTCGTGACCTGGATTTGGCGCGCATCGAAGATACCGCCGCAGGCGGGCTGCGGATCGGTGCACTGGTCAGCAATACCGACTTGGCCTCCGATGCGCGGATCAAGCGGCACTACCCGGTGATCAGCCGCGCAATCGTTTCGGGCGCCACGGGACAGCTACGGAACAAGGCAAGCACGGCGGGCAACCTGCTGCAGCGCAACCGCTGCCCGTATTTCTATGACACCGACCAACCCTGCAACAAGCGCCTTCCGGGGTCGGGTTGTTCCGCGATCGACGGGGCGTCGCGCGGGCTCGCCGTGATCGGCACCAGTTCCGCCTGCATCGCAACCTATCCCGGCGACCTCGCGGTGGCGCTGCGCCTGCTCGACGCAGAGATCGAGACGGTTGATGCGGCCGGGCGGACCAGAACGCTGCCGATCGCCGATTTTCACCGCCTGCCGGGCGACACGCCGCAGATCGAGACCGCGCTGCAACCGAGCGAACTGATTACGGCCGTGATTCTGCCGCCTCCGCTCGGAGGACGGCACTTCTATTTGAAAGTGCGCGACCGCGCGTCCTACGCCTTCGCCCTGGTGTCGGTTGCCGCCGTGCTGCACCCGGACCGCACCGGGCGTATCGCGTTCGGCGGAGTGGCGCCGAAGCCGTGGCGGGTGGAGCAGGCCGAGGCAGCATTGCAAGACAGCGCGGAAGCGGTCGTCTCGATCGCGTTCGATGGCGCTACTCCAACGGAGCAGAACGCCTTCAAGGTCCCGCTCGCGGCACGCGCGCTCGCTTCGGTCATTGCTCGGGCCAGGGAGTCCTCCGATGCGGTTTGATGAACCGGCACTGCGCAATCCGATCGACGACTTGACCGTTTTCGGCCGGCCGGTCGCGCGGATCGAAGGGCCGCTCAAGGTGACGGGTGCAGCCCGCTATGCCTATGAGCGGACCGAACTCGGCAAGGCGGCCTATGGCGTCGTGGTGGGAGCGGCCATCCCGAAAGGACGCATCCGCGCGATCGATCGCACGGCCGCGCTGGCGTCTCCTGGCGTATTGGGTGTGATCACCACGCTGGACCACGACAGGCTGCCCACGGCCGACATGTGCGCCGCCACGCTGTTCGGTGGCGACGTAATCCAGCATCACCACCAGGCGATGGCGGTCGTCGTCGCCGACACGTTCGAGCAGGCGCGCGCGGCGTCGCGGCTGCTGTCGGTGACTTACGAGCGAGCGGAGGGGCGGTTCGTGCTCGCGGACGAGGAACCCCGCGCGGAGGCCGCGCCCGACACGGAGAATGGAGGGCCAGATGCGCCCGACATCGACGTGGTGGGCGATTTCGAAGCGGCGTTCCGAGCTGCGCTGGTCAGGCTCGAGCAGACCTATACGACGCCGTACGAGAGCCCCGCGATGATGGAGCCGCACGCGTCGATGGCGGCGTGGCAGGGCGACCACGTGACGATCTGGACATCGAACCAGATGGTGAACTGGGCAGTCCGCGACATTCCCCGCGCGTTGGGCATCCCAGCGGAGAACGTTCGCGTGCTGTCGCCGTATGTGGGTGGCGGATTCGGGGCGAAGCTGTTCATCCGCTGTGACGTCGTGCTGGCCGCCCTTGCCGCGCGCGCACTCGGCCGTCCGGTCAAGGTCACGCTGCATCGGCCGGTGATCTTCAACAACACTTCACATCGATCAGCGACAATCCAGCGGATCCGTCTCGCGGCAGGTTCGGATGGGAAGCTGACCGGGATCTCCCACCGCGGGCTGAGCGGCAATCTGCCCGGCGGCTTGGCCGAGATGGCGACCTCTCAGACGAAGCTCCTCTACGCCGCCCCCAACCGCGAGATCGGCATGCGGATGGCGACGCTCGACCTGCCGGAGAGCAACTTCATGCGTGCGCCGGGTGAAGCGCCCGGACTCATGGCGCTGGAAGTCGCGATGGACGAGATGGCCGAGAAACTCGCCATGGACCCGATTGCATTCCGGATCCTGAATGACACGCCAGTGGACCCGCATGTGCCCAATCGCCGGTTTTCCGAACGGCACCTCGCGGAGTGCCTGCGCGTCGGGGCAGAGCGCTTCGGCTGGTCGGCACGCCAAGCTCGACCGGCGGGAGTTCGCGACGGACGCTGGTTGGTCGGCATGGGCGTCGCATCAGCGATCCGCAACGCCATCCCGATGTCTTCCGGCGCGCGGGTCCGGCTGGAACGGTCCGGCCGCCTGACGGTCGAGACCGACATGACCGATATCGGCACTGGCACGTACACCATCCTGGCGCAGACCGCGGCCGAGATGCTTGGCGTCACGCCGGCGGATGTCGGCGTCACCCTCGGCGATTCCAATCTGCCGCGGGCGGCCGGGTCGGGGGGGCAGTGGGGCGCGGCAAATGCGACCGGCGGCGTGTTCGCCGCCTGCGTGAAACTGCGAGAGGCGATCGCCGCCCGGCTCGGATTTCCCGCCGCGCAGTGCACGTTCGCCGACCACCATGTGCGATCCGGCAACGACACGACATCCCTGGCCGAGGTGGCGCAACGGGGCGAGCTGATCGGTGAGGACCTGATCGAGTTCGGTGACCTGGGTAAGCGGTTCCAGCAATCGACGTTCGGCGCACAGTTCGCCGAGGTCGGTGTCGACGCCTTCACAGGCGAGATCAGGGTCCGTCGCATGCTGGCCGTGTGCGATGCGGGCCGGATCATCAATCCGGTCACGGCGCGCAGCCAGGTGATCGGCGGCATGACGATGGGGATCGGGGCCGCGTTGATGGAAGACCTTGGGCTCGATGCCAAGCGTGGTTTCTTCGTCAACCACGACATGGCCGGCTACGAGGTGCCCGTCCATGCCGACGTCCCGCATCTGGATGTCGTGCTCCTCGATCATCCGGACGCCCTTGCGTCCCCGACCAAGGCAAAGGGGATCGGGGAGCTCGGCATGTGCGGGGCCGCGCCCGCGATCGCCAACGCCGTCTACAACGCGACGGGTGTGCGGATACGGAACTATCCCATCACGCTCGACAAGCTGCTGCACGAGCTGCCGCCACTCTCGGCACTCTGACCGGACGCCACGCGTGTTCACCGCGGATGGGCGCGCAAGGGCCTTCGCGTCCCTCTCCGCGCCTGCCACCCGGCACGGCCTCGCCCTCGTGGTGCCGCGAGCCCCCCGTCTCCCTTGCGCCAGGGCGGGTTTCATGCACGAGTTCCGGCAGAATTGGGGCATGCCCCGGGGCGGAGGATGACCATGGAAGACCCGACCACCGACATCGACGCACTGCTCGGTTTCGCGCCGGACTACGACTCGCCGATCCCGTACATGCAGCGCACCCGTGAATACTACAAGGCGATCGGCTACACGACGCCGTATCGCTGGGCCCACTACCTGCAGGCGCCGTTCGCACCGTTTCAGAAGAAACTGGCCGCGGCGCGGATCGCCATCATCACCACCGCCGCCCCGTTCCAGCCGGACAAGGGCGACCAGGGGCCGGGCGCCGCCTACAATGGCAGCGCCAAGTTCTACCAGCCCTACTCGAAGGACAGCACGCAGCCCTACGACCTGCGGATCTCCCATATCGGCTACGACCGCACCCACACCACCGCTACCGATTCCAACACCTGGTTCCCGCTGCCCGCGCTGCAGCGTGCCGTCGCCGCGGGCCGGGTCTGCGCCATCGCCCCGCGCTTCCATGGCGCGCCCACCAATCGCAGCCACCGCGTGACGGTGCAGACCGACGCGCCGGAGCTGCTGCGGCGGGTGCAGGAGGACGGGGCCGACGCGGTGCTGCTGGTGCCGAACTGCCCGGTCTGCCACCAGACCGTCAGCCTGGTCGCGCGCCACATCGAGGCGGCGGGCATCCCGACCGTGGTCATGGGCTGCGCCAAGGACATCGTCGAGCACGCCGCGGTGCCGCGCTTCCTGTTCAGCGACTTCCCGCTGGGCAACAGCGCCGGCAAGCCGCACGACGTCACCTCCCAGGACCAGACGCTGGAACTGGCGCTGCGCCTGCTGGAGGGAGCGGTCGGCCCGCGCACGACGATGCAGTCGCCGATCCGCTGGGCCGAGAGCGGCGACTGGAAGCTCGACTACCTGAACCTGGAGCGCATCGGGCCGGAGGAACTGGCGCGCCGCCGCGCCGAGTTCGACCGCCAGAAGGAGCTGGCGCGCCCCAATCGGGTCGCTGCCTGAGCCATCGCTGCAACCGCGGATCAACGCGGAGATGACCGCGGGGCGTGGGCGCCGCCAGGCACCCATGTCCACCGCGAGCCGGAGGAACGTGCCGTGACTGAAGCCAAGCGCCCGTTCGAGGGGGTCCGCATCCTCGACTTCACCCAGGTTCTCGCCGGTCCGTACGGCTCCTTCCAGCTCGCCTTGCTGGGCGCCGACGTGATCAAGGTGGAGCGCCGGGAAGGGGAGGACATGCGGCGCACGCCGCTGTCGCGCGAATGGGCGGAGCGCGGCATGGCGCCCTCCTGGCTCGCGATCAACGGCAACAAGCGCAGCCTGACGCTCGACCTGCAGAAGCCGGCGGCGGTGGAGATCATCAAGAAGCTCGCCGCCGAGGCGGACGTGGTGATGGAGAATTTCCGCGGCGGCGTGATGGACCGGCTGGGCATCGGCTACCAGGCGCTCTCGGCGGTCAATCCGCGGCTGATCTATTGCTGCATCTCTGGGTTCGGCCAGACCGGCCCCTCCAGCAACGAGGCCGGCTATGACGGCAAGATCCAGGCGATGTCCGGGATCATGGCGATCACCGGCCACAAGGAGATGGGGCCGACCCGCGCCGGCTTCGCGGTCTGTGACGTGCTGTCCGGCATGACGGCGGCGTTCGCGGTGTCCTCCGCCCTGTTCCAGCGGACGCATACGGGGCAGGGGCAGTTCATCGACGTGTCGATGCTGGAGGCGAGCCTCGCCTTCCTGTCCACCCAGGTCGCCGATTTCACCGTCGCCGGGCATCGGCAGGAGCAGTTCGGCAACCAGGCGATCAGCCGCAAGGTGACGGCGAACCTGTTCAAGGCGAAGGACAGCCACCTGCTGCTGGCGGTGAACGACGAAAAGCAGTTCCGCGCGCTGATCACCACGCTGGGCTGCACGGAGGTGTTCGACGACCCCCGCTTCGCCGACTGGTTCACCCGCAAGGAGAACGAGGCGGCGCTGCGGGAGATCATCGAGAAGGCGCTCGCCTCCGACGATGCGAAATCCTGGGAGAAGCGGCTGAACGCCGCCGGGGCACCGAGTGCGAGCATCTGGACGGTCGAGGAGATCATCGACCACCCGCAGATCGCCGCGCGCGACGTGCTGCAGACGGTCGAGAGCCCGTATGGGCCGATGCGGCTGATGGGATCGGGGTTCAAGCTCGCCCATGGCGGCGGCAAGCTCGACACGCTCGCCCCGCCGCTCGGGGCCCACACGGACGCGATCCTGGGCGAGTTGGGCTACGACGAGCGGGCCATTGCGGCGCTGCGGTCGGACGGGGTGGTGTGAGGGGCGACGTGTCCCTGGGGCTCGGTGCGGGCGGGCGCGCGGCCCGCACCGCTTGAGTGTGGGGGGTTCTCGGTGTGAACCGGGGAGGCCTCGCCGGCCAGGGGGTATGAAGTCGTGGGTGGCCGGGCCAAGCCCGGCCATGACACGGGGGCGATGCGCCCGGCATGACACGTGCCGCGACACGCGGCCATGACACGGGGGCGCGATGCGCCCGACCATGACACGCGCTGTGACACGCGGCCATGACACGGGCGGGGAGAGGCGGTCCTAGCCTCCCAGTGCCCGTTTCGCGACCCCCGCCAGGAAGCCGCTGGCGGCGGGCAGGATCGCGTCGTTGAAGTCGTAGTTGGAGTTGTGCAGCTCGCGCCCGCCCTCGGCTGGCCCGTTGCCGATCCATACGAACGCACCGGGCCGCTCCGCGAGGAACCAGGAGAAGTCCTCCCCGGTCATCGCCGCCTGCATGTCGCGGCGCAGCGGCAGGCCGGCCGCCAGCACCGCCTCGGCCGCCATGTCGCGCTCCGCCGGCGTGTTCGCGGTCACCAGGTTGCCGCGCGGGATCCGCGTCTCGATCTGCACGCCGAAGGTCTGGGCGACACCCGCCGCAACCCGCGCGATCGCCTCCTCGACCTGGTCGCGCACCGCCTCCCGCAAGGTGCGCATGGTGCCGCGCATCACCGCCTCGCCGGGGATCTGGTTCGCCGCCGTGCCGGCCTGGATCGTCGCCATCGAGATCACCGCGCTATCCAGCGGGTCCACGTTGCGGGAGACGATCGTCTGCAGCGCGAGCAGCAGATGGGCGGCGGCGATCATCGGGTCGCGCGTCATGTGGGGCAGGGCGGCGTGGCCGGAATGACCCTTCACCACGATTTCGATCCGCGAGCCCGACGCCATGACGGCGCTGTCGTGCACCGCGACGGTGCCGGCCTCGAGCCCCGGCCAGTTGTGGTAGCCGAAGATCGCCTCCATCGGAAACCGCTCGAACAGCCCGTCCGCGATCATCGACTTGGCACCGCCGCCGCCTTCCTCGGCGGGCTGGAACACGAACTGCACCGTGCCGGTCCAGGACGGGTCGCGTGCGAGCAGCGCGGCGGCCCCGAGCAGGGAGGTGGTGTGGCCGTCATGGCCGCAGGCATGCATGACGCCGGGGTTGGTGGAGGCATGCGGCACGCCGGAGGTTTCGACGATCGGCAGCGCGTCCATGTCGGCGCGCAGCCCCACGCTGCGGTTGGAGCTGCCGCGGCTCAGCGTCGCCACCACGCCATGGCCGCCGACCCCGGCGACGAACGGGATCCCGAGTTCCTGCAGCCGTGCCTGGACGAAGCGCGCGGTTTCGGCCTCGTGCAGCGTAACTTCGGGATGGGCGTGCAGGTGTCGCCGCCATTGCGTCAGGGTGTCGGCGAGGGCTTGGTCCATGGTCGCTCCGATCGGCTCTTCGTCCCGGATGCTGCACCCGTCGGCGTGGTTGGGGAAGCGCCGGCCGGAAAGCATGATATCCGCGTGACATCGGGCCGCTGCCGCGCCAGGATCAGGACGTGAACGTCCTGGCACCGCCGAAGGCCCGGCTGGCGATCGAGATCGTGCATGATCTCGTCTGTCCCTGGTGCTACCTGGGTGTCCGCCGTCTGATGCGCACCCTGCGGCGGCGGCCCGACCTGCTGTACGAGCTCACCTGGCGGCCGTTCCTGCTCAATCCGGACATGCCGCGCGGGGGAATGTCCCGGCCGGACTACGTCATCCGCAAGTTCGGGGGGGAGGATCGGGCTCGCCGGCTCTACAGCTCGATCGCCGAGATCGGCCGCGCCGAGGGCATGCTGTTCCGTTTCGACCGGATCCGGCGGACCCCGTCCTCGGTCGATGCGCACCGGCTGGTGCGGTTCGCGGCGCGGGTCGGGCGCGCGGATGCGATGGTGGAAGCGTTGTTCTCGGCGCATTTCACCGACGGGCACGACATCGGCGACCATGCCGTGCTGGCCGCGATCGCCGCCGCCTGTGGGCTGGATCCGCTGCCGGTCCGGCGGTTCCTCGCCTCCGAGGAGGAGGCGGATTCGGTGCATGCGGACAATCTTCGCGCGCACCGGCTGGGGATCAACGGGGTGCCGTGCTTCGTGGTCTCGGGGCGGCATGCGATTGCCGGGGCGCAGGAGCCCGAGGTGATCGAGCGGCTGCTCGACGTCGCCGCGGTCGAGGCGACCGACCTGATCTGACCGGCGCCGGGGGGCAGGGCAGGGCAGGTATTCACGTCATGGCTGGAGTCGAGGGGGCATTCGCGCCGGCCCGCTCGCCCGGCCCCTCGCACCGGCCCGCCCCCACGCAGCGGCCCGCCTCGATACACCGGCCCGTCCCACCCCACCCCTTCCGTCATGGCCGGGCTCGCCCCGGTCATCCCACCCCGACGAACGTGCCGTGGGGGATCCGCGGGTCGACGCCCGCGGATGACGGAGGGGCCGGGACGACGGACGGGCGCCCGGGCGAAGGAAGGCGGGCGGGACGACGAGGGGGGAAGGGACGAGGAGGGGGGAAGGGACGAGGAGGGGGAAGAGACGACGAGAGGGGCGGGCGGTACGATGTCCCGATGCGGCGGACCCGGGCGGCACGCCGCCGCCCTTGCCCGCCGCACCCAGGGTCGTCTCAGTGCAGCCAGCCAGCCAGGATCGCGAGCAGCAGCAGCGCCACGATGTTGGTGATCTTGATCATCGGGTTCACCGCCGGCCCCGCCGTGTCCTTGTACGGGTCGCCGACCGTGTCGCCGGTCACCGCCGCCTTGTGGGCGTCGGAGCCCTTGCCGCCGTGGTTGCCTTCCTCGATGTATTTCTTGGCATTGTCCCAGGCGCCGCCGCCCGAGGTCATCGAAATCGCGACGAACAGCCCCGTCACGATCGTGCCCAGCAGCATCGCGCCCAGCGAGGCGAAGGCAGCCGCCTGGCCGGCGATGATGTCGATCACGATCCACAGCACGATCGGCGCCAGCACCGGCAGCAGGGACGGCGCGATCATCTCCTTGATCGCGGCCTTGGTCAGCAGGTCGACGGCCTTGCCGTATTCCGGCTTGGCGGTGCCCTCCATGATCCCGCTGATCTCGCGGAACTGGCGGCGGACTTCCACCACCACCGACCCGGCGGCGCGGCCGACCGCGGTCATGCCCATCGCCCCGAACAGATAGGGCAGCAGGCCGCCGATGAAGAGCCCGACCACGACGAACGGGTTCTGCAGCGCGAAGTCGACCTTCAGCGTCGGGAAGTAGTGCGTCAGGTCCTGGGTGTAGGCGGCGAACAGCACCAGCGAGGCGAGGCCCGCCGATCCGATCGCGTAGCCCTTCGTCACCGCCTTGGTGGTGTTGCCCACCGCGTCCAGCGCATCGGTGGTCACGCGCACGTCCTTGGGCAGGTCGGCCATCTCGGCGATGCCGCCGGCATTGTCGGTCACCGGGCCGTAGGCGTCGAGCGCCACGATCATGCCGGCGAGCGACAGCATCGTGGTGGCGGCGACCGCGATCCCGAACAGGCCCGCCACCATGTAGGTGACGATGATGCCGATCGAGATGACGATCACGGGCAGCGCCGTCGCTTCCATCGACACCGCGAGGCCCTGGATCACGTTGGTGCCGTGGCCGGTGGTGGAGCTCTGCGCGATCGAGCGCACAGGGCGGTATTCGGTCGCCGTGTAGTATTCGGTGATCCACACGATTGCTCCGGTCACCACCAGGCCGACGAGGGCGCAGACGAACAGGGCGAAGCCGGTCGTCGAGCCGCCGCCGGTCATGGCGAGCGGGGTGCCGAAGCCGATGAACCAGCCGATGATGATCGCGACGCCCAGGATCGACAGCAGGCCGGTGACGATCAGCCCCTTGTACAGCGCCTTCATGATCCCGTTGTCGGGGCCGAGTTTCACGAAATAGGTGCCGACGATGGAGGTCAGGATGCAGATGCCGCCGATCCCCAGCGGCAGCAGCAGCAGCGCGTCGCGCGTGGCACCGCTGAAGAAGATGCCGGCCAGCAGCATGGTGGCGACGATCGTGACCGCGTAGGTCTCGAACAGGTCGGCCGCCATGCCGGCGCAGTCACCCACGTTGTCGCCCACGTTGTCGGCGATCACGGCGGGGTTGCGGGGGTCATCCTCGGGGATGCCGGCCTCGACCTTGCCCACCAGGTCGGCGCCCACGTCGGCGCCCTTGGTGAAGATGCCGCCGCCCAGACGCGCGAAGATGGAGATCAGCGAGCCGCCGAAGCCCAGCGCGACCATCGCCTCCAGCACGTGGCGGAGCTGGTCGTCGGTGATATCGGGCCCGTAGCTCGAGCGGAGGATGAAGTAGTAGCCGGCGACGCCCAGCAGGCCGAGCCCGACGACCAGCATGCCGGTGATCGCGCCTGCCTTGAAGGCGACGTCGAGCCCGGCGGCAAGCCCGTTGCGCGCCGCCTGCGCGGTGCGGACGTTGGAGCGGACCGACACGTTCATGCCGATATAGCCGGCCGCCGCCGAGAGCACGGCGCCAATGACGAAGCCGATCGCGGTGTGGATGCCGAGGATCAGGCCCAGCAGGACCAGGATGACGAGGCCGACGATACCGATCGTCGTGTATTGGCGATTGAGATAGGCCCGTGCGCCTTCCTGCACGGCACCGGAGATTTCCTGCATGCGGGCCGAACCGGCATCCGCGGCGAGAACTTGACGGCTGGTGATCAGGCCGTAGACCAACGCCAGCAAGCCGCAGGCGATGACCACGTAATGGGCCAGTTGCATCCGAGGTGTTCCTCTGTGAAGCAATCGCCGTTCTTGGCACGCCGAATCGCCTTGAACGGCTTCGGTTGGACGTCGAACTTGCTATGCCAGAAGCGCAACGCGTTAGCAATTCTGCCTAAGCAATTCGCGCATAATGAAAACCTCGCATGCAGCAGCATGTGGAAAGAACCGGGGCGCGGCACGCGGCCGGGCGCGGATCGGCCAGTTACGACGCGACGGAGCGCTGGTCGACCTCGCCTGGGTTGACGCCGGGTGAGCTTCTGAGGCGTTCTCCGCGGATCCGGCGCGCCCGTAGCTCAATTGGTCAGAGCTGGCGGCTCATAACCGCTTGGTTGCAGGTTCGAGTCCTGCCGGGCGCACCAGGCGGCCGCCGACGGCCACCCCCGGATATCCCCTTTCACACCGTCGGCGTCGCGGCAAACGGGCGCGAACGTGCGCGAACATTTCACCCTCGAATCGAGCGCGTCGCTGCCATGAGGGTCTTTTCGTTACGTATCACTGCCGATCCGCCGGGCGCGGGAATGCCCGAGTGCACATCGCCGCCGCCACTCCCCCCGCCGCCTCGCAGGCCCGCGCTTGACCCTGCTCCCGGCAGGCCAGATACAACCCGACGAAGCTGTGGGAGGGTGTCATGGACCTGGGTCTCAAGGGCAAGAAAGCCATCGTCTGCGCGGCCAGCAAGGGGCTCGGTCGTGCCTGCGCGCTGTCGCTGGCGCGGGAGGGCGTGGAACTGGTGATCACCGCCCGCACCGCAAGCGAGCTCGAGAAGACCGCCGCCGAGATCAGCAAGGAGACCGGCGTGAAGGTCACGCCCGTCGCCGGCGACATCTCGACCGAAGCCGGCCGCGCCGCGGCACTCGCCGCCTGCCCGGCGCCCGACATCCTGGTGAACAATGCCGGCGGCCCGCCGCCCGGCGACTTCCGTGACTGGGAGCGCGAGGACTGGATCAAGGCGATTGATGCCAACATGCTGGCGCCGATCTTCCTGATCAAAGCCGTGGTTGACGGCATGTGCGAGCGCAAGTTCGGCCGCATCGTCAACATCACCTCGGCCTCGGTGAAGTCGCCGATCCCGGTGCTCGGCATGAGCAACGGCGCCCGCGCCGGGCTCACCGGCTTCGTCGCCGGCCTCGCCCGACAGGTCGCGCGCCACAACGTGCTGATCAACAACCTGCTGCCCGGCCCGTTCCTGACCGATCGGCTGCGCAGCGGCGCGGCCCATGAGGCCGGCAAGCGCAACGTGCCGGTGGACGAGGTGATCGCCGAACGCGCCAAGGCGACCCCCACCGGCCGGGTCGGCGATCCGGCGGAGTTCGGCGATGCCTGCGCCTTCCTCTGCTCCGCCAAGATCGGCTTCATCGTCGGGCACAACCTGCTGCTCGATGGCGGCGCGTTCAACTCCTCCATCGCCTGACTCGTGTGCACGGTCGTCGTCCTGGTCCGGCCCGGCCATGCCTGGCCGGTGACGATCGCCGCCAATCGTGACGAGCAGCTCGCCCGTGCCTGGGATTCGCCCGGCGCATGGTGGCCCGATCACCCCGGGGTGATCGGCGGGCGGGACCGTAGCGCGGGCGGCACCTGGATGGCGCTGCACCGGACCGACGGCGTCGCCGCCGCGGTGCTGAACCGGCCCGGCACGCTGGGCCCGCTCGCCGGCAAGCGCAGCCGGGGCGACCTGCCGCTCTGGGCGGTGAGCCGGGGCAGCGCGGCGGCCGGGGCGGCGGCGATCGGCGCGCTCGACGCGGCGGAGTGGCGCGGCTTCAACCTGGTGGTGGCCGACCGCGCGGGCGCGTATTTCGTGCGCGGCACCGGGTTTGGCCGCCCGGAAGTGCAGCCGCTGCCGGCGAGCCTGTCGGTGGTGACCGCGCACGACCCGAACGATCTCGAAAGCCCGCGCATCGCGCGCCATCTGCCGCGCTTCGCCGCCGCGGCGGCACCGGAGCCGGGGGACTGGAAGACGTGGCCGCGCCTGCTGGGCGACCGGTCCGGCGGGCTGCAGGAGCAGCTCGATATCGCGCCGCGGGGCGGGTTCGGCACGGTGTGCAGCAGCTTGCTGGCGCTGCCGGCCGAGGGGCCGCCGGTGTGGCTGTTCGCTCCCGGCCGGCCAGGAGAGACGCCGTTCACCGCCGTGTAGCGGGCGGGAGGCTCCCCTGTCCGCGCGGCGTGCGCGCTCGCTTTGCCCGGGGGGGCACCGCTGCTATACCGCCCCGGCCGTCCGCATGGGCGGCGCGTGGGGGTGTCCGGCCATGCTTGGCTTCGCCGGCGCCTCGCAGGCTTCGATTTGATCGCGTGAGTCACGGCTTCGGCAGGGACGCCTCCGCTCATCACGCTCTAGGGGAACCGCGATGGCCCGCCGCCGTCAGTTGTACGAAGGCAAAGCCAAGATCCTGTTCGAGGGGCCGGAGCCCGGCACGCTCGTGCAGTATTTCAAGGACGACGCCACCGCGTTCAATGCCCAGAAGAAGGGCATCATCACCGGCAAGGGGGTGCTGAACAACCGCATCAGCGAGTACCTTATGATGCGGCTCGCCGAGATCGGCATCCCGACCCATTTCGTCCGGCGCCTCAACATGCGTGAGCAGTTGATCCGGGAAGTCGAGATCATCCCGCTCGAGATCGTGGTGCGCAACGTCGCCGCCGGCAGCCTGTCGCAGCGGCTGGGCATCCCGGAGGGCACGCGGCTGCCGCGCTCGATCATCGAGTACTACTATAAGAACGACGCGCTGAACGACCCGCTGGTGTCCGAGGAGCACATCACCTGCTTCGGCTGGGCCAACACCGCCGACATGGACGACATCGTCGCGCTGACCCTGCGGATCAACGACTTCCTGACCGGCCTGTTCCTGGGGGTCGGCATCTCGCTGGTCGACTTCAAGCTGGAATACGGCCGCTTGTGGGAAAACGACGAGATGCGGATCGTGCTGGCCGACGAGATCAGTCCGGACAATTGCCGGTTGTGGGACAGCAAGACGAACGAGAAGATGGACAAGGACCGCTTCCGCCGCGACCTCGGCAAGGTCGAGGAGGCGTACCAGGAAGTGGCGAAGCGCCTGGGCATCCTGCCCGAGGCCGGCATGCGCGACCTCAAAGGCCCGGAGACGATGCAGTGAAGGCGACCGTGACCGTGATGTTGAAGGCGGGCGTGCTGGACCCGCAGGGCAAGGCGATTGCGCACGCCCTTGGGACGCTGGGCTTCAAGGGCGTGGAGGATGTCCGCGCCGGGAAGGTGATCGAGCTGGAGCTGGCCGAGACCGACCCCGACCGCGCCCGCGCCGCCGCCGAGGAGATGGCCCGCAAGCTGCTGGCCAACACGGTGATCGAGAGCTTCCGGGTGAGCCTGGATGGGTAGCCGGCGGGCCGCACGCCTTTGCTCCGGGGCGGCGCCGGCGGGGGTGCCCACGCCGCCGCTCCATCCGTCATGGCCGGGCTCGACCCGGCCATCCTTTGCGGCACCGGTGCTGGTGAGGATGGCCGGGTCAGGCCCGGCCATGACCGTGAGGGCGGTGCCTGCGCCCACCCCGCCAAACCTTCCGGGCGTGACGGTATGGCACGCCCCCGCTGCCTCTTTCCGCCCTCAGCCCTCAATCGAGGACCGCCTGACATGAAAGCCGGCATCGTCATCTTCCCCGGCATCAACCGCGAGCGCGACATGGCCATCGCCCTGGCACAGTCCAGCGGCGAGGCCCCGCGCATGGTCTGGCACAAGGAGACCGACCTCTCCGGCCTCGACCTCGTGGTGATCCCCGGCGGCTTCTCCTTCGGCGACTACCTGCGCTGCGGCGCCATGGCCGCCCGCTCCCCCGTGATGCAGGCGGTGCACGACCACGCCGCGCGCGGCGGCTACGTGCTGGGGGTCTGCAACGGGTTCCAGATCCTGGTCGAGGCCGGATTGCTGCCGGGCGCGCTGCTGCGCAACGCCTCGCTGCGCTTCCTGTCCATGGACTGCCATCTCCGCGTGGAGCGCAGCGATACCGTGTTCGCCAGCCGCTACCAGCGCAACCAGACCTTCCGCGCCGTCATGGCGCATGGCGACGGCAACTATTTCGCCGACGACGCCACGCTCGATCGGCTGGAAGGGGAGGGGCTGGTCGCCTTCCGCTACGCGACGCCCCAGGGCGAGGTCACGCCGGAGGCCAACCTGAACGGCTCCGTCCGGTCGATCGCCGGCATCTACACCCCCAACCTCCGGGTGCTGGGCCTGATGCCGCATCCCGAGGATCTGGTGGATCCGCTGATGGGCGGCGCCGACGGCAAGCCGCTGTTCGACGCGCTGGCGGCCGCGTGATGGCCCGCGAGGTCAACCAGCAACTCGCCCGCGAGTTCGGCCTCTCCGCCGAGGAATACGGCCGCGTCCTCGAGATCATGGGACGCACGCCCTCCTTCACCGAACTCGGCATCTTCTCGGTGATGTGGTCGGAGCACTGCTCCTACAAATCCTCCCGCGTCTGGCTGAAGCAACTGCCGACCAAGGCGCCCTGGGTGATCCACGGGCCCGGTGAGAACGCCGGCGTGGTCGATATCGGCGACGGGCTCGCCGCCGTCTTCAAGATGGAGAGCCACAACCACCCGAGTTTCATCGAGCCCTACCAGGGCGCGGCGACCGGCGTCGGCGGCATCCTGCGCGACGTGTTCACCATGGGCGCGCGCCCGGTCGCCAACCTGAACGCGCTGCGCTTCGGCCGGCCGGAGAACCCGCGCACGAAGCGCGTGGTCGACGGCGTGGTGCGCGGCATCGGCGGCTACGGCAACTGCGTCGGCGTGCCGACCGTGGGCGGGGAGATCAACTTCCACCGCGCCTATGACGGCAATCCGCTGGTCAATGCCATGACCGTCGGCATCGCCTCGAAGGACCGCATCTTCCTCTCGGCCGCGGCCGGGATCGGCAACCCCGTGGTCTATGTCGGCTCCAAGACCGGGCGCGACGGCATCCATGGCGCCACCATGGCCTCCGCCGAGTTCGGCGCCGACTCGGAGGAGAAGCGGCCGACTGTCCAGGTGGGCGACCCGTTCACCGAGAAGCTGCTGATTGAGGCCTGTCTCGAGCTGATGGCGACCGACGCCATCGTCGCGATCCAGGACATGGGGGCCGCCGGCCTGACCAGCTCCTCGGTCGAGATGGCCGGCAAGGGCGGCGTCGGCATCGAGCTCGACATCGACCAGGTCCCGGCGCGCGAGACCGGCATGAGCGCCTATGAGTTCATGCTGTCCGAGAGCCAGGAGCGCATGCTGATGGTGCTGCGCCCCGACCGGGAAGACGTGGCGCGCGCCATCTTCGAGAAATGGGATCTCGACTTCGCGGTGATCGGTCACCTGACCGATACCGGCCGGATCACCGTCAAGCACCAGGGCCGCATCGAGGCCGACATCCCGCTCGCGCCGCTGGCCGACCAGGCGCCGCTCTACCACCGGCCGACCGCCGAGACGCCGAAGGGCGAGAAGCTGAACCCGGCCCGCATCGAGGACCGGGTCGGCCTGACCCGCGCGCTGCAGACGCTGATCGCCTGCCCGGACCTGTGCTCCCGCCGCTGGGTCTGGGACCAGTACGACAGCAGCGTGGGTGGCCAGACGGTGAAGCGCCCCGGCGCCGCCGACGCCGCGGTGGTGAAGCTCGAGGGGCTGAAGCGTGCCATTGCCCTCACCACCGACTGCACCCCGCGCTACTGCGCCGCCGACCCGGAAGCGGGCGGCATGCAGGCGGTCGCCGAGGCCTGGCGCAACCTGACCGCGGTGGGCGCCCGCCCGCTCGCCATCACCGACAACATGAATTTCGGCAATCCCGAGAAGCCGGAGATCATGGGTCAGTTCGCCGCCGCGATCCGCGGCATGGCCGCCGCCTGCGAGGCGCTCGACTTCCCGGTCGTGTCGGGCAACGTCTCGCTCTACAACGAGACGGAGGGGCGCGGCATCCTGCCCACGCCGGCGATCGGCGGCCTCGGCGTGCTGGAGGACGCCGCCCAGGCGGTCGGCCTCGCGCTCCCGCCCTGGCTCGACCTCGTCCTGCTCGGCACCACCAAGGGCTGGATCGGCCAGTCGCTCTGGCTGCGCGAGATCGCCGGGCGGGAGGATGGGGCGCCGCCGCCGGTCGACCTCGCGGCCGAACGCGCGGTGGGCGACTTCGTGCGCAACCAGATCCTGGCCGGCACCGTCCGCGCCTGCCACGACGTCTCCGACGGCGGCGTGCTGGTGGCGATTGCCGAGATGTGCATCGCGAGCGGCGTGGGCGCGCGGCTCGCCACCCATCCGCGCGACATTCCCGGCCACGCCTTCTGGTTCGGGGAGGATCAGGGCCGCTATCTGGTCGCGGTTCCCGACGGCGCCGCGTTCATCCGCGCCGCCGAGGTCGCCAGCGTGCCGGCGATGCGGATCGCCACCTCGGGCGGGCAGGATTTGACACTCCCCGATGGCGGCACAATATCGGTCAAGGCTTTGCGCGACGCGCACGAGCGCTTCTTTCCCGCCTGGATGGAAGGCGGCTGAGCGGCGCGCAACAGGGAGATAGACGCGGATGGCGATGGCGGCGAGCGAGATCGAGGCGCTGATCAAGGCGGCGCTCCCAGACGCCCGCGTGACCGTGGAAGATCTCGCCGGCGACGGCGACCACTACGCCGCGACGGTGGTCTCGGAGCAGTTCCGAGGGCTGTCGCGGGTGAAGCAGCATCAGATTGTCTACGCGGCGCTGCGCGGGCGGATGGGCGGTGAGCTCCATGCCCTCGCGCTGCAGACCGCGGCACCGTAACCGTCAGGAGTCCACACGATGGCCGACACCGTTTTCGACCGCATCAAGGGCGATATCGAGGGGAACGACGTGTTCCTCTACATGAAGGGCACCCCGCTGTTCCCGCAATGCGGCTTTTCCGCTCGCGTGGTGCAGATCCTGTCGCATGTCGGCGTGCCGTTCCAGTCGGCCAACGTGCTGGAGGACATGGAGCTGCGCGAGGGCGTCAAGCAGTTCTCCAACTGGCCGACCATCCCGCAGCTCTACGTCAAGGGCGAGTTCGTCGGCGGCTGCGACATCGTGACCGAGATGTTCCAGTCGGGCGAGCTGGAGACGATGCTCTCCGAGAAGGGCGTCGCGACGAAGGCCCAGGCCTGACCCTCGTCTGACTAGGCGAGGCGGGGCGCGACTGAGCGCGGCAGGGCGAGAGAGGCGGGGCGAGTGAGGCAGGGCGACTAAGGCAGGGCGATCGAGGCGGGGCAAGGCGCGACCAGGCCCCGTCCGCCTCCGACCTCCCGTCGCCTCCCGACCCACCCGTCATGGCCGGGCTCGACCCGGCCATCCCCACGGGCACCGACTTCGCGTCGTGACGGAGGCCTCATCCAAGTGCCATGTCTTGCCCCAGGGCTGGCTGATCCGGTTGTTCACCGGCATCGCGTGGCGGGGATGGCCGGCTCAAGGCCGGCCATGACGGGTGTGGTCGTCCCGGACCGCGCCGCACGCCTCCCACCGCACGTCCGCTGCCGCACATCCCCTGGGCTCCATTCCCGCCGCCGATTCTCCCTTGCCGCACGCCTGCCGCCGTATGCCTCTCGCTGGACGGCCCCGCCGCGCGTTTCTCCTCGCACGCCCGCGGGCTCCATCCCCCCGCCGCGCCTCCCACTCCCGTTAACCCCCCCTGCACCCGCCCCGACGCAAGCTGCGCCCCCCAGGCCGTGGGCGTAGGCGCGCATGCTGATCGGGATCGTCACCCCCGCCTACAACGCGTCCGAGACGATCGAGGCCACGATCGCCTCCGTCCAGGCGCAAAGCCATCCCGACTGGCGCATGGTCGTGGTCGACGATGGCTCGACCGACGGCACCGCCGACCGGGTCGAGGCCGTTGCGGATGCGCGCGTCAGCCTCGTCCGCCAGGCGCATGGGGGCGTCTCCGCCGCCCGCAACCACGGCCTGCGCACGCTCCCGGCCGAGGCCTATCTGTTCCTCGACGCCGACGACCGGCTGACGCCGCATGCGCTCGACCTGCTCGCGAGCACGCTCGAATCCTGCCCCTGGGCCGCCGCCGCGGTCGGAGCCTATCGCTTCGCCGGCGGCACCGGCCCGGCCCGCCGGACCCGGCGCCCCCGTGGCGGCGACCTGCTGGCCGCCCTGCTGCACCGGAACTGCTTCGTCAATGGCGGCCACGTGCTGCTCCGCGCCGAGGCGGTGCAGGCCGCCGGCGGCTTCGACCCCACCTTGCGCTTCGGGGAGGACTGGGAGTTCTGGGTGCGCATCGGCCTGCGCGGTCAGTTCGTCGCGGTGCCCGCCCGATACCCGGTCCTGCAGGTGCGGCAGCGCCCCGACGGCGCCTATGCGCGCCTCGCCACCGATCCGGCAGCCTATCGGCGCTGCCTCGACGTCATCTACGGCAATCCGGCGCTCGCCGCGCAGATGTCGGCGGACCGGCGCGCGCGCCTCGCCCATCGCGCCGACGCGGAGGCGCGCTGGGTGATCGGGCGGGAACTGATCCGGCACGGTCGCCGCGCCGACGGGATGGGCTGGCTGCGCCAGTCGGTCGCCCTCGCGCCGACGCCGCGCCGGCTCGCCGCGCTCACGCTGGCGCCGCTGCTGCAGCATCTGCCGCCCGCCTGGCGCGGCGGCTTCCGCCCCTACGCGCCCGCCCCGTGCGCCGATTCCGTCGCGGAGAGCGTCGCCGACGGGTGACGAGCCGGCGGCGGCCCGTCTACCATCGCCCCCGTCCCGAACGGGGAGACTGCGCATGACCGACGACGAACGGCTCGATCACCTGATCGCGGCCGGCACCGAGACCCTGGGCCTGCACGTGCAACCCGAGTGGCTGCCCGCCATCCGCCTGCATCTCGGCATCTCCCTCCGCCACGCCGCCACCGTTCTCGGGGCGCCGCTGCCGGACGAGGCCGATCCCGCGCCGGTCTTCGTCGCGTGAGCCGTCCTGGCGCCGCCGCCCTGGCGGCCGAAGTCGCGCGCGGCGCGCAATCCGCCGTCGCGGTGATCGAGGCGACCCTCGCGCGGATCGAGCGTCTCGACCCGAAGCTCTGCGCCTTCACCGACGTGACCGCCGAGCGTGCCCGCGCCCAGGCCGCCCTGGTGGACGCGGCACGCGCCCGCGGCCAGGCGCTGGGCCCGCTCGCCGGCGTGCCTTTCGCGGTCAAGAACCTGATCGACGTGGCCGGCCTGCCCACCCGCGCCGGATCGCGCATCAACCGCGACCACCCGCCGGCCACCGCCGACGCCACCCTGGTGCGCCGGTTGGAGTCCGCCGGCGCGATCCTGGTGGGCGCGCTGAACATGGGCGAATACGCCTACGACTTCACCGGCGAGAACGCGCATGACGGCGCGTCGCGCAATCCGCACGACCTTGCGCGCATGAGCGGCGGGTCGTCGGGCGGGTCCGGGGCGGCGGTCGGCGGCGGCTTGGTGCCGCTGGCGCTCGGCTCCGACACCAACGGCTCCATCCGCGTGCCCGCCTCGTTCTGCGGCATCTTCGGCCTGAAGCCGACCTATGGCCGGCTGTCGCGTGCCGGCAGCTTCCCCTTCGTGTCCAGCCTCGACCATCTCGGCCCGTTCGCGCGCTCCGTGCGCGACCTCGCCTTAGCCTACGATGCGATGCAGGGGCCCGATCCGGCCGATCCGGTCTGCGTCGATCGCGCGCCCGATCCCGCCATCCCGGCGCTGGAGCAAGGAGAAGCGGGGCTGCGCGTCGCGGTCGCGGGCGGCTACTTCCAGGAGGGCGCCGCGCCCGAGGCGCTCGACGCGCTCCACCGCGTTGCCGCCGCGCTGCAGGCGACCCGCACCGTCACGCTGCCCGATGCCGCAAGCGCCCGCGCGGCGGCCTATGTGATCACCACCACCGAGGGCGCGGCGCTGCATCTGGAGCGCCTGCGCAAGCGGCCGCAGGATTTCGACCCCGACGTGCGCGACCGGCTGATCGCCGGCGCGCTGGTGCCCGCGGTCGCGGTGACCCAGGCACAGAAGTTCCGCCGCTGGTTCCGCGCCGCGCTGCGTGGCCTGTTCCAGGAGGTGGACGCGATCCTCGCCCCCGCCACGCCGTGCACCGCGCCGCTGATCGGCCAGAAGACGTTCGTGCTCAATGGGCAGGAACAGCCGCTGCGCCCGAATATTGGAGTGTATACCCAGCCGATCTCGTTCATCGGCCTGCCGGTGGTGACCGTGCCGGTCTTCCCCGCGACCGGCCTGCCGATCGGCGTGCAGATCATCGCCCCCGCCTGGCGGGAGGACATCGCGCTGCGCCTCGCCCACGCCCTCGAGCAGCAGGGCGTCGTGCAAGCGCGGCCGTCACCGCTCGAGGAGCTTGCCTGATGGAGATCGACATTCCCGCGGTGAAGGCCGAGGTCGAGGCCGCCTTCGCCCGCTACGAGGCGGCGCTCACCAGCAACGACGTCGAGACCTTGCAGGCGCTGTTCTGGGCCGATCCGCACACCATCCGCTACGGCATCGCCGAGAACCTGTACGGGCATGAGGAGATCGGCCGGTTCCGCGCCGCCCGCTCCCCGGTGGGGCTGGAGCGGCGCATCTTCCGCACGGTGATCACCACCTACGGGCGCGACTGCGCGACCGCCTCCACCTTGTTCGAACGCCCGACCGTGCCCGGCAAGGTCGGGCGGCAGATGCAGACCTGGGTGCGGATGCCGGAAGGGTGGCGCATCGTCGCCGCGCATGTGAGCCTGATCGACGCCTAACCGAAGCGCGACGCTGCCGGCCGGGCCGGTCGCCCATTCGGGCCGGGGCTGTCCCTTTTACGTCATGGCCGGGCTTGTCCCGGCCATCCCCACCAGCACCCTGCCTCGGGGATGGCCGGCACGACTTCCAGCCATGACGTCGGAGCGGCCGCGTCCCCACTCCGCACCCGCACGCGCCGGGGTGACCGCCAGCGGGCCCGCGCCTACACTCCGCGGACGCAGAGCAGGAGCCAGGCGGCATGTCTTACGAGCCGAAGCGGTTCGACTTTTCCATTCCGGTCCGCATCAACCTCTATTCCGATACCCAGACCCGTCCGACCCGCGCGATGAAGCAGGCGATGCTCGACGCCGACATGGGCGACGAGCAGGGCGGTTCCGATCCCTCCGTCTGGGCGCTCTGCGACAAGGCCGCCGCCCTGATGGGCAAGGAAGCGGCGATGTTCCTGCCCTCGGGCACCATGTGCAATCAGGTGGCGCTCGCCACCCATTGCCGGCCCGGGGACGAGGTGCTCGCGCATGTCGATGCGCATATCCAGGGCGCCGAGGCGGGCGGCCCCGGCGCCATCGCCGGCGTCATGGTCCGTGGCCTGCCGGGACCGCGTGGCCAGTTCACCGCCGAGACGCTGGAAGCCGCGATCACCCCGGTCTCCCGCTATGCTCCGCCGCAGCGCCTGGTCGAGGTGGAGCAGACCGCCAACAAGGGCGGCGGCACGGTCTGGAGCGTGCAGGCGCTGAACGAGGTCGCCGCGGTCGCCCATCGGCACGGGCTGCTCGTCCACATGGACGGCGCGCGGCTGATGAACGCGGCCGTGGCGCTGGGCGTCCCCGCCTCGGAGATCGTCGCCGGCTGTGACACCGTCTGGCTCGACTTCACCAAGGGGCTTGGCGCGCCGCTGGGCGCCGTGCTGGCGGGCTCGCGGGAATTCATCGGCGAGGCGTGGCGCTGGAAGCAGCGCCTCGGTGGGTCGATGCGCCAGGGCGGCATGAACGCCGCCGCCTGCTCCTACGCGCTCGACCACCATGTCGAGCGGCTGGCCGAGGACCACGCCAACGCGCGCAGCCTGGCCCGCGGCCTGGCCCAGATCGAGGGCATCACGGTCGAGGAGCCGGAGACCAATCTGGTGTTCTTCTCGACCGAGGGCACCGGCCTGACGGCGGCCGACCTCGCCGCGCGGCTGCGGCCGCACGGGGTGATGTTCTCGATCTCCGACACCTATCGCGGCCGCGCCTGCCTGCACCTGGACGTCTCGGCGGCGCAGGTGGAGGAGGCGATCGCCCTGTTCCGCCAGGCGGTGAACCGCTGACGCAAACCGCCTGACCGGCGCGGGGTCGTCCCCCCGCCGCCTCCCGTCAGGCGGCGGGCAACGTCAGTCGCGCGAGCAGCCCGCCTTCCGCGGCGCGGTCCAGCGCGAGCGCGCCGTCGTACAGCCGCGCCAGGTCGGCGACGATCGCCAGTCCCAGGCCCGATCCCGGCTTCTCCTCGTCGAACCGCGCGCCGCGTGCCTGCGCCTCCGCGAGCTGGGCTGCGGGCAGGCCGGGCCCGTCATCGGTGACGGTGACGGCGACCTGGTTCGGCGCGGCGGCCGCGATCTGCAGCCCGACCCGTCCCTGCGCCCATTTGCAGGCATTCTCCATCAGGTTGCCGATCATCTCGGCCAGGTCCTGGCGCTCGCAGCGCACCGCAAGCGTGGCCGGCCCGTCCACCACGATCGCGACAGTGCTGCCGGCCTGCAGGCGCCGCAGCGCCGCCGCGATCTCCTCGGCCACCGGCCGCACCTCGGTCCGGCTGCCGGCCGCCCCGGCGAGCGCCGCCGCGCGGGCGCGCGCAAGGTGGTGCTGCACGATGTGGTCCGCCGCTTCGAGCTCACGAGCGGCCAGCGCGAGATCCGCCGCCGACCCGCCATCCAGCGCGTTGCGCAACACCGCGAGCCGGGTGCGCAGCGCATGCGCCAGATTGCCCACGTGATTGCGGGCGCGGTCCACGGTGGCGCGGTTCTGCCGCACCAGCGCGTCGATCTCAGCGACCAGCGGCTCCACTTCCCGCGGCACCGCGACCCGCAGCTCCGTCCGCCGCCCGCTGCGCAGGCTGGCGACGGCGCGGCGCAACCGGCGCAGCGGCCGCAGCCCGATCGACACCGTCGCCACCACCACGGCGACCAGCCCCATGCCGATCACCACGAACGTCATCGCGAGCGAGCGCCGCAGAAATGAGATCTCGCGGTCGAGCGCGTCCCGCGCGACCGCCACCTGCACATGCAGGGGCTGCGCGGCATCCGGCAGCACGATCTCGCGCTCCAGCACGCGCAGGCGTTGGTGGCGCGGGCCGGCCACGTCCTTGGTTTGCAGCGCGAAGCCGTGCCCCCGCACCACCGGCAGCCGCTGGTCCCAGAGCGAGCGGGAGGCCGCGACCCGGTCGGGCGCGGCGGTGATCTGCCAATAGGTGCCGGACAGCGGCTGCTCGAAGCGCGGTTCGGCGATCGGATGGGTCAGCACCGGGTCGCCGTTCGCGTCCAGGCCCGCCGCCGCGATCACCTGGTCGAGCAGGGCGATGCTGCGCGAATCGAACGATTCCCGAAGCTGCTGCACGACCAGGCCGGAGACCTGCACCCAGGCCGCCGCCAGGCCGACCGCGACCCACAGCGCCGTCGCCAGCGCGAGCCGCACCGTGAGCGAGCGGGGCAGCCAGACCCGACCGCCCTGGCGCGGAGTGCCCGCCGCCGGCGCGGAGTCCGCCGGATCGCCGTCATTCGCCGCCGCCGTGGCCTCGGTCGGGCCGGCGGGCGAACCGCCCCCAGCGCCGGCCGAAGCGCGATCCGGCGGTCGCGCGGCCGCCCCGTCGGGGGCGCCATCACCCATGCGCGGCGCCGGCCAGCCGGTAGCCCTGGCCGCGGATCGTCTCGATCAGCCCGTCGCCCAGCTTGCGCCGCAGCCGCCCGACGATGACCTCCAGCGTGTTGGAGTCGCGGTCGAAATCCTGCGCGTACAGATGCTCCGTCAGCTCCGTCTTGGAGACGGGCTGGCCGATCCGATGCGCCAGATAGGCGAGCAGGTTGAACTCGAGCGTGGTCAGCCGCACCGGCGCCCCATTCAGCGTCACCTGCTTCAGCACCGTGTCGATGCTGAGCGGTCCGCAGGCGATCTCCGGCCGCGCATGCCCGTGGGCGCGGCGGATCAGCGCCTTCACCCGCGCGATCAACTCCGCCATGGCGAACGGCTTGGCGAGGTAGTCGTCGGCGCCGGCGTTCAGCCCCTCCACCTTCTCCGCCCAGCCGCCGCGCGCGGTCAGCACCAGCACCGGCATGGTCCGCCCCGCCGACCGCCACCGGCGCAACACGCTGAGCCCGTCGAGCTTCGGCAGGCCGAGGTCCAGCACCACGGCGTCATAGGGTTCGGTCTCGCCGAGGAACGACGCCTCCTCCCCATCCGGCGCGAGGTCGACGGCGAAGTCGGCCTGTTCCAGCGCCGCGCGAAGCTGGGCCGCCAGCGCCGTGGTGTCCTCGACCACCAGCACGCGCATCAGCGCTTCTCCCGCACCGGCCCGCGGCTGCCGATCACCTGTCCGGTCGCGGCGTCGATGGTCAGCATGAACAGGTGGCCAGCCGGCGGGAGCAGCTTGAACTCGTAGACCCAGCGGCCGTGCTCACGTTCCAGCTCCGTCTCGATCACCCGGCCGTCATACCGCGACTCGACGGTCGTGAGCAGTTCGGAGAGCGGCCGGATCTCGCCCGCCTGCAGGGCCGCCCGCGCGGAGCGCGCGTCCTCGTTGCCGCGCGCATCGTGGGCCTGGGTCGGCGCCGGCGCGCCCAGCACCAGGGGCAGGAACAGCAGGGGCCAGCGGGCGCGCATCCCGCCTGGATAATGCCACGATGCTGAACCGAGGCTGAACGGACGGCTCAGCTTCGGTTCAGCTTCCCCGCGGCAGGCTGGGTTCCGTCGCGCCGGTCGGTCCGGCGCCGCGACAGGAGAGAACAGCGTGAGCGCATTCAAGACGGTCCCCTACGCAATGGCGGCGATGCTGGTCGCCGGCGCGGCCCTGGCCCAGCCCGCCCAGCCGACCGGGGCGGGCACGCCCGCCGCCGGCCAGGCCACGACCGGACAGATGCCCGCCAGCGAAGCCCCGGCCACGCAGGCCCCCGCCGGCACAGCGCAGGCCACCCAGCCCCGACCCGCCCACAAGGCGATGCCGCGCGTCGCGGCGACGATCTCCGGCAAGGTGGACGCGCTGTTCGGGCGCCAGATCGTGATCGCCGCGGATGACGGGAGCAAGGTGCTGGTCGATCTCGGCCGCCATGCCCCGTTCAAGCCGGCGCTGACCGTCGGCGAGTCGGTGAAGGTGGCCGGCGAGATGGAGCACAACCACCGCCTGGAGGCGCGTGAGCTGACCCGCGCGAACGGCACGGCGGTGCCGCTGGGCAATGCGCGTCATGCCGAGGGCAAGCGCCATTGGCATCACGAGCACGCGGCGGCGGCGCCCGCCAACGGTTCGGCCACCACCGGCACGAACTGATCCGCCGCATCGTCCGGCAGGTCCCGCCGCGCCGCGGTGGGGCCTGCCCCCGGGATTTGGGGGTAATCGCATGTATTCCGTGGCATCACGCGCCTTTCACTGGATGATGGCGGGGCTGATCGGGCTGGCCTTCGCGTTGGTCTGGCTGCGCGAGGACCTGCCCAAGGGGGACCTGCGCACCGGTATGCTGTCCTGGCACATGGATGCCGGGCTGCTGGTGCTCGCGCTGGTGCTGCCGCGGGTGATCGCGCGGCTGCTCGGGGGCACGCCAGCGCTCGCGCACATGCCGCCCTGGCAGCGGATCCTGGCGCGGGCCGGCGAGGGCGGGCTCTATCTGATGATGCTGCTCCAGCCGCTGATGGGCTGGCTCGCGGTGAACCTGTCCGGCCGCCCGGTGTCGCTGCTGGGCTTCGGATTGCCGGCCTTGAGCGGTCCCGATCCGGCGCTGCGCAGCCTCGTGGCGGAGCTGCACGAGGTCGGCGGCTGGGCGATCCTGGTGCTGGTCGGGCTGCACGTGGCCGCGGCGCTGTACCACCACGTGCTGTGCCGGGACGACGTGCTCGCCTCCATGCTCTGGCAGGGCCTGCGCCGACCCGACGCATGAGGCCGGTCCGCGCGGGCGACGGGACGGGAGCCGGCTACTCGTCCCGCCGCGGCCGGGACAGCAGCGCCGCCATCGCCTCGGCGAGCGTGGTGCGGCCGGCCAGCAGCGCCGCAACTTCGGCGCAGATCGGCAGCTCCACGCCCCCGGCCGCGCCGGCCCGCGCCACCAGCGCAGGGGCGGTGGTCACGCCCTCGGTCACGGCGTCGCGGGCGGCGAGGATGTCCGCCAGCGCCTCGCCCCGGCCCAGTGCCACGCCGAGGCTGAAGTTGCGGCTGGCGGGTCCGGTGCAGGTGAGCAGCAGGTCGCCGAGACCGGACAGCCCCATCACCGTCTCGGCCTTGCCGCCCAGCGCCACCACCAGCCGCGCGAGTTCGGCGAGGCCACGGGTGATCAGGGCGGCCCGCGCGTTCTCGCCGAGACCGGCGCCGATCACCGCCCCGGCGGCAATCGCGATCACGTTCTTGGCGGCACCGCCGATCTGCGCCCCGATCGAGTCGTCGTTGCCGTAGAGCCGGAAAGCGGCCGTCCCCAACCGCGCCGCCACCCGGTCCCGCAGCGCCGCGTCGGGGCCCGCCACCACCGCGGCCGCCGGCAGTCCGGCAGCGATCTCATGCGCGAAATTGGGTCCGGTCAGCACCATGACCGGCCGGTTCGGCTGCACCGCGGCCAGCACCTCGAGCGGCAGCAAGCCGGTCCCGGTCTCGACCCCTTTCGCGCACACGACCAGGGGTCCGCTGCCGGACAGCCGCGCCGCCACGCTGCGGAGCTGCTGCATCGGCACGGCGAGCAGGGTGAGCGCCGCCCCGGCCGGCAGGTCGGCCGTGACCGCCACCTCGGGCGGCAGGGGATGGTTCGGCAGGCGCGGGTTCTCCCGCGTCCGCGCGATGGCTGCGGCGCGTCCAGGGTCGCGCGCCCAGAGCGTGACCGCGCCGCCCGCCCGCGCCGCCTGGATCGCGAGGGCGGTGCCCCAGGCGCCGGCCCCCAGCACCGCGACGGTCTCATTCATCGGCGATGCGCTCCAGGTCCCAGCCTTCGCCCTCCTCGCCGAAGCCCAGCCGCTCCCGCAACGCTGCCAGCAGGGCAGGGGCGGCGGTCTCGAACCCGTAGGGCGGGTTGACCACCAGCAGCCCGCATCCGTTCAGCCGCGCTGGGTCGAGCGGCTCGCGCAGCCACAGCTCCGCCGCGACCACGTCGCGCAGCCCGCTCTCGCCGACCGCGTCGAGGAACGCCCGCACCGGGGCGCGATGCTTGATCGGGTACCAGGCCGCCAGCACGCCGGTCGGAAACCGCGCGGCCGCGGTGGCGAGGCCGGTGGCGAGCCGCGCGAACTCCTGCCGGTCCTCGAACGGCGGATCCAGCAGGACGAGGCCCCGCTTCTCGCGCGGCGGGAGCAGGCCGCGCAGCGCCTCCCAGGCATCGCGCTGGTGCACCGCCACCTGCGGATCGTGGCCGAAATACCGCCGCAGTGCCGCGGCTTCCTCCGGATGCAGTTCGCAGCAGGCGAGCCGATCCTGCGGCCGGAGCAGCGCGCGGAGCAGGGAAGGCGAGCCGGGATACGCGTTGTCTCCCTCGCCTCCGGCGGAGCGGGACGGGAGCGCAAGGGCCGCGGCGACCGAGGCGAGATACGGCGCCAGCGCCGCCGGCGGATCGGCGCGCAGACGGCGGATCCCGGCCTCCGCTTCGCCGGTCCGGCGGGCCCGTTCGTCCGTCAGGTCGTAGCGGCCGGCGCCGGCATGCGTGTCCAGCACGAATAGCGGGGCCGGCTTGCGCTGCAGCGCCTGCACCAGCCAGACCAGCAGCGCGTGCTTCATGCAATCGGCGAAGTTGCCGGCGTGGAAGCCGTGACGGTAGTTCACGGCCGGTTCCTCATGCGCCGTCCGTCCATGCGGGGATCGGTCATGCCGCCGGCCGCAGATCGGCGGAGTCGAGCGGCCAGCGCGGCCGCGGCGCGAAGTCCAGCGGGCTGGTCCAGCCCAGCCGCAGCCGCTCGATCCCGGTCCAGGCCACCATCACCGCGTTGTCGGTGCACAGCCGCAGCGGCGGCGCGGCCAGCCGGAACCCCGCCCGTGCGGCCGCTTCCTCCAGCGCCGCGCGCACCGCCCTGTTGGCGGCGACGCCCCCGGCGACCACCAGCAGGTCGGCCGCGGGCGCGCGGGCGCGCATCATCGCCATGGCATGGCGGGCGCGGTCGGCCAGCACCTCGGTCACCGCGGCCTGGAAGCTCGCGGCGATGTCGGCGGCGTCCTGCTGCGGCAGCGGACCCGCCGGATAGCGCGCCACCACCTGCGCCACCGCGGTCTTCAGGCCGGAGAAACTGAAGTCGCACCCCTCCCGCCGCAGCATCGGCCGCGGGAAGTCGTGCCGGCGCGGATCGCCACGCGCCGCCAGCCGCTCGAGCGCCGGCCCGCCCGGCCAGCCGAGGCCGAGCAGCTTGGCGACCTTGTCGAACGCCTCCCCGGCGGCGTCGTCCACCGTGCCGCCCAGGCGCACGTGCCGCCCCACGCCTTCCACCGCGACGCACTGGCAATGCCCGCCGGACACCAGCAGCAGCAGGTAGGGAAAGCCGGCGCCCCCCGGCATCAGGCCGGGCAGCCGCGCGGTCAGCGCATGCGCCTCGAGATGGTTGACCGCGACGTAGGGCAGGGCGGCCGCCATCGCGAGGCCCTTGGCCATCAGGCTGCCCACGATCAGCCCGCCGATCAGTCCCGGCCCGCCGCTCGCCGCCACGCCGCCCAAGTCGCGCACACCCAGCCCCGCCTGCGCCAGCAGCGCCGTGACCTGGTCGGGGAGGTAGTGCAGATGCGCCCGCGCGGCGATCTCCGGCACCACCCCGCCGAACGCCGCGTGCTCGCGCGTCTGGCTCAGCACCGTCTCGGCCAGGATGCGCCCATCCGCGTCCAGCAGCGCCGTCGCCGTCTCGTCGCAGGAGGTCTCGATGCCGAGAACCGGCCCCATCCGTAATTTTCCCATCTTTCGCCAAACGCGGCGCAGTAATAGGACGCGTGGATGAACGCCGCCATGCCATCGCCGCAGCGCGCCCCCGCATCGCCCGCCGCCCCCGCGCGGGCCGGCGGCCGCGTCCCCGCGCATACCCGCAGCCTGCCGCTGCGCGTCGGCACCCGGGGCTCCCCGCTCGCGCTCTGGCAGACCCGGTTCTTCCTGCAGCTCCTGACCCGGTTCTGCCCCGTGCTGCGCGGCATGAACGTGTTCGAGGAGCATGCGATCCGCACCACCGGCGACGCCGTGCAGGATCGCAAGCTGGCCGATATCGGCGGCAAGGGCCTGTTCGCCAAGGAAATTCATGAGGCCCTGGCCGACGGGCGGGTGGATTTCGCGGTCCACAGCCTGAAGGACCTGGAAACCGAATTGCCGTCCGGCATCGTGCTCGCCTGCACCCTGAAGCGGGAGGATGCGCGCGACGCGCTGATCCTGGGGCCGCACTGCGCGCCGATCGATCCGGCCGACCCGTTCGCCTGCCTGCCCGCCGGCGCCGTGATCGGCACGTCCTCGGTCCGGCGCCAGGCGCAGCTTCTGCACGCGCGGCCCGACCTGCGCGTCACCACGATCCGCGGCAACGTCCAGACCCGGCTCGCCAAGCTCGCCGCTGGCGACTGCACCGCCTCGCTGCTCGCGCTGGCCGGGTTGAAGCGGCTGGACATGGAGGACAAGGCCTCGGTGGTGCTCGACCCCGAGGCGATGGTGCCGGCCGCCGGCCAGGGCATCGTCGGCATCACCGTGCGCGAAAGCGACGGGGAGCTGTGCGAGCTGCTGAGCGCGATCGAGGACCCGGACGCCAAAGCCGTCTCCACCGCCGAACGCGCGCTGCTGGCCGAACTCGACGGCTCCTGCCGCACCCCGATCGGCGGCCATGCCCGGCTGTTGCCGACCGGCGACCTGCATTTGACCGGCCTCGTCGCCCGCGCCGACGGCAGCTTCGTGATGAAGCGGGCGCTGCACGGGCCGGTGGCGGACGCGGCGCGCATCGGCCGGGAGCTGGGTGCCAGCCTGCGGGCGGACAGTCCGCGCGACATCTTCGCCTGAGCCGGCGGCGTGGCCGATCCGCCGGCCCGCATCGTCCTGATCACGCGCCCGGAGCCCGGCGCGCAGGAGACCGCCTCCCGCGTTGCGGCGATGGGGGCGCGGCCCGTGGTCGCGCCGCTGCTGCGGATCGAGACGCGGGCGCTGCGATTGCCCGCCGCCCTGCCGGCCGCGGTGCTGGTGACCAGCGGCAACGCCATTCCCGCGCTGCCCGAATGCCTCCGCGCCGTGCCGCTGTTCGCGGTCGGCGCCGCCACCGCCCGGCGCGCGCGCGAGGCGGGGTTCCGGCAAGTCGAGAGCGCGGACGGCGACGCCTGTGCGCTCGCCGCCCTGGTGCGTGACCGGTTCGGCCACGATGCGATGCCGGGGGCGGGCGGGCCGCGCGAAGACGCACGCGAACCGGATCGTGACACCGGTCTCCCATCCGCCCCCCTGCTGCTCGCCTCCGGCGCGCGGCAGGGAGAGCCGCTCGGCCGCGCGCTGCGAGCCGCCGGGTTCCGGGTGATCCGGCGGGTCGCCTACGCCGCGTCGCCCGCGACGGTGCTGCCGGAAGCGGCGGCGGCGCTGCTGCGCGAAGGCCTCCCCCATGCCGCGCTCTTCTTCTCCGCCGAAACGGCTCACGCGTTCGTGCGGCTGGTCACGCGGGCCGGTCTCGGGGCGGCGCTGCGGGCTAGCGAAGCCGTGGCTATCGGGGCGAAGGCGGGCGTGGCATTAGAGGCCCTGCCGTGGCAGCGTATCCATATCGCCGCGCGGCCCACACAGGATGAGATGCTCGCGCTGCTGCGATGACCGATCCCGACGCAAAGCCCACCCCGTCGAAATCCCCCAAGCGGGGCACCGCCGCACCGGCGCCACCCTCCGAAGTGGCGGGGATGCCCCCCGCCCCGGCAACGGGACCGTCCCCGGCCCAAGTGGCGGAAACGCCCTCGGCCGCGCCGGACGTGGCCGCGCCCGATGTGGCCGCGGCCGATGCGGTGACGCCCGGGGCCGAGGCGGGGACGCCGCCGGTCCATCTCGGGCCCGACTCCCGGCCCGATCCGGTGCCGGCCGCCGGGAACGCCGCCGATGCGCCGGCAGCGTCGGACCCCGCTCCGGGGACGGCAACGTCCGCCGCCGAGACGGTGGATCCGCCCGCCTGGGCGCCGCGCGCCGACAGCTACCAGTCACCCAGCTCCCCCCCGCCGGCCGCCGCGCGCAGCCGTCGCGACCCGGTGCCCTGGCTCTATGCGGTTGGGTTCCTCGTGCTGGCCGGCGGCCTGCTCTATCTGTGGCAGAACCCGCAAGCTGGCCAATCCACCAGCGGCAGCGACGACCAGATCGCCGCCATCGGCCAGCAGCTGCAAAACCTGGAAGGCCGCGTCGCGCGCCTCGAGCAGCGACCGCCCGGCGCCGCCGCCGATCTCGGCCCGCTGACGGCGCGGATCGACGCGCTGGAAAAGCGCACTCCAGGGGATGGCGGGGCGCTCGCCGCCCGCGTCACCGCGCTCGAGCAGAAGCCCGGGGGCGATCCGCAGATCGGCGCGCGCCTCGATGCGCTGTCCGGCCGGCTCGAGGCGATGGCCGGGCGGGAGCAGAGCACCGACGCCGATCTCAGCCGCCGGCTGGACGCCGAATCGGCCAAGGTCGCGGCGCTCGAGGCCAGCGCCGGCAAGATCGCCGGCCTCGCCGACCGCGCGGCGCAGCTCGCACGCCTCCAGGCAGCCCAGGCGGCGCTCGCCGCCGGGCGTCCGCTGGGCGAGCTGCCGAATGCCCCCGCCGCGCTCGCCCGCTGGGCCGACACGGCACCGCCGACCGAAGGCGCGCTGCGGCTCGCCTACCCGGCGGCGGAACGCACCGCCCTCGCCGCGAGCCAGCCGGACACCGACGGCAAGCCCTTCCTCGACCGAGTGCTCGCCCGCGCGCAGGACCTGGTGACGATCCGCCAGGGCGACCACGTGATCGTGGGCGACCCCGCGGCCGGCATCCTGGCCCGCGCCCGCACCGCCCTCGACGCCGGCGACCTGCCGGCTGCGGTCGCCGCCATCGACCAGCTGCACGGGGCGGCGCGTGACGCCATGGCCGACTGGCTGGGGCAGGCAAAGGCGCTGCTCGCCGCCCGCGCGGCGCTCGCCGACCTGGCGGCCAAAGCCTGATGCGCCGCATCATCCTCGTCCTGCTGGCCGGCGCGATCGTGCTGGCCGCCGCCTGGGGCCTGGCCTCGCTGCCCGGCCGCCTGACCCTCGAACTCGGCCGCACCACGGTCGAGACCAGCACCCCGATCGCGGCGCTCGCCCTGCTGGTCGCGCTCGTGGTGGTGCTGCTCGTGCTGTGGCTGCTGCGCGCCGTGCTGCGCACCCCGCGCACCATCGGCACCATGCGCGCCGCGCGCCGCCGCCGCCTCGGGGAGGTCGCGGTCACCCGCACCCTGATCGCACTCGCCGCCGGGGAGCAGGGCGGCGCCCGCCGGGAAGCCGCCCGCGCCCGCCGCCTGCTGGGCGATACGCCGCAGACTCTGCTGCTGGCCGCCGAGGCCGGCCGCAACGCCGGGCGGGAGGACGAGGCGGAGACCGCGTTCCGCCGCCTCGCCAGCCGCCAGGACGCGGCCTTCCTCGGCTATCGCGGCCTGCTGCGCCAGGCGATCGCGCGGGAGGACTGGGCCGAGGCCGCGGCGCTCGCGCGCCAAGCCGAAGCCGCCCATCCCGGGGCCGCCTGGCTTCGCGAGGAACGCTCCCGCCTCGCGATCCGCGCCGGCAACTGGGCCGAGGCGCTCTCCCTGGTCGACGCCCCGGCGCCCAAGGCCGCGCTCGGTATCGGCGCCGCCCTGGCCGAGACCGACCCGACCCGTGCGCTGCGCCTCGCCAAGGAGGCGTGGCAGCGCGACAAGGCGCTCGCCCCCGCGGCACTCACCTACGCCGCGCGGCTGCGGCTCGCCGGCAAGGAGAAGCGCGCCCAGGCGGTGCTGCGCGAAACCTGGCAGTTGCGCCCGCATCCCGACCTGGCGGCGGCGTTCCTCGCCCCGGTCACCGACAAGCTGGCTCGCGCCAAGGCGGTGCAGGACCTGACCCGCGACAACCCGACGCATCCCGAGAGCCGGCTGCTGGCCGCGCGGGTCGCGCTGGATGCCGGCCTGACCGGGGAGGCCCGCCACCACGCCGAGGCGGCGCGGGCCGCCGGCATGAACGGCCGCCGGCTCTGGCTGCTGCTCGCCGAGATCGAGGAAGAAGAGCGCGGCGACACCGAGGAAGGCCGCCGCGCCCAGCGCGACGCGCTGCGCCAGGCCGCGAGCGCCGATCCGGACGAGGGCTGGCGCTGCACCGCCTGCCACACGCCGCACGCCGAGTGGCATCCCGCCTGCCCGACCTGTGGCACGCCGGGCTCGCTCGCCTGGGCGGCCGCCACGCCCGCCGTCGGCACCGCGCTGCCCGCCGTCGCCTGACCGGCGGCGGACTGCGGAACCGCGGCATGACGCCGATCCTGGAGGTCGCCCACCTGCAGGCCGGCTACGGGCAGAGCCGGGTGCTGTTCGACGTGTCGCTCGCGATCGGCCCCGGTGAGGTCGTCGCCCTGCTGGGCCGCAACGGCATGGGCAAGACCACCAGCGTCGCCACGATCATGGGGCTGCTGCCCGCCACCTCCGGCACGATCCGGCATGCGGGGGCCAGCGTGGCCGGACTGCCCCCGCACGCGATCGCGCAGCGCGGCATCGGCCTGGTGCCGGAAGGCCGGCAGATCTTCCCCCGGCTCAGCGTGGAGGAGAACCTGGTCGCCACCGCCCGCGGCGCCACGCCCCGCTGGACCCTGCCGCGGATCTGGGCGCTGTTCCCCCGATTGGAGGAGCGACGGCGCAGCCCCGGCACCCAGCTCTCGGGGGGCGAGCAGCAGATGCTGGCGATCGGCCGCGCACTGATGACCAACCCGACCCTGCTGATCCTGGACGAGGCGACCGAAGGGCTCGCACCGCTGATCCGCGCCGAGATCTGGGCGACGCTCGCCGCGCTGAAGCGGGAAGGCCTGGCGATCCTGCTGATCGACAAGCACCTCCAGGCCGTGCTGCGGCTTGCCGACCAGGCGGTGGTGATCGAGAAGGGCCGCACCGTCTGGTCCGGCACCAGCCAGGCGCTGGCCGATGCCCCCGAGGTGCAGGAGCGCTGGCTGCATGTCTGACGCGGAGGCGACCGCCCAATACCTCACCGGCCAGATGCACCCGCATCACGGCCCGTTGCTGGAGGCGTTCCAGCGCGAGAGCGACGCCGCCGTCGCGGCGCATCATCCCGCGCTCGACCTGCGCTACGGCCCGCATCCGCGTCAGGCGTTCGACCTCTTCGTGGGCACGGGACTCGCGCGCGGCACACTCGCCTGGTTCCATCCCGGTTACTGGCAGGCGCGCGACAAGGCACAGTTCCGCTTCCTGGCGCCCGGCTTCCTGGCGCGGGGGATCGACGTCGCGCTGGTGAACTACCCGCTCTGCCCCGACGTCACGCTGGTCGAACTGGTCGCGGCGACCCGGGCCGCGGTCCCGGCCGTACTGGCGGAGGCGGCGCGGCGGGGCCGGGGCGGCACCGCGCTGGTCGCCGCCGGGCACTCGGCCGGCGGCCACATCGCCGCGGAACTCGCGCTGTCCGACTGGGGCGGCGCGGCGCCGATCGCCGCGGTGGCGGCCTGGAGCGGGGTGTACGACCTGGCGCCGCTTCTCGGCACGCCGCTGAACGCCAAGCTGCGCCTGGACACCGACACCGCCCGCGCCCTCTCGCCGATCCGCGGCGTCCGCCCGGGGATGCCGCCGGCCCTGTTCGCGGTGGGCGGCGCGGAGACCGCTGCCTTCCGCGACCAGTCCGCGGCGATGGCGGCGGCATGGCGCGCGGCCGGCAACACGGCCGACCTGCTGGTCGTGCCCGGCGCCGACCACTTCACCCTGCTGCGCAGCGATGAGCTGCTCGGCGCCACCGCGCGGCTGTTCGGCTGATCGCCGCGTCCGCCCGGCCGCGCCTCAGGCCGGCGGGACGAGCCGCGCGGCGGCGTCGCACACCGCCTGCTTGAGCACGGGCAGGCCGGGGGAGGGCGGCAGTTCGGGACGCTGGTGATACCAGCCGATCTGCGCCAGGTTCCGCACCAGCAGGAATGTCGGCAGCCATGCGAGGTCGGCGTCCGACAAGGCGCGTTCGGAACGGTAGCCGGCGATGCAGGCGTCGCGGAACGCCGCGAAATCCGGGTGGCGCTCATAAGCCACCAGCGCGACCGCGAGGTCGTACAAATGCCAGCCGAACCCGGCATCGTCGAAATCGATCACCGCGGCCGACCCGGCGCCGATCACCACGTTCTTCGGATGCAGGTCGGCATGGATCAGGCTGTAGCGCTGCGGCGCCTTGCCATACCGGACCAGCGCGGCGCGTAGCCGGTCGCGCGTGGCCAGCATCAGGCTGCGTTCTTCGGGCGAGAAGATCGCGTGGTCCCAGAACGGGCCCCAGAACGGGGCCGGACCCATCAGCCCGTCCTCGTCCAGCGCATGCCGCTTGAACCCGGCGGGCGGCGTCCAGCCCGTCGCCTGGTCGTGCATGCGCGCCATCACCGCGCCCAGCTTGGCGAAGTGGCCCGCGGCGACGGCCGGATCGGTCTCCCGCGCGACGATGTCGGCGAGCATCTCGCCCTCGACCCAGCGGGCGAGCCCGGCCCAGCGCTGCTCCCCGGTCGCCGCCACCGCCACCTGCGCGAACGCGGCCCCGTCCGTGGTGGGGAGCGGTTCCGGTGCCGCGATGCCGGCCTGCACCAGGGCGCGGGTCCATTCGTGTTCGGACCGCAATTCGGCGATGTCGTGATACCAGGGCCGGTGCAGCCGCAGCACCAGCGCCGACCCGTCCCGCGCATCGGTGACGCGGAAGGTCACGTTCTCGCTGTGATGCACGAAGCGCAGCGTCGCCGGCGCGACGCCAAACGCCGCCAGCGCCGCCTCCGCCGCGGCGCCGAAGGTTGCCGCCGGATCCATGGTCAGGCCGCGAGCTCCGCGATCGTCTCGTCCCAGGCGCCGAGGAACGCCGCCGCGTCGTCGTGCGAGAACACCAGCGGCGGGCGCAGCTTCACCACGTTGCTGAAAATCCCCGCATTGCTGCTGAGGAACCCCTTGTCCTTCAGCCGGTTGATCACCGCCTTCGCGAGGTCGACGTCGGGGGAGCCATCCTCCGGCTTCACCATCTCCACGCCGATGAACAGCCCATGTCCCCGCACGTCGCCGATCGCGGCGCTCGCGCCCTTGCGCTGCGCCAGCGCGGCCTTCAGCGACGCGCCCACCGAGGCCACGTTGCCGCGCAGGTCCCGCTGTTCGATCTCGTCCAGCACCGCCATGCCGACCGCGGCCTGCAGCGGCGAGGAGGCGAAGGTGTTGAAATAGCGTGTCGCCGCGCGGAAGGTCTCGACCAGGGATCGGCTCGCGGCGGTGGCGGCGAGCGGCAGGCCGGCGCCCATCGGCTTGCCGGTGACCACGATGTCGGGGGTGAAGCCCATCACCTCGTAGCCCCACCACTTGCCGGTGCGCGCGTAGCCGGCCTGCACCTCGTCGGCGATCACCAGCCCGCCGGCGTCGTGCACCATCTGCACCGCCCGCGGCATGAACCCCGCCGGCACGTTGGGCAGCCCCTCATTGGCGAAGATCGAGCAGACGATCAGCGCCGCGATGTCCTCCCCGTCGGTCCGGAAGCGCTCGATCGCGTCGGCGAGCCGCGCCAGATAGGCATCGCACAGCGCCGCCTCGCTCAGCCCGGGTGCGATCGGCCGGTACGTCTCGGGGAACGGAAAGGCGTGGACCGTCGCGCTCTCCCGCGCCTGGCGGCCGATGCGGGTGAGCGAGCCGACCAGCTCGCTGTTGCCGTGATAAGTGCCGTCGGTGCAGACGATGCCGCGCCGGCCGGTCGCGAACCGCGCCATGCGCAGCGCGACCTCGTTCGCCTCGGTGCCGCTGCAGCTCAGGATCACGGACTCGATCTGCGGCCCGTGCAGCGCGGCGAGCCGTTCGGCGAATTCCACCACCGCCTCGTGCAGGTAGCGGCTGTGCACGTTCAGGGTCGCCTGCTGCCGCGCCATCGCCTCCACCACGCGTGGGTTGGCGTGCCCGACACAGGGGACGTTGTTGTACATGTCGACATAGCGGCGCCCGTCGACGTCCCAGAGATGCACGCCCTCGCCGCGCACGATATGCAGCGGGTGTTCGTAGAACAGCGGTGCGCCGGCACCCAGGGCGCGGTCGCGTCGCTGCATCAGGCTCGCGGTGTCGGTCATGTTCTCTCCGGTGCGCGTGCGGTAACCTTGCTTCCTGCCCGGAGTCCGCGCTGTCTCCACGGTTCACGCGATCACGATTCCGGCCGGCAGGCGGCCCGTCAAGGGGCGGCGCGCACGTTCCATTTCCCCCAGAGGTGACAAGGCAGAGCCGTCACCGTGAGGCAGAGTGCACGAGTCGTCGCGGGCCGCCCTTCGGCCGCCCCCAACCGGAGAGGTGCCATGCCGAACGTCGCAGACCTGATGGTGGACATCCTGGAAGAGGCCGGTATCGCCCGTCTCTATGGCGTCGTCGGCGACAGTCTGAACGGGCTCATCGAGGCCTTGCGGCGGCACGCCTCCGTCGAATGGGTGCATATGCGCCACGAGGAGGTCGCGGCCTTCGCCGCCGCCGGCGAGTCCCAGGTGACCGGCGAGCTCGCCGCCTGCGCAGGATCCTGTGGGCCGGGCAACCTGCATCTGATCAACGGGCTGTTCGACGCCCAGCGCTCGCGCACGCCGGTGCTGGCGATCGCCGCGCAGATCCCCTCGGCCGAGATCGGCGGCGGCTATTTTCAGGAGACGCATCCGCAGAACCTGTTCCGCGAGTGCAGCGTCTACTGCGAGCTGGTGAGCGACCCGCGCCAGATGCCGTTCGTGCTGGAGAACGCGATCCGCGCGGCGGTGGGGGAGCGCGGCGTCGCGGTGGTGGTGATCCCCGGCGACGTGTTCCTGCAGGACGCGCCGGAGCGCGCACCGTCGCCGCGCGCCGGGCTGCTGCCGCCCGCGCCCGTCGTCTGCCCGGCGGATCCCGAACTCGACGCGCTGGCCGCGCTGCTGAACGGGGCGGCGCGCGTCACCCTGTTCTGCGGCCGCGGCTGCGCCGGTGCGCACGCGCCGCTGATGCAGCTCGCCGAGGCGCTGAAGGCGCCGATCGTGCATGCGCTGGGCGGCAAGGAGCATGTCGAGTACGAGAACCCCTACGATGTCGGCATGACCGGGTTCATCGGCTTCTCCTCGGGCTGGGAGGCGATGCACACCTGCGACGTGCTGCTGATGCTGGGCACCGACTTTCCGTACAAGCAGTTCCTGCCCGCCCATGCCCGCATCGCCCAGGTCGATATCCGCCCCAGCCAGCTCGGCCGCCGCGCGAAGCTTGAGCTGGGGGTGGTGGGCGATGTCGGCCGCACCATCACCGCGCTGCTGCCCCGGCTCAACCCGCGTGCGGAGCGGCGCCATCTGGACGACGCGCTCGCCCGCTACGTGAAGGCGCGGCAGGGGCTGGACCACCTCGCGCGGAGTTCCGGCGGGTCGAAGGCGATCCACCCGCAATACCTGACCCGGCTGCTGAGCGAGGCGGCGGCGGAAGATGCGGTGTTCACCTTCGACGTGGGCACACCCACGATCTGGGCCGCACGCTACCTGCAGATGAACGGCAAACGGCGGCTGGTGGGGTCGCTGACGCACGGCTCGATGGCCAACGCGATGCCGCAGGCGATCGGCATCCAGGCGGCGCAACCGGGACGGCAGGTGATCTCGCTGTCCGGTGATGGCGGGTTCAGCATGCTGATGGGCGACGTGATCACGCTGACCCAGCAGAAGCTGCCGGTGAAGGTGGTGGTCTACAACAACGGCATCCTGGGCTTCGTCGCGATGGAGATGAAGGCGGCGGGGTTCGTGGGCCTCGGCACCGACCTCGAGA
>JAFKLG010000046.1 GCA_017304945.1 Rhodospirillales bacterium
GCTGACAGTGACCGGTCATGTATACCGGGGGGGCCATAATCGGTAAGCCATCCATAGTCTTTCCAAATCAAACCTCCAGGCCGGAAGTGAGGAGCACCCTTCAGAGGCCAATCCTCGTCACCATCGACACTCCGCTCTTGTACGACAGCACCCCCGACTATCGCGGCAGCGTAGATGAGACTTCCAAAAAATCCGTGCGCATGCACTGGGTTGCCGTTGTCTAAGACGAAGGCACCAACGTAACCTGGCGTATTCCGCAATGAGAGATCTATTCGATCGCGGAAGACGTCAGCCAGTTCAGACAGCGCTATGCATTCTGCAGTATGAAGCCGGAAGATGTCCTGCGCTGGTTCGCGCTGGATGCTGTTCCAGTCGTCGCTCAAGGAATCGAGCCAGTCCCAGACGGCGTACTTGTAGGCGCTGATATCGTGAGATGTCGTCCATCCGCCGCCGTGTGATGTTTTACGCACACCCGTCGTCCGCTGTGCAAAAGACGCGAGCAACGGACGTCCGACCCTAACCTGCGTGGAGGTTTCGCCTTGTGGATCAGCCTCCGCCAGAGCGCCAAGCAACCTCTCCGTGAAAAACGAAAGCGGCAACTCGGACACGCCGGCGGCGCTGCCATCGAACAAGAATGCACAAGCCCGCATCCTATCCAGCCCTCCTGCTTCAAAACGTTCCAGCGCTTCAGTCACTTAGATCTGAAATGCGGTCCGAATTGTGCCCGGTGGCAGCTTTCAAGCCCCAGAGCGCACGGCGCAGGCTACAAAGAAATTAGCGGGTCATCGAGGCCTAGGCCCTACCCCTCCCCCGGCAACTGAATCCCTGCCAAGGCCTGCCACACCCGAATCACGAACGCGTCGTCCTTACCGCCCTGCCCGTTCGCCGCCGCCGCCAGGAACAACTGGTGCGCGGCCGAGGCCAGGGGCAGCGGGAATGTCAGCGCCCGCGCCTGATCCAGCACGATCCCCAGATCCTTGACGAAGATGTTCACCGCCGACAGCGGCGTGTCGTCGCCCGCCAGGATGTGCGGCACCCGGTTCTGCCACATCCAGGACGACCCGGCGGAGGAGGAGATCACCTCGAACAGCGTCGCCGGATCGGCCCCGGCGCGGATGCCCAGCGCCAGCGCCTCGGCCGCGGTCGCGATGTGCACCCCGGCCAGCAACTGGTTCACCATCTTCACGGTGGAGCCGACGCCCGCCGCCTCCCCCAGCCGCCACACCTTGGACGAGATCGCCTCCAGCACCGGCCCCGCGCGCTCGAACGCCGCCGCGGAGCCGGAGGCCATCACCGTCATCGTCCCCGCCTCGGCGCCGACCTTCCCGCCCGACACCGGCGCATCCAGCATCAGCAGCCCGGCGGCCTCGATCTTCGTGGCGAGCGCGCGCGCCGCCTCGGGCGCCACGGTCGCGCAGCACAGCACCACCGCCCCCGGCGCGAGGCGCCCGGCGCAGCCATCCGCCCCGAACAGCACGGCCTCGGTCTGGGCGGCGTTGACCACGAACACCACCACCGCCTCCAGCCCCTCGGGCAGGGCAGCGGGCGTGTCCACCACGGCGCCGCCCGCCTCGGCGAAGCGCGCCCGCGTCTCCGCGCGCAGCTCGCAGCCGGTGACGTCGTGCCCCTGCTTCAGCAGGTTCAGCGCGGCGCCCATGCCCATGGTGCCCAGCCCGATCACGCCGACCTTCATGCCCACCGTCTCCCTGGAGTTTCAGCGCCCGACCCGGAACCGCTCCACCGCCGCCACCAGCGCGCGGCGGATGCCGGGCTCCAGCGCCGAGTGCCCGGCATCGGGCACGATCGTCAGCCGCGCCGACCGCCACGCATTGGCGAGGTCGAACGCGCTCACCGCCGGGCAGATCATGTCGTAGCGGCCCTGCACGATCTCCGCCGGCACATGCGCGATGCGGTGCATGTGGCCCAGCAGCCCGCCCGGCGGCAGGAACAGGTCGTGCGCGAAGTAATGCGCCTCGATCCGCGCCAACCCCAGCGCCGTCCTATCCTGCGCGAACGACGTCACCGTCTCCGGGCTCGGCAGCAGCGTGGAACACGAGCCTTCGTAGATCGACCAGGCGCGCGCGGCCGGCAGGTGCACGGCCGGATCGGGATGCGTCAGCCGCCGCATGTAGGCGCCGAGGAGGTCCGCGCGTTCGGCCTCGGGCAGGAAGCCGGCGAAGTTGGCGTGCGCGTCGGGGAACACGGCGGCCATGCCGTCCAGGAACCACGCGACTTCCTGCGCGCGCCCCAGGAACACGCCGCGCAGCACGCAGCCGGCGACGCGTTCCGGATGCGCCTGCGCATAGGCGAGCGCCAGGGTCGAGCCCCAGGACCCGCCGAACAGCAGCCACCGGTCGACGCCGAGATGCCGCCGCAGCACCTCGATATCCGATACGAGGTCCGGCGTGGTGTTGTCCTCGAGGCTGCCGAGCGGGCGGGAGCGGCCGGCGCCGCGCTGGTCGAAGATGACGATGCGCCAGAAGTCGGGGTCGAAGAACCGGCGGTGAACGGCGCCCGCGCCGGCGCCGGGGCCGCCGTGCAGGAACAGCACGGGCCGGCCGCGCGGGTTGCCCACCTGCTCCCAATACATGACATGGCGGCCGGACAGCGGCAGGTAGCCGGTCTCGAACGGGCCGATCTCGGGAAACAGGTCGCCGCGGGGCATGGATTCGATCGTATAGGCGGCGGCCGGTCGACGGCAAACGGATAGCTCGTCCCCACCGGACCGCTGCGTGTCCCCGTGCTATAGGCCGCCGCGGTACGGCAGGAAGGCGCGGTGATGGACGGGCAGAGGGTTTGGGCCTTGCTCGCGGGCGTGGCGGGATGCGGCGCGGTGGCGATGGCGGCGGTGGGCGCGCACGCGCTGCAGGGCCTGCCCGAGGCGCGGATCGCCATGGTCCGCAGCGGCATCCAGATGCAGGGCTGGCACGCGCTCGCGCTGTTCGGCGCCGCGCTGTGGGTGCCGCAGGGAGGCGTGCTCGCGCAGCTCGCGGCGGGGGCGTTCCTGGTCGGCATGTTGCTGTTCTGCGGCGCGGTCTACGCGCACGGGCTGGCGGATGTGAGCCTGGGCATGGTGGCGCCCACCGGCGGCACGCTGCTGATGCTGGGGTGGCTGCTGCTGGGGGCCTCGGCGCTGCGGGTGCGATGATGCGAGCCGTCCGCGCGCGCAGGGACATGGCATCCGTGTTCGGCAGGCCGACCTGATGATCGAACCTTCCTCGCGGGCGGGCCGATGATCGCCGCGGCCTATCTCGCCGCCGAGGGGTTCGAGGCGCCGCTCGCCGAGGAGCTCGCGCGGCGTGGCGTCGCCGTGTCCGGCTGGTTCGGGCGGCTGGCGCTGTCGCCCGATCCGCCGGTCGAGGCGGCGTGGTCGCTCGACACTTGGCTCGCACCGCAGGAGATCCCGGCGCCGTCGGTGAAGGCGGGGGCGGATGCGCTGCGAGGTATGCAGCGCAACTGGGCCGCGTATGGCGTCGCGCATCACCGGCGGATGGCGCTGATCGCCGACCGCCTGCCGCCGGTGAAGGCGGCGCCGCTGGTGTTTCCCGCTTTACCGCCGGCGAGCCATCTGGGCGCGTGGACGCTGCTCGCCCCCGACCGGCTGCTGGCGAGCCCGCGCAAGACGAGCCCGTTCGTGAACGGGGTGTGTGCCTTCGTGGAGGATCGGACCGGCCCGCCGAGCCGCGCGTATCTGAAGCTGTGGGAGGCGTGCACGCGGATGGGGGCGTGGCCGCAGCCGGGGGAGCGATGCCTCGACCTCGGCGCCAGCCCCGGCGGCTGGACCTGGGCGCTGGCACGGCTCGGCGCGCGGGTGGTGGCGGTGGACAAGGCGCCGCTCGATCCGGCGGTGGCGGCGATGCCGGGGGTGGAGATGCGGCAGGACAGTGCGTTCGCGCTGGCGCCGGAGCCGGTGGAGTGGCTGTTCAGCGACGTGATCGCCTATCCGGAGCGGATACTGGCCCTGGTGCGGCGCTGGATCGAGGCGGGGGCGGCGCGGCACGTCGTGTGCACGCTGAAGTTCCAGGGCGCGACGGACCACGCCACGGCGGAGGCCTTCGCGGCGATCCCGGGCGGCCGCGTCATGCACCTGTTCCACAACAAGCACGAGCTGACCTTCATGTGGGACCGGCCCACCGCCGGCGTCGGCTAGGACGGCGCCGCGGCCGGCACCGTCTCGAACAGCGCGCCCAGTCCCTCGGCGATCGTCAGATGCGCGATCACCGCCTCGCGCAGCGTGGTGTACGGCACGCCGCCCAGCATCGCGGTCTGCACCGCGGCCATCACCTCGCCGGCTTCCGAGCCGATCATGGTGAACCCCAGGATGCGGTCGTCGGCGGCGCTGACCAGGGCCTTCATGAACCCCGCCGGCTCGTCCGTCGCGAGCGTGCGCAGGACCTTGCGCATGGGCAGCCGCGCCACGCGCACGGGGATGCCCTGCCGTTGCGCCTCGGCTTCGGAGAGCCCGACCCGGGCCAGCAGTGGATCGGTGAACATGACATAGGGCACCAGCCGGGTGGCGATGCTGCGGTGTCCCCCGGCCATGTTGTCCCGGACGATGCGGAAGTCGTCGACGGACACATGCGTGAATTGCGGGCTGCCGGCGCACTCGCCGATGGCCCACACGCCCGGCGCGGAGGCCCGCAACGTCTCGTCGACGGCGATGAAGCCGCGCGGCGTCAGGGCGATGCCGGCCACGTCCAGGCCGAGGCCGGCGGTGTTCGCGACGCGTCCCACGGCGACGAGCAGGTGGCTTCCCTCGATGCGGCGGTCGTTGCCGTCCACTTCGACCGTGACCGTGACGGACTGCCCGCTCCGGCCTTCGACCTTGCGGGGATGGGCGCCGGTGACGATCCGGATACCCTCCGCGGTGAGATGCGTGGTGATTTCCGCGGCGACGTCCGCATCCTCCCGCCCCATGATCTGCGGACCGGGCTCGATGATCGTCACCTCGCTGCCGAACCGGCGCAGGGCCTGTGCCATTTCCACGCCGATATAGCCGCCCCCGAGGACGATGAGGTGCGAGGGGACGGTGTCGAGTTCGAGCGCTTCGATATGCGTGAGGGGATCGGCGTCGCGCAGCCCGGCGATATCCGGGATGGCGGCGTGCGACCCGACGTTGAGCACCACCTCGTTCCCGACCAGCGTGCGCGTTCCGCCGCCATTCAGCGCGACCTCGATCGTCTTCGGCGCGATGAAGCGCCCCGACCCCATGACGAGTTCGGCGCCGGTCTGCTCATACATCGCGAGATGCAGCCCGATCTCCGCATCGATCATGTCCTGCTTGCGCTGTCGCACGCGGGCCATGTCGATCCGAACGCCGTCGGTGACGATGCCGAAATGGCCGGCGGACCGGACGAGATGGGCGATGCGCGCGCCCCAGATCTCGTTCTTGGAGGGAAGGCAGGCGACGGCGGGACAGGAACCGCCCACCCATCGGCGCTCGACGACGGCGACCTTCTTGCCGGCGCCGGCAAGGTGCCAGGCGAGGCGTTTACCACCCTGGCCGCTGCCCAGGATGACGACGTCGAACGAGTCCGATGCTAACATGGCAATTCCTGCTGATGTCCGCCGCCGAACGCCCGGCGTGCGCGTGAAAGATGTTTTGGTATGTCCGTTCTTAAATGACCGACATGGCGGAGCGTGGCAAGATGCGCCTCGTGATCAGCCGACGTCAGCGGGCGGACGGATCACGCCGGTCTGACGGGTGACGCTGCGCGCCGCGGATGGCAGGGGCCAGGGGCTCGAGCTCCGGCCGGCGCCCCTGCGGACGCTCCGGCCGGTGAACCGATCCTCACACCTGCGAATACCCCGATCCCTTGATGTCCACCCCGCGGCCCGCGGCCGTTTCGATCAGGCCGAACTCCTTCAGGATCTGCTGGCTGTAGGTCACCCGCCCGTTCACCTTGGCGGCCGGCTCGTTCGCCAGCAGCAGCGCCGCCTTCGCCATCAGGATCGGCGGCTCGCCCTTCGGATCGTCCGCGCCGGTCACCAGCTTGAAGTGCACCGTGCCCGGCGTCGGCACCACTTTCGACGGCGACACCGCCGTCACCGCGATGCCGCCATATTGCGACACCTCCTGCGCGAGCCCCTGCGTGAACCGCTCCAGCGCCGCCTTGGTGGCGCCGTACATCACGCCGCCATGCGCCTCCTGGTCGGCATAGGGCCCGCGGCCCGGCCCGATCGCGGCGCCGCTGCTGATGTTCACGATCGCGCCCGACCCGCGCGGGATCATGTCCTGCAGCACCGATTTCGACAGGATGAACGGCGCGTGCACGTTCACCGCGAAACAGCGCATCCAGCGGTTGGTCGGGTAATCGGCGGTCGGGATGTAGTAGTTCAGCGCCGCGTTGTTCACGAGCACATCGATCGGGCCATAGGCGCGGCGCGCGGCCTCGACCAGGGCGAGGCACTCGGCTTCCTGCGAGACGTCGGCGGTGACCGCGGTCGCCTCCCCACCGGCGGCGCGGATCTGGTCGACGGTGCGCTCCAGCGAGCCCTCCAGCATGCGATGCTCGCCCTCGCGCAGCGTGCGGGCGCCGCAGACCACGCGCGCGCCCTCGGCGGCGAACAACGCGGCGATCTCCTGGCCGATGCCCCGGCTCGCTCCGGTGACAATTGCGGTCTTGCCGGTGAGTTTACCCATGGATGCGTTTCCCCCACATGCATCGTCGCCGTATCTTCAAACCCCACCCAAGGGCTGGCAATCGCCGGTTCCGTACCACGTCGCTCTTGCAACAGAACGGGGCAAGCCGGATGCGCACCCTCAGTCTCGCCTGGCTCACCGCCGCACTGATCGGCCTCGGCACCGCGACGGCCCTGGCCGACGTGTCGCAGGCGGATCGGACCTTCCTCGCCAAGGCCGCGGCCGGAGGCTATGCGGAGGTCGATCTCGGCCGCCTCGCCGCCCAGAAGGGCACCACCAGCGCGATCAAGCAGTATGGCCAGCGCCTCGTGACCGATCACATGCAGGTCAACGAGGAGCTGATGCAGATCGCCGACGAGACCGGGATCGAACTGCCCACCGAGGCGGACCGCATGGCCGCCTCCACGCTGCAGCGGCTGCGCGGCACCACCGGCACCGGCTTCGACGAGGCGTTCCTGCAACGGATGATCGCCGACCACCAGCGCGACATCCAGTTGTTCCGGAAGGAGGCGCAGTCCGGGTCGGACCCGACCATCAAGGCGTTCGCCCAGAAGTATCTGCCGATCCTGCAGGTGCACCTGGCAATGGCCCAGGGGCTGAACCGGCCCAGTTCGAGCTGGTAGCGGGCCTGCGAGGACGCGCCTGCCGGGCCGCCGCCCCGTCATGGCCGGGCTTGTCCCGGCCATCCTTACCACCACCCTGCCGCGAGGGATGGCCGGGCCGAGGCCGGCCATGACGAGAGGATGGCGAGTGCCCGCATCCGGCCCCGTGCCTCTGAACGCTCACCACCTCCCTGCCCAGCCTCAGGGCTGCAGCATCACCTTCGAGGCGGCGCGCTGACGGGCCAGTTCGAACCCCTCGAGACCCCGCGCCAGCGGCAGGCGATGGGTGATCATCGGGCGGAAGCGCTCCGGCGCCTGCCCCATCACCGTCAGCACCGTGTCCCAGGTCGCGCGGTCACACCCATGCGTGGCGCGGAGCTGCTGGCGGGCGCGCACAAAATCGGTCAGCGGCAATGAGACCGGGCCGGGATGGATCCCGGCCACCACCAGCACGCCGCCCTTCTTCAGCACCGCAAGCCCGTCGAGGATCGCCGGCGGATAGCCGGTCGCCTCGATCACCACGTCCACCGGCCGGCCACCCGTCGCCGCCCGCACCAGCTCGGCCAGCGGTGCCTCCGCCACGTCCAGCAGCGCGTCGAAGCCGAGCGCACGGCAGACGTCGAAGCGCGGCTGGTCGGCGCGGCCGCTGACCAGCACGGTGCTGGCGCCGGCCGCACGCGCGAACAGCGCCGCGCCCTGGCCGATCGTGCCGGGTCCCATCACCAGCACCGTGTCGCCCAGGCCCACCTCCCCCACCAGCACCGCCTGGGCGCTGACGCCCAGCGGTTCGGCGAGCGCCCCGATCTCGGTATCGACGCCCGCCGGCAGCGGCAGGCAGTTGGCCGCCGGCACCGTGACGTACCGCGCGAAGCCGCCGGCGCGGGTCAGCCCGATCGCGCCGCGCGCCGTGCAGTTGCGCGCGTCGCCGCGGCGGCAGGCGGCGCAGGTGCCGCAGGCGAGCGCGGGCATGACCGTGACCGCGGTGCCCTCCGCCAGTTCGGCACCCGCACCCGCGGCGCCTCCCACGGCGGTCCCCACGGCGGCCCCCACGGCGGCCCCCACGGCGGCCCCCACGGCGGCCCCCACGGCGGCGATGCGGCCGGCGAATTCGTGGCCGAGCGTGACGGGCATGTGGCGGGTCATGAAGTCGTAGCCGTCGGTCCACTCATAGGCGTGGACGTCCGAGCCGCAGATCCCCGCCGCCTCCACCCGCACCGTGACCTCCCCGGCCGCGGGCGGCGGTGCCTCCGCCGCCTCGTCCAGCGTGAGGCCGAAACCGGGCCGTTCCTTCTTCAACACCAGCATTGTCGTTCCTCCCCCCGTGACGCCCCCAGGATGCGGGGACGCGATCGCCCTGGCCAGGGGCGGAGGCGCCGGGCTATGCAGCGCGCCATGTCCTCCGCCCTGACCGACCTCGCGGCGCGTCCGCCGACCGCTGCGCGCGTGGCGATCTCGGCCGTCTTCCTGACCTGCGGCGTGAACATGGGCGTCTGGGCGACGCAGATCGCGCGCATCAAGCAGGAATTCGACCTCACCGACCCCGGGCTCGCGACCGTGGTCCTGGCCTTCGCCTGCGGCTCCATTCCGATGATGCCGGTCGCCGGGGCGCTGTCCGCCCGCTGGGGCGCGGTGCGCAGCGTGACCGCGTCCTGCCTCGCCTGCGGCATCGCCCTCGTGCTGCTGGGCGTGGCGCCCAGCGTGCCGCTGCTGCTGGCCGCGGCGGTGGTGGCGGGCGGCGCCGTCGGCACGCTCGACGTGACCATGAACGCGCATGCGACGGCGCTGGCGGCGGCCTGGCCGCGGCCGATCATCTCCTCGATCCATGGCTGGTTCAGCCTGGGCGGGCTGGTCGGCGGCGTCGCCGGCGGCGTGCTCACCGGGGCCGGCCTCTCGATCGCCTGGGTTCTCGGCCTCAACGGCGCGGCGATCGCGCTCACCGGCCTCGGCGCGGCCGCGTTCCTGCCCTTCCCCGGGGAGCGCACCGCGCCCGGCCCCGGCTTCGTGCTGCCGCGCGGGCCGGTGCTGGGGATCGGCCTGCTCTGCCTGCTCTCCCTGATGATCGAGGGTGGCGTCGCCGACTGGACCACGGTCTACCTGCACGAGACGGCCGGCGCGACGCTGGGCTGGGCCGCCTCGGGCATCGCCGGCTTCTCGATCGCGATGGCGATCGGCCGGTTCAGCGGCGACCGCGTGGTGGACCGGTTCGGCGCCGCCCCCGTCCTGCTGGGCAGCGGTCTGCTGACCGCGGCCGGCATCGGGATCGCGGTGGCCTTCCCGCTGCCCGCCCCGGCGACGCTGGGCTTCGTGCTGACCGGGTTCGGCATGGCCAACATCGTGCCGCTGATGTTCGCCGCCGCCGGCCGGGTGCCCGGCGTGTCGCCCGCGGTGGGCGTCGCCATGGCGGCCACCATGGGCTACGGCGCCTTCCTGATGGGCCCGCCGCTGATCGGCTTCCTTGCCGGCGCGGTCAGCCTGCGGGTCGCCCTGCTGGTGCTGGTGGCGAGCGCGCTGGGGATCGCGATCGGCGGCTGGGTCCGGTTGGGGCGGACCTGACGCGCCGCTATACGCGGAACCGCGACGACGCCGGTCCGCGTCGCAACAGGAACGGGGGACGCGATGGGCAAGTGGTCGAGCGAGGATTACGTGCGCTGGATGTATCGCAGCCTGCTCGCGCGCGAAGCCGACGAGGACGGACTCAGGCATTTCGCCGGACGGCTCGATCGCGGCGACGACCTGCGGCTGCTCGTGGATGCGATCGTGGAGAGCGAGGAGTTCCGGTCGAAGGCGGCCGTCGACGCCGTCGATCCTCTCGGTCTTTCGGCGCGCCAGCGGCGACCGCTGGTGATCGTGGATGTCGGCGCCCGTGTCCTCGCCTCCGAGGCGCACATCTATGCCCCGCTGACGACGGGGACGCTGGACTGGCGATGCATCGGCTTCGAGCCGCAGGCACATCGCCTGGCAGAGCGGGCCGCGGCGGAGGGGGATCCCAGGCTGCACCTGATCGATGCGTTCATCGGCGACGGAGCGGAGGGCCGGTTCCATACCGTCAGCGAGGACGGCAGTTCGTCACTGCTCGAGCTCAATACGGCGTTCAATGCGGATTTCGACGATATCGGCGGCATGCGGGTCGTCTCCGTCGAGACCACGCGCACCACCACGCTCGACGATGCGCTGGCCGGGGAGGATCACATCGACTTCCTCAAGTTCGACATCCAGGGCTACGAAGCACGCGCCCTGCGCGGCGCGACCGAGGTCCTGAAACGGACGAACGTGATCCATTGCGAAGTCTTCTTCGCACCGATGTATCACGGCACGGCCTTCTTCCGGGACATCGATGCGATGCTGTCGGAGGCAGGGTTCGCGTTCATCGATTTCTCGCACCTCAATCGATATGAATACGTCACTGTCCCGGCCCCCACCGGACAGCGAGAGCGGCTGATCTGGGGTGATGCGGTGTTCTTTCGCAGGGAGCCGGCGACGGACGACGACCGGATGGCGCAGGCGTTGATTGCGAGCCTGATCTACCGGAAGAACGGCCTCGCGCAGGCAGTCTTGCGTAAGCCCGGCTGACGGACCCGTCGACGCGGCCGGCCGGCCACCTTGCCGCCCGCGCGTTCCCGGTCGAACCTCCTCCCAACCAACGAGGAGGAACAAATGACCGCCCTGCCCCTGCCCACCGCGCTCTCGCTCCAGAACCGCCGCGTGATCGTCACCGGCGCCGCGTCCGGAATCGGCCGCGCCACCGCGGGCGTGCTCGCGCAGCTCGGGGCCTCCCTGCTGCTGACCGATCGTGCGCCGGTCACCGAGGCGGCGGAGGCGGCGCGGGCGGCCGGTGCGACGGTGGAGACGCGCGAGGGCGACCTCACCTCGGACCCGTTCATCGCCGAATTGTTCGCGGGTGAGCGTGTGCATGCGCTGGCGCATTGCGCCGCGGTGCTGGAAGGACGTCCCTGGCGCGACGACCAGAAATGGCATGAGCGCTTCCATCGCGTGATGGACGTGAACGTGCGGGTGCCCCTGCAGCTCGCCTCGGCCGCGATCGACCACATGGCGGCGCAGGGCGGCGGCCGCGTCGTGCTGGTGGGATCGGTGGCCGGGAAGATGGGAGGCACCTCGACCACCACGCCGCCCGACTACTCCGCCTCCAAGGGCGCGGTGCACGCGCTGATCAAGTGGCTGTCGCGCAACGCCGTCGGGCATGGCGTGCTGGTGAACGGCGTCGCCCCGGGGCCCGTCGAGACCCCGATGACGCGCGGCTTCAACCTGGCGCCGACCCTGCCGATGCGGCGAATGGGCACGCCGGAGGAGCTCGCCTGGCCGATCGCGTTCCTCTGCACCGATGCGGCGAGCTACCTGTCGGGGGCGATATTGGACGTGAACGGCGGCGTGTACATGGGGTGAACCGTCGTCGCCGGGCCCCGACCCGGCGATCCCCACCGCGAGGACGGTGCAAAGGGGATCCGCGGGTCGAGCCCGCGGATGACGGGAAAGGACGGTGCGGGTGGGGATCCGCGGGTCGATGCCCGCGGATGACGGGAGAGGACGGTGCGCAGGGGTCGGGGCCTCGTCGGCGAGGCACCGTCGACCGTCACCCGTCATCGCCGGGCCCCGACCCGGCGATCCCCACCGC
>JAFKLG010000047.1 GCA_017304945.1 Rhodospirillales bacterium
GATGGTCGTCGTCACGGCGCGGGCGGTCGTCGTCACGAAGCGGGGCAGTCTCCGTCATGATGCGAGCGCTCCTGTCGCCGTGACGGAGGACTGCCCCGATCCCGCCATCACGCCGCCGGCTCGACGTAGCGGGGGAAGACGCCTTGCGGCGGGGGAAGCGCCTCGCCGTCCTCCAGCGGCAGCGACAGCGCGTCGAGCGTGCGGCGGTCGGGGGCGACGCCGAGCTGGTCGAGCATGCGGGACATGGAGTCGGGCATGAAGGGCTGCAGCACGGTCGCAACGGCGCGCAGCGTGTCGAGCAGCACGCGCAGCACGTCGCCCATGCGCGCCTTGTCGGTCTTGTTCAGCGCCCAGGGAGCCTGGCGGTCGACGTAGCCATTCGCGGCGCGGATCACCTTCCAGACTTCCTCGAGCGCCTCATGGAACGTCTGCCGGTCCATATGCGGATCGAGTGCCTCCGGCAGCGCCTGCGCGGCGGCCAGCAAGGCGGTGTCGTCCTCGGTCGCCGCCCCTCGCGCCGGCCGCTGGCCGCCGCAGTTGCGCGCCACCAGCGACAGCGTCCGCTGCGCCAGATTGCCCAGGTCGTTCGCCAGCTCGACGTTGATCCGGCTTATGATCGCCTGGTGGCTGATCGAGCCATCGGCGCCGAACGGCTTCTCCCGCATGAGGAAATATCGGATCTGGTCGAGGCCGAACGTGTCGACCAGCTTGCGCGGCTCGATGACGTTGCCCAGGGACTTCGACATCTTCTCGCCATCCACGACCCACCAGCCGTTGGAGGTCACCCGCTTGGGCACGGGCAGCCCGGCCGCCATCAGGAAGGCCGGCCAGTAGACGGCGTGGAAGCGGATGATGTCCTTGCCGACGAAATGCAGGTCGGCGGGCCAGTAGTGCCAGCGCGGCGCCGCCGGGTCGGGGAAGCCGCAGGCGGTGACGTAGTTGTTCAGCGCATCGAGCCAGACATACATCACGTGGCCGGGCGCATCCGGCACCGGAATGCCCCAGTTGAACGTGGTCCGGCTGATCGAGAGGTCGAGCAGGCCGCCGCGCACGAAGCTCATCACCTCGTTGCGGCGCGAGGACGGGGCGATGAAGTCCGGATGCTCCTCGTAGAACTGCAGCAGCCGGTCCTGCCAGGCGGAGAGGCGGAAGAAATAGGACGGCTCGCGCACCCACTCGACCGGCGCGCCCGAGGGCGCCACCTTGGTGCCGTCGGGTCGGGTGGTAAGTTCGCTCTCGTCGTAGAACGCCTCGTCGCGGACGGCGTACCAGCCCTCGTAGTGGCCGAGATAGATGTCGCCCGCGGCGGCGATCCGCTTCCACAACTCGGCGCAGGAGACCTTGTGCCGCTCCTCCGTGGTGCGGATGAAGTCGTCGTACGAGATGCCCATGACGCGCGCCATGTCCTTGAAGTCGGCCGCGATCTTGTCGACGAAGCTCTGCGGGTCGAGGCCGGCGTCGGCCGCGGCCTTCTCGACCTTCTGGCCATGCTCGTCGGTGCCGGTGAGGAAGAACACCTCGAACCCCTGCAGCCGCTTCCAGCGCGCCATCACGTCCGCCGCGATCGAGGTGTAGGCGTGACCGATATGCGGCGCGCCGTTCACGTAGTAGATCGGGGTCGTGATGTAAAAGCTTCGGGTCATTGGATTTTCCGGGTTCGGAGTGTCACGCCGGGTTGCCTGCCAGCATGGCGAGGCCGGCGACGATCGCCTGGCGCTTGTCGAGCGCGAAGCGTTCGGTTTCGTCCTGCAGCCGGGTCAGCGCGTGCCACAGCTCGCCCCAGGCATCAAGCGGACGCAGGGCGGCGAGGCGCGCCTGGTCGGGGTCGGCGCGGCCGCGCGCCGCCTCCCGCACCGCGGCGGCGATGCCGGCACGCAGGAGGTCCATGAACGTGCCGTATCCGTTCTCGCTGCGGCCCAGCGCATCGGCGACCTCATAGCCCTTGGTGGCGGGCAGATCCGGCAGGGCGCCCAGCACCTGGTCCACCAGGGTGGCGATCGCCAGCCCCTCTTCCTCCGCCAGCAGCAGGGCGCGGCCGGGCGAACCCTCGGCGAGGGTGACCAGCCGGCCGCGTTCGGCGTCGGGGAGCTCCGGCAGATACTGGCTGAGCAGCCGCCCCATGTCGGCATCGGACAGCGGCGACAGGCGCAGGCGGCGGCAGCGACTGCGGATGGTGGGCAGCAGCCGACCGGGCGCACTGCACACCAGCAGCAGGATGGCGCGTGGCGGCGGCTCCTCCAGCACTTTCAGCAGCGCATTGGCGGAGGCCTGGTTCAGCTCCTCCGCGCCGTCGACGATCACGACGCGCCAGCCGCCCTCCGCCGGGGTGAGCGACATGAAGCCGTTGATCTTGCGCACGTCCTCGACCGCGATCTGGGTGCGCATGCGCCTGCGTTTCGGATCATACGCGCGTTCGACCGTCAGCAGGTCGGCGTGCGACCCGGCGGCGATGCGGCGGAACACCGGGTCGGCGGGATCCATGTCGAGGCCCGGTGCCGGGGCGCCGCGGGCGAGCAGGCGGCGCGCGAAGCGATAGGCGAGGGTGGCCTTGCCGACGCCCTCCGGCCCGGTGATCAGCCAGGCGTGGTGCAGCCGCGCGGCGGCCAGCGCCCCGGCCAGCGTCGCCTCGGCCTCGGCATGACCGAGCAGGAGAGGGTTGGCACGGGGGTCGGGGGCGGGCATGACGGGAGTATAGACGAAGCGCCTCGTGCATCGGCATCCCCGTCCGCAGGTGCGAGATAAGCGGCACGCGGGGTGATTATTTGCCCGTGCCTCTGGTGCCGGCCCAGGCCTGGGTCCATCCTTTGCGGAATGGAGTCCTCGTCCCCCTCCCCCGTCCGTGTCGCGCATGGGCCTGGCGGCGCACTCACCTACGACGTCGACCTCGCCCCCGAGGCCCTGCCCTCCGTCTGCAAGCGCGACCTCGAACGTGCCTGGTACGCGGCGCGGGAGGCGGCGATCGCGGAACATTGGGGCGTGGTGCGCGGGTTCCGCTTCCACCGGGTGGACGGCAGCCACACCGACCTCGCGCTGGCCGACCGCGATGCGCGGTGCTGGGCGGGGGCGGTGGATCGCACGGTCGGGATCGCCTCGGGGTATGGGATGTCGCTGTGCCTGCGGCTGCTCGCCCTGGTCGACCTGCTGGCCCGCGCCCGCTGGGCGCTGCCGCTGCTCCGGCTCGAGCCTGACGGCGCGGAATTGCACCCGGCGCTGTTGCGCACCGCGGCCAGCGTGGCATTGACGCCGGACGCGCGGTTCGATGAAACGGCGTTCCGGGTCCGCCTGGCCCAGTACGGAACCGGATTCCACCTCGACCCGCCATCCCCCGCCCGCCGCCTGACCGGAGCACGAGCATGAGCCGCGCCACTTTCCCCGTGATGACCGTGTTGGGGCTGGCGCTCGCCGCCTGTGCCGGAAACACGGGCGGCACGCCCGAGAGCCGCAGCAGCGCGGCCATCCGCGCCGCCTGCACCGAACGGGCGGAACAGATCTACACGGCGCGGAACCGTGCCGAGATCTACGCGCCGCAATCCTCGGTCAACACGCCCTACTCGGCCAATTATCAGCCGGGCGTGACCAATCGCGGCCTCGCCGACCTGTACCAGCGGGACAACATCATCAACGACTGCATCCGCAACACCGGTACTGAGACCAGCCGGGACGTGCCGCCGACCCCCGCCCCCCCTTCTCCGGTGGTGCGCCCCTGAGGGCTTCCTTGTGGCGCTGGGCGCGATCGGTGACGTTCTCGGCCAGCGCAACCCGCGCATCTTCTATTCGGGGAGCCTGGTCTGCTGGACCGGTTCCTGGATGCAGCGCGTCGCTTCCGACTGGCTGGCCTGGGAGCTGACGCATTCCGCGCTTTGGGTCGCGGTCCTGGCATTCTGCAACCTGATCCCCTCGGTGATCGTCTCGCCGATCGCCGGCGCGATCGCCGACCGCATGGACCGGGTCCGGCTCACCACCGCCGCCCAGCTCTGCACGGCGGTCTATGCGCTGGCGCTGGCATCGCTGGTCGTCACCGAGACGGTGCGGGTGGAGCTGATGGCCGCGCTCGCCCTGTGCAACGGGATCGCCGAGACCTTCGCCCAGCCGGCGCGGCAATGCCTGATCCCCGGCCTCGTTCCCCGCTCCCAGCTCCCCGGGGCGGTGGCGCTGAACTCGCTCACCTACAACGTAGCCCGCTTCATCGGCCCCGCGATCGCCGGGCCGATGATCGCCGGCTGGGGCGTGGTGCCGCCGATGCTGTGCAACTGCGTGGCCTATCTCTATGCCAGTTTCTCGCTGCACCTGCTGCGGCTCGACCCGAAGGTGCGGATCGGCGTGCGGTCGGGCGCCAGCGTCTGGCACGACGCCGCCGAGGGCATCCGCTACGTCGCCCGCCATCCGGGCCTCGGACCGATCATGCTGTTCGCCGCCTGCGTCGGCCTGCTGCTGCGGTCGGTGCCCGAGATGTTGCCGCCCTACGTCGCCAGCCAGTTCGGGCGCGGGGCGGAGGGGCTGGCGATCCTGGCGAGCACGATGGGGGGTGCGGCGCTGTGCGGGGGGCTGGTGGTGGCCATGCGCGGGCGGCTCACCGGGCTCACGCGGATCGCGACGCTCGCCGGGCTGGTGCTGGCGGTGGCCACGGCCGGGTTCGTCGCCACCCACATGTTCTCCATCGGGGTGGTGTGCATCGCGGCGATGGGGGCGGCCACCACGGTGCACGGGATCTCGATCCAGACGCTGCTGCAGAACTCGGCCTCACCGGGGATGGTGGGACGGGTGCTCAGCCTGTGGGGCATGATCGTCCGCGCCGGGCCGGCGGTGGGGGCGCTGGTCTACGGCATCGCCTCCGAATTCGTGGGGCTGCAGGTGCCGGTGCTGGTAGGGGCCGTGCTGTGCGCGTTCGCCTGGCTGCGCATCCGCGCGCGGCTGCCGCGCCTGGCCCCGATGCTGGAGCGCGGCCAGGCGCCCTGACCCGCCGCCGCCCGCCCCGGCCTCCCCCTCGGCATCCGCCCCGGGCTCTGCCGTTCCTCGGCCTGCCCCCTTGGCTTGCCCCCTCGGCCTGCCCGCTTGGAGCCGGCCTCCCCTGGCCTGCCCGGTCCGCTTGTCCTAGAACGGGCGGATCGCAATTGCGGGAGCAGTTCATGGCCCATATCAAGCGCACAGACCCCGGCAGCATCCTGTCCCGAGCGGTCGAGTTCCACGGATTCGTCTATGTCCAGGGCGTGACGGCGAAGGATCTGAGCAAGGACATCAAGGGCCAGACCGCCGACGTGCTGGCGCAGATCGATGAGATCCTGGAGATCCACGGCACCGACAAGACCCGCCTGCTGCAGGCGCAGATCTGGGTGAAGGACATCAAGGACCGCGGCGCGATGAACGAGGTCTGGACGCCCTGGCTGCCCAAGGACGGCGCGCCGGCGCGGGCCTGCGTGCAGGCGGCCCTGGCCGACCCGCGCATCCTGGTGGAGATCATGGTCACCGCCTGCAAGTAGGCGCGGGACCTGAGGAATCGGGCGGGGCGCGGTGCCCCGCCCCGTCCACGACGCAGGGCGGCCCCGAGGCATGGCCGCTCGCCGGACCGGGGTTGTCGTTGACCCTGGGCCGGTCGGGTCCTATCTGAACCCGCGTCCTGGAAGGTTTGCATGTTCGCCACGATCGCCCGCGCCGTCTTCGGAACCGCCAACGACCGCTCGCTGAAGGCGTATCAGCGCCGGGTGCCGCAGATCAACGCGCTGGAGCCCACCATCGCGGCGCTCTCGGACGAGGAGCTGGCCGGCAAGACCGTTGCGTTCCGTGAACGCCTGGCGGCCGGCGCCACCCTCGACGAGCTGCTGCCCGAGGCTTTCGCCGTGGTGCGGGAGGCCGGAAAGCGGGTGCTGGGCCAGCGGCATTTCGACGTCCAGCTGGTCGGCGGCATGGTGCTGCACGACGGCAAGATCGCCGAGATGAAGACCGGCGAGGGCAAGACCCTGGTCGCCACCCTGCCCACCTACCTGAACGCGCTCGCCGGCAAGGGCGTGCACGTGGTGACGGTGAACGACTATCTCGCCCGCCGCGACTCGGAGTGGATGGGGCAGCTCTACCGTTTCCTCGGCATGACCACCGGCGTGATCGTGCACGGCCAGGACGACGAGACGAAGCGCCGGCAATACGCCGCCGACATCACCTACGGCACCAACAACGAGTTCGGCTTCGACTACCTGCGCGACAACATGAAGTACCGGCTGGAGGACATGGTCCAGCGGGACTTCGCCTACGCGATCGTCGACGAGGTCGACAGCATCCTGATCGACGAGGCGCGCACGCCGCTGATCATCTCGGGTCCGGCGGAAGACAGTTCCGACCTCTACCGCAGCGTCGACGAGGTGGTGAAGGAGCTGGTCAAGGACGAGTCCACTTACGAGAAGGACGAGAAGTTCCGCACCGTCGCGCTGACCGAACCCGGCGCCGAGACGGTGGAGGACCTGCTTCGCCAGGCGGGCGTGCTGACCGAGGGCAATCTCTACGACATCTTCAACGTCTCGCTGGTGCACCACGTGCAGCAGTCGCTGCGCGCGCACACGCTGTTCGCGCGCGACGTCGACTACATCGTGCGCGACGACCAGGTGATCATCATCGACGAGTTCACCGGCCGCATGATGCAGGGACGGCGTTACTCGGAGGGGCTGCACCAGGCGCTCGAAGCGAAGGAACACGTCACCGTCCAGGCGGAGAACCAGACCCTCGCCTCGATCACCTTCCAGAACTACTTCCGCCTCTACCCGAAGCTGGGCGGCATGACCGGCACGGCCATGACCGAGGCGGACGAGTTCGAGGAGATCTACAAGCTCTCGGTGGTCGAGATCCCGACCAACGTCCCGGTCGCCCGCAACGACGAGGACGACGAGGTCTATCGCAGCGCCGCCGAGAAATACGAGGCGGTGGCGGAGCTGATTGCGGAGGCGCGCAAGAGCGGGCAGCCGGTGCTGGTCGGCACCACCTCGATCGAGAAGAGCGAGACGATCTCGGAGCTGCTCAAGAAGAAGAAGGTGCCGCACGCGGTGCTGAACGCCCGCTTCCACGAGCAGGAGGCGGAGATCGTCGCCGATGCCGGGGCGCCGGGGGCGGTGACGATCGCCACCAACATGGCGGGCCGCGGCACCGACATCAAACTCGGCGGCAATCTCGAGATGCGGCTCAAGAAGGAGCTCGCCGGCATCGAGGATGCGGGGCTGCGCGCGACCCGCGAAGCGGAAGTGCGGGCCGAACTCGCCACCGCGCACGAGAAGGTCAAGGCGGCGGGCGGGCTGTTCGTGATCGGCACCGAGCGGCACGAGAGCCGGCGCATCGACAACCAGCTCCGCGGCCGCTCGGGCCGACAGGGCGATCCGGGCCGCTCTCGCTTCTTCCTCTCGCTCGAAGACGACCTGATGCGCATCTTCGGCTCCGACCGGATGGGCGGGATGCTGCAGAAGCTGGGTCTCAAGGAGGGCGAGGCGATCGTCCATCCCTGGATCAACCGGGCACTCGAGAAGGCGCAGAAGAAGGTCGAAGCGCGCAACTTCGACATGCGCAAGAACGTGCTGAAATACGACGACGTCATGAACGCGCAGCGCAAGGAGGTCTATGCCCAGCGCAAGGAGTTCATGAAGGCGACCGACGTCTCGGAGACGGTGGCCGAGATGCGCACCGAGGTGCTGATCGCCATGGTCACGCGCCGCGTCCCCGAGAAGGCGTTCCATGAGCACTGGGAACTCGCCGAACTGGCGGAAGACGTCCAGCGCGTGCTGAACGTCGCCCTGCCGATCGAGGAGTGGGGCCGCGAGGAAGGCATCGACGAGAGCCATCTGCGCGAACGGATCATCCAGGCGGCGGACGAGCTGATGGCGGCGAAGACCGCCAACATGGGCCCCGACCTGATGCGCTTCATCGAGAAGAGCCTGCTGCTGCAGACGCTCGATGCGGTGTGGAAGGAGCATCTCTACGCGCTGGATCACCTGCGCCAGGGCATCGGGCTGCGCGCCTATGGCCAGCGCGATCCGCTGAACGAATACAAATCCGAGGCGTTCGCCCTGTTCAACGCCATGCTGGACGAGCTGAAGGAGCGCGTGACGACGATGCTGTCGCGCGTCGAGCTGGCGCCGGAACAGCCGGCGATCGAGCCGACCGGTCCGATCAGCTACGAGTCGCTGCTGGAGAGCCACCCCGCGCCGGCGCCCGCCTTCGCCGGAGAGGACGGCGCGAGCCAGGCGTTCGAACCGGGCGCCGGGATCGCGGTCGCCGCCGAACCGATGCGGGCGGATGGCGTCGACCCGAACGACCCCGCGACCTGGCGCAATGCCGGCCGCAACGCGCCCTGTCCGTGCGGATCGGGGAAAAAGTACAAGCACTGCCACGGCAAGCTGGCCTGACCCTCGGTCGCCGCGGCCCGCCGGTTCAGGGCAGCGCGATCACCCGCGTCCGCATGGCGGAAGGGCTGGCGTACCGCCCGTCACTCATGGCAAACGATACCGAATCGTGACGCGGTCGTCTCCGCGCACGGCGGAGGAGATGTGACCATGGAACGACGTCGGTTCGTCACCGCGACAGCCGCGGGTGGCGCCGTGCTGGGTACCGCGACCGCATTGCTGGCCAAACCCGCGCTGGCGCAGACCCTGCCGGAAGTCCGGTGGCGGATGCCTTCCAGTTTCCCGAAGAGCCTGAGCACGCTGTATGGCGGCGCGGAGTACTTCACCCAGCGCGTGTCGGTGATGACGGAAGGCAAGTTCACCATCACGCCGTTTGCCGCCGGTGAGATCGTGCCGCCGTTGCAAGTGCTCGACGCGGTGCAGAACGGCACGGTCGAGGCCGGGCAGACCGCGCCCTACTACTATGTCGGCAAGGACCCGACCTTCGCCTTCGGCTCCACCGTGCCGTTCGGCTTCAACGCCCGCCAGCAGCTCGCCTGGATCCTGCAGGGCGGCGGGCTTCAGCTCATGAACGAGCTGACCAAGGACTACAACGTGCTGGGCTTTCCCGGCGGCAACACCGGCGCGCAGATGGGCGGCTGGTTCCGCAAGGAGATCAAGACGCCCGAGGACATCAAGGGCCTGAAGTTCCGCATCGCGGGCCTCGCGGGCCAGGTGATCGCGAAGATGGGCGGCGTGCCGCAGCAGATCGGCGGCGGCGACATCTACCCGGCGCTGGAAAAGGGCACCATCGACGCCGCCGAATGGGTCGGCCCCTACGACGACGAGAAGCTCGGATTCAACAAAGTCGCGAAATACTACTACTACCCGGGCTGGTGGGAGGGGAACGCCCAGCTCTGGTTCTACTTCAACATCGAAAAGTACAATGCCCTGCCGCCTGCCTACAAGGCGGTGCTGGAAGCGGCCTGCGCCGAGACGAACGCCTGGATCCAGACCAAGTACGACGCCGAGAACCCCCCTGCCCTGCGCCGCCTCGTCGCCAACGGCGCCGAACTCCGGCCGTTCTCGCGCGAGATCATGCAGGCGGCGTACAAGGCCTCGTTCGAGGTGTATGACGAGATCGCCGCCAAGAACCCGCGTTTCGCGAAGGTCTACGAGTCGTGGAAGGCGTTCCGCGCGGACGAGTATCTCTGGTTCCGCGTGGCCGAGAACCCGTTCGAGAACTTCGTCTATGCACAGGCGGCCGCAGAAGCGCGGGCGAAGCAGTAGCGCGTGTGCGGGCTGGGGCGGTGCGCCGCCTCAGCCCCTCCCGGCATTGACCGCGGCGCGGAAGGCCAGGCGTTCGGCCTTGCGGTCCACACGATATGCAGCGTCGAACGGTGGCTGCGGCCAGCAGGACAGGGTGACGATCACCGTCCGCGTGCGGCGATTGACGTACAGCGACTGCCCGGCGAACCCGACCGCGACCATCGCGCCGTCCGGGTCCAGCCACCATCCATAGCCATACCCTGTCGCGCCCCAGGAGTTGCCGGCGGGATCCAGCGCGAAATGCGGCGTGGCGGCATCCGCCACCCACCCCTCGGGCAGCACGCGCGCGCCGTCCACCACACCATCGGCCAGGATGAACAGGCCGAAACGCCCGAAGTCGCGCAGGGTGACGCCGGCGCGGCTGCCGCCGATCTCCTGCCCGTCCTCGGATTCGAGCGTGTAGAACGCGTCCGACTCCATGCCGAATCGTGCCCAGATGCGCTCGGACATGTAGGCGGCGAGCGTCGTGCCGGTCGCGGCCGAGAGCAGGCAGCCCAGCAGATAGGTGTCGCCGGTATTGTAGAGGAAGCGGCTGCCGGGCGGCACGTCGGGGGCGAGCTCGCGCATCATCGCCAGCACGCCCCCCGGGACCTTGTCGCCCAGCGACTTGCTGTAGCGGTTCACGTCGGACGTGCGGTCCGTATAATCCTCGTTCCACCGCACGCCCGAGGACATGGTCAGCAGGTGCCGCACCGTCGCGCCCTCATAGGCGGACCCGCGCAAAAGCGGCAGGTAGCGGCAGACCTCGTCATCGACACTGCGGATCGCGCCGTCCTGGATCGCCGCGCCGACCAGGGTCGAGGTCATCGACTTCACGGTCGACATGGTGGACCACCGGTCCGTCGGCGTGAGGCCGAGTGCGTAGCGCTCGAGTCGGATCGCGCCGTCCTGGATCACGAGCAGCCCGGCGACATTGGTGCGGCGGACATGATCCTCGATTGTGCGCGTGCTGCCGGCGACGGTCCATTCCGGGGCGATCTCGGACCCGCGCGGAAGCTCGCACGGCGTCGCGCCGCGGCGGATCGGACGCGTGGCGAACATCCCGTCGACATTGCGATACGCCCAGGCCTGGTCGGTCGGAGAGAGCAGCAGGAACTCCTCGCCCTTCGGCAGCATCGCCGTGGGCTGCGCGATCCCGGTGGTCATCGGCGGCACATCGCTCACGGTTTCGCCGGCCCCGGCCCGATCATGATCGGCTGGTCCTCGTCCGGCGCGTCGGGCGCCTGCAGCTCGATCTTGACCTTGCTCGCATCGACGTTCGACGGCGCGTCGAGCAGCCCGGTCACCATCACCGGGAAGGCGATCACCAGCGCCACCATCAGCATCTGCAGCAGCACCCAGGGCAGCGCGCCCCAATAGATGTCGCTGCTCTTGACCTCCTTCGGCGCCACGCCCCGCAGGTAGAACAGCGCGAAGCCGAAGGGCGGGTGCATGAACGAGGTCTGCATGTTCACGCACAGGATCACGCCGAACCAGATCAGCGCCGCGTCCGCCCCGACGATCGGCGTCAGCATCTTCTGCGCGATCGGCGCGATCATCGGCAGGATGATGAAGGCGATCTCGAAGAAGTCGAGGAAGAACGCCAGGAAGAAGATGAACAGGTTGATGAAGGCGAGGAAGCCCCACGGCCCGCCCGGCAGGGAGGACATCATGTGCTCGAGCCACTGGGCGCCATCCACGCCCAGGAAGACGACGGAGAAGCAGGTCGAGCCGATCAGGATGAACACCACCATCGCGGTGATGCGCATCGTCGATTCGTAGCCCTGCTTGATCAGGTTGCGCAGGTCGGGGATGCGCGCGGCCTCGACGCAGAGCCAGACCACCGCGAGGTAGAGCACCGCCATCGCGACCTTGAACACCACCGACGAGAGCGCGAAGAGCCCGACGACGATGGCCACGCCGGTCGCGGCGAGCCCCAGCAGGAACATCTGCTTGCCGGTG
>JAFKLG010000048.1 GCA_017304945.1 Rhodospirillales bacterium
GGAGCCGGCCGGCGGCGAAGCAGGCGCGGGCGATGCGGGAATAGGGGGGCTGCGGGCAAAGACGGTGCCGCGGGGGATCCGCGGGTCGAGCCCGCGGATGACGGGTGGGGGCGGGGCGGCTGTTGGGGGCGGGGGCGGTTGTTGGGGGCGGGGGACGGCTGTCCCTCGTCTAGAGGGTGTGCACCTTCCCTGGAGGATGCGCGCGGGGGGCCTGGGGTTATGGGGCGGGGAGGGCGGCGGGCTGTTCGTCCTTCAGGCCGACGCCGGTCAGGCGCAGGCGGCGCATTGCCCCGATCAGCCAGAGCAGCTTGTCGGCCGCGGCGGGGATCGGCAGGCCGTCGGGGCGGATGTTGGAGATGCAGTTCCGCTCCGCATCCGAACGGCCCAGGCGCGGCTGCCAGGTGAGATAGACGCCCAGGCTGTCGGCCGAGGTCAGGCCGGGGCGCTCACCGATCAGCACCGCCACGGCCTCCGCCTGCATCGCCGCGCCGATCGCATCGCCCAGCGCCACCCGGCCCTGGGTGGCGATCACCACCGGCGCCGCCGGCAAGGGGAGCCGCGGCAGCACCGCCTGCAGCAGCGGGGCGGCGTGGCGCTGCACGGCGACGGCCGACAGCCCATCGCAGACCACCAACGCCATGTGGCCGGGATGCGCCGGCAGGCGCGCGGCCTCGGCCGCCGGCAGGGCGCGGCCGAGATCCGGGCGCATCAGGTAGGTGCGCCGGTCGGGCGCGGCGCTCTGCACGCGGAGCGACGGGGCTGCGAGCGCGGCCTGCAAGGCGGGCACGTCGAGCGGCGTGTGCACCGCATCCCGCGCCGCCGCATGTGCCGCCTGAAAGGCGAGGTGCGGTTCGGTCGGCAGCGCGTTGCCGACGCGTCCGAGCGCGACGCGGGCCGCGGTGAAGCGGCGCAGGTCGGTCCAGCGGGCGGGGGTGCCGCTCACGCCTCGAGCCCGATCAGCGCGGGGGCGAGCTGCGCGGGCAGCCGGTCGGGGGTCGCCGCATCCAGGCCGACCCGCGTGAGCCAGGCCTCGAATTCCGGCGCGGGACGCAGGCCGAGCGCGCCGCGGAGATAGAGGGCATCGTGGAAGGAGGTGCTCTGGTAGGAGAGCATCACGTCGTCCGCACCCGGCACGCCCATGACATAGGTCACGCCCGCCACGCCCAGCAGGGTGAGCAGCGCGTCCATGTCGTCCTGGTCGGCCTCGGCGTGGTTGGTGTAGCAGACGTCCACCCCCATCGGCAGGCCGAGGAGCTTGCCGCAGAAATGGTCCTCGAGCCCGGCGCGGGTGATCTGCTTGCCGTCATAGAGGTATTCCGGGCCGATGAAGCCCACCACCGTGTTCACCAGCAAGGGCGGGAAGGCGCGGGCGACGGCATAGGCGCGGGCTTCCAGGGTTTGCTGGTCGACACCGTGATGCGCATCGGCGGACAGCGCGCTGCCCTGGCCGGTCTCGAAATACATGACGTCGTCGCCCACGCTGCCGCGCTGCAGCGACAGCGCGGCCTGGTGGGCCTCGGCCAGCAGCGCGAGGTCGACGCCGAAGCTGCGATTGGCCGCCTCGGTCCCGGCGATCGACTGGAACACGAGATCCACCGGGGCACCGCGCTCCATGCAACGCAGGCTGGTGGTGACGTGCGACAGCACGCAGGTCTGGGTGGGGATCTCGTAGCGGGCGCGGACGGCGTCCAGCATCGCGAGGAGCGTACAGGTGGCCTCCACGTTGTCGGTGGCCGGGTTGACCCCGATCACCGCATCGCCCGCCCCCAGCAGCAGCCCGTCCAGCGTGGAGGCGGCGACGCCGTGCGGATCGTCGGTCGGGTGGTTGGGCTGCAGCCGCACCGAGAGCCGGCCGGGCAGGCCGATCGTGTTGCGGAACCGGGTGACCACGCGGCACTTCGCGGCGACCGCCACGAGGTCCTGCAGCTTCATCAGCTTGCTGACGGCGGCAGCCATCTCCGGCGTCAGGCCGGGGCGGAGCGCGGCCAGCGTCTCGGATCCGGCGGCGAGCAGGAATTCCCGCAATTCCCCGACGGTCAGGCTGGCGATCGGGGCGAAGGCCGTGGGGTCGTGCCCGTCCAGGATCAGCCGTGTGACCTCGTCCTGCTCATAGGGGACGACCGGCTCCTCGAGCAGGCGGCGCAGCGGCAGGTCGGCGAGCGCGTGCTGTGCGGCGACGCGTTCCGCGGCGGATCCGGCGGCAAGTCCGGCCAGCGCGTCGCCGGAGCGGAACGGGGTGGCCCGCGCGAGCAGCGTCCGCAGGTCGGAAAAGCCATAGCGCGTGCCGTGGAGCGTGTGGGCGTAGGGCAAGATGTCGTCCTCAGGCCAGACCGCGGAGACTAGCGCGGAGCGGTCCGGCTGTGCGAGGGCGAGCGTCGCTCAGCCGTACGCGGGGCGTCCGGCCAGCCTGCCATATTGGCGCAACAGGGTGCGGACGCGTGCGAGCGTCGGTCCCTCGATCACCAGCGGCGCGTAGCCGCCGGCCTCCCACACCATGCCGGAGCGGCCGAACACCGGGTGAAGGGCGACGGCGCCGCCGTTCAGAAAGCCGATCCGGTCGCCGGTATCGAGATAGGTCTCGGCCGGCAGTCCCTCCGCCAGCACCACGTCGTGGCTGTCGAGCTCGAGATGGAAATACTCGATCTCGGCCACGTCGAGCTGGGTCACGATCCAGCCCTCCACCAGGTATTTCACCGGGATCAGCGCACCTTCCAGGAACAGCGCGTGATCGGGGGAGAGCAGCACCGGCCGGTGCGGCCGGCCGGCCCCGAACGCGTCGGGGCTGATGCGGATCGGGCGGATCGCCGTGGGGTCGGGATGGCGGCGGCAGTCGACGCGGCGCCGCCCCAGCCAGCGGATCGGCCGCGCGGCCCCGGAGACGGTGAGCACGTGGTCGCCGATGGCGAGCGTCTCGACCGGAACCTCGCCGTCCGGCGTGGCGATGCGGGTGCCGGCGGCGAAGCAGGCCGGGTCGAAGCCCAGGATGCCGTCGCGGACGTCGTACATCACCCGGCCCTGGAAGAACGGCTCGAGCCCGGTGTTGACGTAGCCGCCGGGGGCCAGCGTCGCGATGGCGGAGGTGGTGCCGATGGAGACCTGGTTCAGCCCGTTCTGGTCACCGACCGTGAAGCTCAGGAAGCTGGTGCCGTTCTGCATCAGGCTGAACGTGCTGCCCTGGGTGAGGCCGCCGAGATCGGCCAGGCTGATCGCGGTGCCGGTGTGCACCACCGTGGTCGGCGCGCCGGTGTCGAACACGATGCCGGTCGCGGTGACGAAGGTCGTGCCGCCGGTGATGATGCTGGTATCGCCGTTCGCGATCGTGGTGCCGCCGGCGATGATGGACAGGGTGCCGTTGGCGAGCACCTCGGAATAGGTCGGCTGCCCCGAGTTCGGGAAGGTGAGGGTGGTGTTGGTTCCCGCCATGTGGATCTGGATCGGGAACGAGTCGATGTCTTGCTGGCTGAGGCCGACCTGCAGGCTGCCCTGCTGGAGATAGCCGGCCTGGGTCGGGACCGCGGCGGTGCCGGGATAGGGGCCGATATCGATGATGAACCCGTTGGAGAGGCTGCCCGGCAATTGCGGGATGATGGCGAACAGGTCCTGCGCCGCGGTGCTGCCGGTCTGGCCGACGCCGAGGCCCATGCCGAAATCGCCCCAGAACCAGTCCTCGAGCGGGGCGACGCCCGCGCTGACGTGGTGCTGCCAGGTGGCGTTGGCGACCTCGGTGTTGCCGTTGTTCACTTTTTCGGCGGTGAGGATCGCGGCGACGTTGGCGGTGCCGACGTTCAGCAGGATGGGGCTGCCATCGGGCAGCGCGGCCTCGAAGCTGATGGATTCCGGCACCACGGTCGCGCTGTAGGTCCAGCCGCTCGTGTAGGTGGCGGAGGCGGTGATCGTGCCGTCCGTTGCGGGCGTGCCCCACCAGGCCGGGTCGTAGGCGGACCAGAACCCGGTCCCGCCGGTGTCGAACTCGAACATATGGGTGGTGGCGCCGCCGTCGAGGCTGACCTCGATGCCGATCTTGTAGCCGTTCTGGTACGGAAAGACGTAGAGCGGGATGGTCGCGGACGTGGGGAGGGACATGGCGGGCCTCGCGATCGCGCTTCAGCCAGAATATTCACGCATGCGTGAGGTTGGCACAAGAGAGCAGTTCTGGTGCAGTATAATAACAATAACTTACGCATGAGGCACCCTGCAACTGCCCCGCGCGCGAGCCATTGCATGGACGCAGGGGCGGCCGGGCGGCATGCGGCATGCGGGATGGGGGATGAGAGAGTGCGAAGGCCAGGCGGAGCCCGCGCGGCCGGCCAGCCCGAACGCCGAGAAACCCCGTTCGGAGAACAAAAGCCCTGGACAGGCGGGCTGGCGGGGTCTAAAGGCCCGCGCTCCATCGGAACGCGGGAGATGGCGGACGTCTCGTCCTGGCTGGCGGCCTGTTTCGGGTCCAAGGCGGGTCGGGCGGCGCAATCGCATGCACCGCGGTCCCTCGGTAACCGCGCCGCCGGACGGTCCCGGCGGGCAACCTGAGGACCAGGGATCATGGCGAAGAAGATCGTCGGCTACATCAAGCTGCAGATTCCGGCCGGGAAGGCCAACCCGTCCCCGCCGGTCGGCCCGGCGCTGGGCCAGCGGGGCCTGAACATCATGGCCTTCGTGAAGGAATTCAACGCGGTCACGCAGAACATGGAGCCGGGGATGCCGGTTCCGGTGGTGATCACCGCCTATGCGGACCGCAGCTTCACCTTCATCACCAAGACGCCGCCGAACACGTATTTCCTCAAGAAGGCGGCCAAGATCGACAAGGGCAGCCAGACGGTGGGCAAGGGCCAGCCGGTCGGCCGCGTGACGATGGCGCAGCTCCGCGAGATCGCGGAGATCAAGATGAAGGACATGAACGCGAACGACATCGACGGCGCCGTGCGCATGCTCGCCGGGTCTGCCCGTTCGATGGGCCTCACCGTGGTGGAGGGCTGATCCGATGGCGAAGAACAAGCGTCTCGCGGCGGCCCGCGCGCAGGTGGATGGGGCAAAGGCGTATCCGCTCGCGGATGCGATCAAGCTGATCAAGTCGATCGCCAAGGCGAAGTTCGACGAGACGGTCGAGATGTCCATGAACCTGGGCATCGACCCGCGGCACGCGGACCAGATGGTGCGCGGCCTGACCAACCTGCCGAACGGCACCGGCAAGACGGTGCGGGTGGGCGTGTTCGCGCGTGGCGCCAAGGCCGAGGAGGCGCTGGCCGCCGGGGCCGACGTGGTGGGCGCCGAGGACCTGATGGAGAAGGTGCAGGGCGGCGAGATCGCGTTCGACCGCTGCATCGCGACGCCCGACATGATGGGCATCGTGGGCCGGCTGGGTAAGATCCTGGGTCCGCGCGGCCTGATGCCGAACCCGCGCCTGGGCACGGTGACGATGGACGTGCGCGGCGCGGTGACCGCAGCCAAGGGCGGCCAGGTCGAGTTCCGCGCCGAGAAGGCGGGCATCATCCATGCCGGCATCGGCAAGGTGTCCTTCGAGGAGGACAAGCTGCTGGAGAATGCCAAGGCGCTGGCCGATGCGGTGCAGCGCGCGAAGCCGACCGGCGCCAAGGGCACCTATGTGAAGAACGTCTCGATCAGCTCGACGATGGGGCCCGGCATCCGGGTCGACGTGAGCTCGATCGCCTGACGCGAGATTCGCCTCCGGTCTGATCCGGAGGCGGGCAGGGGCATGGCGCCGGGACGACCCGATCCGTCGGGGCGCGCCGGTCCAAGTCCCGAACCTGTCCGAGACCGCACGTTCCCCCAAGGCGTTCCGCCGGCGGGGCTTAATGGACCCTCGGGTCCGCGCGCGGGAGACGGGGAAGCCGCATGCCTCCTTCGGCCTGGCCGGAGGGAGATGTCGGCGGTTCCGGCTTGACGGGATGTCCCGCGGTGACGCGGCGGCATGCCGAGGACAGGCGAACCGGCCGCGGGACGGGCAACCGCCGCGTGGCCATGGGCAACCCGGCCCGGCATGGTTCCGCCTGAGAGGGCGGCGTCGTGACGGGCCAACTGGAGACGATACGTGGACCGTACGGAGAAGCGGGAGTTCGTCGCCGGGCTCAATCAGGCGCTGACCGCCACCCAGATGATCGTCGTCACCCGCAATGCGGGGCTGACGGTCGCCGAGGCGACGGATTTGCGGCGCAAGATGGGAGCTGCGGGGGCGACCTACAAAGTCGCGAAGAACCGGCTGGCCCACCTCGCCCTGGAGGGGACCCGATTCGAGGGCATCAAGCCGCTGCTGAAGGGGCCGACCGCGCTGGCGTGGTCGACGGATCCCGTGGCGGTGGCGAAGACGGCCGTCGAGTTCGCCAAGACCAACGAGAAGTTCGTGCTGGTCGGTGGAGCGCTTGGCACCCAGACGCTGGATGCGGCTGGGGTGAAGGCGCTGGCCGAACTGCCGAGCCTGGACGAGCTGCGGGCAAGGCTGGTGGGGATGATTGCGACCCCTGCCACGCGCATTGCCGGCGTGCTGCAGGCTCCGGCCGGACAACTCGCGCGGGTCTTCGGGGCCTACTCCAAGAAGGACGAGGCTTCAGCCGAGGCAGCCTGAGAGCGTCCGAGCCGCGCCGTTGGATCACGTGCTCGTGATCGCATGGCTGGCAACCGGACGGGAATCGCGGGCCGGGAGGGTACCCGGCTTGCAAGGAACCAACCGACGTCTAGATTAGGGACACACGATCATGGCCGATTTGCAGAGCTTGGTGGACCAGCTTTCCAGCCTCACGGTGCTGGAAGCGGCCGAACTGTCGAAGCTGCTCGAGGAGAAGTGGGGCGTGTCCGCCGCTGCTCCGGTGGCGGTTGCGGCGGCTCCGGCGGCGGGTGGCGGCGCGGCTGCCGCGGCGCCGGCCGAGGAGCAGACCGAGTTCACCGTCATCCTGGCGAAGGCCGGTGACAAGAAGATCAACGTCATCAAGGAAGTCCGCACGATCACGGGGCTTGGCCTGAAGGAAGCCAAGGACCTGGTCGAGGGCGCGCCGAAGACCGTGAAGGAAGGCGTGAACAAGGACGAGGCGGCGAAGATCAAGAAGATGCTCGAGGACGCCGGCGCCGGCGTGGAGATCAAGTAACGGGTACGCAGCATCTGACGAAGGGGATGGACGGCTCCGCCGAACCGTTCATTCCCGTTGGACTGGGGCTGGGTGGGAATCGGTCGATTCCCGCCCACGTTCCCGTTTTCGGCGGCGGAGTCTGCGCAGCATTGCGGCAGGCGGGCGATAGGGCAGGCAGGCAGGATCATCGATGAACGCGATCACCAGGTCGTTTACCGGGCGCAAGCGCATCCGCAAGAGCTTCGGGCGGATTCCGGAAGTGGCGCCGATGCCGAACCTGATCGACGTGCAGCGCGCGAGCTATGAGGCGTTCCTGCAGATGAACGTGCGTCCGGACAATCGGACGAACACGGGATTGCAGGAAGTCTTCAAGGGCGTGTTCCCGATCGACGACTTCGCCGGCCGTGGGCGGCTGGAGTTCGTGTACTACGAGCTGGAGGAGCCCAAATACGACGTCGAGGAGTGCATCCAGCGGGGCATGACCTTTGCCGCGCCGCTGAAGGTCATCCTGCGGCTGATCGTGTGGGACGTCGACGAGGACACCGGCGCCCGCTCCATCCGCGACATCAAGGAGCAGCCCGTCTACATGGGCGACATGCCCCTGATGACGGACAACGGCACGTTCATCATCAACGGCACCGAACGCGTCATCGTCAGCCAGATGCACCGCTCGCCCGGCGTGTTCTTCGACCACGACAAGGGCAAGACCCACTCCTCGGGCAAGTACCTGTTCGCGGCGCGGGTGATCCCGTATCGCGGCTCCTGGCTCGACTTCGAGTTCGACTCGAAGGACCTCGTCTACGTCCGTATCGACCGCAAGCGGAAGCTGCCGGTCACCACGCTGCTCTACGCGCTCGAGAGCGCGGCGACCGAGGCGCTGCGCGCGGCGCGGGAGGCGAAGGGCGAGACGCTGGAGCCGGGTGAAATCCGCGGTATGGACCAGGAAGAGATCCTGTCCACCTTCTACAACCAGGTGGTGTTCGAGAAGACGCCCAAGGGCTGGGCGCGTCCGTTCGACCCCGAGGCGTTCCGCGGCGTGAAGCTGCTGGAGCCGCTGATCGACGCCGCGACCGGCGCGGTGGTGGCCGAGGCCGAGGCCAAGCTGACCGCGCGTCAGGCGCGCAAGATCGCCGAGACCACCCGGGAAGTGCTGGTCGGCCGCGCCGACCTGCTGGGCCGCTTCATGGCCGAGGACCTGGTGAACGAGGAGACGGGTGAGATCTTCGCCGAGGCCGGCGAGGAGCTGGTCGAGGCGCGGCTCGCCGCGCTCGAGGATGCCGGGATCACCAAGCTGCCGACGCTCGCGATCGACCAGCAGAACGGCCCCTGGATCCGCAACACGCTCGCGGTGGACAAGAACACCAACCGCGACGACGCGCTGATCGACATCTATCGCGTGATGCGCCCCGGCGAGCCGCCGACGCCGGAGACCGCCGAGGCGCTGTTCCGCGGCCTGTTCTTCGACCCCGACCGCTACGACCTGTCCGCGGTCGGCCGGGTGAAGATGAACATGCGGCTGGGCACCACCGAGACGCCGGACACGGTGCGGGTGCTGCGCAAGGACGACCTGCTGCGCACGGTCAAGACGCTGACCGACCTGAAGGATGGGCGCGGGCAGATCGACGACATCGACAATCTCGGCAACCGCCGGGTGCGTTCGGTGGGCGAGCTGATGGAGAACCAGTACCGCATCGGCCTGCTGCGCATGGAGCGCGCGATCCGGGAGCGCATGGGGTCGGTCGATATCGACACCGTGATGCCGCACGACCTGATCAACGCGAAGCCGGCGGCGGCGGCGGTGCGGGAGTTCTTCGGCTCCTCGCAGCTCAGCCAGTTCATGGACCAGACCAACCCGCTGTCGGAAGTGACGCACAAGCGCCGCCTCTCGGCGCTGGGTCCGGGTGGTCTGACGCGTGAGCGTGCGGGCTTCGAGGTGCGCGACGTGCATCCGACGCATTACGGCCGCATCTGCCCGATCGAGACGCCGGAAGGCCCGAATATCGGCCTGATCAACTCGCTCGCGACCTACGCCAAGGTCAACAAGTACGGCTTCATCGAGACGCCGTACATGCTGGTGCGCGACGGCATCGTGCAGAAGGAGCCGCGCTACCTCTCCGCGATGGAGGAGGAGCGGCTGGTGGTGGCGCAGGCCGACGCGCCGATGGACGAGGGCGGCAAGTTCACCGAGGAACTGGTCTCGGTGCGCAAGCAGGGCGACTTCCGGCTGGTGAAGCCGGAGGAAGTCACCGCGATCGACGTCTCGCCGAAGCAGTTGGTGTCGGTGGCCGCGGCGCTGATCCCGTTCCTCGAGAACGACGACGCCAACCGCGCGCTGATGGGCTCGAACATGCAGCGCCAGGCGGTGCCGCTGATCCGCGCCGATGCGCCGCTGGTCGGCACCGGCATGGAAGCCGCGGTCGCGCGTGACTCGGGCGCGACGATCGTGGCGCGGCGTGCGGGCATCGTCGACCAGATCGACGGCGCGCGCATCGTGGTGCGGGCGACCAACGAGGACGCGACGACCAAGGGCGTCGACATCTACCGGCTGCGCAAGTTCATGCGCTCCAACCAGTCGACCTGCATCAACCAGCGTCCGCTGGTGAAGGTGGGCGACCGGGTGGCCGAGGGCGACATCATCGCCGACGGGCCGTCGACGGAGCTGGGCGAGCTGGCGCTGGGGCGCAACGTGCTGTGCGCGTTCATGCCCTGGAACGGCTACAACTTCGAGGACTCGATCCTGATCAGCGAGCGCATCGCGCGCGACGACGTGTTCACCTCCATCCACATCGAGGAATTCGAGGTGATGGCGCGTGACACGAAGCTGGGCCAGGAGGAGATCACGCGCGACATCCCGAACGTGGGTGAGGAAGCGCTGAAGAACCTCGACGAGGCCGGCATCGTCTATATCGGCGCCGAGGTGAATCCCGGCGACATCCTGGTCGGCAAGGTGACGCCGAAGGGCGAGAGCCCGATGACGCCGGAAGAGAAGCTGCTGCGCGCGATCTTCGGCGAGAAGGCCTCGGACGTGCGCGACACCTCGCTGAAGCTGCCGCCGGGCGTGACCGGGACGGTGGTGGACGTGCGGGTGTTCTCGCGCCGTGGCGTCGACAAGGACGAGCGCGCGATGGCGATCGAGCGCGCCGAGATCGAGCGGCTGGCGAAGGACCGCGACGACGAGAAGGCGATCCAGGAGCGCTCGTTCCTGAACCGGCTGCGCGAGAAGCTGCTGGGCCGCAAGGCGGCCGGCGGGTTCAAGGGCATCAAGGCGGGGACCGAGATCACCGAGGAGGTGCTGGCGGAGCATCCGCGCGGCTCCTGGCGCCATATCGGCGTGCAGGACGACGCGGTGATGGCCGAGATCGAGACGCTGCGGCGTGAGTTCGACGCGGCGGTGGCACGGCTGCAGTCGCGGTTCGACAGCAAGGTCGAGAAGCTGCAACGCGGCGACGAGCTGCCGCCCGGCGTGATGAAGATGGTCAAGGTCTTCATCGCGGTGAAGCGCAAGCTGCAGCCGGGCGACAAGATGGCGGGACGGCACGGCAACAAGGGTGTGGTCTCGCGCGTCGTGCCGGTGGAGGACATGCCGTTCCTCGAGGACGGCACGTCGGTCGACCTGGTGCTGAACCCGTTGGGCGTGCCGTCGCGCATGAACGTGGGGCAGATCCTCGAGACCCATCTCGGCTGGGCCTGCGCCGCCCTCGGCAAGCAGATCGGCGAGCTGGTGGAAGAGTACCGCCGCACCGGCGCCCAGCGGGACGAGCTGCTCGCGCAGCTCCGCGAGGTGTACGGGGAGGAGGTGTTCGCGCAGCAGATCGCCAACCTCGACACGGCGCAACTGATCGAGCTGTGCGAGAACCTGCGCAAGGGCGTGCCGATCGCGACGCCGGTGTTCGACGGGGCGCGCATGTCCGACATCGAGGGCATGCTGACCCGCGCCGGGCTGGATACGTCGGGGCAGGTGTGGCTGACCGACGGGCGCACCGGCGAGACGTTCGAGCGCAAGGTCACGGTCGGCTACATCTACATGCTGAAGCTGCACCACCTGGTCGACGACAAGATCCACGCGCGTTCGATCGGGCCGTACTCGCTGGTCACCCAGCAGCCACTGGGCGGCAAGGCGCAGTTCGGCGGCCAGCGCTTCGGCGAGATGGAGGTCTGGGCGCTGGAGGCGTACGGCGCCGCCTACACGCTGCAGGAGATGTTGACGGTGAAGTCGGACGACGTGTCCGGCCGCACCAAGGTCTACGAGGCGATCGTGCGCGAGCAGGACACGTTCGAGGCCGGCATCCCCGAGAGCTTCAACGTGCTGGTGAAGGAGCTGAAGTCGCTGGGCCTGAACGTCGACCTGGACAACCGCGCCGCGTGAGTCTGGGGCGCAGCCATCCTCCTGTCGTGGCCGCTCCCGGGTTCGACCTGGGGACCGCGTCGACGCCATCCGTCATGGCCGGGCTTGTCCCGGCCATCCCCAGCGGCACGGTGCCGCATGGATGGCCGGCACGGTGGCCGGCCATGA
>JAFKLG010000049.1 GCA_017304945.1 Rhodospirillales bacterium
GGGCCGACTTCCAGGCGATCGTCGCCGCCCTGCTGCTGCTGAAGGGGGAGGCGGTCACCGCCGACTGGCTGAAGGGCATGAAGGAGAACGTCAGCACCTATCGCGGCAACAGCGCCGCGCTGAAGGGCGTGAACGCCGGTGAGGTGGCTGGTGCCGTGATCTACCACTACTACTGGTTCGGCGATCAGGCGAAGACCGGCGAGAACAGCAACAACACCGCGCTGCACTACTTCCGCCACGAGGATCCGGGCGCCTTCGTCAGCATCTCCGGCGGCGGCGTGCTCGCCGCGTCGAAGCATCCGAAGGAGGCGCAGGCCTTCCTGCACTGGGTGACCGGCAAGAAGGGGCAGGACGTGCTGCGCACCGGCGACTCGTTCGAATACGCGGTCGGGGTGGGCGCGGCCTCCAACCCGAAGCTGGTGCCGCTCGCCGACCTGCAGGCGCCGAAGGTCGATCCGTCGAAGCTCGACAGCAAGCGGGTGACCGAACTGATGATGCAGGCCGGATTGCTCTGACGGGCGCCCGGCCTTGCGCGCCGGCACCCGGGTCGCCGCCCGCCGCAACGCGGGCCGGTTCGGCAGCGGCGCGCAAATGCGGCGCGGGCATGCTCCGGATGCAGGCGTGACGGCCATCCCGGTCGTCGCCGTGGGGGATGAGGACGGTGTATACGCGCGCCCCATGCCCTGGCTGCGCCTCCGGCCCTCGCCCCGCCTCCTGGTGGCCGGCGCGGCACTGCTCGTCTCGCTCCTGATGCTGCTCCCACTCGGCTTCGTCGCCGGGATGGGCGTGCAGGCGGGGTGGCAGACCGTGCTCGTCCTCGTGGTGCGCCCGCGGGTGGGCGAGTTGCTCGTCAACGTGGTGGCGCTGGTCGTGCTGACCCTGCCGCTCGCCACCGCGCTGGCGCTGGCGCTGGCCTGGCTGACCGAACGCAGCGACATCCCCGGCGCGCGGCTATGGTCGGCGCTCGCCGTCGCGCCGCTCGCGGTGCCGGCCTTCCTGCACGGCTATGCCTGGGTGAGCCTGTTCCCGTCCTTCCACGGCCTGGGCGCGGCGGTGCTGCTGTCGGTGATCGCCTACGCGCCGTTCCTCTATCTGCCGATCGCCGCCATGCTGCGGCGGCTGGACCCCGGCCTCGAGGACAGCGCCGGCTCGCTCGGCCTGCCGCCCTGGCGTGTGTTCACCCGCGTCGTGCTGCCACAGCTCCGGCTCGCGATCTGCGGCGGCGCGCTGCTGGTGGGGCTGCATTTGCTGGCGGAATACGGGCTGTACGGGATGCTGCGGTTCGACACGTTCACTACCGCGATCCTCGACCAGTACCAGTCCGCCTTCAACGGCGTCGCCGCCAACATGCTCGCCGCCGTGCTGGTCCTGCTCAGCTTGACCCTGCTGGGCGGCGAGGCCCTGCTGCGCGGCACCGCCCGCTACGCCCGGCTGGGCGGCGGCGCCCCCCGCCCGGCCACCCGCACCCCGCTCGGCCGCCTCACGCATCCCTGCCTCGCCGCTCTCGTCCTGCTGCAGGTGGCCGCGCTCGGCGTGCCGGGGGTGACGATCCTGCGCTGGCTCGTCGCCGGCGGCGGCGCGGTCTGGCAGGCGGCCGAGATCGGCCCCGCGCTCGCCAGCACGGCCGAACTCGCGATCCTGGGCGCGGTCACCGCGACGCTCCTCTCCGTGCCGATGGCGTGGCTGTCCGTCCGCGCCCCGAGCCGGCTGCAGCGGGTGCTGGAGGCGAGCAATTACGTGGTGGGCGCGCTTCCGGGCGTGGTCACCGCGCTCGCGCTGGTCACGCTCGCGGTCACCGCGCTGCGGCCGCTCTACCAGACCACGTTCACGATCGTGCTCGCCTACGCGCTGATGTTCCTGCCGCGCACGATGCTGAGCCTGCGCGCCGGCCTGGCCCAGGCGCCGGTGGAGCTCGAGCATGCCGCCGCCAGCCTCGGCCGCTCCCCGCTGCGCGCGGTCTGGGCGGTGACCGCGCGGCTCGCCGCCCCCGGCGCCGCCGCCGGGCTGGCGATGGTCGCCCTCGGCATCACCAACGAGCTGACCGCCACGCAGATGCTGGCGCCGATCGGGACCGAGACGCTGGCGACGCGCTTCTGGTCCTATACCGGCGAGTTGGACTATGCCTCCGCCGCCCCCTACGCGCTGATCATGGTGCTGCTGTCGATCCCGATGACCTGGCTGCTCTACGTGCATTCCAAGCGGACCGCCGGACGATGAGCCTGGTCCTGCGCGGCGTCGACAAGCGCTACGGCGCGGTGACCGCGCTCGACTCGGTCGATCTGGAGGTCGCCCGCGGCAGCCGCACCGCCGTGGTGGGTCCCTCCGGGTCGGGCAAGACCACGCTGCTGCGAGTGGTGGCCGGGTTCGACCGGCCGGATGACGGGCGCATCGTGCTGGACGGCACCGTGCTGCATGACGGGATACAGCATCTGCCCACGCATCGCCGCGGCGTCGGCGTGGTGATGCAGGACGGCGCGCTGTTCCCGCATTTGACGGTCGGCGAGAACATCGGCTTCGGCCTGCCGCGCGAGACGCCGGACCGTGCCCGCCGCATCGCGACGCTGGCTGAACAGGTCGGACTCGACGCCTCCATGCTGCCCCGCCGGCCGGATGCGCTGTCGGGCGGGCAGCAGCAGCGGGTCGCGCTGGCCCGCGCACTCGCGCGCCAGCCGCGGCTGATGCTGCTGGACGAACCGTTCTCCGCGCTCGACACCGCGCTGCGCGCCAGCACGCGGCAGATGGTGGCCGACGTGCTGGGCGCCGCCGGCATCACCACGGTGCTGGTGACGCACGACCAGGCCGAGGCGCTGTCCTTCGCCGACCAGGTCGCGGTGATGGCCGGCGGCCGCCTGCTGCAGGCGGGCACGCCGCGCGAGCTCTATTTCCACCCGCGCGCACCGCTCGTCGCGCGCTTCCTGGGCGACGCGGTCATCCTGTCCGCCACCGTCGCCGACGGGGTCGCGCGCTGCGCGCTGGGCGCGGTTCCGGTCAGCGATCGGGCGGCGCGCGGGCAGCGGCAGATCATGCTGCGGCCCGAACAGCTCGTGGTGGCCGAAGGCGGCGCCGTGCGCGGCGTGGTGGAGCAGGTGGCTTTCAACGGCCCGTTCTGTTCGATCGCGCTGCGGCTGCCTGCGCATCCGGAGCCGCTGGCCCTACGCCAGAGCGCGCTTGCCCCGCCGGCGCCGGGCACCGAGGTGGGCCTCTCCGTCCAAGGGGTGGCGCACGTGTTCGCCGCCGAGGCGGGCGCGGCCGGCTGAGCCGGCTACGCGGGCGGCACCGGCCCTGATACGCTCCTGGCCTCGAGACGGACCCCCCGGGTGCGGCCGCGCCGCCGCGCGCTTAGGGGCGGGGGCTCGACGACGACCACATGCAGGACGGGACCGGCCGCCTCGGCGTTGCGCGGCCGTCCGTCCGTGCCAATGACGAAGGGAGGAACCCATGCTGCAGGATCGGACTGCGCTGATCACCGGATCGGTGGGCGGGATCGGCTTCGCCACCGCGCAGGCGCTCGCCCGGCTGGGCTGCAACGTGATGCTGAACGGCTTCGCGCCGCCGGAGGTGATCGCGGCCCGCGTTGCCGACCTCGAGGCGCTGGGCGTGCGCGCGGTGCACCATCCGGCGGACCTGCGCGACCCGGCCCAGATCGCCGCCCTGGTCGAGGCGACGGTCACCACGTTCGGCGGCCCGGACATCCTGGTGAACAACGCGGTGGTCCGCTCCTTCGCGCCGATCGAGGATTTCGACCCGGCGGCCTGGGACGAGGCGCTGGCGGTCAACCTCTCGGCGCCGTTCCACACGATCCGGCTGGCGCTGCGCGGCATGAAGGCGCGCGGCTGGGGGCGGATCGTCAACCTGGCCTCGATCTACGGCATGTTCGCGACCGTGGACCGGGTGGACTACGTCACCACCAAGACCGCGCTGATCGGCCTGACCCGCGCGGTCGCGCTGGAGGTCGCGCGCACCGGGGTCACCTGCAACGCGGTCTGCCCCGGCACCGTGCTGACGCCCGCGATCGAGCGCCGGCTGCGGGGCGAGATGCAGCGCGACGGCACCGGCTTCGACGATGCCGCCGCGACGTTCCTGGCCACGCGCCAGCCCTCCCGCCGCTTCGTGGCGGAGGACAACGTCGCCGCGCTGATCGCGTTCCTGTGCGGTCCGCAGGCGGCCGACATCAACGGCGCGGCGATGCCGATCGACGGCGCCTGGGCCGCGGGGCGGTAGCAAGCCCCCTCTTTCATCCAGTCGTCACCGGCTTGTAAGAGAAACGCAACGCGGTGCCGTTACGCCGCGGCCACCATGAAGGTGAGGATACACATGCGCCGTCGCACCCTGCTCGCCGGTTCCGCCGCCCTTGCGGCCGTCCCGCTGCTGCCCGCCCGAGCGGCCGGCAAGACCACCATCGTCTGGTGGCACGCGATGACCGCGCAGTTGGCGGACGAGGTGAACCGGATCGCCGACACGTTCAACAAGAGCCAGGACGCGATCGAGGTGCAGCCGGTCTACAAGGGCGGCTACGCCGACACGCTGACCGCGACCATTGCCGCGGTGCGGGCGGGACAGGCGCCGCATCTGGTGCAGATCTTCGAAGTCGGCACCGGCACCATGCTCGCCGCCGGCAAGGCGGTGAAGCAGGTCTGGGAGCTGTCGAAGGAGACCGGCGTCAAGCTCGATCCGGCGGCCTACATCCCGGCGGTCCGCGGCTATTACAGCCTGGCCGACGGGCGCATGGCGTCGATGCCGTTCAACTCCTCGACCGCGGTGATGTGGTACAACAAGGACGCGTTCCGCAAGGCGGGGCTCGATCCGGCCAAGCCGCCGGCGACCTGGCCCGAGCTGGAGGCGGCTGCCCGCGCGATCAAGGCGAAGGGGGCGGCGGAGATCCCGATGACCACCTCCTGGCCGGTCTGGATCCAGCTCGAACAGTATGCGGCGCTGCACAACCTGCCCTATGCGACGCAGGAGAACGGGTTCGCCGGGCTGGACACCCAGCTGGAGATCGCCGCCAAGCCGATGGTGAAGCAGGTGCAGCGGCTGCTGGACATGGCGAAGGAGGGAACGTTCCAGTATGCCGGCCGCGACAACGCGCCCGACCCGCTGCTGCTGTCCGGCCAGGCCGGCTTCCACTTCAACAGTTCGGGCATGCGCGGCGCCCTGGTGAAGTCGGCCAAGTACGACTGGGGCGTGGCCTACCTCCCGTATGATCCGGCGCTGATCAAGGAGCCGCTCAACTCGATCATCGGCGGCGCCAGCCTCTGGACCATGACCGCGCCGAACCGCACGCCGGAGGAGTACAAGGCGGCGGCGACCTTCCTCGCCTTCCTGGGCAAGCCGGAGACGGATGCGTCCTGGCACCAGGCGACCGGCTACGTGCCGGTGACGCTGGCCGGGTTCGATCTGTCGCGTACCCAGGGGTTCTACGAGAAGAACCCGGGCGCCGACCTGCCGGTGAAGCAGCTCGCGCGCGGGCATGTGACGCCGAACTCCAAGGGGCTGCGGCTCGGGCGGCTGCCCGAGATCCGCAACATCATCCAGGAGGAGTTGGAGAAGGCGCTGCAGGGCGGCCAGACCGCGCAGCAGGCGATGGACGTCGCCGTGACCCGTGGCAACAAGGTGCTGCGCGACTTCCAGAAATCCGTGAAGGCGTAGGTGGCCGGACGCGATCTTCCCCTTCGCCGCGCGGGAGCGGGCCAGGGGGAGGGGGGGCGGACGGAAGTCGGTACGCGCACCGGCAGAGTCCCCCCGCCCCAGCCCTCCCCCGCGCGGGGCGAGGGGGATTCGTGCGGGCGGGCGCGGGGCTGACGCATGGAGCGGCGCACCATCTTCGGGGGGCGGCTGCTGCCGGCGTTGCTGGTGCTGCCGCAGCTCGTGCTGACGCTGTTCTTCTTCTACTGGCCGGCGGCCGAGGCAGTGTGGTCGTCGATGACCACCACCGACCCGTTCGGGCAGGGGAGCGTGTTCGTCGGCCTCGACAACTTCAAGGAGCTGTTCGGCGATCCGCTGTACCTGCAGGCGATTTTCCGCACGATCGGCTTCTGCCTCGCGGTCAGCGCCTTGGCGATGGCGGTGGCGCTGCTGCTCGCGGTGTTCGCCGACCGGGAGATCCGCGGCCGCGCGATCTATCGCACGCTGCTGATCTGGCCCTATGCCGTGGCGCCGGCGCTGTCGGCCGTGCTGTTCCTGTTCCTGCTCAACCCGCAGGTCGGCCTGATCGGGCGCTGGCTGAACCGGCACGGGATCCGCTGGGACTACCATTTGGACGGCGGCCAGGCGCTGCTGATGGTGGTGCTGGCGAGCGCCTGGAAGCAGGTGAGCTACAACTTCATCTTCTACCTGGCCGGGCTGCAGTCGATCCCGCGCGCCGTGGTGGAGGCCGCCCGCATGGACGGCGCCCGCGGCTGGCGCCGTTTCCGCACCATCACCTTCCCGCTGCTGGCGCCGACCACGTTCTTCCTGCTGGTGGTGAACCTGGTCTATGCCGCCTTCGACACGTTCGGCGTGATCTTCGCGATCACTCAGGGCGGGCCGGGGAAATCGACCGAGACGCTGGTGGTCAAGGTGTATCGGGACGGGATGATCAACCAGGACATCGGGGGATCCTCGGCGCAATCGGTGGTGCTGATGCTGGGCGTGATCCTGGTGACGGCGGTGCAGTTCCGCTTCATGGGACGGCGGACCAGCGCATGAGGGTACGTCCTGGCATGCCCGGCGCGCGCGTCCGTGTCCTGGCCGGCGCGCCTTCTGGTGTCCTGGCCGGCGTACCTTCTAGTGTCATGGCCGGCGAAGGCCGGCCATCCACGACTTCGCGCGGCATCGTAAGTCATGGATGGCCGGCCTTCGCCGGCCATGACACGGAAACCGGTGCCGGCCATGACACGGAAACCGGTGCCGGCCATGACACGGGAGGCAGTGCCGGCCATGACACGGGAACCGGTGCCGGCCACGACCCGGCGGGGGCCGGCGCATGAAGCGCGGGCCTGACTACGTCACCCATGCGGTGCTGATCCTCGGCGTGCTGCTCTTCGCCCTGCCGGTCTGGCTCGTCCTCGCCGGCGCCACCCAGGACTCCGACGCGATCTCCCGCGGCGAACTCTCGCTGCTGCCCGATCCGTCGGGCCTCGGCATCTACGCCCGAGTCCTGTTCGCCGGCGCGCAGGGCGCCCAGCCCGTGTGGCACATGCTGCTCGTCTCCACCGGCATGGCGCTCGCCATCGCGGTCGGCAAGATCGTGATCTCCGTGCTCTCCGCCTACGCCGTCGTGTTCTTCCGCTTCCCGTTCCGGCAACTCGCCTTCTGGGCCATCTTCATCACCCTGATGCTGCCGGTCGAGGTGCGCATCATCCCGACCTATGCCGTGATGGCCGGCTTTGGCCTGATCAACAGCTTCACCGGGCTGTGGCTGCCGCTGATCGCCTCGGCCACCGCGACCCTGCTGTTCCGCCAGGTGTTCACCGCCATCCCCGACGAACTGGTCGAAGCCGCGCGCATGGACGGTGCCGGTCCGCTGCGCTTCCTGCGCGACATCGCACTGCCGGTCTCCTCCGCCAACGTCGCCGCGCTGTTCGTGATCCTGTTCGTCTATGGCTGGAACCAGTATCTCTGGCCGCTGCTGGTGGCGACCGATCCGCGGCTCGACACCATCGTGATCGGCATCGTCAAGCTGATCGGCGTCGAGAACCAGACCGACTGGGGCGCCGTCATGGCCACCGCCACGCTCGCCCTGCTGCCGCCCGTGTTCGTCGTCCTGCTGATGCAGCGCTGGTTCGTCGCCGGCCTCACCGAGGGAGAGAAGTAGCGCCATGGCGACCCTCGAACTGCAGGGCCTGCGCAAGAGCTTCGGCGAGACCGAGGTGCTGCGCCGGATCGATCTCAGCCTCGCCGACGGCGAGATGCTGGTGATCGTCGGCGCCTCCGGCTGCGGCAAGTCCACCCTGCTGCGCCTGGTCGCCGGGCTGGAGACCCCGACCGAAGGCCGCATCCTGCTCGACGGCACCGACGTCGCCGCACGCGACCCGGCCGACCGCGACATTGCGATGGTGTTCCAGAACTACGCGCTCTACCCGCACATGACCGTGTTCGACAACATGGCCTACGGGTTGCGCATCCGCGGCCTGTCGCGCGACGCGATCAAGCAGCGCGTCGACGAGGCGGCCGGCCTGCTGGGTCTCGGCGAACTGCTGCAGCGCAAGCCGCGCCAGCTCTCCGGCGGGCAGCGCCAGCGCGTCGCGATGGGCCGCGCCATCGTGCGCGAGCCCAAGCTGTTCCTGTTCGACGAGCCGCTGTCCAATCTCGACGCCAAGCTCCGCGTCCAGATGCGCGCCGAAATCCGCCGCCTCCAGCGCCGGCTCGGCGTCACCTCGCTCTACGTCACCCACGACCAGGTGGAGGCGATGACGCTGGGCGACCGGCTGCTGGTGCTGCACAACGGCCACCCGGCGCAGCTCGCGACGCCGATCGAGGTGTTCGAGCATCCGGCCGACACCTATGTGGCCGGCTTCATCGGTGCGCCGGCGATGAACTTCCTCGACGCCACGCTGACCGAGTCCGGCCAGGCCGCCCGCCTCGCCGCCGGCCCGGTGCTGCGCTTCGCGGACGGCCCGCGCCCTGGCCCCGAGGGCCATCGCCTCACCATCGGCATTCGCCCCGAACACCTCGCCCTCGCCGGGGAGGGACTGCCGCTCGCGGTCGAGCTGGTGGAGCCCCTCGGCTCCGAGAGCCTGATCCACGGCCGCCTGCCGAACGGCGTGGACCTGGTGGTGAAACATGCGGGCCATGCCCCGAACGAGGAGAGGCTGCATGTGGCGCTCCGACCGGAGCACATGCACGTGTTCGACCACGAAACCGGACGGCGACTGCCGCCCAAGGGCGCAGAAACCGGCCCGCCGCGCCTTGTCGCTGCCGGATCAGACCGTTAGGGTTCGCGCGTCGTTGCAAGTGGAACGGATGCGCCGATGCCGGAGCCGCCGCCCCCGATGCCCGCGATTTCCGTGGCGGAAATGCAGATGCTGGTCACGCGGGCTGGCCTGACGCTGAATCCCGGCCAGATGGCCGACCTGGTGCTGGCCTGGCGCCAGCTCGAGGGCCTGATCGGCACCATCCCGCACGACCGTCCACTGGTCGACGACCTCGCCTCCCAGTTCCACCTCGCCCCGCCGGAGGGGGCCGACGCCGCCGCCGCGCCCGCCAATCGGGACTCCCGCGCCAGATCCGCCCCAGCTCCTGCGCGGAAATCGACCGCCAAGGCGGCCCCTGCGCGCAAGGCTGCCGCGGCCAAATCAGCCTCACGCAAGGGCACCGCCAAGCCTGCGACCGGCCGCAAGGCGAGCGCGGGCAAGGCCGGCCCGGCCCGCAAGGCGGCCAAGGCCGCCCCTGCGCGCAAGGCGACCCCCGGCCGCGCCGCAACCAGGACCGCCGGCGGCACCGCAGCCAAGGCCGCGGGCGCGCCGCGCCGAGCTGCCCCCGCGCGCGGAGTCAGCGGTAAGGCGCCACCGAAACGGACCTCCCCACGGTGAGGAAGGGCGAGGTTCCCCCGTTCCTCACCATCGCCGACGCCGCGCGGCTGATCGCCAGCCGCAAACTCTCGCCCGTGGAGCTCACGCGCGCCCTGCTGGCGCGGATCGAGGCGGTCGACTCGCAGCTCAACGCGTTCCTGCTGGTCGCCTCCAAGCAGGCGCTCGCCGCGGCGCGCGCCGCCGAGAAGGCGCTGGCCGAGGGCCGCAAGGCCCCGCTCCTCGGCATTCCGGTCGCCTACAAGGACATTTTCGAGACCGCCGGGGTTCGCACCACCGCCCATTCCCGCATCCTGCACGACAACGTGCCGAAGCAGGACGCCGAGACTGTGCGCCGCCTGCAGGCCGCCGGGACGGTGATGCTGGGCAAGCTGGCGACGCACGAGTTCGCCATTGGCGGTCCGGCCACCGACCTGCCCTGGCCGCCCGCCCGCAACCCGTGGGACACTGCCCGCTTCACCGGCGGCTCCAGTTCCGGGTCGGGCGCCGCCGTCGCCGCCGGGCTCGCGCTTGGCGCCCTCGGCTCCGACACCGGCGGCTCGATCCGCCTGCCCGCCGCCTATTGCGGGATCGCGGGGCTGAAGCCCACGCCCGGCCTGGTGTCCCGCCGGGGCGTGTTCGCGCTGGCCCCGAGCCTGGATACGGTGGGTCCGATGGCGTGGACGGCGGAGGATTGCGCCATCATGCTCGACGTGCTGGCCGGGCACGATCCGCTCGATCCCGCCTCGGTCCCCACGCCTGCCACCAGCTACACCCGCGCCATTCAGGCGCCGCTCGCCGGGCTGCGGGTCGGCCTGCTGCGGCGCGCCTGGGAACGCGAGGTGCCGGTCGCCCCCGAGATGCGCCAGATGCTCGACAGCGCCGTGGGGCTGCTGCGCGACCTGGGTTGCCGGGTGGAGGACGCCGTGCTGCCGCCGGTGCAGGAGTACAACGCGGTGGGGCGCGTGCTGATCTCCGCCGAGGCCTTCGCGCTGCATGAAGCCACGCTGCGGACCCGGCTCTCCGACTACTCGCGCGTCTTCCGGATCCGGGTTCTCGGCGGGGCGCTGATCCGCGCGGCGGACTACATCGCGGCGCAGCGCCGGCGCACCGACCTGATCGCGCAGACCGCGGCGGCGTTCGGCAAGTTCGACGTGCTGGTGTCGGCGCCCACGGCGGGCGCGGCGCCGCTGCTGGGCGACCAGCGTCCGGACGAGGGCTTTGCGAAGCCGTTCCTGACCACGGTGGCCAATGTCGCCGCGATCCCCTCCATGGTCGTGTGCGGCGGCTTCACCGCGGGCGGCCTGCCGCTGGGGCTGGAGATCATGGGGCCGGCCTGGGGTGACGCGACCGTGCTGCGGGTGGGCCATCATTTCGAGCAGGCGGCCGGAACCCGCAGTCGCCGCCCGACGCTCTGAGGGAGCGTCCCGGTTGCAACCGCGTCGTCCGGCGCCACATCCGGGGCTCCTGTTCCAAGGAGTGTTCCATGGCCGCCGAGATCCCTGCCGCGTTCCAATCCCTGCTGTCCGACAGCCGCGCCTTCGCCAATCTGGCGACGGTGAAGGCCGACGGCTCGCCGCAGGTCACGCCGGTCTGGTTCGACACCGCGGACGGCAAGATCCGGGTGAACACGGCAAAGGGCCGGGTCAAGGCGCGGACGATGAAGGAGGGCGCGCGGGTGGCGCTGTCGATCCTCGATCCAGACAATGCCTACCGCTACATGCAGATCCGCGGTGAGGTGACCCGCGTGACCGAGGACGGTGCCGACGCGCACATCGACGCGCTGTCGCAGAAGTACCTCGGCAAGACGTACCCGTTCCGCCAGGCCGGCGAGGAGCGGATCATGTACGAGATCACGCCCCAGGCCGTGCAGACGATGGGCTGACGAGAGGGGCGCGTGGGTCCGGACGGATCTCGCCCGTCATCCGCGCGTCCTCTCCCGTCATCCGCATGGTCCTCCCCCGTCATCCGCGGGCTCGACCCGCGGATCCCATTCGCACGGTCCTCGCGGTGGGGATCGCCGGGTCGGGGCCCGGCGATGACGGTTGATGGTCGACGGTGCCTCGCCGACGAGGCCCCG
>JAFKLG010000050.1 GCA_017304945.1 Rhodospirillales bacterium
GGCGCTGGTGGCCGATCTGCGGGGCGAGGTGACCGTGATCGCACCGGCGCCCGCCCGCGCCGACCCCCTCCCGCGTTCCCCCCGACCCGCCGGCACCGTCCGGCTCGGCATCATGTCGTTCCGCGCCCCGGACGAGGACGTCGAACCCCGGCTCACCCGCGGGCTCACCGAGGAAGTCGTCGCCGCGCTCGCCCGCTTCCGTGGCCTGTCCTGCGTGCCGATCAGCTCCATCGCCGTGCTGCCCGCCGATCCGACCCGCGACGCCCCGCTCTGGGAGCAGCTCGGCCTCGATTATGCGCTCGAGGGCACCGTCCAGCGCAGCGGCGACCGGGTGCGGGTCCGCGCGCGGCTTATCGACGTCTGGGCGGCCGGGGAGGTGGTGTGGGCGGACCGCTTCGGCGGCCAGATCCACGACATGTTCGAGCTGCAGGATCAGGTCGCCGCCGCGATCGTCGCCCAGATCGACCCGCACATCCTGCTGCGCCAGGGCGCCCGCGTCACCGCAAGGCGCACCCGGGTGACCACGGCGCATGAGCGGTTGCTGCAATCCATCCCCTCGATCTACCGGCTCGAGCGGGACGGGTTCTTCACCGCGGGCGGCCTGCTCGATTCGGCGGTCGCCGAGGACCCGGCCAACGCGCCGGCCCATGCCTGGTACGCCTACTGGCACCTGTTCCTGGTCGGCCAGGGCTGGGCCAACGACGCCCGCGCCGCCACCGCGCGCGCCGCCGACCTGGCCAGCCGCGCCGTCACCCTCGACCCCGGCGATGCGCGGGCGCTGACCCTGGCCGGCCATGTGCGCGCCTTCCTGGCCCACGAGCCGGAGGAGGCCTGCCCCCTGCACCAGCGCGCCGTCGCGCTGAACCCGAACCTCGCGCTCGCCCGCTGCTTCTTCGGCCTGGCCCAATGCTATCGCGGCCGGCCGGAGGAGGGGCTGCGGCCGATCGAGCAGTCGATCCACCTCTCCCCGTACGACCCGCACATGTTCTTCTTCGAGATGGCGTTGTCGATGCCGTATCTGCTGCGCGGCGACTACGAGAAGGCCGCCGCGGCCGGGCGCCGCGCCATCGAGCTGAACCCCGGCTTCTCCTCCTCCTACAAGGGCCAGCTCTGCGCGCTCGGGCATCTCGGACGCGAGGAGGAGGCGGCGAGGATCCGCGCCACCCTGCTGCGGCTGGAGCCCGGCTTCACCGTCGAGGAGGCGGTGGAGCGCTCGCCGCTGGTGCGCCGGGAGGACCGGATCCACTACGCCGAAGGGCTGCGGCGCGCCGGGCTGCCGGGATAGCGCCCCGGTCCCATCCGCGTCGAGCTGCCGGGATCAGCGCCCTGGGCCCCGCGCGCGCCGTCCCTGCCGGGTCACCCCGCTGCGATCGCGTCGATCTCCGCCAGCTCCTCGGCGGTCAGCTTCCAGCTTCCCGCCTTCACGTTCTCCTCCAACTGCGCGGGGCGCGTCGCGCCGGCGATCACTGAGGCGACCGGCTGCTGCGCCAGCAGCCAGGAGAAGGCGAGCTCCAGCATGCGGTGGCCGCGGGCTTCCACCCAGTCGCCCAGTCTCTCGGCGATGGTCCAGTTCCGTTCCGTCAGGTAGCGGTCGGCCAGGCGCTGCGTGTTGGCGAGCCGCGTGCCCTGCGGCAGCGGGCTGTTGCGCCGGTACTTGCCTGTCAGCAGGCCGCTCGCGAGCGGGAAATACGGCAGCAGGCCCAGCCCATACTTCCGGGCGGCCGGAATCAGGTCCGTCTCCGGCTTGCGGAAGATCAGCGAATACTCATCCTGGCAGGAGACGAACGGGTTCAGCCCGGCCGATCGCGCCGTCCACTGCGCCTCCACCATCTGCCAGGCCGGGAAGTTGGAGCAGCCGACATAGCGCACCTTGCCCTGCCGGATCAGGTCGTCGAGCGCGCGCAGCGTCTCCTCGATCGGGGTCAGCGGGTCGGGCTGGTGCATCTGGTAGAGGTCGATCCAATCCGTCTGCAGCCGGCGCAGGCTGTCCTCGACCGCCTGCATGATGTAGCGGCGTGCGCCTCCGACCTTCACGCCGACATCGTCCATCGGCATGCCGAACTTGGTGGCGAGGACGATGCGCTTGCGGTCGTCGCCGAGGATGCGCCCCATCAGCGTCTCCGACCCGCCGCGCTCCCCATAGGTGTCGGCGGTGTCGAACAGGGTGATGCCGAGGTCCAGCGCCTTGTGGATCACCGCACGGGTCGCCGCCTCGTCGATGCGGCCGCCGAAGTTGTTGCAGCCCAGCCCGATCGCGGAGACACGAAGGCCGGACTGGCCGAGGTTGCGGATTTCCATAGCGGGGCTCCTGCAGGGGACGGTCGCGCCTGGGCGCGGGGCGGGCAGAGTGGCCTGCGTGCCGACGAACGCCAAGCCTCCACGCACCTCCGCCGCGGGCGGGCCGGTCGCGGCGCCCGCCTCGGGCGGACGATCTGCGGCGCATGATCTGGGATGCCCCGGCCGCGGCGCGCCATCAACGGCGCGCATGCCGGCGCCCTGGATGGCGACGTCGATGCCGGGAGCCCGTCGTCGACGGAACGTCAGAACACGATGCGCTTCTCGACGCCGGTCTCGCGGTCGGCCGGTTCCTCGAAGTCGAGCACCGGCCCCAGCGGCACGATGCCGGTCGGGTTGATCCGCTTGTGGCTCTGGTAATAGTGCCGCTTGATGTGGGTGAAGTTCACCGTCCCCGCGATCCCGGGGTGCTGGTAGATGTCGCGGGCATAGGCCCAGAGCGTCCGGTAATCGACCAGCCGGCGCAGGTTGCACTTGAAGTGCCCGTGATAGACCGGGTCGAAGCGCACCAGTGTGGTGAACAGCCGGATATCGGCCTCGGTGAGCGAGTCGCCCACCAGGTAACGGGACTGGGCGAGTCGCGCCTCCAGCCAGTCGAGCGTTTCGAACAGCGGCACCACCGCTTCCTCGTAAGCGGCCTGGGTGGCGGCGAAGCCGGCCTTGTAGACGCCGTTGTTCAGCGTCTCGTAGACGCGCGCGTTGACCGCATCGATCTCCTCGCGTTTGTCGGCCGGGTAGTAGTCGCCCGGCTTGGCGCCGACCGCGTCGAAGGCGCTGCCGAACATCCGCATGATCTCGGCGGATTCGTTGTTGACGATCGTCTGGGTGTGCCGGTCCCACAGCACCGGCACGGTGACCCGTCCGGTGTAGCTGGCATCGGCACGCGTATAGACCTCATGCAGCGTGCGGCTGCTGAACAGCGGATCGGGGATCACGCCCTCCCCGGCGGCGAAGGTCCAGCCCTGGTCCGCCATCAGCCAGTGGGTGACGGAGACCGGGATGATCGTCTCCAGCCCCTTCAGCGCGCGCATGATCAGCGTGCGGTGCGCCCAGGGGCAGGCGAGCGAGACATACAGGTGATAGCGCCCCGCCTGCGCGGCGAATCCATCATGCCCGCTGGGTCCGGGACGGCCGTCTGGCGTCACCCAGTTGCGGAACATCGTGTCAGCGCGCTCGAAACGACCCTCGCCCTTGGCGGGCGCAGGTTCGTCCTCGTGCCAAACGCCGTCGATCAGCAAACCCATGTCGTGTCCCTGGTTGTGTGTGCCGCCCTCAGCCGCCCGTGGACCCCCCCGTGGCGAAGCGCCTCGGCTCTGGCCGCGCGGCGATCTCGCTCACCAGCTTGCGGATCATCGCGTCCCCGAAGCCGGCGAAGTCGTGCACCTCCAGCACAAAGCTGGCCGGCCCGCCCGTGACGTTCTCGCGATAATAGGCAGTGAGCCCGCCGGGCGGCTGCACATGCGCGAAGGTCCACGATACCGGGTGATCGTTGATGATGGCGAGCCCATTGATCGTGATGCCGGCGCGCACCGCATCGTCGCGCGCCTCCTGGATCTCCCGGCCGGCATTGTTGGTCCCGTCGCCACAGACGTCGATCACCCGCCTTGTGGCGGTCACCGGCGCTTCGGCGAGCAACTGCACCGCGTGATCGATGCCCGCGCTGATCGCGGTGCGGCCCCAGAAGGCGCGCGGCGCCGCGCTCAGCCGGTCGGCGAAGCTTTGCGCGGAGGCGCGGTCGCGGATCACCGTGAAGTCCAGCACGGTGCGGACCTCGAAGCTGCTGGCGAACTCGACATAGGCGACCGCGATCGCCCCCAGCGGCCCACCCTGGATGGCATGGATCACCTGATCGGACGAGAAGGCGGCGGCGTAGCCCGCTTTCTCGAGCTTGTACTCGGGGTCGTCGATGCTGCGCGAGACGTCGGTCACCAGGACCAGCGCCACGTCGACGTCCTCGGCCATCGCCGGACGCGACAGCGCGACCGGCGTGAGCAGGACGAACAGGAGGGCAATTCTGGCGAGCAGGCGCGGCATGGCAAACCCCATGGCGAGCGATCCCTTGGGCAAGCGCCCCCCTGGGCAGAGGACCCCTCGGGCGAACGACCCTTGGGCAAGCGCCCCCCTGGGCAGACGTCCCTTGGGCAAGCGACCCTTGGACGAGCGACCCTGGACGAGCGACCTTGGACGAGCGACCCCTGGCAGCGGGCGTGACGCCATGGGAGCGGCCCGGCGACGGTTCGTCAAAGGATTTCGCGTGACCGGCACCCGGCGCCGCGCCGCCGGTTGCCGATCCAGGCCGGCTCCCGCACAGTCCGCGTCATCAGCAGGGGGAACGGACATGGACGTACGGCTCGACGGTCGTTCGGCGATCATCACGGGTGCGAGCAAGGGGCTGGGTCTGGCGATGGCGCAGACCTTCGCCGCCTCCGGCGCCGAGGTGGCCATGCTCGCGCGGGCCGAGGCAGGGCTGCAGGCGGCGCTGGAGACGATCCCACCGGCGGATCGCGGCCGCGTCGCCACCTTCGCCTGCGACGTCAGCCGCGCGGAGGATGTCGGCCGCACCTTCGAAGCGGTCACCGCCCGGTTCGGCAAGGTCGACATCCTGATCAACAATGCCGGCCAGTCGCGCGCCCAGGCCTTCGACACGATCACCGACGACATCTGGCAGGAGGACCTGGACCTCAAGCTGTTCGCCGCGATCCGCTTCACCCGCCTGGTCTGGCCGGGCATGAAGGAACGCAAATGGGGCCGCATCATCAACGTCCTGAACATCGGGGCGAAGGCGCCGCGCGCCGGCGGCGCACCCACCGTGGTGTCGCGGGCGGCCGGCATGGCGCTGATGAAGGTGCTCTCGCAGGAGGGCGCGCCGCACAACATCCTGGTGAACGGGATGCTGGTCGGCATCATCGTCTCCGACCAGTGGGCGCGCCGGCACGAGGCGCAGGTCTCGTCGGGCAAGAGCAACGAGCCGTTCGAGAGTTTCCTGGCGAAGATGGGTGCGGGCGTGCCGCTCGGGCGCATGGGCAAGCCCGAGGAGTTCGCCGCGATGGCCTGCCTGCTGTGCTCCGAACTGGGCGGCTTCACGACCGGCACGGCGATCAACATGGATGGCGGCGCCTCGCCGGTGGTCTGACCCGCGCGAGCCTGCCGGCACGTCGGCGGCGGGCGGCCGAGCAGGCGCGTCGGCGGCTCACATCCGCAGGTCGAATACCTCGGCGAAGCCGGTCGCGCCGGCTTCGGTGATCCGCACCGCGCGGCTGTCCCGATGCCGCTCCAGCCAGCCCAGCGCGAAGCAGCGCTCGGCGAGCGCGGTGCCCACGCGGCCGGCGAGGTGCGGCCGCCGCTCGCTCCAGTCGAGGCAGGGGCGGCAGAACACGCGTCGCCCGTCCGCCGGATCCGCGCCGAACCCGCGCAGGAAGTCGCGGCCCGCCGCCGTGACCTCGCCGCCATCGGCGCCCAGCACGACATGGCCGCGGGCGATCAGCGTGTCGGCGAGTCCCACCGCGAGCCGGCCGGCGAGATGGTCGTAGCAGGTCCGCGCGGTGCGCAGGGCCTCCCCGCCGCGCCAAGGCGCCGCGTGCCGCTCGTCCGGGCCGGCGACCGCCATCACCGCCTCCATCATCTGCCCGACCAGCGGCGAGGCGAGCCGGAAATAGCGGTGCCGCCCCTGGCGCGCGCCCGCCAGCAGCCCGGCCTCGGTCAGCTTGGCCAGGTGGCCGCTGGTGGTCTGCGGCGAGACCCGTGCGACGAAGGCGAGCTCCTTGGCGGTGAGGGCGCGCCCGTCCATCAGGGCGGAGAGGATGTTGGCGCGGGCCGGATCGCCCAGCAGCGCGGCAATGGCGGCCATGCGGGATGCGTCGGTCATGCGGCGGATCCTAGCGTGCCGGCGCCGGCCGGGGCAGCGCCGACGGTTCGGCCGGCGTCGAAGCGTCCCGCCGCGCGCGGCGTTAACCACGTGCTAGGCAGGGTCGCGCATCGTGTGCATGGCCGCATGCAGGCCGCGGAGTGGAGGGAGGGCGGATGTTCGCCGTGCTGTTCGAGGTGGAGCCGTATCCGGAGCGGTGGGACGACTACATGCGGCTTGCGGGGATCCTGCGGCCCGAACTGCTGCGCATCGATGGGTTCTTCGACAACCGCCGCTTCGCCAGCCGCCGCCATGCCGGGCGGCTGCTGTCGCTGTCGCTGTGGCGGGACGAGAAGGCGGTGGTGCGCTGGCGGGCGCATGCCGGCCACCACGCGATCCAGGCGGTCGGCCGGGGCGAGATCTTCCGCGACTACCATTTGCGCGTGGGCGAGGTGGTGCGGGACAACGGCGTCCCGCTCGTGCAGCAGCGGCTGGACGAGACCGCGGTCGGCAGCGCGCGGGCGGTGAGCATCGTGGATGCGCCGCTCACCGAACCGCCGGAGTGTCCGGGGCTGCTCGACTGGGACGTGTTCGACGGCGTGACGGAGCCCGGCACTCGCCTGATGCTGCTGTCCTGGCGCGAGGCCGCGGCGATGGAGGAATGGGCGTCGCAAGGCGGCGCGCGCCGGCTGGATATGCGCGTGGTGCGCGACTACGGCATGCACGCGCGCGACGAAGCGCCGCAGTTCCACAAGCCGGTCGCGAGGCCCTCGGCGTCTGGGTAACTGCCGCTCGGGCCCGCCGGTCCGCGCGGGCTCGCCGATTCGTGCGGGCCTGCGCGATGCGCCTCCCGGTGCCATGGCCGCCGCAGGGCGGCCGTCCATCGCCCTGTGTCATGGCCGCCGCAGGGCGGCCATCCATCGCCCTGTGTCATGGCCGCAGCAGGGCGGCCATCCATCGCCCTGTGTCATGGCCGCCGAAGGGCGGCCATCCATGACTTCCTCGGATCGTATCCGATGAAACCAGCACCGGGGCGCGACGTCGTGGACGGCCGCCCTGCGGCGGCCATGACGCCCGGGGCCTGACGTGCCGTGACGACCGGTCCCCCCCGGCCCGCCGTCTCAGCGGCGCGGCGGCGCCGGCTGGCCGATCGGGGGAACCTCGTCGGTCATGCCGGCCAGCACCTCGGCCACGTGCCGCGCCGCGATCGGGCTGCCTTCACGCCCGAGCCGCCCGGCGATGTTGAGGAGGCAGCCGAGATCGCCCGCGAGGACGGTTCCCGCGCCGGTCGCGGCGATGTCGCGTGTCTTGTTCCCGACCATGCGCATCGAGATGTCCGGGTATTTCACGCAGAACGTGCCGCCGAAGCCGCAGCAGATCTCCGGCTCCGCCATCTCGCGCACCGGCACCCCGGCCGCTTCCAGCAGGGCGCGGGGCTGCGCCTTGATCCCGAGTTCGCGCAGGCCCGAACAACTGTCGTGATAGGTGACCGGCTCCGCGGCGACGCGGCGCGGGGTCGCGTGCATGACGTCGGCCAGGAAGCTGACCAGCTCGTGCGTCTTCGCGGCCAGCGCGTCGGCGCGGCTGCGCAGGTTGGGATCGTCGTCGAACAGATGCGGCAGGTGATGCGCCAGCATGCCGCCGCAGGAGCCGGACGGCACCACCACGTAGTCGTAGCCGGCGAAGGCCTCGACGATGTCGGCCGCGAGGGCGCGCGCGGTGGCGCGGTCGCCGGTGTTGTAGGCGGGCTGGCCGCAGCAGGTCTGCTGCCTTGGCACCTCGACCTGGCAGCCGGCCTCCTCCAGCAGGCGGATCGCGGCGAAGCCGACCGTCGGGCGGTGCAGGTCGACCAGGCAGGTGACGAACAGCGCGACGCGCGGCCGGGGGCCGCGGGCCGCGGGGGAGGGCGCTGGCGACGGGATCGTGGGCGCGGAGGACATGCGCGCAGGCTTAGCCGCTTTCGCGCCGGCCGGAAACGCCGGAGGCGGCCGCGGCCATGTCGGGCGTCGGGCGCTCCGACCGTCGGGCGTCCTGGGCGTCGGCCCTCCGCAGGTCAGGCGCTCCTGAAGTCGGGTGCCTCGGAGCCAGGCGCTCTGGACGTCAGGCGCTCTGGGCCGCGACCAGCCGCCAGGTGGGATCGCGCCCCGACAGGTCGCGCTCGAAGGTCCACAAATCGGTGATCTCGGTCACCGCATCGGTGCCGGCAACCGGGGTGCCCTTCTGGTCGCGGGTCAGGCTCACCTGGTCGGAGACGAAGCGGACCGTCACCGACCCCACGCTGCCGCGCAGCTCCGCCCCCTCGATCACGCTCGATTCGATGCTGCGGATCTCGCTCACCTGCACCTGGCCGGCCTGCTCGCGCGCGGCGATCGCGCCCTCGAACGCGGCGTAGGTGTCGTTGCCCAGCAGGTTGCGCAGCGTCGGCCGGTCGCCGGCGGCGAAGGCGGTGACGATCATGCGGAATGCCTTCTCCGCCCCGTCGAGGAACCCGGCCGGGTCGAAGTTGCGGTCGATCTCCCGCATGCGGGCGAGCGTCTGGCCGGCCGGGCTCGCCGGATCGGGCAGCGTGCGGCGGGCGGCCGGCGCCGCCGGTTCGGCGCGGCCGTCGATCACGGGGCCGGTCGCGCTGGGCGGGGCAGGGGGCTGGTAGGGCTGCGGCGGGCGCTCGTATCCCGTGCGCCGTCCGAGGATGCTGCGCAGCCGCAGGACCAGGAATGCTGCGATCATCCCGAACAGAACGAGATCAATCGGAAAACCGCTACTCGCGCCCATGAGAAACCTCCTATCGCCGCTACAGATAGGGACGTCCCGCCCGCCGCACAAACGAAACCGGTGGCGAAACCGGGACTTGCTGGCCGCATGAGCGCCTTGTAAGGCGCCGGCATGATCCTGCTCCGTCACGGCCAGAGCGAATTCAACGTCCACATGGCGGCGACCCGCCGCGACCCCGGCATCGTCGATCCGCGCCTCACGGAATACGGCCACCTCCAGGCCGAACAGGCGGCGGACCGCCTGCAGGGGGAGCCGATCCGGCGGATCGTCACCTCACCCTATACCCGCGCGCTGCAGACCGCGGAGCCGATCGCGCGCCGCCTGGGCGTCCCGGTGTTCGTCAACCCGATCGTGCGGGAGCGTTACGCCTTCGTCTGCGACATCGGCACCCCCCGCTCGACGCTGGAGCGGGCGTGGCCGGAGCACGACTTCTCGACCATCGAGGAGATCTGGTGGCCGACGCTCGAGGAACCGGCCGAGTCGGTGGTCGCCCGCGCCGCCCTGTTCCGCGCAGAGATCGCCGCGCTGTCCGACTGGCAGGACACGCTGGTGATCAGCCATTGGGGGTTCATCCTGTCGATGACCGGGCAGAGCGTCGTCAATTGCGAGGCGCTGCGCTGCGACCCGCACGCCCCGCCCCCCGCCACGGTGCCCTGGCACGGCTGAGCGTTGCCAGGGTGCCCTGGCACGGCTCGGCGTTCCCGGCGCGAGCCGAACGCATCGCTCGCAATCCCGTTGGCGCACCCCGCGCAACCGTGCTAACCGCCCGCCACCGTCGCGCCGCTCCTGGCGCCCGTTCCGCTGCGCCGCGTGTGGCGCGGCATTGCACACGGAGAGCGTCATGTCCGAGACCAGCCCCCTTCCGCAGGCCGGCGCCCAGCCGCAGGGCCAGCAGCCGCTGGTTGTGAACATCCAGTATGTGAAGGACCTGTCGTTCGAAGTTCCCGGCGCGCCGCAGGTCTTCACCCAGCTCCGCGCCCAGCCGCAGGTGAACATCAACCTCGACGTGCAGGCCCGCCGCATCACCGAGGGCCAGAACGCCTTCGAGGTGTCGATCATCATCCGCGCCGAGGCGCATGACACCTCCCACCAGGGCAACGGCCAGGCCACCGCCGCGGTGCCGCCCACCGTGTTCGTGGCCGAACTGACCTATGCCGGCGTGTTCACCCTGACCGGACTGCCCGAGAACGCGATCGAGCCGGTGCTGCTGGTCGAGTGCCCGCGCATCCTGTTCCCCTTCGCCCGCAACATCCTCGCCGACGTGACCCGCGACGGCGGCTTCCCCCCGGTGCTGCTGCAGCCGATCGACTTCGTGGCGCTGTGGCAGGCGCGCCGGCAGCAGGCCCAGCCCGCGCCCGTCGCCCAGGCCTGAGATCACCCTCGCGCGGCGGCCCGCCGGGTCGCCCGCGCACCCTGGCCGCCCCACCGCCGGCCACGCCCGCCCGCCGGCTCCGTTCCCCTCCCGACCGCGCCGCCCCCGCCGTGCCTGAGCCAACCCACCCGACCCGCCGCCCTGGCCAGGGCCGGCCCGCCAGGGTACGCTTCCCTCCAACAGGCCGGAGGGAACCATGTCCTTGCACGAAGCAGGCGCCGTCACCGGCGTCGGTGAAACCAAGTACCTGCGCGGCACCGACCGCACGCCGCTCTCGCTGCAGCTCGAAGCCGCCCTGAACGCCGTCCGTGACGCCGGGCTCAAACCCTCCGACATCGACGGCCTGATCCCCTACGGCGCCGGCGCGGTCGCCGAGGACTTCATCACCAATTTCGGCATCCGCGACCTGCGCTTCTCCGCCACCACCCCGATGGGCGGCGCCTCCGCCGTCGCCGCCATCCAGTGCGCGCTCGCCGTCATCCAGGCCGGCATCTGCCGCCACGTGCTGCTCTCGATCGGCCGCACCGGCTACTCGGGCGGGCGCATCGGCACGCGCGTGCAGCACATGCCGCAGTTCCGCACCATCGGCGAGTTCGAGATGCCGTCCGGCGCCATCGCCCCGGCGCAGCTCTACGCCCCGATGGCGCGCCGCCACATGGAGCTCTACGGCACCACCTCCCGCCAGTTCGCCGAAATCGCGGTGACCACGCGCTACCACGCCTCGCTGCAGCCCAACGCCACGATGAAGAACCCGATCACCATCGAGGACCACCAGGCGAGCCGCATGATCTCCGACCCGCTTCGCCTGCTCGACTGCTCGCTCGAGAGCGACGGCGGCGCCGCGGTGGTGATCAGCGCCACCGACGCGGCGCGCGACGGCGCCAGGCGGCCGG
>JAFKLG010000051.1 GCA_017304945.1 Rhodospirillales bacterium
CCAACGCCCCGACCGCCCCCGCCCCCCGTCCCCCTCCCGCGAAGGGAGGGGGGGCGTTGCCGGTGGGTTCCCGCGCCCGGACGACTCGCTGACACTGGCCGCATGTCCTTCGTCCTCACCCAGGGGCTGACCGGTCTCGCCTCGGCCTCGTCGCTGTTCCTCGTGGCGGCGGGGCTGACGGTGATCTTCGGCGTCACCCGCGTGGTGAACTTCGCGCATGGCTCGCTGTTCATGCTGGGCGCCTATCTCGCCTGGTCGCTGCTCACCCGGCTGCCGCGCGATCCCGCCTGCTTCGCCCTCGGCGTGCTGGGCGCGGCGCTCGCCACCGGGGCGATCGGGGCGCTGCTCGAGGTGACGCTGCTGCGCCGGCTCTACCGCTCCGACGCGCTGTTCCAACTGCTCGCGACCTTCGGCGTCGTGCTGATCGTGCAGGATGTTGCGCCGCTGCTCTGGGGGCCGGCGGACCTGCCGCTGCCGCGCCCGCCCTGGCTGCGCGCCTTCGTGCAGATCGGCGAGGCGCGCTTCCCGCGCTGGGACCTGACGCTGATCGCGATCGGGCCGCTGGTGCTGGTCCTGCTGTGGCTGCTGCTGCGGCGCACCCGGTTCGGCATGCTGGTGCGCGCCGCGACCGAGGACCGGGACATGGCCGCCGCGCTCGGCATCGACCAGCGCCGCCTGTTCACCGCGGTGTTCGCGCTGGGGTCGGCGCTCGCAGGCCTGGCCGGGGCGCTCGTGCTGCCGTCCAGCTCCGCCAACCTGCAGATGGACCTGACCGTGGTGGTGGACGCGTTCGCGGTGGTGGTGATCGGCGGCATGGGCAGCGTGCCGGGCGCGTTCCTGGCCGCGCTGCTGATCGGGGAGCTGCAGGCCTTCGGCATCGTCCTGCTGCCGCAGGCGACGCTGGTGCTGACCTTCGCATTGATGGCCGTGGTGCTGATCCTGCGTCCGTTCGGGCTGCTCGGCGCCGCCCCGACCGCGCGGGAGCATGCGGAGGTGCCGCGCTCGATCGGTCCGCCTTCGTCCCGCGCGGGCTGGGCGCTGCTGATCGGGCTCGCCGCCGCGGCGCTCGCGCCGGTGCTGTTGCCCGCCTATCCGCTCGCCGTGCTGACCGAGGCCCTGATCGCGATCGTCTTCGCCGCGTCCCTGCACCTGATGATGGGCCCTGGCGGCATGCCGAGTTTCGGCCATGCGGCCTGGTTCGGGCTGGGCGCCTACGGGGCGGGGCTGGCGGTGAAGCTGCTCGCCGCGCCGGTGCCGCTGGCGCTGCTGGCGGGCGTGGGGCTGGCGGGCGCGGCGGCGCTGCTGCTGGGGCTGTGCGTGGTGCGGCTGTCGGGCGTCTATCTCGCCATGCTGACGCTCGCCTTCGCGCAGCTCGTCTGGGCCGCCGCGACGCAATGGCGCGACGTGACCGGCGGGGATGACGGGCTGCTGGGGCTGTGGCCGGCGCTGCCGGTGCGGTTCTACTGGGTGGTGCTGGCCTTGGCCGCCGCCATCGTCTGGCTGCTGCGCCGCGCGCAGTACGCGCCGTTCGGGATGGCGCTGCGGGCGGTGCGGGATGCGCCGCTGCGCGCGGCCGCCTCCGGCCTGCCCAATGACGGGCTGCGGCTCGCGGCGTTCGCGGTGGCGGGCGCGGCGGCCGGCGTGTCCGGCGCGCTGTTCGCCTTCGCCAAGGGCAGCGTGTTCCCGACCTATCTCGCGATCGGCCATTCGGTGGACGCGCTGCTGATGGTGCTGCTGGGCGGCGTGCAGTCCGTCAGCGGGCCGGTGCTCGGCGCCCTCGTCTACACGGGGCTCTACGACGCGCTGCTGCAGGCGACGCCGTATTGGCGCGCGGTGCTGGGCGTCGTGGTGCTGGTGGTGGTGCTGGCCTTCCCGTACGGCCTGGCCGGCACGCGCAGGTCCTCCCGTCTGTCCGCCGTCGGCGTCGCTGAACCGGCGGCGCCCGCCGGCGTCACTCTGCCAGCGGCGGCGGCGGGCGGCGCGACCCTCGCGGTGGAGGGCCTGCGCAAGAGCTATGGCGGGATCGACGCGCTGGCCGGCGTCTCCTTCGCGCTGCGCCCCGGCGAGATCGTCGCGCTGATCGGGCCGAACGGCGCCGGCAAATCCACCTGCTTCGCGGTGCTGAACGGGCAGCAGCGTGCCGATGCGGGGCGCGTGCTACTGGATGGCATCGCGGTGGGTGGCCTCGCGCCGGCCCGCCTGCTGCGCCGGGGCGTCGGGCGCACGTTCCAGATCGCCGCCCGCTTCGCCTCCATGACCCTGCGCGAGAACGTGCAGGTCGCCCTGCTCGGTCGCCACGGCGGCGTATGGGCCGCGTTCGGCCGGCTCGCGCATCGTCACCGCGCGGCAGGGGACGCGCTGCTCGCCGCGGTGGGCCTCGCCGGCCAGGGGGATCGCCCCGCGGCGGCGCTCGCCTATGGGGACGTGAAGCGGCTCGAATTGGCGATCGCGCTGGCGGGCGCGCCGCGGCTGCTGCTGCTGGACGAGCCGACCGCCGGCATGGCGCCGCCCGACCGGCGCGCGCTGATGGCGCTGGTCCGCGACCTCGCGCGGGCGACTGGCTGCACCGTGCTGTTCACCGAACACGACATGGAGGCGGTGTTCGGCACCGCCGACCGCATCCTGGTGCTCGATCGCGGGCACCTGATCGCGGCCGGTCCGCCCGAGGCAATCCGCGCCGATCCGCAGGTGCAGGCGGTCTATCTCGGCACCGGCTGACCCGGTAGCCTGTCCGAAACCGGGGAGGACGACCGCGATGCTCTGGCCGATCACGGACCACGTGGTGAAGACGGCGCGTCACACCACGTTCCATCTCGCCTGCGGTCCCGCCGACGGGCCGCTGCTGATCTTCGTGCATGGCTGGCCGGAACTGTCGCTGAGCTGGCGTCACCAGTTGCCGGCCTTCGCCGCGCTGGGGTTCCGCTGCATCGCGCCCGACATGCGCGGCTACGGCCGGTCCTCGATCTATCCGCGGCACGACGACTACGCGCTGCGACCGATCGTGGCCGACATGCTGGAGCTGCTCGACAGCACGGGGCGCGAACAGGCGGTATGGATCGGGCACGACTGGGGCGCGCCGGTCGTATGGTCGATCGCGGCCCATCACGCGGCGCACTGCATCGCGGTCGCCAATCTCTGCGTGCCGTACATCGCCGCCGGCTTCGCGCTGCCGAACCTCGTCCAGCTGGTGGACCGTGCGCGCTACCCCGAGGCGGAGTTCCCCGCCGGCCAATGGGAATACATGCGCTTCTACGAGGAGCGGTTCGACGAGGCGCGGGCCGCGTTCGAGGCCGACATCCCGGCGACGGTCCGCGCGCTGTTCCGCGCCGGCTCCCCCGACCAGCGGACGCGACCGGCCCGCACGGCGCTGGTGCGCCGGGACGGCGGCTGGATGGGTGGCATGGGCCGCGCCCCGGACCTGCCGCGCGATCCGCGCGTGCTGACCGAGGCGGACGCGGCCGCCTACACCGCCGCGCTGACCCGCACCGGCTTCTTCGGGCCGGGTTCCTGGTACCGGAATCATGCGGACAATGCGGCCTATGCGCAGGAGGCGCCGCACGGTGGGCGGCTCGAGATGCCGGTGCTGTTCCTGCATGCGCGCTTCGACATGACCTGCGACACGACGGGCTCGCGGCTGGCCGACCCGATGCGGCAGGACTGCGCGGACCTGATGGAGGTCACGGTCGACTCGGGCCACTGGATGGCGCAGGAGCAACCGACCGCGGTGAACGCCGCGCTGGCCCGCTGGCTGGCGACCCGGACCGAGGCGTAGCCCGCGTGAGGGCGTGACGGCGGCGCGGCGTGACGGCGTGGCGGCGTGAGGGCGTGAGGGCGTGAGGGCGGCGCGGCGTGAGGGCGGCGCGGGCTGCGTGGCGATCCGCCAACGTCCCACCGTCATCGCCGGGGAGGTCTGGCCGGCGGCCGCACGCCCCACCGTCATCGCCGGGCCCCGACCCGGCGATCCCCACGGGCACCCTGTTGCCTGTGAGGCCGACGGTCGGATCGTGCTGGTGGGGATCCGCGGATCAAGTCCGCGGATGACGGTGGAGGTAGGCCGGCGGCGGTACTTTCACGTCCGCGAATGACGGTGAGAGTGCCGCTGTGAGGGACCCATCACCCCGGCTTCAGCGTCGCCAACTCCTTCCGTAGCGCGCGGATCTCCTCGAAGCGCGCGGTGGCGTCGCGGATGACCGCGGCGATGCCGGTCATCGCGCCGGCATCGTCGGTGAAGGGGACGATGGTGAACTCGATCGACAGGCGCCGGCCCTCCTTGTGCAGCGCCGGCACCGACAGGAGCTGGCCCTCGCCGTAGCGCGTCTTTCCGGTCTGCATCGTATGGCGATACCCGGTCCAGTGCCGCTCCCGCAGGGTGGCGGGGATGATCAGGTCGAGCGACTGGCCGATCGCCTCCTCGGCCGCGAAGCCGAACAGCCGGATCGCACCGCGGTTCCAGCCGCGAATGGTGCCCTCGGCGTCGGCATAGACGATCGCGTCCGGCATCTCCGCGACCAGGCGTTCGGCGAAGCCGTCCGGTTCCTGCTGCATCGCACCCTCCGCGCGCCAAGCTGCGCCCGCACCGGCATCGGCGCAAGTCGCCTGCCTGGTGTGTCAGGGCGCGAAGGCGCTGAACAGATAGACGGCGAACAGCACCAGATGCACGACGCCCTGCAGCACGGTGGTCCGGCCGGTGCCGAGCGTCAGCACGGCGACGAGGAGGGTGAGCCAGAGCAGCACGACATGAGCGGGCGAGATGCCCAGGGTGAGCCGCTGCCCGATCCAGAACGAGACGATCGCGACGGCCGGGATGGTCAGCCCGATCGAGGCGCCGACCGACCCGAGCGCCAGGTTGAGGCTGGTTTGCAAGCGGTTGCGCCGGGCGGCCCGCACGGCGGCGAGCGATTCCGGCAGCAGCACCAGCAGGGCGATGACGATGCCGACGACGGATCCGGGCGCGCCGATCGCGGCGACGCCGGCCTCCAGCGCCGGCGAGAGCGACTTGGCGAGCAGCACCACCGCGATCAGCGCGGCCGGCAGGACCACGCCCGCGATCACGAGCTGGCGGGGCGGCGGCGGCGCGGCGTGCGCGACACCGGAGTCCTCGGGCAGGAAATACTCCCGGTGGCGCACCGTCTGCACGAACAGCAGCGCGCCATACAGGGCGAGTGAGGCGACCGAGACGAACGCCAGTTGCAATGGCGCGAAATACGGACCTGGTTCGGCCGGCAACTGCTCGGGCAGCACCAGGACCAGCACCGCGAGCGGCGCGATCACCGACAGCATCGCCGAGGCGCCGGCCACCCGGAAGGTCTGCTCGTGGTGCCGCGCGCCGCCCAGCAGCAGGCACAGCCCGACCAGCCCGTTGCAGACGATCATCAGCGCGGCGAACACCGTGTCACGGGCGAGCGCCGCCTTGCCGACGGGATCGGTGAGCATGAGCGAGACGATCAGCCCCACCTCGATCACGGTCACCGCGACGGCGAGCAGCAGGGAGCCATAGGGCTCGCCGACCTTATGGGCGAGGATTTCCGCGTGATGGACGGCGGCGAAGACGCAGCCGATCAGGGCGATGCCCAACAGCGGCGCGTAGGTGACCTCATGCGGCAGCAGCAGCAGGAACAGCCAGCCGAGGAGTGGGAAGCTCCACGCCCACCAGGGTTGCCGGTCTGTCGTCGCCATCCAGTGCCTCCGCCGTCTTGCGCGCAGGAGATAGCAGGTGCGGCGGCCGCGCGCGATCACGCGACGCGAGTCATCGCAACAGTTCGGCGACTCGTGCCTCGAGCCCCAACGCGTCGCGGGGCGCGCGCACCTTGGCGTCGTTGTCGAAGTAGACGTAGACGTCCCGCCCGGCCGTCGGCGCCGCCGGTCCGCCCACCCGCAGCGCGTCCGCTGGTTCCCGCCCGCGCGCCCAGGCGACGACCCGCGCGGCCCAGACATCCAGCGCGTCGTCGTCGTAGCCGGAGGCGTACAGCTCCTCCGACCCGTGCAGCCGGACGTAGACGAAGTCGGCGGTCACATCCATCAGCAGCGGCCAGTCGACCGTGTCGGCGACGACCAGCGCAACCTCGTATCGGCGCAGCAGGTCGATGAAGCCCTGGTCGCGGAACGCGTCGTGCCGGATCTCGACGGCGTGGCGCAGCTTGCGCGTCGGTCCCGCCTCCAGGAAAGCGGGCGCCTTCAGCCGCTGGTCGTGCCGCGCGCCCAGTCGCGCGGCCTGGTCCGTGTCGCGTGGCAGCATCGCCAGGAACGGCTCCAACCGTTCGACGGAAAAGCCGAACCGCGGCGGGAACTGCCACAGCACGGGGCCAAGCTTGGGGCCGAGGGCGAGCAGGCCGGAGGCGATGAAGTTGGCGAGCGGGACCTCGACGTCGCGCAGGCGCTTCATGTGGGTGATGAAGCGAGGCCCCTTCACGGCGAAGACGAAGTCCTCGGGCACGGTGGCGGCCCAGGCGGCGAAGGCCGCCGGGCGCTGCATGCCGTAGAACGTGCCGTTGATCTCGATCGTGCCGAACTGGCGCGATGCGTAGGCGAGTTCCTGCTTTTGGGGCAGGGCCTTCGGGTAGAAGACGCCGCGCCAGGGCGCATAGGTCCAGCCGGAAATCCCGATCCGGACCCGTCCGGTGGGTTTCGTGGAACGGGGCATGGGCGGTCGCTGGCCAGCCGGGTCCGCGTGGGCCTCGCTCATCCCGGCGCGCGCGTTCGGGGGCCGCTGCCGCGCCCCCCTCCCATGGTCATGCCGGATAGGCGGGCAGCGGGACCGACTCCCAGCCGGACAGGGTCTCGATCGCGCGGCCGACGCGGAACACGGTGGCTTCGTCGAACGGCCGGCCCACCACCTGCACGCCGATCGGCAGCCCGTCCGACAGCGCGACCGGCACGCTCATCGCCGGATGGCCGGTGACGTTGAACGGGATGGTCTGCATGGGCGAGGTCGCGGCGCGGTGGTCCAGCGGCGCGTCGAAGCGCGGTGCGGTGCCGAGGCCGGAGGCGGTCAGCAGCGCGTCGTAGCGCCCCAGCGCGGCATTCACCGCGTCGGTCAGCTCGCGCCGGGCGCGCAGCGCGTTGATGTAGTCGGCGGCGGTGATCGCGGCGCCCAGCACGAAGCGGCTCGCGGTGATCTCGCCGTAGTCGAGCAGGCGGGATTGCATGTCGGCCTGATGGATCGCGAAGGCCTCGGCCATCATGATCACCCGGCCGGCGGCGGCGAACAGGGCGTAGTCGGGCAGGGTCACGTCCTCGACCGTCGCCCCCGCCTCGCGGAGCTGCGCGACGGTGCGGTCGATGCCGGCGCGCACGTCCGGGATGGTGGCCGCGGCGGTGGCGAAGAAGCCGCGCGGCACGCCGATGCGCAGGCCCCGCACGCCGGCCTCGAGGCTGGCGCGGTAGTCGGGGACCGGCACGTCGGCGCTGGCGCCGTCCAGCGGATCGTGGCCCGCCAGCACCTGCAGCGTGATCGCGGAATCCTCGACCGAGCGGGAGAGGGGGCCGCAATGGTCGAGGGTCCAGGAGAGCGGGAAGACGCCGCGACGGGAGACGCGGCCATAGGTCGGCTTGATGCCGACCAGCCCGCACCAGGCCGCCGGCCCACGGATGGATCCGCCGGTGTCGGACCCCATCGCCATCCGCACCATGCGCGCGGCGATCGCGGTGGCGGAGCCGGAGGAGGAGCCGCCGGTCACGTGCGCCGGGTTCCACGGGTTGCGGGCGGGCGGGAAGGGCAGGTCGAAGGAGGGGCCGCCCAGGGCGAATTCATGTGTCGCGAGCTTGCCCAGCAGCACGCCGCCGGCCGCCCGCAGCCGCGCCGCGGCGACGCTGTCCTCGGTGGGCACGTTGTCGAGCCGCAGGCGGGAGTGGCAGGTCGTTCGGATCCCGGCCGTGTCGTAGATGTCCTTGAGCGCGTAGGGGATGCCGTGCAGCGGGCCGAGGTCGCGGCCGGCGGCGAGGTCGGCGTCGGCCGCGCGGGCGTCGGCCAGGGCGCGGTCGGGCGTGACCTGCAGGAAGGCGTGCAGCTCCGGATCGCGCGCCGCGACGCGGCCGAGTGCGTCCTCGGCCAGGGCGACCGCGGTGACCGATCCGGACCGCAGGGCGCGGCCCATCTCGGCGATGGAGAGGTCCTGCGTGTCCATCAGCCGTGCTCCAGCGGGGTCAGGCGGAACACGTTGGCCGGTTCGGCGGTATGGGCGTAGCGGCCGTGCAGCAGGGCGAGCTGCTGCTTGAGGTCGGCGAACCCCTCCAGCATGGCGGCGCGGCGATCGGCCGGGATGGTGAGGCCGGCACGGGCCATCAAGGCGTCGAATTCCGCGGCCAGCGCCGCCGTTTGTCCCGTCTCAGCCATGCTGGCCCCTCCATTCGATTCGGGGATTATGCACCGGTGGGAACGCTTCGCTACAGTCCCGTCCCAAGGGAGGGAATGGCATGCGGACACAGGTGGGAATCGTCGGTGCCGGACCGGCCGGCCTGCTGCTGTCGCACCTGCTGGCGCGCGCCGGCATCGACTCCGTCGTGCTGGAGGCGCGGTCGCGCGCCTATGTGGAGAACCGGATCCGCGCCGGGGTGCTGGAGCACCCGGTGGCGCAACTGCTGATCGACACCGGGGTGGGCGCGCGCATGCAGCGCGAAGGCCTGCCGCATGACGGCGTGGTGCTGCGGGCGGACGGCGCCGACCATCGCATCGACTTCCGCGCGCTGACCGGCAAGCACGTCATGGTCTACAGCCAGCACAAGGTGGTGCAGGACCTGATCGCGGCGCGGCTCGCGGCCGGCGGGCAGATCGTGTTCGAGGCCGAGGACGTGGCGGTGGAGGGGTTCGAGACGGATGCGCCGGTCATCCGGTATCGCCATGCCGGCCAGGCCCGCCAGCTCGACTGCGCGGTGATCGCCGGGGCGGACGGGTTTCACGGCATTTGCCGCGAGGCGATTCCCGCCGCGCTCCGCCAGACGTTCGAGCGCGCGTATCCGTTCGGCTGGCTGGGGATCCTTGCCGAGACCCCGCCGGCGTCGGAGGAGCTCGTCTATGCCAGCCACGAGCGCGGCTTCGCGCTGCTGTCGATGCGTTCGCCGACGGTGAGCCGGCTGTATCTGCAATGCGCGCCGGACGAGGACCTGGAGGCATGGTCGGACGCGCGCATCTGGGACGAGCTGCAACTGCGCCTGGGGCGGGACGGGTTCGTTCTGCGGGAAGGGCCGATCGTGCAGAAGGGCATCACGCCGATGCGCAGCTTCGTGGTGCAGCCGATGCAATGCGGGCGGCTGTTCCTGCTGGGCGACGCGGCACATATCGTGCCGCCGACCGGGGCGAAGGGGCTGAACCTGGCGGCGGCCGACGTGGCGGTGTTGAGCGCGGCCCTGGCGCGGTATTTCCGGGACGGCGAGACGGCGGGACTGGACGCGTATGGCGCGACCTGCTTGCGCCGGGTGTGGCAGGCGCAGCGGTTTTCCTGGTGGATGACCTCGCTGCTGCACCGCTTCCCGTCGCACACGCCGTTCGAGCGGGAGGTGCAGCGCGCGGAGCTGGCGCACGTGTTCGGTTCCCGCGCCATGTCGACGGCGCTGGCGGAGGCTTTCGCCAAGGCCTTTCGCGAAGCTCGCGCCGAGGCCGATCCGTCAGACCCGCGTGGCTTCTTCGAGCGGTATTTCCGACCCTGTCATGTGTCTCCCTCTCCCGCGAACGCCGGTTTCGTCACCGGATTCTACGAACCGGAACTGCCCGCTTCGCGTGTCGAGACGAAACGCTTCCGTTTTCCGCTCTATGCGCGGCCGGCCGATCTCGTCGATCTCGACGGAACGAACCGACCGGGAGGTATGGATTCATATTTCGCCTTTGGCCGCGTCACGGGCGAGGGGATCGTCGAATATTTCGACCGGAAGGCGATCGAAAACGGCGTATTGGCCGATCGCGTGCCGGTGATCGCCTGGGCGGAGGACCGGATCGATCTGTTCTTCGCCCATGTACAGGGTGCGGCCCGCCTCAAACTGGAAGACGGAACTATCATCCGCGTGACCTACGCGGCGAAATCCGGCCATCCCTTCACGGGGCCGGGTGGCGTGCTGGCCGATCTCGGGGAGATTCCGCGCGAGAAGGTCACCATGCAGTCGGTCCGCGCATGGTTCCATGCCAATCCGCATCGGACAGACGATATACTGTGGCGAAACCGTTCCTTCATCTTCTTCCGCGAGGTGGTCGTCGAAGATGCAAGCGGCGGCCCGATAGCGGCAGCGAAGGTCCAGCTTACCGCCGGTCGATCGATGGCTGTCGACAGGCTGCTGCACACTTTCGGGACGCCCTTCTATATCGATGCGCCGACACTGACGGCGTTCGGTGCAAGGCCCTTTCGCCGCCTGATGATCGCACAGGACACCGGCTCGGCCATCGTTGGCGCGGCGCGGGGGGACCTCTTCGCGGGTTCCGGTGCGGCGGCGGGCGAGATCGCTGGCGTCGTCCGGCACCCTGCCGATTTCTACGCGTTCGTGCCACGCGTTCTGCTCGCGGGCGGCGGCTCATGAGCGGGCGCGGCGGGAAGACTCTTTCTGCGGAGGACCGTATCCTCTGGGCGCGCATCACGCGCACCGCCGTTCCGCTGAAGAGAAGCGGCCGCGCCTCGCTTGCGGAGACGGAAGAAGATCAGGAGACTGCCGAACCGCTCCCAGCGGAACGAGAGCCGGTGCCGGTGCTCGCGCCAAGGCAGGCGGCGCCTGTGCAGGCGGCTCATCCGTCACCCCGCTCCCTCGATCTTCCGACCAGGAAAAAACTCGCAAAGGGGCGCCTGCCGATCGAAGGGACCGTCGATCTCCATGGCCTCACCCAAAACGAAGCCCATGCGCTCCTTCTATCGTTCCTGCATCGCGCTTATGCCGATGGACGGCGTTATGTCCTCGTCATAACCGGCAAGGGCGAATCCCTTCGGGGCGATGGGATATTGAGGCGCACCGTTCCGGCCTGGTTTGCGACGCCGCCCTTCCGGGCGCTGGTCAGCGGGCAGGAAGCGGCAGGCCGCCGGCATGGCGGCGCCGGAGCGATCTATGTCAGGCTTCGCCGGCAGGAAAAAGGTGGCGCCCGATGACACCCTTCGGCGAGAAAGTTAGGCTCC
>JAFKLG010000052.1 GCA_017304945.1 Rhodospirillales bacterium
GTGCTGCCCGACCGGCTGTTCTGACGCAGGCCGGACGGTCCGGGCCGGACGGTCGGGGCCGGCGGTTCCGCGACTAGACGGCCCGGGGCCAAGCGCGCACGGGCCGCGCCGATCACAGCGCTGCCTCGATTGCAGCGCCGCGCCGATCTCCGCGCCGCCCCGATCTCCGCGGCGCCCCGATCTCCGCGCCGCCCCGATCGCAGTGCAGCGCCCGCCGCCTCAGTCGTGACACGCCGTCGAGCGCAGCACCCGCCCGTCATCCGACGAGCTGCCCTGCACCGGCGGCGTCACTCTGCGGCGGTGTCACTCTGCGGCGGCAGCGGCTTCCCGGGTCGCCGCGCACCGTCGAAGTGCACCCAGGCTGTGTTCGAAGAGCGGGATCAGCGCCGGGTCGTCGAACCTCTGCGCGATGACCGCTTCGCGTAATGCGAACGACAGCGCGAGCAGCCCCATGATGCCGGCCGCTCCCGCCGTCTCGTGCGCCTGATCACCGAGTGCAACCGGGTCGCCTGCCGCCCCGGCGCGCAGCAGCACGAGCAGGTCGGCGATGCGCCCCGCGAGCACGCGCACATGGTCCGCAAACACGGCCTTCCCCAGCGCCTGCGCCACGTCCGCCAATATCGCCTCGTCGAGCAGCGGCGGTGGCGGAAGCCGCTCCGGCGTCCGCGCGCCAGCCGCCGGCGCCACGCTCGGCGATCCGGCGGTTGCCGCGTCGGCATCCGCCATCTTCGTCCGCGTCACCGCCGCGTTGCCCGCAGGCCGCGTCGCGTCCGTCGCCGGCGCCGTCCCTTCGGCAGCCGAACCCGCCTCGGAAGGGCGGCGCGGGCCCGCGGCGCGACCTATGGCGGCCAGCAGCTCCGCCCGCGCAAACGGCTTGGTCAGCACCAGGTCGATCTCTGCCGCCGACCACCCAGGCGCCTGCCGCGCCAACGCGTCCGCGGTCAGCAGCAGGATGGGCGTGCGGCCGCGCGCGCCCGGTAGTGACCGGATCGCCTGTGCCAGCAAAACGCCGTTCATCTCGGGCATGCGCAGGTCGGTGATCACCACGTCGACCTCGGTCGCTTCGAGCGCCTTCAGCGCCGCCGGTCCATCGGCGACCGGGATCACCGTATGTCCTGCCTGGCTGAGGAACCGCGCCGTCACGTCGCGGTTGGTCGCATTGTCCTCCACCAGCAGTAGGGTCAAGGCCGGACCCGTCTCGGTCGGTTCGGGCGGTCGGTGCGTCGGGACGGGCGCGGCGACGCGGGTGACCGGCACTTCGATCCAGAACAGGCTGCCGCCACCCGGCGCGTCGGTATGGCCGATCGTGCCATCCATGCCGCGTACCAGCCGCGCCGCGATGGCGAGGCCGAGACCGCTGCCGCCGGCCGGGGGCAGCGGCGCGTCGAGCCGGTCATAGGCATGGAACAGCCGTCGCCGCAGGGCGGCGGGAATGCCCGGCCCCGTGTCGATGACCTCGCAGCGCAGCCGGTCCGCCGAACCGGACAGGCGCAGCGTGACCGCGCCCTGGCGTGTGTATTTCGCGGCGTTGGAGAGCAGGTTGATCAGCACCAGGCAGAGCTGGCGCGAGTCCACGCCGACCGCGCGCGGCAGGGCCGGGTCGATCTCCCAGCGCAGGTCGAGGCCGCGGGCCGTGGTCTCGGGCTCGATCACCACGCGGCATTGCGTCACCAGGTCGCTCAGCAGCACCGGCGCGGGCATCGGCGGCAGGTCGAGCGGGCGGTCGCGCGTGATGTCGATCACCCGATCGATCACGTCGCGCATATGCGCGCCCGCGGCACTCAGCGCGCCCAGCAATCCGGCCTGGTCGGGACGCAGCGTCTCGTCGACGGCCAAGAGCTCCGCATAGCCCAGAACCGCGGTCAGCGGCGTGCGCAGCTCGTGGCTCATGGTCGCAAGCAGGCGGCTGCGTGAGGCTGCGGCCTCCTCCGCCTCCGCCTCGGCGCGCGATTGCCGGTCGGCGGCCTGCGCCACGAGGCGGATCAGGGCAAGCTGCAGCAGCGCCAACCCCGCCGTCGCGGCGGCGAACCAGGCGGCGCGCGATTTCCAGGGCGCATCGATATCGGTGCGGGCCAGTCCCACCGCGATGGTGAGTGGCCAGGCGCCGACCGGCCGGAACGCCGTCAGCCGGATGACGCGATCGAGCGGATCGGGCGCCTCCACCAGCGGGCGGCGCAGGAAGAAGCCGGCGCTGGCGGGTAGCGTGCGGCCGAGGTCGTTCGGGTCGGCCGGCACCCGCGCCAGCACCACGCCGTCGTCGCGCAGCACGGTCAGGCTGCCGTTCGGGCCGGGGTCGAAGCGGCTCAACAGCTCCTGCACCGGGCCGAGCCGCAGGCTGCCGACCACCACGCCGGCGAAGCTGCCGTCCGGATGGGAGAGGCGGCGGCTGAGCGGCAGCAACGCGGGCTGGCCCAGCGCGGTCATCACCGGGCGCGCGACGTAGAGCTGGTCGCGCGGGTTGCGCTTGTGCTCCTGGAAATAGTCGCGGCCGCCCCAGCTCCCGACCCGCGGGGTCGCGGCGTGCAGGTCGGCGATCACCTCGCCCTGCTCGTTCAGCACGTTGAGAAACCCGAACGGCGGGCCGGCGGCGGTGCGGTCGAACAGCACCATTTGCCGCAGCTCCGGCGAGAGATCCCACAATCCCGGCAATCGCAGTCCTTGGGCGACGGCCTGCAGGGACAGGTCGTATTGCGCAATGGCGCGCCCGAGATCCTGCGCGACGGCGGCCGCGATGGTGTCTGCGGCGCGGGCGGCCTGGTCACGCGCGGCGGCGCGGTCCTGGACGATCACGGTGGCGCAGAGCAGGGCGAAGCCGAGGGTGACCAGCGCACTCAGCATCAGCAGCCGGCGCATCGTCGATTTTGCCGTCCCCCGTTCGGGTGTCGCCGGTGCGGGATCCATCGCGCGGGGGTCCGTGCCTTGGGGACCCATCCCCTGCGACGCCGAACCCTGGGCAGCATTCCGCTGAGACGATGCCTCACGGCCGCGCATGTCCGCGGCGTCACCGCCCGCTTCCGTCCGCTCGGCGCGCGTCTCCCCCTGCGAAGCCAGCCCCGCCCCCGCCGCCGCGCGCAGACCCGCCCGCCCGGACGCCGCGCCGCGAAGCCAGCGGGCAAACGGCCGCAGACGAAGGGAGCTTGGGCGGCGAGGCGCCGAGCCGAACGGAGGACGAAACGGGCGCATGGCGGGTCTCGATGCTGGGCCGAGCCTAGCCGCCGGAGCGTGAGGATTCCCTTAACGGGACCGGATGGCCTTGACATTGTGGTATGCAGGATACGGCTTGCATTCTGGGGGGGAATGGAGCCTTTATCCCATCGTGAGAGGCAAAAAAGACGGTTCATACATGACATACGAGTTTTGCCGTCCGCACGCATCTGTCCACGCCCTGGGCGCTCGCGTGCAGGACGACAAGCGATGATCACCTCCGGCCAGATGCGTGCCGCGCGCGCCCTGCTGGGCATCGACCAGCGACGCCTCGCGGAGCTGTCCACGCTCTCCTTGCCCACCATCCAGCGGATGGAGGCGAGCGACGGGGTGGTGCGCGGCAACGTCGATTCCCTGATGAAGCTGGTGCGTGCGCTGCGCGACGCCGGGATCGAGCTGGTCGACGAGGGCGCCGTCTCCCAGAGCGGCGGCCGCGGCGTCCGGCTGATCGAGCGCGTGCGGTGAACCACGCGGCGGACCGGGTCGACGAGGCGCGGGGCGCCCTGGCGTGATGACGCTGGTCTGGACGGCGCTGGCCGCCTTGGGCGTGCTCGCCGTGCTGGGCGTGCCGCTGGCGCGCCGCGCGACCGGGCGCTGGGTCGTGTATGGCGGCAGCCTGCTCGCCTGCCTCGTGCTGCTGTGGGCCGGGCTGGCGGCGCTGGACGCGCCGCCCGAGACGCTGGTGCTGCCGGTCGGGCTGCCCTGGACCGGCGCGCATCTGCGGCTCGACGCGCTGTCCGGGGCGTTCCTCGTGCTGATCGGGGTGGGCGGCGCCGGGGCCTCGCTGTTCGCGATCGGCTATGGCCGGCACGAGCATGCGCCGGCCCGCGTGCTGCCCTTCTACCCCGCCTTCCTGGCCGGCATGGCGCTGGTCGTGCTGGCCGACGACGCCTTCACCTTCCTGTTCGCGTGGGAGCTGATGTCGCTCGCCTCCTGGGCCCTGGTGATGGCGGACCACGCGCCGGACGCGACGGCGCGGGCAGGCTTCGTCTACCTGGTGATGGCGACGTTCAGCGGCCTCGCGCTGCTGCTCGCCTTCGGGCTGCTCGCCGGCGCGCAGGGCGGCTACGTCTTCGCGCAGATGCGGGCGGCGCATCCGGCCCCCTGGATCGCCGGCCTCGCCTTCGCCCTCGCGCTGGTCGGCACCGGGGCCAAGGCCGGGCTGGTGCCGCTGCAGGTCTGGCTGCCGCTCGCGCATCCCGCCGCGCCCAGCCACGTCTCGGCGCTGATGAGCGGGGTGATGACCAAGGTCGCCGTGTACGGCTTCCTGCGCATCGTGTTCGACCTGCTGGGCGCGCCGCTCTGGTGGCAGGCGGTGCTGGTGCTCCTGCTGGGCGGCATCACCGCCGTGTACGGCGTGCTGCAGGCGGTGATGCAGCGCGACCTCAAGCGCCTCCTCGCCTGCTCGACCATCGAGAACATCGGCATCGTCTTCGTCGCGATCGGGCTCGCCATGGCGTTCCGCGCCAACGGCATCGCCGCGGGGGCGGCGCTCGCGCTGACCGCGGCGCTGTTCCACTGCCTCAACCACACGCTGTTCAAGTCGCTGCTGTTCCAGGTGTCGGGCGCGGTGCTGGTGGCGACCGGCACGCGCGACCTGGAGCGGCTGGGTGGCCTGATCCACCGGCTGCCGGTCACCGCCGTCGCGGCGCTGGTCGGCTGCGCCGCGATCGCCGCCCTGCCGCCCTTGAACGGCTTCGCCTCCGAGTGGCTGATCTTCCAGGCCGTCCTGCTGCGCCCGGACCTGCCGCAATGGGGGCTCAAGCTGATGCTGCCGGTGGATGGCGCGCTGCTCGCGCTGGCCGCGGCGCTGGCGGCGGCGTGTTTCGTGCGGGCCTATGGGATCGTGTTCCTCGGCCGGCCCCGCAGCGAGGCCGCGGCGGCGGCGCACGAAGTCGACCGGATCTCGCGCGCGGCCATGCTCGTCTTCGCGGCGCTGTGCGCCCTGGCCGGCCTGTTCCCCGGCCTGGTGGTCGATGCGCTGGCGCCGGTCGTGCAGCCCTTCGCCGGCGGGCGCATGCCGGTGCAGGGCGGCGAGGACTGGCTGACCCTGGTGCCGGTCGATGCGGCGCGCGGCACCTATAACGGGCTGCTGGTCGGCGTGTTCATTCTGGCCTCGGCGGCGCTGACCGCGGCGGTGGTGCACCGGCTGGGCTCGCGCGCCCTGCGCCGCGCGCCGGCCTGGGATTGCGGCTTCCCCGACCCGCGGCCCGACACGCAGTACAGCGGCGACAGCTTTGCCCAACCGCTGCGCCGGGTGTTCGGCACGCTCGCCTTCCACGCGCAGGAGCGGGTGGACATGCCGCGGCCCGGCGACATGCGCGCCGCGGTGATCGAGAAATCCGCGCGCGACCCGGTCTGGGACCTGCTCTACGCGCCGGTCGGCACCCTGGTCGCCCGCGTGTCGGACGCGATGAACGTGCTGCAGTTCCTCACCATCCGCCGCTATCTCGGCTTCGTCTTCGCGATGCTGATCGTGCTGCTGCTCGCACTCACGGTGATGCAGTGATCCCCGCATTGCTGGTCCAGTTCGCGCAGATGATGCTGGTGCTGGCCCTGGCACCGCTGCTCACCGGCGTGGTGCGCAAGGTGAAGGCACGGCTGCAGCGGCGGCGTGGCGCCTCGGTGCTGCAGCCCTATCGCGACCTGCGCCGGCTGCTGGGCAAGGACGTGGTGCTGGCGGAGAACGCGTCGTGGCTGTTCCGCGTCGCCCCCTACGCGATCTTCGCCGCCACCTGGGTGGCCGCGGCCCTGGTGCCGACCTTCGCGACCGGGCTGATCTTCTCCTGGACCGGCGACCTGATCGTGATCACCGCGCTGCTGGGCGGCGCCCGTTTCGCGCTGGCGCTGGCGGGCATGGATGTCGGCACGAGCTTCGGCGGTCTCGGCGCCTCGCGGGAGGTGATGATCGCCTCGCTCGCCGAACCGGCGATGCTGATGCTGGTGTTCTGCGTCGCGATCGTCGCCGGCTCGACCCAGCTCTCGTCCATCGCGGCGCACATGCTCACCCAGCCGGTGGGGCTGCGCGTCTCGCTGGCATTGGCGCTGGTCGCGCTGTGCATCGTCGCGGTGGCGGAGAACGGCCGCGTGCCGGTGGACAATCCGGCCACGCATCTGGAACTCACCATGGTGCACGAGGCGATGGTGCTCGAGTATTCCGGCCGCCATCTCGCGATGATCGAGCTCGCGGCCGCGCTCAAGCTGCTGCTGTTCGCCTCGCTGATCGGCTGCCTGTTCTTCCCGTTCGGCCTCGCGCATGCCGGCACCGATCCCGCCGGGTACCTGTTGGCGATCGGGCTGTGGCTGGTGAAGCTGCTGGTGCTGGCGGCGCTGCTGGGCACGCTGGAGCTGTCGATCGCCAAGATGCGGGTCTTCCGCGTGCCCAACTTCCTCGGTGCCGCCTTCATGTTCGGCCTGCTGGGCGTCCTGCTCCTGTTCGTCTCGCGAGGCATGTGAGCATGCACGGGCTTTCCTTCGACATCGCCCATATGCTGGCTGGCTCGCTGGTGCTGGTCAGCTTCCTGATGCTCTACCAGGTGCGGCTGACCGCGCTGCTGCACGCGCTGGCGCTGCATGCGCTGGTGCTGGCGGCCTCGGTGGCCTGGCAGGCGCACATCCAGGACGCGCCGCATCTGTACGTGACCGCGGCGCTGGCCCTGGGCTTCAAGGCCGCGCTGATCCCCTGGGCGCTGCGGCGCATCGTGTTCCGCCTGGGCATCCACCGCGAGATCGAGACGGTGGGCGGCATCGGGCTCACCATGCTGGCCGGCATGGCGCTGGTCGCGCTGTCGCTGCAGGTGATGCTGCCGGTCACCGCGATGGAGGATCCGGTCGCGCGCGAGGACGTCGCCCTCGCGCTGTCGGTCGTGCTGATCGGCCTGCTGATGATGGTCACGCGGCGCAACGCCGTGAGCCAGGTGGTCGGGTTCCTCTCGCTCGAGAACGGCATCATCCTGGCCGCCACCGGCGCCCGCGGCATGCCGCTGGTGGTCGAGATCAGCGTCGCCTTCTCCGTGCTGATCGCCTTCATCGTGGTGGGCATCTTCCTGTTCCGCATCCGCGAGCGGTTCGACACGGTGGATGTCGGCGCGCTCGACGCGTTCCGCGGAGGGCGCGCGTGACCGACCCTGTCGTGCTGGTGCTGCTGATCCCGCTGCTGGCGGCGGCGCTGCTGGTGGCGGTGCCGCGCTACCGGCTGGGCGCGGCGCTCAATGCGGCTGCCTGTCTCGGCACCTTCGCCGCCTCGATCGGGCTGCTGGTGCAGCGGCCGGCGACGGGCGCCTATCTGCTGGTGGACGATTTGAACGTCGTGTTCGTGGTGCTGAACGGGTTCGTCGCCGCGACCACCAGCCTGTTCAGCGCGTCCTATGTCGGCCACGAGCTGGCGATCGGGCGGCTCACCGCGCGTCACCTGCGCTTCTACCACGCGATGTTCCAGCTCATGCTGTTCGGCATGAACCTGGCGCTGGTCGCCAACAATATCGGCCTGATGTGGGTGGCGGTGGAGCTGGCCACGCTCACCACGGTGCTGATGGTCGGGCTGTACCGCACGCCCGAGGCGCTGGAAGCGGCGTGGAAATACTTCATCCTGGGCAGCGTCGGCATCGCGCTCGCGCTGTTCGGCACGATCCTGGTCTACCTCGCCGCGCGGCCGGTGGTGGGGGAGGGGCTGGACGCGATGGTCTGGACCACGCTGCTCGCCCACGCGCAGGACTTCGACGCGCCGCTGCTCGACATCGCCTTCGTATTCCTGCTGCTGGGCTACGGCACCAAGGTCGGGCTGGTGCCGCTGCACGCCTGGCTGCCGGACGCGCATGCCGAAGGACCGACGCCGATCTCCGCCGTGCTGTCCGGGCTGCTGCTGAACGTCGCGCTCTACGCGCTGCTGCGGTTCAAGATGCTGCTGGCCGTCAACCCGCTCGCGCTCGCGCCGGGGCCGCTGATGATCGCCCTCGGCCTGCTCTCGGTGATCTTCGCCGGGCTGATGCTCTACCGGCGGCGCGACATCAAGCGGCTGTTCGCCTATTCCTCCATCGAGCACATGGGCATCATCGTGTTCGCGTTCGGGCTGGCCGGCCCGATCGGCAATTTCGCGGGCCTGCTGCAGATGACCATGCACAGCCTGACCAAGTCGGCGATCTTCTTCTCGGTCGGGCACGTGGCGCAGGTGAAGGGCACGCAGCGCATCGGCGAGATCGGCGGCCTGACCGAGACGCACCCGCTGCTGGGCTGGGGCCTGGTCGCCGGCGTCGCCGCGATCGTCGGGCTGCCGCCGTTCGGCGTGTTCGCCGCCGAGTTCCTGGTCGTCACCTCGGCCTTTGCGCTGCACCCGGTGCTGGCGGTCGGCCTGGTGGTCGGGCTGCTGCTCGCCTTCGGCGCCTTGCTGCTGCGGCTGACCCAGGTGGCGTTCGGGCCGGTGCGCGGCGGGACGGCGGCCGGCCTCGGGCCGTTGCGGATGGCGCACCTGCCGATGTTCGCGCATCTCGCGCTGGTGCTGATCGCCGGAATCTGGCTGCCGCCGCCGCTGGTCGCCTGGTTCCAGCACGTGGCGGAGCTGCTGCGATGAGCGCGCCGTATCGCCGCACCGTGGTCGATGCCGCCGGGTGGGATGCGGCGGCCGACGCGATGGAAGCGGGCGACACGACGCTGCTCAGCCTGTGGGCCGAGATCGGCTGCGTGCACCTGGCCGTGCTGGACGCGGAGGGGATCGAGATCCTGAGCCTTCCCTGTCCGGACGGGTACTTTCCCTCGATCGGCCGCCGCCATCCCCCGGCGATCCGGCTGGAGCGCGCGGTGCGCGACCTGTTCGGGCTCGAACCCGAGGGGTTGCCGGATCCGCGCCCCTGGCTCGACCACGGCCGCTGGGGCGACGAGGCGGTGCCCGCCGCCGCCTATCCGTTCCTGCCGGTGGAAGGCGAGGCGCTGCATCAGATCCCGGTCGGTCCGGTGCATGCCGGCATCATCGAGCCCGGTCATTTCCGCTTCACCTGCGACGGCGAGACCGTGGTCCGGCTGGAGGCGCGGCTGGGCTACGTGCACAAGGGGATCGACCGGCTGCTCGCCGGCGCGCCGCTCGCCAGGGCCACGAAGATCGCCGCGCGCGTCTCGGGGGACAGCACCGTCGCCTATGCGCTGGGCTTCGCGCAGGCGGTCGAACAGGCCTGGGGCCTGGCGCCGCCACTGCGCGCCGTGTGGCTGCGCGCGGTCATGGCGGAGCTGGAGCGGCTCGCCCATCACCTCGGCGACTGGGGCGCGATCTGCAACGACGCGGCGTTCAGCCTGATGCTCGCCCATTGCGGCGTGCTGCGCGAGCAGGTGCTGCGCACCGCGGCGACGTGTTTCGGGCATCGGCTGATGATGGATCGCGTGGTGCCGGGCGGCGTCGCGGCCGATCTCGACGCCGCGGGGATGGCGGCGCTGCAGGGGCTGATCGCGATGCTGCGGGCGCGTGTGCCGCCGCTGGTGAAGCTCTACGACGACACCGCCTCCCTGCAGGACCGCACGGTCGGCACCGGCCGCGTCAGTCCGGCGCTGGTCGCCCAGTTCGGCGCCGGCGGTTTCGTCGGCCGCGCCGCCGGCCGCGCCTTCGATGCGCGGCGGGCCACCAGCTACGCCCCGTACGACGGGCTGCGCTTCGAGGTGCCGGTGCTGCAGGCGGGCGACGTCAACGCGCGCGTCTGGGTGCGCATCCGCGAGATCGAGCAGAGCCTGTCGCTGCTGGAGCAGCTCCTGCCCGGCCTGCCCGCCGGACCGGTGCGCATTCCGCCCGAGGATCTGCCGCACGGACCGGCCGAGGGGCTGGCGCTGGTGGAGGCGTTCCGCGGCGACCTGTTCGTCTGGGTGCGGCTGGAGGCAGGGCAGGTGCAGCGCTGCCACTTCCGCGACGCCTCCTGGTTCCAGTGGCCGCTGCTGGAGGCGGCGATCGAGGGCAACATCGTCGCCGACTTCCCGCTCTGCAACAAGTCCTTCAACTGCTCCTACGCCGGGCACGATCTGTAGCGCCATGCGACGCACGCTGCTGCAAGGCCTGCTCCACCGTCCGCTCACCGAAGCGGCGCCGCGCGCCGAGGAAACCGCGGCGGTCGAACTCGCGCACGCACTGAACACCGCGGCGCAGCGCAAGCTCGGCCGCAGCCTCAGCATCCGCGAGATCGACGCCGGCTCCTGCAACGGCTGCGAGCTGGAGATCCACGCGCTGAACAACGCGTTCTACGACCTGGAACGCTTCGGCCTGCGCTTCGTCGCCTCGCCGCGCCATGCCGACGTGCTGCTCGTCACCGGCCCGGTGACGCAGAACATGCGCGAGGCGCTGGAGCGCACGGTGCGGGCGACGCCCGATCCGAAATGGGTGGTCGCGGTCGGCGCCTGCGCGCGCGACGGCGGCGTGTTCGCGCGCAGCCCCGCGTGCCTCGGCGGCGTCGCCAGCGTGATGCCGGTCGATCTGGTGATCCACGGCTGCCCGCCCACGCCGATCGACCTGCTGCGCGGCCTGCTCACGCTGTTCGCGCCCGGCGCCGCGGGGCGCGCTCAGTCGTCGTAGAGCACGCGCTCGGCAGCACCTTTGATGTCGTCGTACTGCCCCGCGCGCAGCGACCAGAGGAACAGCGCGAGCGCGCCGCCGCCGAGGCCGAGACTGAGCAGCAGCAGCCAGAGGATCACGTCCACCGCCGCGCCCTTCCCTGCAGACGAAAACTGTTGCCGAGCACCAGCAGCGAGGAGCTGGACATGGCAATCGCCGCGAGCCAGGGCGTGACCAGCCCGGCGGCGGCAAGCGGCACCATCAGGGCGTTGTAGCCGATCGCGAGCGCGAGGTTCTGCCGCATCGCCGATCGTGCGCGGCGCGCAAGGCGCAGCACCTCCACC
>JAFKLG010000053.1 GCA_017304945.1 Rhodospirillales bacterium
TCGAGACGCCGCAGTCGCGCCGCCTGCCCGAGGCCGCGCGGGCCGATCTCGCCCAGGCGCTGCGTCTGGCGGAGCGATTGGGCGCGGAGACGGTGACCCTGCCGGGCGACGACGTGGCCGACGCGGTCATCGAGTACGCCCGCACCCACAACGTCACCCATGTGATCGTCGGCAAGTCCCATCGCAGCGAATGGGCGCAGTTCCTGTTCGGCGCCGTGCCGCAGCGGCTGATCGCGCGCTCCGGCGGCATCACCGTGCACGTGGTCGAGCCCGACCTGCCGCCCGACCTCCACCCGGCGCCCCCGGCGCCGCGCGCGCCGCTCCGGCTGTCCCCCTACGGCGCGAGCCTGCTGCCGGTCGCCGTGGCGCTGCCGATCGCCTGGTCGCTGCACACGCAGCTCGGCATCGCCAACGTCTCGCTGGTATTCCTGACCGCGATCCTGGTCAGCGCCGTGCGGTTCGGCCTCGGCCCGTCGCTGCTGGCGAGCCTCGCCGGGGTGCTGGCCTACAACTTCTTCTTCCTGCCGCCGCTCTACACCTTCACCATCGCCGACCCGGAGAACGTCGTCTCGCTGTTCTTCTTCGCGGCGGTCTCGGTGATCGCGAGCAACCTCGCCGCCCGGGTGCGCGGACAGGCGCTCGCCGCGCGGATCCGCGCCAACACCACCGACCAGCTCTACCAGTTCAGCCGCAAGCTCGCCGGCGCGGTCACGCTGGACGACCTGCTCTGGGCGACCGCGCACCAGATCGCCGCCATGCTGAAGGTCCGCGTCGTGCTGCTGCTGCCCGGCGACGACGGGCTCGGCGTGCGCGCGGGCTTTCCGCCCGAGGACCAGCTCGAGGAAGCCGACCTCGCCGCCGCCCGCTGGAGCTTCGAGAAGAACCACGTCGCCGGCCGCGATTCGGACACGCTGCCCGGCGCCAAGTGGCTGTTCCTGCCCCTGCGCACCGGCCGTGGCGCGCTGGGGGTCGTAGGCGTGATCCGCGACGAGGCCGGCCCGCTGCTCACGCCCGACCAGCAACGGCTGCTCGATGCCCTGGCCGACCAGGCCGCCCTGGCGATCGAGCGCGTCACGCTCGCCCGCGAGCTCGCGCAGGCGCGGGTGCAGGCGGAGACGGACCGGCTGCGCTCCGCCCTGCTCACCTCGATCTCGCACGACCTGCGCACGCCGCTCGCCTCGATCCAGGGCTCCGCCTCCAGCCTGGCGACGGCCTCGCTCGACCCGGCGACGCGGCAGACGCTGCTCGACACCATCCTGGAGGAGTCGGAGCGGCTCAACCGCTTCATTGGCAACCTGCTCGACATGACGCGGCTGGAATCGGGGGCGGTGCGCCCGAATGACGGGCTGGTGGACCTGTCCGACGTGGTGGGGGCGGCGCTGCGGCGCGCGGCCCGGATCCTGTCGGGCCACACCGTCACGCTCGACCTCGCACCCGACCTGCCGCTGGTGCGGCTCGACATGGTGCTGTTCGAGCAGGTGCTGTTCAACCTGCTCGACAATGCGGCCAAATACGCCCCCCCTGGCACCACGATCCGGATTGCGGCACACCGCGCCGGTCAGGAGGTGGTCGTGCAGGTCATCGACGAGGGCGGCGGACTTCCTCCCGGCGAGGAAGACCGCATCTTCGAGAAGTTCCATCGCGCCGAAGGCACCGACCGCCGCCGCGCCGGCACCGGCCTCGGCCTCGCCATCTGCCGTGGCTTCGTGGAGGCGATGGGCGGCCGCATCGTCGCCGCCAACCGCACCGACCGGCCCGGTGCCGTGTTCACGATCCGCCTGCCCGTTCCCGACCAGCCCCCGCTGGACGCGGAGGGCGCATGACCGACGGGGCAACCCCGCTGCGCATCCTGGTGGTCGACGACGAGCCCGCGATCCGCCGCTTCCTGCGCGCCGGCCTCACGGCGCAAGGCTACGTGGTGACCGAACTCGAGACCGGACTCCCGGCGATCGACGCGATGCGGCGGCGCGCCGCCGACCTGCTGGTGCTCGACCTCGGCCTGCCGGATGTCGACGGGCTCGAGGTGATCCGCCGCCTGCGCGCCGCCGAGATCACCGCGCCGATCATCGTGCTGTCGAGCCGCGACGACGAGGCGGCGAAGGTCGCGGCGCTCGATCTCGGCGCCGACGATTACGTGACCAAGCCGTTCGGCATGGAGGAGCTGTTCGCCCGCGTGCGCGCGGCGCAGCGCCACCGGCTGCAGCAGCAGGGCGAGGCGCCGGTGTTCCGCAGCGGCGATCTCACCATCGACCTGGTGCGCCGGATCGTCACGGTGCGCGGCGAGGAGGTGAAGTTCTCGCCGCGCGAATACGCGCTGCTGCGCCTGCTGGTGCAGCATGCCGGCAAGGTGCTGACACATCGCATGATCCTGCGTGAGGTCTGGGGCAGCGACACCGACGTGCAATATCTCCGCATCTACATCCGCGCGCTGCGACAGAAGATCGAGCCGGATCCCGAACGCCCGAGCCACATCCTGACCGAAACCGGCGTGGGCTACCGGCTGCGTGCCCCGGACCCCGCCGGCGGCGGAGGCGCGGCCTGATGGAGATCGCCGACCTGCTCACGGCCGACCGCATCGCGCTGGATGCGAAGCTGCGCGACAAGTCCCAGGTGCTGCGACTGCTGGCCGAACGTCTCGGCGGCCGCGCCCTGACCGCCGCCGCGGTCGAAGCCGCGCTCGCCGCCCGCGAGTCCCTGGGCTCGACCGGCCTCGGCCGCGGCTTCGCCCTGCCGCATGCGCGGCTCGAGGGGCTGGAGCGTCCGACCGGCGCCTTCCTCCGCCTCGCTCGCCCGATCGACTTCGCCGCCATCGACGGCGAGCCGGTCGATCTGGTGTTCGGCCTGCTGATCCCGGCCGGCGACGATGCCGGCGCGATTGCCAGCCTGGCCGGCGTGGCGCGGCATTGCCGCGAACCTGCCGTCGCCGACCGGCTGCGCCGCGCCCGCGGTGCCGCGGAAGCGCTAGCCGTGCTGACCACGCGCTTGTGAGCTTGATGCCGTCATCTCGCGCCCACCTTGATCCCATCACGGTCTTTCGCGGGGGTGGCGCATGAGCACGGTGTCGAGACGAGGAATGCTGGGCGCCACCGTCACCGGCCTTGCCTTGGCCCCGCAACGAAGTCGCGCCGACGATACCTCGCCCGCGCCGGCTCCCGCCGCACCGGTCCGCTCAGCCGAGGCCGTCGATATCGTGCTGCAGGTCAACGGATCTCCGCTGCCGCTGACCGTGGAACCGCGCACCTCGCTGCTCGATGCGCTGCGCGAACAGGCGGGACTGAACGGCACGAAGAAGGGCTGCGATCGCGGCTCCTGCGGCGCCTGCACCGTGCATGTCGATGGTCGCCGCGTGGTCTCCTGCCTGACGCTGGCGGTGCGGGCACAGGGCAAGGCGATCACCACCATCGAAGGGCTCGCGGTCAACGGCACGCTGCATCCGGTGCAGGCCGCCTTCGTGGCGCAGGATGGTTTCCAGTGCGGCTATTGCACGCCCGGGCAGATCATGTCCGCCGTCGCGCTGATCGAGGAAGGCCATGCTGGGTCGGACGCGGAGATCCGCTCCTGGATGAGCGGCAACATCTGCCGCTGCGGCGCCTATCCCAACATCGTCGCGGCGATCCGCGACGCGGCGCAGGAGGGCTGAGCCGATGCAGTCCTTCACCCTCGCCGCGCCGAACGGGCTCGACGCCGCCACCGATGCGGGCGGCCGCGGCGGCCGCTACATCGCCGGCGGCACCGACCTGCTGCAGCTCGCCAAGGACAACGTCGAGACGCCGGACCGGCTGATCGACCTCGAGCCGCTGCCCCTCACCGACATCACGGTCACCGACGACAGCCTGCGTCTCGGCGCCATGGCGCGCATGAGCGAGGTGGCCGCGCATCCGGCGGTGGTGGCGCGCTGGCCGGTGATCTCGCAGGCGCTGCTGGCCTCGGCCTCGCCGCAGATCCGCAACATGGGCACGATCGGCGGCAACCTGCTGCAGCGCACCCGCTGCGGCTATTTCCGCGATACCGGTTTCGCCTGCAACAAGCGCGTGCCCGGCTCCGGCTGTCCCGCGCGCGAGGGCGAGAACCGCATGCTCGCGATCCTCGGCACCAGCGAACACTGCATCGCGAGCCACGCCTCCGACCTCGCCGTGGCGCTGATCGTGCTGGAGGCGAGCGTCGACCTGCGCGCGCCCGACGGCACGACGCGCACGATCCCGCTCGCGGAGCTGCACAAGCTTCCCGGCGACACGCCGCATGTCGAGACGACGCTGCGCCCCGGCGAGCTGATCACCGCCGTCGCCGTCCCCGCGAGCCGCGCCGGGATGCGGTCGCACTACCTGAAGGTGCGCGACCGCGCGAGCTTCGAATTCGCCCTGGTCTCCGCGGCCGTCGCGATCGATGCGGGTGCCGGGACGGTGCACGACATCCGCGTCGCGGCCGGCGGCGTCGGCACCAAGCCCTGGCGCCTGCCCGAAGTGGAGGAGGCGCTGCGCGGACATCCGCTCACGCCGAAGACGCTCGCCGATGCGGCGGCCCTGGCTGGCCAGGGCGCCACGCCGGCGACGCAGAACGGCTTCAAGCAGGTGCTGTTGCGCCGCGCCGTGCTGCGCGCGCTGCAGACCGCGACGGCGTGAGGGGAACGCACATGGCCAGCATCGGCAAACCGATCGACCGCGTGGACGGGCACCTCAAGGTGACCGGCCGCGCCACCTATGCGGCAGAGTTCGCGCTTCCCGGCCTGGTGCACGCCGTGCTGGTGCAGAGCACGATCGCCGCGGGCAAGATCACCGGCTTCGACCTGGCGGCGGCGCAGTCCATGCCGGGCGTGCTGCTGATCATCACGCCCGACAACGCGCTGCGCCTGCCGACCGGGAAGGGCGGCTCGCAGCCCGTGAAGGGACCGCTGTTGCAGGACCACGACGTGGTGTTCAACGGCCAGCACGTCGCGGTGGTGGTCGCCGACACGCTCGACCGCGCGCTGGCCGCCGCGGCGCGGGTGAAGGTGCAATACCGCCGCGACGAGGCAGTCACCGACATGGACGCGGTGCTGGCCCAGGCCTACGTGCCGAAATCCTTCCGCAACGGCGCGCGCCCCGCCGACAGCCGGCGCGGCGATCCGGACACCGCGTATCAGGCGGCCTTCGCCAAGCTCGACGCGACCTACGTGACCCCGATCGAACACCACAACCCGATGGAGCCGCACGCCACCATCGCGCGCTGGGAGGGCGATCGGCTGACGGTGTGGACCGCGACGCAGGGGATCTCGACGGCGCAGCGCACGCTGGCCGGGCATTTCGGCATCGACCCGGCGCAGGTGCGGGTGATCTGTCCGTTCGTGGGCGGCGGCTTCGGCTGCAAGGGCAACACCTGGCCGCCGGTGACGCTCGCCGCGATGGCCGCGAAGATGACCGGGCGGCCGGTGAAGCTGGTGCTGACGCGGGCGCAGATGTTCACCTCCAACGGCTACCGGCCGCGCACGGTGCAGAAGATCCGCGCCGCTGCGGAGACCGATGGGGCGCTGCAGTCGCTGCGGCATGACGGGTTCAACCTGACCTCGCAGGCGATGCTGGGCGAGTTCAGCGAGCCGGTCGCGCTGGCGAGCGAGTTCCTCTACGCCTGCCCGAACGTGGCGGTGTCGCACAAGGTGGTCGCGACCAACATGTCGCTGCCGACCTATATGCGGGCCCCCGGCGAGGCCTCCGGGATGTTCGCGCTGGAATCGGCGATCGACGAGCTCGCCGCCACGGTGCGCATGGACCCGCTCGCCTTCCGCATGCGCAACTACGCCGAGAACGATGCGCATGAGGGCAAGCCCTATGCCAGCAAGGCGCTGATGGCCTGCTACACGCAGGGGGCCCGCGCCTTCGGCTGGGAAGGTCGTGCCGCCGGCACGAGGGCGACGCGGGACGGCAACGTGCTGGTCGGCTGGGGCATGGCGACCGCGACGTATCCGACCAACCGGCAGAGTGCCGCCGCGCGCGTGCGGATCGGCGCGGACGGGTCGGTGCTGGTGCAGTCGGGCACCCAGGACCTCGGCACCGGCACCTATACCGTCATGAGCCAGGTGGCTGCCGACGCGCTGGGCGTCCCGGTCTCCCGCATACGGTTCGAGCTGGGCGACAGCGCCCTGCCCCATGCGCCGGTCTCGGGCGGCTCCTCGACGGTTCCGAGCGTGGCGCCGGCAGTGGCGGCGGCGTGCGCTGCGGCGGCGGGAAAGCTGCGCGACATGGCGCGGGCCGACCCGCAACTCGGCTGGGGCGACGTCGATGCGTCCAGCTTGCAGGTGCAGGACGGGGCGGTGATCGGGCCGGACCGGCGGATCGGCATCGCGGCCCTGCTCGCGCGGCATGGACAGTCCTCGGTGGAGGCGGTGGCGGAGAGCGGGCCGGGCGACGAGAAGAAACGGTTCTCCCTGCACGCGTTCGGCGCCCATTTCGTGGAGGTGCGGGTGGATGCGGAACTCGGCGAGATCCGGGTCGCGCGTTATGTCGGCGCGTTCGACATCGGCCGCACGCTGAACGCCAAGACCGCGCGCAGCCAGCTGATCGGCGGGATCACCTACGGTATCGGGATGGCGCTGCTGGAGGAGACGCATGTCGACGGCGAGACCGGCCGCATCGTCAACGCCAACATCGCGGAGTATCTGGTGCCGGTGCATGCCGACGTGCCGGCGATCGAGACGATCCTGGTCGAGAACCAGGAGTCCCGCTCCAACCCGCTGGGCGTGAAGGGGGCGGGCGAGCTGCCGATGGTTGGCGTGGCCGCAGCGATCGCCAACGCGGTGTATCACGCGACCGGCGTGCGGGTGCGCAAGGTGCCGATCCGGATCGAGGACGTTCTCGGGTCGGCCTGACCGGTGCGGGGCGGCTGGCATTGACGCGCTGACGGTGATGCCGCATCCCCGGCGCATGTCCAGCCGCTCCTCCGGCGCCGTCCTCAGCCTCCGCCGCGCCGCGCGCTCGCGCCGCGATGGCGCCGGACCGTGCGCCGATGGCCGCCGGTCGGGCGATGGCGTGCCGGTGGCCGGAGCCGGTGTGCGGAGCGCGGCGGTCGGGGAACGCGCGGGCGCATGGGTGGGCGCGCTCGCGCTGCTGGCGGTGCAGGTCGGGCCCGCGGTCGCTGCCGATCCCGCATCGGGGCCACGCTTCCCGCCGCCGGTGACGCCGGCCTGCATCTCCTCGCCGTTCGGGCCACGCGTGCTCGCCAATCGGCCGCTGGCCGGCACCTTCCATCCCGGGATCGACCTGCCGGCGCCGGAGGGCGCGCCGGTGCGCGCGATTGCCCCGGGGTGGGTGATTCGGGCGCAGCGCCGCGGGCCCGGCGGGCTCGAGATGCTGGTGCAGCATGACGGGTTCATCGGCGTGTACAGCCATCTCGGCCATGTGGCGCCGGTGATCGCGGAGGGCCGCCGTGCCGTCACCACCGGCCAGATGATCGCCACGATCGGGCGGACCGGCGTCACCTACGGCACGCATCTGTATTTCGGCATCCTGGTCGGGGGGAAACCGGTGGACCCGGCGCCCTGGCTGGACCTGGCGCGCTGCGGCCAGGCCCAGGCGAAGGCGCCTGCTGCGGCTGCGGATGCTGCCGCGGGGGCTGTCCCGTCGCCGACGGCGGCTCCCGCGACGGCCGCGACCCCGGCTCCCACGGCGGCACCTTCGGCGGTGGCGGCTCCAACTCCGGCTACCGCGACGGCCGCGCCCCCCGCCCCGGCTCCGGCTCCGGCTCCGGCTCCGGCTCCGGCTCCGGCAAGCGGGCCCTCGAGCGGGAAGAATCTCGCGGGCAGGTAATGGACTGTTCATCACTCGCGCGTTACCTCATGCCACATGCGCAAGCGTGCTCTGCTCTGGCTGCTGGTTCTCACTCCGGCGGCGCTCCCGATCGGGGCCCAGGCCGCCGGAACCTGCGGGACGATGCGAATGCCCGCGGTGGCATTGCGGGAGGTGTCGCGCGGATTCAGTTCCGGCCATGCGGGGGTGGACCTCATGGCGGCCTGGGGCAGTCCGATCCGCGCGGCGGACGGCGGCACGGTGGTCTATGCGGGCTGGTATTTCGCCTATGGCCGCATCGTCGACATCCAGCATGCGGACGGGGTGGTGACGCGCTACGCCCACATGGCCGATTTCGCGCCGGGGATCGCCGCCGGCGCACCGGTCACGGCCGGCGAGGTGATCGGCCGGGTCGGTGCGACGGGCCGCGCGCATGGCGCCCACGTCCATTTCGAAGTGCGGATCGGTGGCCGCGCCGTGGATCCGAAGCCGTACCTGGCCCTCGGGCCGTGCATCGACCGGCCGGCCGAGGAGGTGCTGGAGGTCGCCATGGCGCCCGATCCGCAGCCGCGCCCGACGCGCGCCCGCAAGAAGCGGCACTGACCGGGGGGAGGCGGGCGCCGGCCCGAACGGCGGCCCGCGCGATGGGCGCCTTGCCGGACGGAGCGCCCAAGCACGACCGATGGCCGGCTCGACGGGTCACCCGCGCGCTTGCGCCCGGGCGGCAGCGGCCCGACGCTGGCGTGTCATCGCCAGGAGCGTTCCCATGTCCGCCACCGACCGTCTCGCGCAACTCGGGCTCACCCTGCCGCCCCCGCCCAAGCCGCTGGGCAACTACGTGCCCTATCGGATCGGCGGCAACCTGCTGTTCCTCTCGGGGGTCGGCCCGCGCCGGCCGGACGGGTCGATGATCGCCGGCACCGTGGGGCAGGACGTCTCGATCGAGCAGGCCTATGAGGCGGCGCGGCTGTGCGGGCTCAACCTCCTCGGCAACATGCAGGCGGCGCTTGGGTCGCTCGACCGCGTGGACACCGTGCTCAAGGTGCTGGGCATGGTGAACGCGGCGCCGGGGTTCGGCGACCATCCGAAAGTGATCGACGGCTGCACCGACCTGTTCGTGGATGTGTTTGGTGAGGCCGGCCGTCCGGCCCGTTCGGCGGTGGGCATGGGCAGCCTCCCGCGCAACATCGCGGTCGAGGTCGAGGCGATCGTGCTGCTGAAGTAGCCCCGCGCTCCGCGGCTCCGGTTGGTCCGCCGCCCGTGTCCGGCCGGACGTGGGTCGGGTTCAGGCGTCGGCGGCACGCTCCGGCGGGGGCAGCCCGACGCGGTCGAGAATGAGGGCGCGCAGCCCGGGCTCGTCGGCGATGGTGCCGCAGTCGCAGAGCGGCGCACCGGCCGCGGCGGCGGTGGCGAGCAGGGCCGGCAGGTCCTCGCGCACATGGCCGCCGGCGCCGGCGAACAGGCCCAGCACCGCGACCGGCGCATCGCGCAGGGCGGCCAGGGCGTCGGGCACGAACGGGGGTTCCTCGAGCAGCGCCACCTCGACGCGCTCGAACCGGCTGGCGAGCCTCTCGGCATGGTCGTGCAGCGCGAGCCGGCGGCCGGGATGGCGGGCGGAGCCGTGGCCGATCAGCAGCAGGCGGCGCGCGGCGGGGGCGAGCCGCGCGACGCGGGCGACGATCAGGTCCGCGAGGGCGGGGTGCGTGCCGACCGGCTCGCTGATCCTTATGTCACGTCCGGTGCCGGCTCCCCCGTCGCAACCGAGCGCGCGGGGGATGGCGACGGTGGTGAACCAGCCGGCCTCCATGAAGAAGGGGACGACGTCGACGCGCGGTGCCACGCAGCCGGCCAGCACCGTGGCGGGCGGCGGGCCGCCGGCCAGCAGCGCGACGGCCACCCGGTCGAACAGCCCGGTCTGGCGCAGCGCGGCCGCATGGGTCTCGACCGGCACGCCGGCCTCGGGCCAGCGGTCGGAGCCATGCGCCACCAGCAGCAGGTCGCGTCCTCGCATCCGGATCCTCGTCGGCGAAGGCGTAGAGTTTGGCGGTGCGGCTGTTCCATCAAGCCCGCGCTTGCCGCGGTTGGCGGCGCGGGAGTACCCGGTGGGGATGACCCGCACCGCTGCCTCCGAGGAGGCGTTCGCCCGTTTCGTCACGATCCTCGGCCGCGGGCCCGGCCGGTCTCGCGCCCTGACGCAGGAGGAGGCGCGCGCGGCGTTCGGCCTCGTGCTGGCCGGGGAGGCCGATCCGCACCAGGTGGGGGCGTTCCTGATGCTGCTGCGGTTCCGGGGCGAGGATGCCGGGGAGATCGCGGGGCTGGTGGAGGCGATTCGGGACGACGTGGTTCGGCGCGAGGCCGCGGCGGGTGGGGGAGTGCCGCCGGAGGCGGCCGCGTTCACGACGATCCTCGGCTACGTCATGTACATCGGCCTGGTCGTGTGCGTGCTGTCGATCATCGGGGTTGCCGCGCTGTTCATCTGGCGGGGCGCTCGAGGCGGGGGCGACGGCGCCGCCCTCACCGGGCGGCTCGGTCTCGTGCTCGTCGCGGTCGCGCTGATTTCGGGAGCGTCGTCGCTCGTGGCGTTCCTGCTGCCCTCGTCCGCTCCTGGCGGCTCGGTGAGCGCGACCGGCTTCTTGCAAAACTCGCTGTGGTACTACGTCGGCGGTCTTGCCGTTGTGTCGGTGATCGTCGGCGCGATCCGCATGGCGTGGGAGCAGCGCGCGAATCCGGGCAAGGAGCTCCTGCAGAGCATCATGACCCTCATCGTCGTCGCCGGCGCCGGGCTGACCTTCATCACCCTCGCCGCCGCGGCGACCGACGCCTTCTCCGTGTGGGTGTTGAACAACGCCACTGGCTGCGACGTGACCGAGGCGGGGGAGTCCAACTGCTTCGGCACGAACATCATGGCGATGATCGCGCTCACGTCGACCTCTCCGGTCGGCCTGCTCGGCGTGCTCATCCTGGCGGTGGTCGCGTTCCTCATGACGATCGCGCAGGTCGCGCTCATGGTGATCCGCGGCGGCCTGCTGGTGGTCCTCGCCGGCGTTCTGCCGCTGACCGCGAGCTTCACGAAC
>JAFKLG010000065.1 GCA_017304945.1 Rhodospirillales bacterium
AAGTTTAACGAAAAGCGCCCGCAGCGGCCATTGAATTTGGCCAACACAGTAAATGCTGGGCAAGCTTTATCTCGCGCGCTTTTCGTAAAATTCTCTTGATCGCGCAAAATACCAAGACCGGCGCAAGCATTCCCTAGCCGAGCAGGAGCAATGCCGACCTTGGCTCCAGGCGCAGGGACTGCGCGGACACGGACATGGCCGCCCGGATGCCATCCGGATCGAGAGACGCCGCGCCCAGCCGCCAGCGACCGCCGCGCACGCAACCGCCCGGCCGCCCGCCGCCGCTCTCGCCCGACTCGACACGGTGCTGCGCTGGACCGCCGAACTGCCGGCCGCCGCGCTCGTGCTGGTCGAGATCCTCGTGCTGCTGGCGGGCGTCACCGCGCGCTACGTGTTCCACGCGCCGCTGATCTGGTCGGACGAGCTCGCCTCCATCCTGTTCCTCTGGCTCGCCATGCTGGGCAGCGTCATCGCGCTGCAGCGCGGCGAACACATGCGGCTCACCGCCGTGGTCAGCGGCTTCTCCGCCTCGAACCGCGCGCGGTTCGAGGCGCTCGCCATCGCCGCCGTCGCGGTGTTCCTGCTGATGGTGGTGCCCTCGGCCTGGGACTATGCCGCCGACGAGTGGTACATCCAGACCCCGGCGCTCGACATCCACAACACGTTCCGCGCCGCGGCGATCCCGGTCGGCGCGGTGCTGATGCTGGGCACGGCACTCACCCGCCTGCTCCGCATCGGCTGGCGCGATGCGCTGTTCGGCCTGGTGGCGATCGCCGTCCTCGCCGTGCTGCTGCGGGTCGGCGCGCCGGTGCTGCAGCTCCTCGGCAACTGGAACCTGGTGCTGTTCTTCGTCCTGCTGCTGGGCGCCGCCGTGCTGCTCTCGGTGCCGATCGGCTTCGCCTTCGGGCTGGCGACGCTCGCCTATCTCGCGACGCTGACCCGCACGCCGCTCACCGTGGTCGTCTCCCGCATGGACGAGGGCATGAGCAGCCTGATCCTGCTCGCCGTACCGCTGTTCGTCTTCCTCGGCCTGCTGATCGAGATGACCGGCATGGCGCGCGCCATGGTCGGCTTCCTCGCCGCGCTTCTCGGCCATATCCGCGGCGGTCTCGGCTACGTGCTGCTGGGCGCCATGTACCTCGTCTCCGGCATCTCCGGCTCCAAGGCGGCGGACATGGCGGCGGTTGCGCCGGTGCTGTTCCCCGAGATGAAGCGCCGCGGCGCGCATGAGGGCGAGCTCGTTTCCCTGCTCTCCGCCTCGGGCGCCATGAGCGAGACGATCCCGCCCTCGCTGGTGCTGATCACCATCGGGTCGGTGACCGGCGTCTCCATCGCCGCCCTGTTCACCGGCGGGCTGCTGCCCGCGGCGGTGCTGGCGGTGGCGCTCGCGGTGATCGCGCGCTGGCGCAGCCGGCACGAGGACCTCTCGGGCGTGCGTCGTCCGCCCTGGCGCGAGATCGGCCGCGCCTTCGTGATCGCGCTGCCCGCGCTGATCCTGCCCTTCGTGATCCGCACCGCGGTGATCGAGGGCATCGCCACGGCGACCGAGGTCTCCACCATCGGCATCGCCTATGCCGTGGTCGTCGGCGCGCTGATCTATCGCCAGTTCCCGCTGCGCCGGCTGTTCCCCATGCTGGTCGAGACGGCGGCGCTGTCGGGCGCGATCCTGTTGATCATCGGCACCGCGACCGGCATGGCCTGGGCGCTCACCCAGTCCGGCTTCTCGCACCAGCTCGCCCAGTCGATGGCGGCGATGCCGGGCGGCGCGGCCGGGTTCATGGCGGTGTCGATCGTCGCCTTCGTGGTGCTGGGATCGGTGCTGGAGGGCATTCCGGCAATCGTGCTGTTCGGCCCGCTGCTGTTCCCCTCCGCCCGCGCCGTCGGCATCCACGAGGTGCACTACGCCATGGTGGTGATCCTGGCGATGGGCATCGGCCTGTTCGCCCCCCCGTTCGGCGTCGGCTACTACGCCGCCTGCGCGATCGGCCGGGTCTCCCCGGACGCGGCGATGCGACGCATCTGGCCGTATCTCGCGGCGGTGCTGGTCGGGTTGATCGTGGTGGCGGCCGTGCCCTGGTTCAGCAACGGGTTCCTGTGACGGGTCGGGTCGCGGGCGGCCGCGCGTGAAACCGCAGATGAACGCGGATGAACGCAGATGGGCCGGTGCCGCGTGCCGCCTCGTGCCCGGCGGCCAACCGTGTCATTGAAAGTGTGGAATTCGATCGGCGGCCCGGCGGCAGCCGGGTTGAGCTTCGACGTGACGGGCTTGCTGCTTCAGCTTTGATGGGACGGGCCTGGCACGTCGCCGAGGATACTCGGAAGGAAGAGCAAGGCGCCGGCGATGAACACGAGCGCGATCGGCGTGCCGATCGGGATCTGGGTCGGCTGATCCGATCCCAGCAGCGCGCTCATCCCTTTGCCAAGGCTGCTCGGAATGAGATCGTATTTTCCGAGAGCGTATGCACCAGGATCGGAGTGATCGCCGTGGAGCCAGATCGAAACGGCGCTCCGGCCGGTGTTCGGGCCATCGGAAACCATGCGCATCTCGTGGACGCCATGCAGCACGCTGTGGGCGAGCCCGCTGATCAGGATGGTGTCGCCATGGCGGTCCGCGACCGTGTCGCTGCTTGGGGTGCCGGCGAGCTCACGGGGACACGAGGGATGCGTTCCGCCGTTGCTCGTGGTCTCGTCTCCCAAGCTCCCGACGACCGCTGCGCCCCGCAGTGCTGAGTCCGCCGAACCGGACAGGACGACGTTCCCGGAGATGATGCCCGGGCTCCCCACTTGGTCGCCGTGCGGGTCCGTTGAGGCGGTCATGCGGTCGGACACGACGTCTCTCCCTGGCAAACGGCTTGATAGCCTGTGCTACTCTTGCGGGGAGTGGATCAGACCTTCGGCGGAAGAGAAAGGCCGGGACCTCGTTCTCCAGGTGTGATCGCGCGACAAATCGCTTCACTTCACTCAAGCATGAGCAAAGCGTCCGCTTCACTCTGCAAACTCATCGACATGCGCAGACGATACCGACATGGACCGCGAAGATCAGGCTGGAACCTCGGTGCGTTCCGGAGCCCGCGGGTCGTCCAGGTGCACCGGAATGACAGGCTGATCGCCACGGACCAGGAAGATGGCCAACCGGCGGGCCCGCTGACGCTCCGGCGCCGCCCGCCCCACCATGCCCATCAGCGTTCATCGGCGTTCATCTGCGGTTCCATCGCCGCCGCCATTCCCAATGGCCTGCGTCAGCCCCCCGAATCCGCCTCGCGATCGTCCGCCCCCGGCCCAACCGCCTCCGCCCCCGCAGCAGGCGCCCCATCCGCACCCGCATCCGGTGCCTCATCCCCATCCGGAGGAGCCGGGGCCTTGGTGGGCAAGGGCGGCTCCACCAGCAGGTCGTCGCGCCGCGGCAGGTCGCGGATGTCCTGCAGGCCGAACTGGGTCAGGAACTGCGGCGTGGTGCCCCACAGCGTCGGCCGCCCGGGACTCTCGCGGCGGCCCTTGGGCACCACCAGGTTCGCCTCCAGCAGGGCGTCGAGCGTCTGCTGGGACAGGCTGGCGCCGCGGATCTCCTCGATTTCCGGCCGGGTCACCGGCTGGTGGTAGGCGATGATCGCCAACGTCTCCATCGCCACGCGCGGCAGGCGGCGAGGCACCTCGATCACCTTGCGCAGCTTGGGGGCGACGTCCTGCGCGGTGCGGAACTGCACGCCACCGGCGGCATCGACGAGTTCCACGCCGCGGCCGGCATAGCGCGCCCGCAGCGCCTCGATCACCGCGTCGGGGTCCATGCCCATCGGCAGGATCTGCGACAGCGCGCGTGGGAGCACCGGGGCGGCGCTCGCGAAGACCAGCGCCTCGGCGATGCGCAACGCCTCCTCGTCCGGCGGCACCGCGGCGCCGACCGGCGGGGTGGTCGGAGAGCCCGCCTCCGGCGTCGCCGTCCCGGCGTCGTCGCCGCCAGCATCCGCGGGCGCCGGCGGAGCGTCCGCCTCCGGGGTTGCCGTGTCCGCGTCGTCCCCGCCATCGCCCGCGGGCACGGGTTCGGCTTCCGGGGACGTCGTCTCGGCAGCTTCGGCCTCCGCCCCCGCCTCGGGCGGGTCCGCCGCCACGGGCTCGGACGCTTCGGCCGTCGCCTCGACTGGTTCCGCCGCTTCTGCGGCCCCTGGCCCCGAAGCCGGCTCGGCGGCGGTCCCCGCCTCCACGCGGTCGTCCGGCGGCAGCGCGTCTGCGTCCTGATCGGGCCGGGTCGAAGCGGAGTCGGGCGTGCGATGGTCGCTCATCCGCCCTCCTCTACCGTGCGCGGCCCCTTGCCGACCAGGATCGGCCCGAACGCATCCTCCTGCCGCAACTGCACGACCCCGCCACGCGCCATCTCCAGTCCGGCAAGCAAGGTGCTCGCCAGCGCGGCGCGCCGTTCGGTCGGGTTGGCGAGCGTCTCGGGCAGGAACTGCTCCAGGCTGGTCCAGTCCGGCAGCGAGCCCATCAGGCTGCCCAGCCGCCGCAACGCATCCTGCACCGTCCAGAGCGTCAGCGGCCGCGGCCGGTAGATCGCCGCCTTCGTCCCCCGCCGGATCGCCGCCAGGTAGGCGCGCACCAGCGACGGCATGTCGAGCGCGATGCGGGAGCGGTCGATCTCCGTATGGTCCTCGGGCGCGCCGCGCGCGAACACGTCGAGCCCGAGCTGCGGGCGCTGCGCGAGCCAGGCGGCGACGGTGCGGATGGCCTCGAGTTCCTGCAGCCGCCCGGCCAGCGCCAGGGCCGCCTGCTCCCCCTCCTCCGCCGCATCGGTGCCGGCGGGCACCAGCAGCCGGGACTTGAGCCAGGTGAGCCAGGCGGCCATCACCAGCCAGTCCGCGGCGAGTTCCAGGCGGACCCGGCGGGCGCCCTCGATCACCGACAGGTACTGCTCGACCAGCGCCAGGATGGAGATCTTCGTCAGGTCGACCTTCTGCGCCCGAGCAAGATCGAGCAGCAGGTCGAGCGGCCCCTCGAACCCTTCGAGCCGCAGCACCAGGCTGTCGGGGGTCAGCAGGCCGGAGGACGTGGTCGGGTCAGAGGACTCCGCCACCGGTCTCGCTCACGTCGTGGCCGGCCAGCCAGAACACGGTGCGGAAGGCCCAGGGCAGGATGGTGTTCAGCGCGGCCCCGACCGGATCGAAGTCGATCAGCCACGGCAGGACGAACACCACCAGCAGCACGATGAAGAGGCCCGCGCGCTCGAGCTGCGCCCAGCGGATCGCGAGCGGCAGCGGCAGCACGCCGACCGCGATGCGCCCGCCATCCAGCGGCGGGATCGGCAGCAGGTTGAACAGGCCGAGCACCAGGTTCGTCAGGATGAAGTAGAACAGGAACATGCCGACGAAGGGATGCGTCGCGAGCATCGCATCCAGCGCGCCCAGGCTGCCGCCGTCCGGCCCGTTCGCCGCGGGCATCAGCAAGGCGCCGATCCAGGCCAGCACGAAGTTCATCAGCGGGCCGGCGACAGCCACCAGCGCCATGCCGCGGCGCGGGTTGGGAAAGCGGCGCGGATCGACCGGCACCGGCTTGGCCCAGCCGAACATGAAGGCGACCCGGTGGATCGTCAGGAGCTGGCCCAGCATCAGGAGGCCGGGGACGATGATGGTGCCGACGCGGTCGATGTGGCGGATCGGATTGAGCGAGAGCCGGCTGGCGCGCCGCGCGGTGTCGTCTCCCAGCATGAGGGCGGCGTAGCCGTGCGCGGCCTCGTGCAGGGTGATCGCCAGCACCGCGGGCACCGCCGCGAGCACGAACTGGAGGAGCATGGCGGTCACGCGAGGATCCGATCCCGCTCCGTGGTCAGTGCGGCCGGATCGAGCTGCATGCGCCGCCACGCCGCCTCCGCCCGGGCGCGGGCGACCCGCTCGGCGGCGGCGCCGGCAAGCGGCGGCAGGGCAGCCAGCAGCGCGGCCGTCGCTGCGAGATCGCCGCGGCAGTAGAGCGCGACGTCGCAGCCGGCGGCGAGCGCCGCCTGCACGAGGTCGACCGGCTGCCCGGAGAGTGCGTGCATGGCGAGGTCGTCGGTCACCAAAACCCCTTTGAACCCGATCCGCTCCCGGATGATCGACTGGATGACGATCGGCGACAGGGTCGCCGGGCGCTCCGGGTCGAATGCCGGGTAGACGATATGGGCCGTCATGAGCCAAGGCAGGTCCGCATTCAAGATGAACGGCAGCAGATCGGCCTCGAGGTGGTTCGCTTCGACCACCGGCAGAGCATGGTGGCTGTCGACCCGGGCGCGGCCGTGGCCGGGGGCGTGCTTGCCGATCGGCAGCACGCCGGCCGCCAGCAGCCCGGCCGCCACGGCGCGCCCGAGCCGGCCGACCACCTCGGGGTCGTCGGCCAAGGCGCGGTCACCGATCACGTCGTGCGCGCCGGGAACCCGCAGGTCGAGCACCGGGGCGGCGACCAGGTCGACCCCGGCCTCGGCACAGAGCGTCCCGATCAGCGCGCCGGTGAGCCAGGCCGCGCGGACGGCGGCGACGGGGTCTTGGGCATGCAGGCGCCCGAACACGGCCGCCGGCGGGTGCGCGGGCCAGTGCGGCGGGCGCAGGCGCGCGACCCGGCCGCCCTCCTGATCCAGCATCAGGTGCGCATCCGGCGGCAGTTCGGCGCGTAGCGCGGCGACGAGGCGGGCGAGCTGGGCGGGATCCTGGATGTTGCGGCCGAACAGGATGACCCCGGCCGGCGGATGGGCGCGGAACAGCGCCGCTTCCTCGGGGAGCAGCGACGGCCCGGCAATGCCGACGATCGCGGGCTTCATCGCGGCGGGGTTCTCCGGGTCACGGCGGGGGTCGCCTCGGCGCGTGGTGTGCAGGGGCCGGGCTCGGCGCTCGCCGCAGGGGAGGCGGTGGGGCTGGCCGGCTCAAGTCCGGCCATGACGAAGAGGGGAAATCCGTGCGGAGCCGAACCGCCCGGTCCCGCCCCTTGCGGGGACGGGCGGGGCGATCGGGACGAGGTGGCGCGCGGCGGTGCGGCTCAGAAGTCGGCGACCGAGCAGGTTGCGCCCTTGGCGCGGACACGCTCGCAAAAGGCCCTGGCCTGGGCGAGATCGCCGAATCCCGCGACCCGCACACGCCAGAACGTACGCCCCTCGCGCTCGACCTTCGTGTAGTTCGGGCTGTGGCCGCCCAGCAGGTCGGGCATCCGCTTCTCCATGCGCTGCCACTCGGTCTTCGCCGCATCCTCCGAGGAGAGCGCGGCGAGCTGCACCGCGGCGCGGTTGCCGCCGACCGCGGTCGGCTTGGGGGCGGCATGCGCGACCGGGGCGGCGGCCGGCGCCGCAACCGCGGGCGTCGGCTTCGCCGGAGCGACCGGGGTGGCGGCGACGCGCGCCGCCACCGGGGCCGGCGCGGCCACTGGGGGTGGCGCGGCGGTGGCCGCAGGGGCCGCCGGCGCTGGCGCCGCGGGGGCGGCCGTCGCAGCCGGGGGCGTGGCGGCCGCCTCGGCGGCGCGCAGGGCATTCGGGTTCGGCACCTCGGGGGCCGGTGCGAGCTTGCCCTTGCCGTCATCCACGTCGTCGGCGCCGACGCCGGAGATCTGCATTCCGCCGGGATTCTCCGGCTTCACCCGCAGCGGCCGCGAATCCGCCTGCACCACCGGCACCGGTCCGCTCGGCCGGTTGAACAGCAGCGAGGCGCCGCCAATCAGCGCCAACACGCCCACGACGCCACCAGCGTAGATCATCAGCCGCTGCATCGCGGGATCCAGCCCGCCACGCCGCCCGCGCCGGGGCACGCGATAGGTCGGGTTCGGGATGCTCAGATCGTCCGACACGGTGCTGTTCTCTCCTCGGGTCAACCCGCTTCGCCGATCCGCAGGGGACCGACCCCGGGGAAGCCCGAGGCGAACGGCCTGCGCGTCAGCGCATTTCCTCGACGGGCTCGACGCCCATCACGGCGAGACCGGAGCGAATCACCAGCGCGGCGGCAGCCACCAGGGCCAGACGCGCGAGCGTCTCGTCCGGGCGATCCTGCTGCAGGAACCGCAACGTGGCATCGTCCTTGCCTCGGTTCCACAGCATATGAAAATCGCCCGCCAACTCATAGAGGAAAAACGCGATTCGGTGCGGTTCCCGGGCCAGCGCGGCGGCCTCCACGGTGCGCGGCCACGCCGCCAGGCGACGAATCAGCGCGAGTTCCGCCTCCGCGGCGAGGCTGTCGAGCGGGACCGCCGCCAGCGCCGCCTCGGCCAATGCGGCGGCGCCGAACATTTCGCCGCCGGCGCGCAGCACCGACCGGCAGCGCGCATGGGCGTACTGGACGTAGAAGACCGGGTTGTCGCGGGTCTGGGCGACGGCCTGGTCGAGGTCGAACTCCATCTGCGCGTCGGCCTTGCGGGTCAGCATGGTGAAGCGCACCGCGTCGCGCCCGACCTCGTCGATCAGGTCACGCAACGTGACGTAGGTCCCGGCCCGCTTCGACATGCGCACCGGCTGGCCGCCGCGCATCACGTGCACGATCTGGCACAGCACGACCTCGAGCCGGGTGCGCCCGCCCGACACCGCCTGCACCGCGGCTTCCATCCGCTTCACATAGCCGCCGTGATCCGCGCCCCAGACGTCGATCAGCGCATGGAAACCGCGGCTCACCTTGTCGGCGTGATAGGCGATGTCGTTGGCGAAATACGTGTTGGAGCCATCGGATTTGCGCAGCGGCCGGTCGACGTCGTCGCCGAAGGAGGTGGAGCGGAACAGCGTCTGCGGCCGCGGCTCCCAGTCATCCGGGGTCTTGCCCTTGGGCGGTTCCAGCACGCCCTCGTAGATCAGCCCCTGCGCGGCGAGCGCGTCGATCGCCGCATCCACCGCGCCCGATTCCGCCAGCACCCGTTCGGAGCTGAACACCGCCTGTTCGACGCCCAGCGCCGCGAGGTCGGTGCGGATCTCGGCCAGCATGGCGTCCACGGTGTAGCTGCGGACGATATCGATCCACTGCTCCGGCGCGGCGATGCCGCCATCCGGCTGCGCCAGGCTGGTGCCGTATTGCGCGGCGAGGGCGGCACCGATCGGCACCAGGTAGTCGCCGCGATATTGCAGCCCGCCCGGCACCTCGGCGGCGAACTCGGCCTCCGACAACTTCGTGCCGATCGCCTGCAGGTAGCGCCAATAGGCGGCCCAGGCGAGCGCCGTCACCTGCGCGCCGGCATCGTTGACGTAGTATTCCTTGGTGACGTCGAACCCAGCCTTGGCGAGCAGGTTGGCCAGTGCGTCACCGACGACCGCGCCACGGCAATGCCCGATATGCATCGGGCCGGTCGGGTTGGCGGAGACGTATTCGACGTTCACCCGTTGGTCGTTGCCGCGGGTGGAATCGCCATAGGCGGTGCCGGCCTGCAGGATCGCCGGCAGCAGGGCGCGGAACGCGCCGGGCTCGAGCCGGATGTTGACGAAGCCGGGCCCCGCCGCGGCCGCCTCCGCCACCTCCGGCACCTCGTTCAGGAACGCGACCAGCGCGGCGGCGATCTTCGCCGGCGGCTGGCGGGCAGCCTTGGCGGAGACCATCGCGGCATTGGTCGCCATGTCGCCATGCGCGGGGTCGCGCGCGGGGGACACCTCGACACGCGCCGCCACCTCCTCCGGCAGGTCCGGGACGATGCCGCGAAGCGCGGTCAGCACGGTCGTGCGCAGGCGGGCGTAGAGGTCTGTCACGGTCTCACTCTCGGATGCGGATCCGCCCGCAGCGACGGGTCGGGTCGCGCGTTCTAGTGCAGAATCCGGCCGATTGGGAGGGCGCGGTCAGTAGGGGTGCCAGTACCCGTACTGGTCGTAATACCCGTTCGCATAGGCCGGGGGTGGGTCCGGTTCGGCGGTCGCCGCCCCGGTTGCCGCGCCGACCGCGCCGCCGGCGAGCGCACCCAGCGCCGCCCCGCGTCCGCCGCCGGCCATGGCGCCGATCGCGGCGCCCGCCCCGGCGCCGATCAGCCCGCCCGCGACCGCCCGCTGACCGGGGTCGTGCGGGTCCACCACATAGGCGGGCTGGGGCGCGCTCACCCGCACGCAGCCGCCCAGGGGCAGCGCGAGGGCGACGGCGAAACGAACCAGCACAGGCGCAGCCGGGATCCTCATGCCGTGGCAACGCAACGGCACGCGGGCGGTTGCTTCACATCGGTCGTGTGCCGCGGATCGGGCACGGGCGGCCGGGCGCGTGGCCAGGCGGCGGGGCACTCAAACGGCGGGCCAGCCTCGCCGCTGGTAGGCGCCGTCCCAGAACAGCCACTCCCACTGACAGGAGCGCAGGAACGCCGTCCGCATCCGCGCCGCGACCGCCGGGCTGGCCTGCGCCGCAGCCGCATCGGTGATCGCGATCACGCCGCGGACGGCCGCGCCATACGCCTCGTCGGCATAGGTGTCGATCCAGGCGCGATAGGGATTGTCGGGCGCGGCGCGCCGCATGATGGCGCAGCCCACGTCCCAGTACAGCCAGAAGCACGGCAGCAGCGCGGCCACCAGCACCTCCCAGGGGGCGTGATAGGCGGTCGCCAGCAGGAAGCTCGTATAGCCGAGGCAATCCGGGCTGGGCTCCGCGGTGGCGAGGCTCGCGGGATGGATCCCGAACTGGCGCAGATAGCTGCCGTGCAGCGTCTGCTCGACCGCGACCGCCTCCAGCGCGCCATCGGCAAAGGTCTTGAAGGGGACGCCGTCCTCCGACCGCGCCGCGGCGAGCGCCAGGGCACGCGCGTAGTCGGCGAGGTAGAGCGCATCCTGCACGACGTAGAAGCGGAACCGGTCGGGGTCGAGCGTGCCGTCGGCCAGCTCCCGGTTGAACGGCAGGGCGTGGATCGCGGCGCGCAGGGCCGCCGTCTCCGCCCACATGTCTTCGCAGAAGGTCATCCGGTGCCTCGCAGGACAGAAGCACGCATGATGCCATTGACGGGGCCACGATCCATCCCCGGCCGGGGGCGTAGCCTGCCGTGGGCCGGTGCGGGGCGACGGCTGGGCGCGAACTACTGCGGCGGGGCCTTCTCCGGCAGCCAGGCGTCGGTCCAGCCGACCGTTCCCGGCTGGCCCTTGACCTGGACCTCGGTGCGGCCGGGGCCGCGTCGCTCGACGATCTCGATCGGCAGCGGCGAGTTGATGACGCGGCAGTCGACGGCCCCGCCTCCCCCCGACCCGCTGCGGTTGGCGGCGAGCCGCGCGAGATCGGCCTCGCTGCGGCAGAACACCGCGCCGGGATCGAGTCGCGGCCAGGGCGCCGCGGTGACCCGCACCTCCGGCAGACCCTGCTTCTGCTTCTTCGGGAACAGTGCCGGCGCGTCGAGGATCACGTTCTGCGCCTGGGCCGCGAGCGGCAGGGCGGCGGCGAGGACCGCGAGCGCGGCAACGGCCGGCAGGACGAGAGGGCAGCGGAACCGAGGCATGCGATCTCCAGGGCAGCACCGAGAGGCGCTGTTTTGGCGCCGAGCCGGTGCGGATGCAACGTCTCCGGTCCCCCGCCGCGTCAGGAGGTGGCGGCAACCGTCGCCACCGCCCGGAAACGCCTCCTGCCCCCCATCTGGCCCCCTTCGCTGACACCCCCTCCCTGACACCTTGGGGCGGAGCGCCTATCTTCCGCCCGACGCCCATGGCCAGGAGGACCTGCCCGATGCTCAACCCCGTTTCCGCGCTGCCGCTGAAGGATCCCACCCTGTTCCGGCAGGCCAACTACCTGGACGGCAAGTGGGTCGATGCCGACAGCGGCAAGACCATCACGGTGAAGAACCCGGCCACCGGCGAAGCGATCGGCGAAGTGCCGGCCATGGGCACCGCCGAGACGCGGCGCGCGATCGAGGCGGCGGCCCGCGCCTTCCCGGCCTGGCGCGCCATGCTCGCCAAGGAGCGCGCCGCGATCCTGAGGCGGCTGAACGACCTGATGCTGGCGAATGCCGACGACCTCGCGGTGATCATGACCGCCGAACAGGGCAAGCCGCTGGCCGAGAGCAAGGGCGAGATCGCCTATGCCGCGAGCTTCATCGAATGGTTCGCCGAGGAGGGCAAGCGCGTCTACGGCGACACGATCCCGCAGAACGCGAAGGGCCGTCGCATCCTGGTGACGAAGGAGCCGATCGGCGTCTTCGCCGCGATCACGCCCTGGAACTTCCCCGCCGCGATGATCACCCGCAAGGCGGGTCCCGGCTGGGCCGCCGGCTGCACCGGCGTGATCCGCCCGGCCTCGCAGACGCCGTTCTCGGCCCTGGCGCTCGCGGTGCTGGCCGAACGCGCGGGGATGCCGTCGGGCGTGTGCAACGTGCTGACCGGCGGCTCCTCCGAGATGGGCGCGGAGCTCACCGGCAATCCGCTGGTGCGCAAGCTGTCGTTCACCGGCTCGACCGAAGTCGGCGCCAAGCTGCTCGCGCAATGCGCGCCCACGATCAAGAAGACCAGCATGGAGCTGGGCGGCAACGCGCCGTTCATCGTGTTCGACGACGCGGATCTGGACGCCGCGGTGCAGGGCGCGATGGCGAGCAAGTACCGCAACACCGGGCAGACCTGCGTCTGCGCCAACCGCATCCTGGTGCAGGACGGCGTCTACGACGCGTTCGCCGCCAAGCTGAAGGAAGCGGTGGAGGCGATGAAGGTCGGCAACGGCATGGAGCCCGGCGTCACCCAGGGCCCGCTGATCAACGCCGCCGCGGTCGAGAAGGTGGAAGAGCACGTGAAGGACGCCCTGTCCCGCGGCGCCTCTGTCGTCACCGGCGGGCAGCGTTCCCCGCTGGGCGGCAACTTCTACCTGCCGACGGTGCTGGCCGACGTGCCGCACGAGGCGCTGATCTTCCGTGAGGAGACGTTCGGCCCGGTCGCGCCGCTGTTCCGCTTCAAGACCGAGGAAGAGGCGATCCAGCTCGCCAACGACACCGAGTTCGGCCTCGCCTCCTATTTCTACGCGCGCGACATCGGCCGCATCTTCCGCGTCGCCGAGGGTCTGGAATACGGCATCATCGGCATCAACGAGGGGATCATCTCGACCGCCGAGGCGCCGTTCGGCGGCATGAAGTCGTCGGGTCTCGGCCGCGAGGGCTCCAAGTACGGGATCGAGGATTATCTCGAGATCAAGTACCTCGCCCTGGGCGGCATCGGCGCCTAACGACCGCGAGGGCTGTTGCGTGGTCGCCGAGAGTGGTGACCACGCCGGCCACCATGCCGTGGCCGCCGAAGGCGCCAACCGTGTCATAGCCCCCGAAGGCGCCAACCGTGTCATGGCCGCCGAAGGGGGCCAACCGTGTCATGGCCCCCGAAGGCGCCAACCGTGTCATGGCCGCCGAAGGCGCCGACCGTGTCATGACCGCCGAAGGCGCCGACCGTGTCATGGCCGCCGAAGGCGCCGACCGTGTCATGGCCGCCGAAGGGCGGCCATCCACGGCTTCCCTTCGCGCATGAAAGACGTGGATGGCCGCGACAAGCGCGGCCATGACACGGGGCCCTACGCGCTGCCATGACACAAGGCGCGGCAAGAGCGGCATGACTCAGCCGGGCGCCGCACCCGCGTCGGCCACCCACCCCGCAGGTCCGGCCGTCAGCCCGTGAGGTGGCACGCGACGCGGTGACCCGGCTGGGGCTCCGTCATCGCGGGCGCCTGCTCCCGACAAATCGGCATCACATGCGGACACCGCGTATGAAACCGGCACCCACTCGGGGGGTGCAGCGCACTCGGAATGTCCCCCGCGATCCGCTGCCTTTCCCGACGCCCGCGGCTGCGCTGCGACGGATGTGACGCCGGCACCGCGGCGATCAGCGCCTGCGTGTAGGGATGCAACGGCGCGTCGTACAGCGCGCGCTTCTCCGCGATCTCCACGATCTTGCCGAGATACATCACCGCGACGCGCGTCGAGATGTGCTTCACCACGCCGAGGTCGTGCGCGATGAACAGGTAGGTGAGCCCGAACTCCTGCTGCAGGTCGCCCAGCAGGTTGACGATCTGCGCCTGCACGGAGACGTCCAGCGCGGAGACCGGTTCATCGCACACCACGAAGCGCGGCTTCAGCACCAGCGCGCGGGCGATGCCGATGCGTTGCCGCTGCCCGCCGGAGAATTCGTGCGGAAAGCGCTCACGCGCGCGGGCCGGCAGGCCGACCACGCCCAGCAGGTCCGCCACCTGCTTGCGCGCCGCCGCATTGGCGCGGGCGCCGTGGATCAGCAGCGGCTCCATGATGATGTCCTCGACCGTCATGCGCGGATTGAGCGCGCCGTACGGGTCCTGGAAGACGATCTGCATGCCGCGCCGGACGCTGCGCATCTCCTTCGGGCTGAGCTGGGTGATGTCCGCATTGTCGAACAGGATGTTGCCGCCGGTCGCCGGGATGAGACGGATCAGCAGGCGGCCCAGCGTGGACTTGCCGCAGCCGGATTCGCCGACCAGGCCGAGGGTCTCGCCGGGCATGATCGCCAGGTCCACCTCGTCGACCGCGCGCAGGGTCAGCGCCTGGCGCCGCAGGAATCCGCCGGCCTGCACCTCGTAATGCTTGGAGACGGCGATGGCCTCGAGCAGCGGCTTCATGGCTGAGCGAGCTCCGGCACCCGGATGCAGGCGGCGCTGTGCCCCGCGGCATAGCGGACGAGCGGCGGCAGCCCGGCGCGGCAGGCAGGTTCGGCGTAGCGGCAGCGTGGCGCGAAGCGGCACCCGGACGGCCGGCGCGCCGGCTCCGGCAACGTGCCCGGGATCGCCACCAGCCGGTCCATCTGTTCGGTGAGCGAGGGCACGCATTCGAGCAGCCCGCGCGTGTAGGGATGCAGTGGCTGGTCGAACAGCGTCGCGACCGGCGCCTCCTCCACCACGCGGCCGGCATACATCACCATCACCCGGTCGGCGGTTTCCGCGACGACGCCCATATTGTGGGTGATGATCATCACCGCCATGCCGAACTCGTCGCGCAGGTCGAGGATCAGGTCGAGGATCTGCGCCTGGATGGTGACGTCGAGCGCGGTGGTCGGCTCGTCCGCGATCAGCAGGCGCGGCCGGCAGACCAGCGCCATGGCCAACATCACGCGCTGCCGCTGCCCGCCCGAGAGTTGGTGCGGATAGTCCTTCATGCGCGTCGAGGCCGAGGGGATGCCGACGCGATCCAGCATCTCCACCGCGCGGGCGAACAGCGCCTTCGGTGCCAGGCGCTCATGCGCGCGGATGGTCTCCATCAGCTGGTCGCCGATGCTGAACACCGGGTTCAGGCTGGTCATCGGCTCCTGGAAGACCATGGCGATGCCGGGTCCCCGGATCGCCTGCATGCGCGATTGCGAGAGGCTGGTGAGTTCGGTGCCCTCGAAGCGGATGGAGCCGCCGGCGATCCGCGCGGGCGGGCGTGGCAGCAGGCCCATGATGGTGAGCGCGGTGACGCTCTTGCCGGAGCCGGATTCCCCCACGATGCCGAGGATCTCCCCCGGCTCGAGGCTGAACGAGATATCCTCCACGGCGGTAATCTCGCCGCGTTGGGTCTGGAAGGCGGTGGTGAGGTTCTGAACGTCGAGCAGCGGCATCAGGCGGCGTGACCTCGAGAAGAGGTGCGGTCGAGGGCGGACCTGCGGAGCGCCCCATCGTCATGGCCGGGCTCGACCGGGCCATCCCCACCGGCACCGGTGTCGCCGCACCTGTCCACGATTGGGAAAGCGGTGCCGTAGAGGATGGCCGGGTCGAGCCCGGCCATGACAGTGGGGCTGACGGCAATCGCACGAGCGCCGCCGACAAAGGCCCCTATGCCCGCCCTCATTGTTGCACCCGCAGCCGTGGGTCGAGCACGTCGCGCAACCCGTCGCCCAGCAGGTTGAGGCCGAGCACCGTGACCATCAGCGCGGCACCGGGGATGGTGATGATCCAGGGGGCGTCGATCATGTATTGGCGGCCCTCGGCCATGATGTTCCCCCAGGTCGGGGTCGGCGGCACCGCGCCCACGCCCAGGAAGGACAGCGTCGCCTCGGTCAGCACGGCGTAGGCGAACAGGAAGCTCAACTGCACGATCAGCGGCGCCATCGCGTTGGGCAGGATGTGGCGGCGCAGGATGCGCCAGTGCCCTGCCCCGGCCGCGACCGCGGCCTGCACGTATTCCATCTCCCGCAGCACCAGCACGGAGGCGCGCACGATGCGCGCGGTGCGCGGCGTGTAGACGATGCCGAGTGCGATGATCACGTCGTTGACGGACGGGCCGAGCACCGCGGTGACGGCGATCGCCAGCAGCACGGCGGGGAAGGCCATCAGCGCGTCGTTGAAGCGCATCAGCAGGTTGTCGAGCTTGCGGAAATACCCGGCCGCCGCGCCGATCGCGGTGCCGAACACGGCGTTGATCAGTACCACCGCGCCGCCGATGAACATCGAGAGCTGCGCGCCCCACACCACACGCGACCACAGGGAGCGGCCGAAATTGTCGGTGCCGAACACGAACTCCGTGCCGGGCGGCTTGAACTTGTTGCGCATCGACAGCTTGTACGGATCCACCGTGGTGATCCATGGCGCGAGCACGGCGAGCAGCACGATCACCAGGCACAGGCCGCCGCCCAGCAGGAACAGGCGGTGGTGCATCAGCCGCCGCAGCGTCACCCGGGCCGGGTGCTGGCGCTTCTCGGGGATGTCCTCGGCGTCGATGGTGTCGGCAATCGCGAGTACGGTGTCAGGCGCCATCGTAGCGCACCCTCGGATCCAGCAGCGCGTAGCAGACGTCCACGCCGATATTGACCAGCACCAGCAGGGCCGTGGTGATCAGCAGCCCTCCCTGCACCATCGGATAGTCACGGTTCAGCACGGCCTGCGTCAGCAGCTGGCCGATGCCGGGGATGGAGAACAGCGTCTCCGTCACCACGGATCCCGAGATCATCAGGCTCACGATGATGCCGATCACGGTGGTGATCGGGATCATCGCGTTGGCGAGCGCGTGCTTCACCACGACCTTGCGGTTGGGCAGGCCCTTGGCCCGCGCGGTGCGGATATAGTCCTGCCGCAGCACCTCGAGCATGGTCGAGCGGGTGATGCGGGCCAGCAGCCCCGCCAGCAGCAGCGCGAGCGAGATCGCGGGCATGGTGGAGGTCGCGAGCCAACCGAGCGGATCGTCGGTGAAGGCGATGTAGCCGCCGGTGGGCAGCCAGCGCAGTTCCACCGCGAACAGGATGATCATCAGCAGGCCGAGATAGAAGTTCGGCAGCGAGATGCCGATCATCGCCAGCACCATGGCGACCTGGTCGATCCAGGTGTTCTGCCGCAGCGCCGCGATGATGCCGGTGGCGAGCCCGATCACCAGCGTGATCACCAGCGCATAGGCCGAGAGCGCCACGGTGACCGGGAGGCGCTGCATCGTCGCCTCCACCACCGGCTGGCCGAGCAGCAGCGAGCGTCCGAGGTCGCCGCGGAACAGGTTGGCGTACCAGTGGAACAGTTGCGACAGCAGCGGCTGATCCAGCCCCAGGTCACGGCGGATGTTCGCCACCTGCTCCGGCGTTGCCGACAATCCGGCGATGGCCGCCGCCGGATCGCCTGGGATCAGGTGGATCATGCCGAACGTCAGGATGCTGACGATCGCCAGGATCGGGAACGCGCTCGCGAGACGGCGAACCAGGATCGCGCCCATCGGCGCGGACTCAGTTCGTCATCCAGACGTTGGAGAAGCGCGGGATCCGATACGGCACGAACCCGTCCACGTTGGCCCGCGTGCCCTGCACCTTGGTGAAGGAGCCGAACGGCAGGGCGTAGACGCGGTCGAGCACGATCTTCTGCATGCGCGCGAACGCCTCATGCCGCCCTTCCACGGTCGGCAGCGTGTTCATGTCCTTCCAGGCGGCCTCGAGGTCTGGATCGCCCTTGTCGTCCTTGGGCCGGTAGGTCGCATTCGGGCTGGCCAGGAACTGCATGGTCGCGAGCGCGCCCAAGGCGGGCTGCGTGCCCCAGCCGGTGAAGAAGAAGTTCCAGCCCGGCCCTTCCTTCTGCGAGAGCTGCACAGAGGTGGGCCAGTCCACCACCTTCATCTGTGCGTTGATGCCGACCGCCTGGAGCTGCTGCTGCATGACCAGGGCCGAGTTGTACATCGGCGGGTAGTCCTTGTTGGTCAGCAGCACCACCGGCTCCCCGGCGTAGCCGGACTGCGCGAGGTACTTCTTGGCCAGCGCCGGATCCTTGAGGTTGTAGGTCTCCTTGCCGGCGTCGGTGTAGTCGGGCTGGTTCGGGTACTGGAAGCCGACGTTGAGGCTGTAGTTGCCGTCGGACGCGGCATCCATGATCTCGTCCATGTCCAGCGCCGCCTGCACGGCCTTGCGGAACATCAGGTTGTCGGTCGGGGGCGCCGAGACGTTGGGGCTGGAGATCTGGATCCACCAGTTCTTCAGCGGCAGGATCTTGATGTTCTTGTCGTTCTTCAGCTCCGGCAGCGACTTGGCCGGCAGATCCTCGACGCCCTGCAGCTCCCCGGTCTTCAGGCCGGCGACGCGCGCGCCCGGTTCGGTCACGATCCGGAACGTCACCGTATCCAGACAGGCCTGCTTGTAGCCGCCGAAGCCCGTGCGTTCATTGAAGCTGGTGTTCGGGCTATAGCCGTCGAAGCGCTTGAGCTTCACGTAGCTCCCCGGCACGGATTCCACGAGCTGGAACGGGCCGGTGCCGATCGGGTTGGTGAGCTGCTGTGCCGGTACGTCCTTGAATTCCGCCGGGATGATCACGATCGGCACGCTGAAGGAGCTGAGCGCCTCGATGAAGGTAGGCTGCGCCGACTTCATGCGGATCACGAACGTGTCCGGGTCTGGCGCGTCCCATCCGGCGACGTTGTTCAGGATGCTCCGCTGGTTGCCCACCTTCGCGTAACGGTCGAACGAGGCGGCCACGTCGGCCGAGGTCATCAACTTTCCGTTGTGGAAATGGATCGGCTTCCGCAACTTGAAAGTGTAGGTCAGGTGGTCGGGCGATTCCGTCATCGACTCCGCGAGTTCGAGGATCGGATGGTTGTTCTCATCCCGCGTCATCAGCGATTCGTAGATGTTCATCGCGATGTTGCGTGTGGAGATCGTCGCCGAGGTCATTTGGTCGAGCGTGTTGATGTTGGCTTCCTGACCGAACACCAGGTTGCCCCCGACCTTGGGGCATTTGAACGGCTCCGCGCCAGCCGGCAGCGCGTACAGGGCCAGTCCCGCCAAAAGGCTGGCCGACGTCAGAAGACCTCGTCGCATGCAACAACTTCCCCTACCCGATGAAGCTCCCCGCGCAGGCTTCGCTGCTTGAGGGGAGCCTGGGGGCGGTGGCCACCTGCCGTCAAGAGCCTGCCATCGCCCCATCCGGGGCGCCGGCCGGCGTGCGCGGCGGCTGGATTGACCGAAGGCAAGCCAGTCCTGCCGTGCAGGCGGCGAAATCGTTGACTTGGCCGCAATCCCACCCGTAACGTCCCGCCATTCGGCAGCAAGAAGCCTCGGCAAGAGGCAGCCGTACGCCCGCGAAGACGGGCGGATACACCGCCCCAGCATAAGTGGCGGGTAGAGGGGAGACGCAAACGATGGCCAATATCGTTCGTGCCGCATCGCGCCGTGACGTCCTGACGATCTCCGCTGCCACCTTCGTCGGTGGTCTGTTCGGTGCAGCCCGCGCAGGCGCCGCGCCGCAAAGCCTGACGATGATGCACGAGAGTTCGTTCATCCCGCCCTACGACGCGTATTTCAAGAACACGCTCGCGCCGGCCTATCTGAAGGCGACCGGCATCAAGATCAACTACGAAACGACCAGCGTCGGCAGCCAGCAAACCCGGGTGACGACCGCCGCCGAGACCGGCAACGGACCGGACATGACGCAGATCGGCTTCAACTGGGCGTTCCTGTTCGACGAGAAGCTGGTCGACGTCACCGACATCGCGCAGGAGATCGGCAAGAAGGGCGGCGGCTGGCACGACGCAGCGGCCGAGGCCTGCATCGTCAACGGCAAGTGGAAGGCCATCCCGTTCGGCAATATCGGCCAGCTCATGAACTATCGCATGGACTGGTTCTCCGAAGTCGGGGTCAAGGACTTCCCCGACACCTGGGACGGGCTGCTGGAGGCCGGCACCAAGCTGAAGAAGGCCGGTCACCCGTTCGGCTTCGAGCTGGGCCACGGCTTCGGCGACAACCATGGCTGGCTGTATCCGCTGCTCTGGTCCTACGGCGCCCGCGAGGTCGAGCCCGATGGCAAGACGGTGGTGATCGATGCGGATGAAACCGCCCGCGCCGTCGACTTCTGCCGCAAGTTCTTCCAGCAAACCATGGAGCAGGACACGCTCGGTTGGACCGACGTCAGCAACAACAAGGCGTATCTGGCCGAGCAGATCTCGTGCACGAACAATGCGGAGTCGATCCTCTACATTGCGAAGAAGGATTTTCCGGACATCGGCAAGGTGACCGGCCAGGCACAGAATCCGAAAGGCCCGACGGGGCAGCGCTTCCACATCCTGAACCCGTGGTCGCACGCGATCTTCACGCATACGCCCGACCAAAAGGCAGCCAAGGACTTCATGGTCTGGCTGATGGACCCGAAGCAGGTCGGCGGCTGGTACGACGTCGCGGTCAGCTACTACGCGCCCTTCCTGCACATGTTCGATGATGCCCCCCTGTGGCACGCGGAGCCGCGCAACCTGCCCTATCGGGATTCGCTCGCGACCTCCCACCTGCCCGGCTGGCCCGCGCCGATCAGCCGCCCACAATCGGAGAGCGTCGCGAAATACGTGGTCGTCGACATGTTCGCCAAGGCCTGCGCCGGCAAATCCACCAAGGAGGTGATCGCGGACGCCAACGCACAGCTCAAGCAGATCTTCCGGTCGGCCTGACCGCGTGCGCCGCCGCCCGTCCGGATTCCCCGCCTGATGTCCGCCTCCGCCCCGACGCTCGCCGCCGCGACCCCGCGCGCGCCGCGACGCAGCACGTTCCGGCAATGGACCGAACGGGAGGGCGTGTTCAGTTGGCTGATGGTGATTCCGCCGCTGCTCTTCCTGATCGCGCTGGTGGGATACCCGTTCGTCTATGGCATCTGGCTGAGCCTGCAGGATCGGCCAGTCGCGCGCGCCGGCACCTTCGTCGGACTCGCGAACTTCGTCGCCGACTGGAAGGATCCGGTGTTCTGGCAGGTGACGCAGAACACCTTCGTCTACACGATCGCCGCGACGCTGCTGAAGATGGTCGGCGGTCTGGCGCTCGCACTGGTGATGAACCAGGAGTTCAAGTTCAAGAACACCATCCGCGCATTGATGCTGCTGCCCTTCATCGTGCCCACGGTGCTGTCGACCATCGCCTGGATGTGGATCCTCGATCCGGCGTTCAGCATCATCAACTGGTTGTTGCGCTACTTCGCGATCGCCAACCCCGGCCCGTCCTGGCTGGGCAACCCCGATCTCGCGATGCTGTCGCTGATCATCGTCAACACCTGGCGCGGGCTGCCCTTCTACGCGATCACCCTGCTCGCTGGGCTGCAGACGATCTCCCCCGACCTCTATGAAGCGGCGACAATCGACGGCGCCTCCGCCTGGCACCGGTTCCGCTGGGTCACCCTTCCGCTGCTGCGGCCGGTGATCTTCATCGTCACCATGTTCTCGGTGATCTTCACCTTCGCCGACTTCCAGCTCGTCTACGTGCTGACCCGCGGCGGACCGGCGAACGCGACGCACCTCTACGCCACCTACGCGTTCGACGTCGCAATGGGCGGCGGGCAGCTCGGCATGGGCGCGTCCATCGCGCTCGCCATGCTGCCGCCGCTCGCGCTGATCATCTTCGCCATGTCGCTCTACATGAAGCCGAACAAGACATGATCGTCCAACGTCGCGGCTGGACCACCCGCTCGCTCAAGCTCTGGCTGCCGCTCGGTGGCTTCATGCTGTTCACGCTGTTCCCGTTCTACTGGATGGCGATCACCTCGCTGAAACCCAACAGTGAGCTGTACAACCGCAAGATCATGCCGCTGATCGTCTATCACCCGACGCTGAAGCACTATGTCGACCTGCTGACCGAGACGAACTTCCTGCTCTGGACCTGGAACACATTCCTCGTCGCGGTCGTCTCGACCGCGATCTCGCTCGTGTTCGGCGTGATGCTCGCCTACCCGCTCGCCCGTATGCGCTTCGCCGGCGCGGCGCTGATCTCCTTCGCGGTCGCGGCCACCTATCTCGTGCCGCAGCCGCTGCTGTTCATCCCGCTCGCAGACATCATCAACCAACTCGGCCTCGGCGACACGTTGACCTCGGTGATCCTCACCTATCCGACGCTGCTGGTACCGTTCTGCGCCTGGCTGCTCATGGGCTACTTCCGCTCCGTTCCGCACGAGCTCGAGGACGCGGCGCGCATCGACGGTGCGACCCGGCTGCAGACCATGTTCAAGGTCTTCCTTCCACTCTGCATCCCCGGCTTCATCTCCGCCGGAATCTTCGCGTTCACGCTGGCGCAGAACGAGTTCCTCTACGCCCTGATCTTCCTGACCCAGACCGACGTGCGCACCGTCCCGGTCGGCGCCATTTCCGAACTGGTGAAGGGCGACGTCTTCTACTGGGGCCAGTTGATGGCCGCCGCGCTGCTCGGATCGGTGCCGGTCGCCATCATCTATTCCTTCTTCGTGGAACATTATGTCGCCGGCCTGACCGCTGGCGCGGTGAAGCAGTAGCGTCTGGAACGGACGCACGATCCGTGAAATCCTCCGTCGCCTCACGACCGGAGATGACGCGATGTTCGTCCTGAAGGATCTGCCGCCCCAGATCGACCCCGCTCTGCTCGACAAGCTGCGGGAGGCGGAGCCCGCGACCATCGGGCATTTCCGGCATGTCGGCTTCATGGATCCCGGCATCCGCGCGCTGCTGCCCGGCTATCGCCGGATCGCCGGCACGGCGGTGACGGTGCGCGCCTACGGGGCAGACACGGCCATCGTGCACTACGCCCTGGGCAAGCTGCGCCCCGGCGACGTGCTGGTGCTGGATCGCGCGGGCGACACGCGCCATGCCGCATGCGGCGGCGGCGTCGCCTTTGCCGCGAAGGCGGCCGGCTGCGTCGGCATCATCATCGACGGCCCGGCCACCGACGTGCAGGAACTGCGCGAATACGACATGCCGGTCTGGGCGCGCGGCCTCTCGGTGGTGACCGGCAAGCGCCAGTTCGAGCATGGGGAGTTCTGCACCGCGGTGTCGTGCGGCGGGGTTGCCGTCGAGGCGGGCGATGCGGTGCTCGCGGACGAGAACGGCGTGCTGGTGATGAAGCCGCACGAGATCGCCGCGGCCGCGGAGCGGGCCGTCGCGATGCAGACGCACGAGAAGGAGAAGACGATCCCGCGGCTGCGCGCCGGCGAGAAGATGCCCGAGATCAACGACACCAACGCACGGATCGCCGAGATCATGCGGGCGAACAAGGCGTAGGAGGTCACCGGCACGCCAATGAGATGGCGCGTGAGGCTCGGCAGCCCTCACGCGCCCGGTCGGCCGCCGCGCCGCCGTGATGCGCGAGAAGGCGTCAGCCGTTCGCGTCGACGCCCAGCGCCTCGAGTTCGGCGAGGATCTTGGATTGTTTCGCCTGCAACTCCTCGAGGGCGAGTTGCTTCAGCCGTTGCAGGAACCCCTCCGACACACCGACGCCTTGGGCATGGCTGGTGCTGGGTCCCTCCTGCGACATCTTCAGGCTGGCATCGCCGGGGGCTTCGACGAACACCTGGTAGGCCGAGACGTCCGCACGTGTCGCAACCTCGATCAGTCGCTTCATGTCGTCGAGCTCGTTGACCAGGTGATTGACCTGGTCGATGTCGGTCAGCTTCATCCGCCCACCTTCCGTCGTGCCCCGTTCCGGCGCAGCAGGAACTCGCGGCCGACCTTCACCATCGGGACACCCTCGTAATCCACGATGTCCGCGGTCGCGTAGGTCTCGTGCCACAGGTCCGGAATGAAACTACCCGTCCCCACCACGTCGATCGGCGCCTTTGCGTCCGCCATGACGCGGCATTTGTCAACGCCGAATCCCGAGGACACCACGATCCGCACCTTCGGCCAGCCTGCGGAGTCCAACGCCTCCCGCAGCTTCCAGATCGCCGCGGCGGAGACGCCGGTGCCGACCAGGTAGCGCAGTTCCGTCTCGCTCCGGTACCGGCGGATCGCGCCGGGCGAATGGCGCTCGAGCACCGCATAGCTCTCCGGCGGATCGAGCCCCTCCAGGAATCGCCCGCCATGCGTGTCGAGCCGGAAGGACAGCCGCCCTTCCCGCGCCAGGTCGGGAAACCTTGCGCAGACCGCGAGCGCGTCGCTCACCTCGCGGCCGAAATAGTCGACCAGCACCGTCATCGGCTCGTCGGGGAAGGTCTCGGCGAACATCTCGGCCGCGCGCACCGTCGACCCCGCGTAGCCGATCAGCGAGTGCGGCATGGTGCCGAAGCCGCGCGGCGCGCCGAACCAGTGCGCGGTGCCGTCATTGGCGTTGCCGATGAACCCTTTTGCGCCTTCCTTCTGTGCCGCGCGGCTGCCGACCGAGGCGGCATAGGCCATCATGTCCTGCATCTCGGCGCCCGCGCAGTGCCGCGCCTCCATCGCCAGGAACGCGGCCCCCGGCAGCGCCAGCGCCATCTGATAGGCGTTGTGCGCGGCGACGCAGGCGGGCCCGATCTTCTGCAGCAGCAGCGTCTCGACGTCCGAGAGCTGCACCAGGCTGCCGGTCAGGTAGACGATCGGCTCGCCGGCCCCGACCCAGTCGCCCTCCTGGTAGACCAGGTCGACATCGACCGAGGTCTGCCGCTCCCGCACCACCGCACGCAGCCAGTCCAGCATCAGGGCCGGCGCGCAGATCACCGGCCGGCGCAGGAAGATCGCGTAGGTGACACGCTTGTCGCCGAACCGCGCGACGATCTGCCGCGTGCGGTTGAAGTAGGCGTCCGTGCGTGCCGCGATATCCCTGCCGAACGCGCCTCCCTTCGCGTCCATGGTGACGGCCCTACTGCGCCGCGACGGCCGGCTGCGCCGGCGGGGTGCGGCGCTGCTTCAGCTCCTCGGCGACCAGGAAGGAGAGTTCCAGCGACTGCTCCGCGTTCAGCCGCGGATCGCAGAACGTCTCGTAGCGCGCGCCGAGATCGGCCTCGCTCAGCGCATGCGCGCCGCCGGTGCACTCGGTCACGTCCTGGCCGGTCATCTCGACATGGACGCCGCCGCCCCAGGTGCCCTCCGCCGCGTGCACGTCGAAGAAGCCGCGCACCTCCGACAGGATCGCGTCGAAGTTGCGGGTCTTGAGCTTGTTCACGGTCGAGATCGTGTTGCCGTGCATCGGGTCGCACAGCCACACCACCTTGTGGCCCGCCTTCTCCACCGCACGCACCAGCGGCGGCAGCTTCGCGCCCACCTTCTCGGCCCCCATGCGGCTGATCAGCGTGATGCGCCCGGCCTCGTTCGTCGGGTTCAGCACGTCCAGGATCCGCAGCAGATCATCCGGCTCCTGGGTCGGCCCCACCTTCATGCCGATCGGGTTCTTCACGCCGCGCAGGAACTCGACATGCGCGCCGTCCGGCTGGCGGGTGCGATCACCGATCCACAGGAAATGCGCCGAACAGGCGTACCAGTCGCCGGTCGTGGAATCGACGCGGGTGAGCGCCTGCTCGTACGGCAGCAGCAGCGCCTCGTGGCTGACGTAGAAATCGGTCTCGCGCAGGTCGCGCGTGGTGGCGCTGGTCATGCCGCAGGCGGTCATGAAGGCCAGCGTCTCGTCGATCCGCGCCGCCAGGTCGCGGTAGCGCCCCGCCAGCGGCGAGCGCTCCACGAAGCCCAGGTTCCAGCGATGCACCTCGTGCAGGTCGGCATAGCCGCCGGACGCGAAGGCCCGCAGCAGGTTCAGCGTGCTCGCCGACTGGAAATAGCCGAATTCCATGCGGGCGGGATCGGGGATGCGCGCCGCTTCGGTGAATTCCGGCCCGTTGACGATGTCGCCGCGATAGGACGGCAGCGTCACCTCGCCCTGCGTCTCGGTGTCGGAGGAGCGCGGCTTGGCGAACTGCCCCGCCATGCGCCCCATCTTCACCACCGGCAGGCTGGCGCCGAAGGTCAGCACCACGGCCATCTGCAACAGCACGCGGAACGTGTCGCGAATCGTGTTGGCGGTGAAGTCGGCGAAACTCTCGGCGCAGTCGCCGCCCTGCAGCACGAACGCCTTGCCTTCCGCCGCCGCGGCCAGGTGCGCCTTCAGCCGGCGCGCCTCCCCCGCGAACACCAGCGGCGGAAACTTGCCGAGCCGCCGCTCCATCGCATCGAGCGCCAGCGGGTCCGGATAGGCCGGAACCTGGCGGATCGGGCAGTCCCGCCAGGTGTTCGGCGTCCAGACGCGGGACGTGGCGGCGCGAGGGGGCGTGGCGTTCATCATGCTGTCTCCTTGGGCGCCGTTATGTCGCGAAACCGTGCGAATGGCTACCGCCGCGGCACGCAACCCCGCCGCGCGCCGCCCGATCCGACCGTTTCACGCATCGGCCTTCTGCGCGCCCCAGAACACCGGGGCGGAACCCTTCACCAGCCCGGTCACATTGGCACGCCAGGCCGCGGCGGGAAGGTACTGGCCCAGCGGGATCACCGGAACCGAGCGGAACGCGGCCGTCTGGAAGGCGATTTCCTGGGTCCGGCGCGCCGCCGCGTCGGGGGCGTCGAGCCAGGCGGCATAGGCGGCCTCGATGGCCGGATCGTCGGGCCAGCCGAACCAGGCTTTCGCGCCATTGCTCCGCACCGTGTTCGACAGCAGCGGGTCGACGAATTCGGGGCCCGGCACGCCGGCCGGAAACATCGACCAGCCGCCCTTGTCGAGCGGCGCCTTGGACGGACGCCGCTGCACGATGGTGCCCCAATCGGTCATCTGCTCGTCCACCTCGACCCCGATCTGGCGGAAGGCGTCGGCGGCGACCGTGGTCATGGCGTGGTAGACCACCTGGTCGGTCGGATGCATCAGCACCAGCGTCTCGCCCTTGTAGCCGGACTGCTCGAGCATCCGCTTGAGCGCGTCCTTCGACCGCCGCACCCGCACCGCCTCCATCCCGGCATCGTTCGCCGCCTTGGAGCCGATCACGAAGAAGCCCATCGGTGCGCGCCAGGTGGAGCGGTCCTCGCCCATCGTCGCCGTCATCACCTCGGCCTGGTCGATCGCCGCCAGCAGCACGCGCAGGAACGCCGCATTGTCGGTGGGCGCGTGCAGGTGGTTGGGCCGCAGCACGCCGACCGTGCCGTAGAGATCGAGCTGGCCGGTCACCACGCCCGATTGCCGCTTCAGCATCGGGATCAGGTCCGGCTGCGGCAGCTCCACCCAGTCCACCTCCCCCGCCGCCAGCGCGTTCGCGGCGGTCGCCGGGTCGGGCACCACGCGCCACTCCACCCGTTCCACCTTCGCCACATGCCCGCCCGCCGTGTACGAGACCGGCTCCTGCCGCGGCACGTACCCGTCGAACCGCGCGAACGCGGCATGCGTGCCGGAGACGTATTCGTCGGGCAGGAAGCGGAACGGGCCGCTGCCGACCATCTCCGTCACCTGCTTGAACGGGTCGGTGCGCGCGAGCCGCTCCGGCATGATCACCGGCTGCGGCTGCGTCTTGGATAGGAAATAGGGCAGCAGCGGGAAGGGCCGGCTCAGGCGCCAGACCAGGGTGCGGTCGTCCGCCGCCTCGATCGCATCGACATGGGCCAGGATCGTCACGCCGGTGGAATCGCGCTTGATCCAGCGCTGCAGGCTGGCCACGCAATCCCGCGCCAGCACCGGCGTGCCGTCGTGGAAGTTCAGCCCCTCGCGCAGGCGCATGGTCCAGCGGCGGCCGTCATCGTCGATGACGTGGCCTTCCACCATCTGCGGCCGCGGCACCAGGGCCTCGTCCCGGCCGTACAGCATGTCGTAGACCATCAGCGCGGCGTTGCGCGTCACGGTGGCGGTGGTCCAGACCGGATCGAAACTGGTCAGGTTGGCCTGCGGCACGAAGACCAGCGGCTTGCCCGCCGCCGCGATCGCCGGTCGCGCCAGCGCAGCCGCGCCGGCGGTGGCGATGAACGCACGTCGTCGCATGGTGTCTCCTCCCGTGGAGATGTGCCTGGCCGCCGTATTCGGCGTGCCGTCGCGGCGCCTCGCCCGCCGCCGGCGTGATTCGCGGCTATTCGGCCGCGCGCGCGGCCTCCACCACCCGGGTGCGGGTGCGCATGGTCACGAACTCCTCGGCCGCGGTCGGGTGGATGCCGATGGTGCGGTCGAAATCCGCCTTGGTCGCGCCCATCACCACCGCGATGGCGATGCCCTGGATGATCTCCGGTGCGTCCTCTCCCAGCATATGGGCGCCGACCACCTTCTGCGTGGCCTGGTCGACCACCAGCTTCATCAGCGTCTTGCGCGCCCGTCCGGTCAGCGTGTGCCGCATCGGCGTGAACCGCGCGACATAGACGTCGGCCGGGCCGCAGGCCGCCGCCTGCTCCTCGGTCAGCCCGACCGTCGCGATCGGCGGCGTCGAGAACACCGCCGAGGGGACGTTCACCAGGGAGATGCTCCGGGGCGTCTTGCCGAACAGCGAATCCGCCAGCGCATGGCCTTCCGCCGTCGCCACCGGGGTCAGGTTCACGCGGTTGGTCACGTCGCCGATCGCATAGACATGCGGCTGGGTCGTGCGCAGGTGGTCGTCCACCAGTACCGCGCCGGCCGCGCCGGTGCGGATCCCCGCCTGTTCCAGCCCGAGCCGTTCGGTGGCCGGGCGCCGGCCGGTGGCGAAGAACACCAGATCCGTGGTGATCGTCTCGCCTTCCCCGAAGCTCAGGATGCGGCGCTCGCCATCGGCGGCGACCGCAGTGGGCCGCGTGTTCGGGTGCAGGATCACGCCCTGCGCCTGCAGAGCCTCGGCCAGCGCCTCCCGCAGATCGTGGTCGAAGCCGCGCAGCGGCAGCGGCTGCCGGTAGACGAGATGCGTCTCGGCCCCGAGGGCGCGGAAGATGCCGGCGAATTCGACGGCGATGTAGCCGGAGCCGACGATCGTGACGTGCTGGGGCATGCGCTCCAGGTAGAACGCGTCGTCGGAGACGATGCCGAGGTCCGCGCCGGGGATGGCGGGGCGTTCCGGATGGCCGCCGGTCGCGATCACGATCCGCTCCGCGGTGATGCGCTGTCCGCCGACGTCGAGCGTGTGCGCATCGATGAAGGTGGCGCGGGCATCGAACACCTGCGCGCCGGCGCCCGCCAGCAGCTTGCGGTAGATGCCTTCCAGCCGGGCGATCTCGCGGTCCTTGGCGGCGATCAGCTTGGCCCAGTCATGCGGTCCCTTGCGGATGGTCCAGCCGAAGCCGGCGGCATCCTCCGCCCAGGCGCCGTACTCGCCCGCCTGCACCAGCAGCTTCTTCGGCACGCAGCCGATGTTGACGCAGGTGCCGCCCCAGAACCGCTCCTCGGCGACGCCCACCTTGGCGCCATGGCCGGCCGCGATCCGCGCGCAACGGACACCGGCGGACCCGCCGCCGATCACGAACAGATCGAAGTCCATCGCTGCATGCTCCCACTGACGCGCCTCGGAGTGTGACCCCCGGCTTGGACCGGTTCAAGAGCGGTGCAGCCGCGCGCGCCGCCCTGCCTTGCGCCGGCGGACGGGCGCATTACGTGAGCGGGATGACCCAGACCGGCACGACTTATGTGGCTGCGCTGCCCCAGCGGGGCGTGATTGCCGTGACCGGTGAGGACCGGGTGAGCTTCCTGCAGGGGCTGGTCTCGAACGACGTCGCCCAGGCCGGGCCCGATCGTGCGGTCTGGGCCGGGTTCCTCACCCCGCAGGGCAAGTGGCTGGCCGATTTCTTCATCCTGTCCGATGGCGAACGGCTGCTGCTGGATGCCGAGGCGGCGCAAATCCCCATGCTGCTCACCAGGCTCGGCCGGTTCCGGCTGCGCACGCGGGTGGCGCTCGCCGCGGAGCCGGCATTGCAGGTCCATGTCGCCTGGGGCGGGCCGCCGCCGGACGCGCCCGTGCGCGCGCCCGATCCCCGCCTGCCCGAGGCCGGATGGCGGGTGCTAGCCGCCCCTGGCCTGCCGACCAATGCCGACGCGGCCGACTGGGACGCGCACCGCCTCGCCTTCGGCCTGCCCGAGGCCGCCGATCTCGAGCCGGAGAAGACCGTCCTGCTGGAAGCGGGCTTCGACGAGCTGAACGGCGTCTCCTGGACCAAGGGTTGCTACATGGGTCAGGAGCTGACGGCGCGGACGCGCTATCGCGGCCTGCTGAAGCGCCGGCTCGTCCCGGTCATGGCCGAGGGGGCGCTGCCCGCGCCGGGCACGCCCGTTCTGCGCGACGGGACCGAGGTCGGCACCCTGCGCAGTGCGCGCGGCCATCGCGCCCTGGCGCTGTTGCGGCTGGACGCCTTCGCCGGGCCTCTCACCTGCGGCGACGCGCGCCTGCGGGTCGACGTTCCAAGCTGGATGCGGCTCCCCGAACCCGCCGGCTGAACGATTGCACCAGCGAGAACGTCTCTCGCGACATCGTGACACCCGTATGGGATCGTCACCAAGGCAGTGTTGCGCCGCGGGGTTCGCAGGAGTACTTCTCGGTCCTCTGAACTTCCATGTAACGACCCAATGGGCGATAAGCCCGCGGCGGAAGAGGAGCCCTCGTGGACCGGCTGACCAGCATGACCGTGTTCGCGCGTGTGGCCGCCTCGCGCAGCTTTTCCGCCGCGGCGCGTGACCTCGGCATCTCCCAGGCAACCGCCAGCAAGCACGTCCAGACGCTCGAGGATTGGATCGGCACCCGCCTGCTGCACCGGACCACGCGCCGGGTGGGCCTGACCGAGGCGGGCGAGAGCTTCTACGCCCAATGCACGCGCATCCTCGAGGACATGGAGACGGCACGCCAGGTCGGCACGCCCGATGCGCGCATCCGCGGCACGCTGCGCTTCACCGCGCCGGTCGCTTTCGGCAGCGCGCTGCTCGGCCCCCTCCTGGTGCGCTTCACGCAGCTTTACCCCGACCTGGCCCTGAACGTGACGCTGGTGGATCGGCCCGTGGACCTGGTGGAGGAAGGCTACGACCTCGCCCTGCAGGTGATCCACGGCCCGCTCGAGGACGCGCGGCAGCCCGGCATGCTGCTGCAGCAGTTGATGCCGATGCCGTTCGAGGTCTGCGCCGCCCCGTCCTACCTGGCCCAGGCCGGCATCCCCGAGAGGCCGGCCGACCTCGCCGTACATGCCTGCATCACCGACAACCGCCACCCAGGGAACGTGTGGCGCTTCACCAGCCCGCACGGGATCACCGAGGAGGTCGCGATCCCATCCCGGGTGCGCGCGGACAACGGGGTGCTGCGGCGGGAGGCGGCGCTTGCCGGGGGCGGCATCCTGATGGCGCCGGCCTTCCTGCTCGCCGATGACGTGGCCGCCGGCCGGCTCGTGCGGGTGCTGCCGACCTACCGCGCGCAGGAGGCGACGTTGTGCCTGATGTGCCACGCGAGCCGCGCCGCGCTGCCGAAGATGCGGGCGTTGATCGGCTTCTTTACGGCCCAGTTCCAGACGGAGCCGACCGCGTCCGGGCCGGCTTCGGCCTGATCCGGCGCCCGGCGGGAAAGGCGGTGGCGCAGAGAGCCTCTTGCCCCGACTCCCCCCGCGGCTGCTAAGGGAGCGGCGTGCCGACATTCAAGATGGAGCGCTCCGCCGGCGGGCGGGTGGCCGGGGTGGACGAAGCCGGGCGAGGCCCCCTCGCCGGCCCGGTCGTCGCCGCGGCCGTGGTCTTCCCGGCCGGGGTGCCGCGCCGGCTCGCCAGCCTGCTCGACGATTCGAAGCGCCTGACCGCCGCGCAGCGGGAGGCCGCCTTCGCCGCGCTTCGGCGCTGCAAGACGGCCGAGATCGGCATCGGCGCCGCCTCCGTCGCCGAGATCGCGCGCCTCAACATCCTGCACGCCGCCATGCTGGCGATGCGCCGCGCCGTCGGCCGGCTGCCCGCCCCGCCCGACCTCGCCCTGGTGGACGGCAACTACCCGCCCCGGCTCGACTGCACCGTCAAATGCGTGGTGGACGGCGACGCGCTGTGCCTGTCGATCGCCGCCGCCTCGATCGTCGCCAAGGTGGTGCGCGACCGCGCCATGCAGCGCCTCGCGCTGCGCTGCCCCGGTTATGGCTGGGAGTCGAATGCCGGCTACGCCACCGCCCTCCATCGGGAGGCGCTCACGCGGTTCGGCCCCACCCGGCACCACCGCGCCGGCTTCGGCACCGTGGCCCAGCTCGCCCTGGCGCTGGACGCGGCGATGCCCCCGCCGCCCGCGCTCCCGGTCCCGCTCCCTGGCACGCTCGCAGCCGAACCCCCGGTCCCGCTGCCTGGTGCGCTGGGGCCCGTGGCCCCGGCCGCGGCCGACCTCGTCCTCCTGGACGACGAGCTCGATTGACGCGGCTTCGGTTGGCTCGTCACGATAGGGCAACCCGCCGCCTTCCGCCCCCCCGGAGCCATGTTGGAATTCGTTCGCGAGCTGCCGCTGAATCAGGTCCTGTTGGGCGACTGCGTGCAGATGATGCGCATGCTGCCCTCGGCCTCGGTCCACTGCGTGTTCGCCGACCCGCCCTACAACCTGCAGCTCCGCGGCGAGCTGCGCCGTCCCGACGACAGCCTGGTGGACGGGGTGGACGAGGAGTGGGACCGCTTCACCGACTTCGCCGCCTACGACGCGTTCACCCGCGACTGGCTGGCCGAATGCCGGCGGCTGCTGACCAAGGACGGCACGATCTGGGTGATCGGCGCCTACCACAACATCTTCCGCATCGGCGCGATCCTGCAGGACCTTGGGTTCTGGATCCTCAACGACGTGGTGTGGCGCAAGGCCAACCCGATGCCGAACTTCCGCGGCCGGCGCTTCACCAACGCGCATGAGACGCTGATCTGGGCCGCCCGTGGCCGCGACAGCCGCTACCGCTTCAACTACCAGGCCATGAAGGCGCTGAACGACGACGTGCAGATGCGCAGCGACTGGTTCCTGCCGCTCTGCACGGGGCAGGAGCGGCTGCGCAACCAGCACGGGCTGAAACTGCACCCGACGCAGAAGCCGGAAAGCCTGCTGCACCGGGTCATGCTCGCCTCCACCGCGCCCGGCGACATCGTGCTCGATCCGTTCCTCGGCACCGGCACCACCGCGACCGTCGCCAAGCGGCTGCACCGCCACTTCATCGGCATCGAGCGCCACCCCGCCTATGCCGAGGCGGCGATCGGCCGCGTCCGCCGCACCCGCCCGGCCCCGCATGACGGCCTATCCACCGCGCCCTCCAAGCGCGATGCCCCGCGCGTGCCGTTCGGCAGCCTGGTGGAACGCGGCCTGATCGCCCCCGGCACCAAGCTGTTCGACCGCCAGCGCCGGGTCAGCGCCGTGGTCGGCGCCGACGGCACCCTCGCCGCCGGGGAGCTGCGCGGCTCCATCCACAAGGTGGGCGCCGCGGTGCAGAACGCCCCCTCCTGCAACGGCTGGACCTTCTGGCACTTCGAGCGCGACGGCGCCCTGGTGCCGCTGGATGCGCTGCGCGCCGTCCCCGCCGCCGACACGCCATCGTGACGGCGGACCGCGCGCCGAACCCTCATCTCTCCGGTCCCGACCATGCCAGCCAGGAGTCCTGCATGACCGGCGTTCCCCGGATCAGCGGCGTGCTGGAGACCTCGCTCTATGTCGAGGATCTCGAGCGGTCCCGCGCCTTCTACACCCGCCTGTTCGGGTTCAAGCCCTTCTTCTGCGACGACCGCATGTGCGCCATGGAGGTGCCGAACGAGCAGGTGCTGCTGCTGTTCCGCCATGGCATGACCGATGAGCCGGCCCCCGCGCCGGACGGGTTCATTCCGCCGCATCACGGCCGCGGCGCGCTGCATCTGTGCTTCGCCATCCCCTACGGCGAACTGCCGCGCTGGGAAGCCCATCTGCAGGCACAGGACGTGCCGCTCGAAAGCAAGCTGAGCTGGCCGCAGGGCGGCGTGAGCCTGTATTTCCGCGACCCTGACGGCCATTCGCTCGAGGTCGCGACACCGGGGCTCTGGCCCAACCGCTGAGATGGCGCGGCTGGCGAGCCTGGGGGCGCTGGGGCTCCTGCTGATCCTGGCGCTGGCCGCCGCGCTCGCCCCCTGGCTGATGCCGGCCGACGACGAGGCGGCCCGCAAGATCGCGGCGGCGGCGATCTTCGTCGCGAGCTACCTCGCGCTCGCGGTCGGCAAGGTGCCCGGCCTCGCCATCGACCGCGCCGGCGTCGCGCTGGTCGGCGCCTGCCTGATGGTCGCCTGCGGCGCCATGCCGCTCGACCAGGCCTACAAATCCATCGACTTCGACACCATCACCCTCCTGCTCGGCATGATGATCGTGGTGGCGAACCTGCGCCTGTCGGGGTTCTTCGCGCTCGCCAATGCCTGGGTCATGCGCCGCGCGCATCGCCCCATCGTGCTGCTGGCCGCCGTGGTCGGCGTCTCGGGCCTGTTCTCCGCCTTCCTGGTCAACGACGCGATCTGCCTGGTGCTCGCGCCGCTGGTGGCCGAGTTGACGCTGGCGCTGCGGCGCAACCCGGTGCCCTACCTGCTGGGGGTCGCCATGGCCTCCAATGTCGGGTCCACCGCGACCATCACCGGCAATCCGCAGAACATCATGATCGGCTCGATCTCGCAGATCCCGTACACAGAGTTCGCCCTGGCGCTGTCGCCGGTCGCGCTGGTCGGGCTCGTGCTGACGGTCGCTCTGCTCGCCCTGCTCTACCGGCGGGAGTTCGCGGGCGGCGCGCGGCTCGAGCCGCCGGTGCAGCGGATCCGCGCCAACCGGCCGCTGGTGGCACGCGCGCTGGTCGGCACCGTCGCGGTGGTCGCGCTGTTCTTCGCCGGCCAGCCACCGGCCAAGGCGGCGATCGTGATCGGCGGGCTGCTGCTGCTGACCCGCCGCATGCGCAGCACCCGCATCTATGCGGAGATCGACTGGTCGCTGCTGCTGATGTTCACCGGCCTGTTCGTGATCGTCGCCGGCGCCGAGCACGCGCTGCTGACGCCGCAGATGGTGACCACCGTCGGCGGGTTCGGGCTGGACCGCGTGCCGGTGCTCGCCGGCGTGACCGCCGTGCTGTCCAATCTGGTGAGCAACGTGCCCGCCGTGCTGATGCTGCAGCCCTTCGTCGCCGCCCTGCCGGAGCCCGGGCATGCCTGGCTGGTGGTCGCCATGGCCTCCACGCTGGCCGGCAACTTCACGGTGCTGGGCTCGATCGCCAACCTGATCGTGGTCGAGAAGGCGGCGCGGCGCGGGGTCGCGATCGGCTTCGGCGCCTATTTCCGCGCCGGCGCGCCGCTCACCGTGCTGACCATCCTGGTCGGCACCTGGTGGCTCTGGCGCTGATCCCGGACCCGGCTGGAACCACCGCCCCTCCCCGCCGTTCCGGTTGCAGCGGAATGGGAGAGCGGCATGACGCAGATCAAGGTGCTGGACGAGGCGCTGTGGCCGACGGTGCCGGACGAGGTGGTGCAGGAGGCCCGCGAGGCCGCCAAGCAGGAGCCGTGCTGGATCGTCCGGCAGGGCAACGGCCACGTCGTCGCCACCGAGGAAGGGCCCGGCAGCCCGGACGTCGCCACCGGCGACATCACCTACATCGCGGAAATCGGCCCCGGCCAGTAAGCGCCCCCGGCGGCGTCGGTCGCCGGGACAGGGGCGGCTGCAGCCGGCGCGGAGTGCTCTGCCCCCTGGTCAGGGCAGGCGCGCCAGCAGCGCCTCGGTCGCCTCGCGCGCCCGGCGCGCGCGTTCCTCCGCCGGCACCGTCCGCGCCAGCGTCTCCCTCGGCACCTCGATGCTGATGGGAATGTCGGCGGGCAGCGCGGTCAGCATCCCCGCCAGATCCAACGCGCCTTCGCCGGGAAACAGGCGTTCGGACCGCGCCGCATGGATCAGCGCCTCGGTGGTGGCGGGCCGCTCCGCGGGCGCGTCGCAAATCTGCATGTAGTGCAGCCAGCGCGGCTCGACCGCGCGCAGCGCCGCGATCGGCGTGTCGGAGCGCGCGACGTGCAGCGTATCGATCACCACCCCCGCATTGGGCTGATCGGTCGCGCGCAGTTCCGCCATCGCCGCCGCGAGATCGGGCACCGCGGTCCAGGGCATGAACTCGAGATCGATCGTCAGCCCGAACCGCGCCGCGCGCTGGCAGAGCGCCACGAACACGTCGCGCCGGCGTCCCGGGTCGGGATCGTCGGCCGCGAGCAGCACCGCCCGCGCGCCCAGGGTAGCCCCCGTCTCGAAGAAGCGGTCGTATTGCGCGGGGTCGCAGTCCGGGCCCTGGCGGATGATGTCGATGTCGAGCACGTGCACGCCGGTGTCCCGCAGCCGCGCCAGCGTCCCCCGCAGCAACGCGGCGTCGGTCGCGAGCGGCCAGGCGAAGCCCCCCGGACTGCTGGGCAGCAGCCGTAGCCCCACCTGCGCATAGCCGGTGCGCGCGGCGACGCTCACCGTCTCGGGCGGGGCGAGTTCGGGCGTGGTGATCGGGGCGAGGGCCAGGACGCGGGTCATCGGGCCAGCTTGCTGCACCCCGCACGAACCGCGCAACCATCCGCCTCGCGCACGAATCTTGATGCGGCGCCGGTAAGACCGCCATCATCGCCGGCATGGCACACCATCCGCCTTCCATCGCACGACGGCCCGCCGCGGCCGGCGTCGACCGGCCCCGCCGCGCGCGGATGCCGGCGCGCCACGGCATCGGCGCGGCGCGGGAAGGAACCGGCGGCCGACATTCCGGAGCGAGCGCATGAACACCCCCCACGCCCCCCTGCGTCCCGACGAGGTCGCCCGCGCCTGGGGCGGGATGACCCGCGCGGCGCGGGATGCGGCCTACAACAACACCGCCGCGGTGGCGGAAAGCGCCGTGCTGAGCAGCGCCCGCGAGGTCGCCTCGGCGGCGTTCCGCGCCGCGCATCCGCTGCATCTCGACCTGCGCTACGGCCCGCGCGAGCGGAACCGCTGGGACCTGTTCCCCACCGCCGATCCGGACGCACCCTGCCTGGTCTTCGTGCATGGCGGATACTGGCAGCGCAATGCCAAGGAGGGCTTCGCCAACCTCGTCGCGGGGATGCGCGCGCAGGGCTGGGCGGCGGCGCTGCCCGGCTACACGCTCGCCCCGGACGCGACCCTGACCGAGATCGTCGCGGAGCTGCACGCGGCGCTCGACTGGCTTGCCGCCAACGGGCCGAAGCACGGGATCGCCGGGCGTATCGTGCTGTCGGGCTGGTCGGCCGGTGGCCACCTGACCGCCGCCTGCCTCGACCATCCCGCCGTGAGCGCGGGCCTCGCCATTTCCGGCATTTTCGAACTCGGTCCCCTGCGCGACACCTATCTCGACGAGAAGCTGCGGCTTGGTGACGACGAGATCGCCGCGCTGTCGCCCCTGCGCCAGCCACCAGTGCCGAAGCCGCTCGCGATCGCCTATGGCACGCGCGAACTGCCGGCGCTGATCGAGAACAGCCGGAGCTTCCACGCCTGGCGCGCCGCGGCGCATCAGCCGGGACCGCTGATCCCGGTCCCCGGCGCCGACCACTTCACCATCCTGCACGCGCTGCGCGACGCGGACGGGCTGCTGGCGCGGCAAGTGCCGCTGCTGCTAGACTGATACGAATAAGGAAGGGTTCGATGCTGCGCGCCACCGCTCTGCTTCTCTGCCTGCTGTTGGGCGCCTGCGCATCCGACACGATGCGTGGCTATGTCGGGCAGGACATCCGGATGGTGACGCTGGAATACGGACCGCCGGTGAACCAGATCGATCTCGCCGACGGCACGCGCGCCTATCAGTGGCGCAAGGTTTCGGTTTCAACCACCCCGCCGAACGCGATCACCACCACCGACAAGGACAAGAAGGGCCGCAAGGTGCAGACGACGCAGTATGTCGGCGGCACGCAGAGTGTGACCACCTGCCTCTACACCTTCTTCACCGCCTGGAACCCGGCCCGCAACGCCTGGATCGTGACCGGGTTCAAGGAACCGTCCTTCGACTGCGCGATCGGCGACCTGAGCTGATCCGATCGCGCCACCGCGGCGCGCGCGGTTTGCCTCTCTCCCCGCCCCGCGCCACACTTTGCCGACAGGGAGGGGCGGCATGAAATTCCATTGGTTCGCGGAGGTCACGTATCCGCATCTGCCGGCGGATTTCCGCGCACGCGGAACACCGAGCTGGGTGACGATGCCGGCATCGCTGGCGGATCCGGTGAAGTGCGGGGAGATGTACCGGATGTTCATCCGCCTGATGCAGCAGGCGGATCGCGACGGGTTCGACGGTCTCGCGGTGAACGAGCATCACCAGACCTCCTTCGCGGTGACGCCCTCCCCCAACCTGCTCGCCGCGAGCCTCGCCGGCAGCACGCAGAACGCGGCGATCCTGGTGATCGGCGACAGCCTCGCGCTGTACAACCCGCCGACCCGGGTGGCGGAGGAGATGGCGTATCTCGACTGCCTCTCGGGCGGGCGGCTGATCGCCGGGTTCGTGTTCGGCACCTCGATGGACAGCACCTTCGCCTACGGTTTCCCGCCGGTGGAGGTGCGGGACCGGTTCCACGAGGCGCGGCAGCTCATCCTGCGCGCCTGGGCGGAGCGCGATCCCTTCGTGTTCAACGGCCGCTTCACCAAGCTGCGCTACGTCAACATCTGGCCGCGCCCGGTGCAGGCGCCGCCGCCGATCTGGGTGCCGGGATCGGGCAGCGTCGAGACCTGGGACCTCGTGACCGATCACGACTACTGCTACGGGCACCTGTCCTTCTCGGGTCTGTATTCGGCCAAGCCGATGGTCGATGCGTATTGGGAATACGTCGCGCAGAGAGGCGGCAACCTCAACCCGCACCGGATGGCGTTCACCCAGCTCATCTGCTGCGCCGATACGGACGCGGCGGCCGAGGCGCAGTATGCCGAGGCGGTGCGCTACTTCTACCGCAACAACGTGCAGGACCCGTTCCTGGCGCCGCCCGGCTACACCAGCCTGAAATCGGTGCAGGCGATCGCGGCCAACCGCAAGAAGGGGGAGTCGAAGCTGTCGCCCGAGGACCGGGTGCGCGCCAGCAAGGGCGAGATGAGCTTCTGGGAGTATGACGAGAAGGGCTACATCATCGCCGGCACGCCGGAGCGGGTGCGCCAGCGGCTGCGCGAACTCGCGACCGATCTGCGGATCGGGCAGTTGATCGCCTGCCTGCACATGGGCGACCTGCCCGAGGATGTCGCCGCCCACAACACGCGCCTGGTCGGGCGCGAGGTGGCGCCGCATCTGCGCGATCTGTGGGCCGACCAGCCGGACCACTGGACGCCCGCCGTCTGCCGGGCGCGCGCCGCGGAACTGGTGGCATGACCCCCGCCATCCTGACACTCGGCGCCGCGCGAGTGCGCGTCTGGCAATTCGGCGCGCCGCATCCAGGCCAGCCGCCGCTGCTCTATCTGCACGGGTTCGAGGCGCATCCCGGCCCGGCGCCGTTCCTGATCCGCCTCGCCCGGCAGCAAGAGGTTTGGGCGCCGGAACATCCCGGATACGGGGAGAGTTCCGGGTTCGAGTCGATCCACGACGTGACCGACCTCGTGCTGCACTATCGCCGGCTGATCGAGCACTGGGGTGTCGGCCGCGTCGACCTGATGGGGCATTCGCTGGGCGGCATGTTCGCCGCCGAGATCGCCGCGCTGTGCCCGCATCTGGTGCGCCGGCTCGTGCTGGTGGACGCGTACGGGCTGTGGCTGGACGCGCATCCGGCGCCCGACCCGTTCGTGATGCCGGCGGAGGCCCTGGCGCGGGCGAAATTCGCCGATCCCGGCTGGGCGGGGCGCGAGCCCACGACCTTGCCGGAGGACGCCGCTGCGCGGGCGATCGCGCGCACCGGCAATCTCGCGGCGGCCACCAAGTTCATGTGGCCGGTGGCGGATCGGGGCCTGGCCCGGCGGCTTCCCTTCGTGCATGCGCCGACGCTGGTGGTGCACGGCGCCGCGGACGGTCTGGTGCCCCCGGCGCATGCCGAGGCGTTCGCGCGGCTGATCCCGGCGGCGCGGGTGGCGATGATCCCGAATGCCGGTCATTTGCCGATGGTCGAGCAGGAAGACGCCTTCCTCGCCGCCGTCGCCGACCCGCCGCGCTGACCACGGTCCCGCGCTTGCCCGCCGGTGGGCACGGTCCCATGCGCCCGTGCCACGTCCCCGTGCCATGCGCCCCGTGCCATGCCCCTCGTGTCATGGCCGGCGCAGGCCGGCCATCCACGACTTGCTCCCCCACTACCCCGCCGCCCCGGACCGCCGCCCCCCTAGCAACCCCGCCCCGCCCCGCGCTATGGAACGCCAATCTGCGCGAGGGCATTGGATGGAAGACGATCAGGAGCAGCGGCCAGAAAGCCTGTTGCCCTATGAGGAATGGATCGAAACGGCGCTGCGTCAGGTGGTCGCGCAGGCGATCACGCATGTCGGCGCCCATGGCCTGCCCGGGGCGCATCACTTCTACCTGACGTTCCGCACCGATCATCCCGGCGTGGTGATGCCGGCGCGCCTGCGCACGCAATACCCGCAGGAAATGACCATCGTCCTGCAGCACCAGTTCTGGGACCTGAAATACGACGCCGAGACGGCCACCATCACGGTCGGCCTGTCCTTCGGCGGCATCCCCAGCACCCTGGTGATCCCGCTGGATGCGGTGATCGGCTTCGCCGATCCCCATATCCGCTACGGCCTGCGCTTCCACCCGCAACTGCCCGAGGCAGCCGAGGCGGCGGCGCCGGAGCCCGAAGCGCCCCCGGCCGCTCCCGAGGCGGAGGCGCCGGAAGACGAGCAACCATCCGAGGAAGCGCCGCAGGTGGTGAGCCTGGACGCGTTCCGTCGCCGCACCCCGCCGAAGAGCTGAGTGCAGCCGTAGTCCAAGAGGACCCGATCGCCATGAACGCCCCTCTCCAGCGGCCGTCCAACTTCCTCTACGCGCCCATGTTCCCGCTGGGCCCGGACCAGACGCCGTGGAAGAAGCTGCCGCTGGCCGGCGTGCGCACCGCGACCTGCGACGGCCAGACCGTGCTGCGCATCGCGCCCGAGGCGCTGAGCGAGCTCGCCTTCCAGGCCTTCCACGACGTCTCGCATCTGCTGCGGCCGGCGCATCTGCGCCAGCTCCGCGCCATCCTCGACGACCCGGAGGCGAGCGCCAACGACCGGTTCGTGGCGATGGACCTGCTGAAGAACGCCAACATCGCCGCCGGCGGTGTGCTGCCGATGTGCCAGGACACCGGCACGGCGCTGGTGTTCGGCAAGAAGGGCCAGCGCGTCTGGATCGAGGGCGACGAGGAGGAGGCGATCTCCTGGGGCGTCCACCGCACCTATACCGAGACGAACCTGCGCTACTCGCAGATGGCGCCGCTGTCGATGTTCGAGGAGGTCAACACCGGCAACAACCTGCCCGTCCAGTTCGACATCATGGCGGCGCCCGGCGAGCATCACGCCGACGAGCTGCACCTGATGTTCGTCGCCAAGGGCGGCGGGTCGGCCAACAAGACCTTCCTGTTCCAGGAGACGCGCGCCATCCTCTCGCCGGAGCGGATCGCCAAGTTCCTGGAAACCAAGATGAAGACGCTGGGGACCTCGGCCTGCCCACCCTACCACCTGGCGATCGTGATCGGCGGCACCTCGGCCGAACTGACCCTGAAGACGGTGAAGCTCGCCTCCACCAAGTGGCTCGACAACCTGCCCACCACCGGCAGCAAGGCCGGCCATGCGATCCGTGACCTGGAGATGGAGCAGCAGGTCCTGGAGATCTCCCGCAACCTCGGCATCGGTGCGCAGTTCGGCGGCAAGTATTTCTGCCACGACGTCCGCGTGATCCGGCTGCCGCGCCACGGCGCCTCGCTGCCCGTCGGCATCGGCGTCTCCTGCTCCGCCGACCGGCAGATCAAGGCGAAGATCACGCCCGAGGGCGTGTTCCTCGAGCAGCTCGAGACCGATCCGGCCAAGTACCTCCCCGAGACGACGGACGAGCACCTGGGCGAGGACGCGGTGCAGGTCGACCTGAACCGGCCGATGAGCGAGATCCGCAAGCAGCTCTCGGCCTATCCGGTGAAGACCCGCCTGTCGCTGACCGGCACCATGGTGGTGGCGCGCGACATCGCGCATGCCAAGCTGAAGGAGCGACTGGATTCCGGCCAGGGCCTGCCCGGCTACATCAAGGACCACCCGGTCTATTACGCCGGCCCGGCGAAGTCCCCCGAGGGCCTGCCCACCGGCAGCTTCGGCCCCACCACCGCCGGGCGGATGGACAGCTACGTGGCCGAGTTCCAGGCAGCCGGCGGCTCGCTGGTGATGCTGGCCAAGGGCAACCGCTCCAAGGCGGTGAAGGATGCCTGCCGCGCCTATGGCGGGTTCTATCTGGGCAGCGTCGGCGGCGCTGCGGCGCGGCTGGCCCAGGACTGCATCCGCAAGGTCGAGGTGCTGGAATACCCCGAACTCGGCATGGAGGCGGTCTGGCGCATCGAGGTCGAGAACTTCCCGGCCTTCATCGTCATGGACGACAAGGGCAACGATTTCTACGAGGGGCTCGACTGAGCCGATCGCACGTCCCGGCCGGACCGCGCGGTGGGCGGCGTCGCCGGTCGCACGTCCCGGCCGGACCGCTCGGTGGGCGCCGTGACTCGCGGCCGCTCCGGCCTCGCCCCCGCGCGGCGCGACCGTGACGGCCCGGCCTCCATGGCAGTTGCGTGAGACCACGACCGACGCGTCCGCACCGCCGGCCGGCCTGTTCCGCCCCGGCCGCGAACCGGCGACCTTCGTTCCGCCCGCCGGCGATCCCGATCCGCTTGCAGCCCCCGCCCCTCAGGGAACCCGCACGATGACCGGCCGGCCGCGCACGTTCGGCGCCTGGGCGCGCATGCACCTGTTCCGCCTGTGGACGGCGGTCGCGACCCTGGCCGGATTCGGCTATCTCTGGGTGAACCGGCCGGAATGGCTGACCTGGTGGAAACGAAGCGTCGACGAGCTGGTCCGCACCGGCTGTAGCTGGCTGCCCTACCCCTGGGGCGACCGGATCGAATCCACGATCGGCAATTTCGGAATCTGGGTGCAGCTCACGCTCGCGATCCTGGCGCTGCGTATCGTGGTCGGCCTGCTGCTGATGGGGGTACGGCGCGCGCGCCGGCCCTGACTCCCGCCCCCATGCGGCGCCTGGCTCCCGCCGCCACGCGGGACCCGGCGTTCCCGCCGGAGCGCTCCGGCCGCCGTCCCCCGAACCGCCGACGGTTTGCGGCGCCTGCGAAATCGGCTACTTGCCTCCCGACAAATCAGGAGCCGCGCCGATGCGCTTCACCATCGACCGCATCGACCACATCGTACTCAACGTCAAGGACGTCGAAATCGCCGCCGCCTGGTACCAACGCGTGCTCGGGATGGAGCGCGAGGATTTCGGCGCCGATCACCGCACCGCCCTGAAGTTCGGCGGCCAGAAGATCAACCTCCGCCCCGCCGACGCCGAACCCGGCGCCTGGATCACCGGCACCAACGACCAGCCGGGGGCGGGCGACCTGTGCTTCATCACCGCCGTGCCGCCGGACGAGGTGGTCGGCCACCTGCACGATTGCGGCGTCATGATCCTGCAAGGCCCGGTCGAGAAGGCGGGCGCGCTGGGGCCGATCCAGTCCGTGTACTGCCGCGACCCGGACGGCAACCTGATCGAGATCGCCTCCTACCAGCCGTGACCACGCTGCCAGCCGCATGACCACGCGCCCCGCCGCCGCCGCATGATCGCCCTCGCCCAGCGCCTGCCACAACCGCGCCTGCCGGATCCCCGCCTGGTCGGGGCGCTCGCCTTCCTGCTCTTCCTCGGCTCCATCCCGCTGGCCGGCTGGATGATCACCCATGTCGGGACGAGCTGCATCCCGCACGGGCCCTGCGTCCTCCCGGTGGCGCCGGGCATCGAGGCGCCGTCGGGTGTGCTGCTGGTCGGCGTCGCGATCGTGCTACGCGACGTGGTGCAGCGCTGCCTCGGCAAGCGATGGAGCCTGATCGCGATCGCGATTGGCTGCGTCGCCACGCTGATGGTGGCGCTCCCATCCCTCGTGCTCGCGTCGGGCAGCGCGTTCCTGCTCAGCGAGTTGGCCGATTTCGGCGTCTACACGCCGTTGCAGCGGCACCATCTGCTGCTGGCGGTGGTCGCTTCCTCATGCGTCGGGCTGGTGGTGGATTCGCTCGTGTTCCTGAGCCTCGCCTTCGGCAGCCTGGAGTTCCTGGCAGGGCAGATCATCGGAAAACTCTGGGCGGTATTGATCGCCGTGCCCCTGGTGGGCTGGCTGCGACGTGTGGCACCTACGCCGGCCTGATGGCCCTTCCCGTCGCGGACTACGATTTCGACCTGCCCCCCGATCGCATCGCCGCCCACCCTGCGCGGCCGCGCGACGCCGCGCGCCTGCTGCATGTCGGTCTGGATGGGCTCCAGGACCGGATCGTGCGGGACTTGCCGGACCTGCTGCGGCCCGGCGACATCCTGGTCGCCAACGACACGCGGGTGATCCCGGCGCAACTGACCGCCCGGCGGGGCGAGGCGCGGATCGGCATCACCCTCGACCAGCCGCGACCCGACGGCACCTGGCATGCGCTCGCGCGGAATGCACGCAGATTGCACGCGAATGACGTGCTTCGCTTCGAGGGCAGCAGCGACCTGTCGGCCACCGTGGTGGAGCGCGACTCGGACGGGGGCGTGACGCTGCGCTTCGACCGAACGGACGCGGCGTTCGCCACCGCCCTGCGCCAGGCCGGCGCGCTCGCCCTGCCGCCCTACATCCCGCGCCCGTCCGGCCCGACCGCGGCGGACGCGCAGGACTACCAGACCGTGTTCGCCCGCGCGGAGGGCGCCGTCGCCGCCCCCACCGCCGGGCTGCACTTCACCCCCGACCTGCTGGCGCGGCTCGAGGCGCGCGGCATCTGGCGGGTCACGCTCACCCTGCATGTGGGCGCCGGCACCTTCCTGCCGGTGCGCGGGGACGACATCGCCGCCCATCGCATCCATGCCGAACGCGGCGCCCTCACGCCCGAAACCGCGGCCGCGATCAATGCCGCCCGCGCCGCCGGCGGGCGGGTTGTGGCGGTCGGCACCACCAGCGTCCGCCTGCTCGAGAGCGCGGCCGACGCGGACGGGCGCGTGCATCCCTTCACCGGGGAGACCGCCCTCTTCATCCTGCCCGGGCACCGGTTCCGCGCCGTGGACCTGATGATGACCAACTTCCACCTGCCGCGCTCGACGCTGTTCATGCTGGTCTCGGCCTTCGCCGGGCGGGAGCGGATGCGCGCCGCCTACGCGCATGCGATCGCCTCGGGCTACCGGTTCTACTCCTACGGCGACGCGTGCCTGCTGGAGCCCGCCGCCCCGGATGGCGGCAGGTCGGGTGAGACCCGACCGGAGGCCCCATGACGCTCTCCTTCGCCGTCCAGGCACGCGATGGCGCCGCCCGCCGGGGGGTACTGCAGACCGCGCATGGCCCGATCGACACGCCCGTGTTCATGCCGGTCGGCACCGCGGGCACGGTCAAGGCCATGACCGCCGATGCCGTGCGCGCCACCGGGGCGCAGATCGTCCTCGGCAACACCTACCACCTGATGCTCCGCCCCGGCGCCGAACGGATCGCGCGCCTCGGCGGGCTGCACCGGTTCATGGACTGGCCTGGGCCGATCCTGACCGATTCCGGCGGCTTCCAGGTCATGTCGCTGGCCCAGCTCCGCAAGCTCGACGCCGATGGGGTGACGTTCCAGTCCCACATCGACGGCAGCAAGCACCGGCTCACTCCCGAACGCTCCACCGAGATCCAGCACCTGCTCGACGCCACCATCACCATGGCCTTCGACGAGTGCACGCCCTTCCCGGCCACCCCGGACCAGGCGCGCGACTCCATGGAGCTGTCGATGCGCTGGGCCCGCCGCTCACGCGATGCCTTCGTGCCTCGGGACGGCTACGGCCAGTTCGGCATCGTGCAGGGCAGCACCTACCCCGATCTGCGCGCCCGCTCCGCCGCGGCCCTGCGCGATATCGGCTTCGAGGGCTACGCGATCGGCGGCCTCGCGGTCGGCGAGGGCCAGCAGGCGATGTTCGACACGCTCGACGTGACCGTGCCGCATCTGCCGGCGGACCGGCCGCGCTACCTGATGGGCGTCGGCACGCCGGACGACATCCTGGGCGCGGTGGCGCGCGGCATCGACATGTTCGACTGCGTCATCCCGACCCGCGCCGGCCGCACCGCCCGCGCCTATGTGCCCTCCGGCACGTTCAACCTGCGCAACGCCCGCTTCGCCGACGACGCCGCCCCGCTTGAGGCGGGCTGCCCCTGCCCGGCCTGCACGCGGCATTCCCGCGCCTACCTGCACCACCTGTTCAAGGCCGAGGAGATGCTGGGGCCGACCCTGCTCACCTGGCACAACATCACCTATTTCCAGCGCCTGATGGCCGGGCTGCGCGCGGCCATTTCGGCCGGCGGCCTCGATGCCCATATCAGCCGCCTGCGCGCCGGCTGGACCACGGCGCGCGAGGAGCCCGCATGACCGCCGAGACCCCCTACGCCAGCCTCACCCAGCTCGGTCGTCCCACCGGCCTGCCCGCCTCGCCCGAGGAGGCGGTGCTGGAGCGGGTCGCCAACCCGGCGCCCGGCCGGAACTACGTGGTCCGGTTCACCGCGCCCGAGTTCACCTCGCTCTGCCCGCTGACCGGCCAGCCCGACTTCGCGCATCTGGTGATCGACTACGTGCCCGGCGACTGGATCGTGGAGAGCAAGTCGCTGAAGCTCTATCTCGGCAGCTTCCGCAACCATGGCGCCTTCCACGAGGCGTGCACGATGGGGATCGCGGACCGGCTGGTGACGCTGCTCGCGCCGGTGTGGCTGCGGATCGGCGGCTACTGGTATCCGCGCGGCGGCATGCCGATCGACGTGTTCTGGCAGACCGGCACCGCACCGGAGGGCACCTGGATCCCGCCCCAGGACGTCGCCCCCTATCGTGGCCGCGGCTGACCCACGCATCCCCTCCCTCCTTGCGGGGGAGGGCCAGGGTGGGGGGGCCGCCCGCATCCCCCAGCGTGGCGCGACCGCGCCGGAACGTCAGCGTGACCTGATCCGCGACAAGGCCCTCGCCCTCGGCTTCGACGCGGTCGGCTTCTGCACCGCCGAGCTCGGGCCCGAGGCACGCAGCCGGCTCGCCGACTTCCTCGCCGCCGGACAGCATGGCGACATGGGCTGGCTGGGCGAGCGGACCGACCAGCGCGCCCAGCCCCGCGCGCTCTGGCCGGAGGCGCGCAGCGTGATCGCCCTCGGCCTGTCCTACGCGCCAGATACCGACCCGCTCGCCACACTCGGCCAGCCCGACCGCGGCAACATCTCGGTCTATGCGCGCCACCGCGACTACCACGACGTCGTGAAGGGCCGGCTCAAGCATCTGGCGCAGTTCGTGGTCAGCCGCTTCGGCCCGGCCGTGAAGGTGTTCGTCGACACCGCCCCGGTGATGGAAAAGCCGCTCGCGCAGCGGGCCGGCCTGGGCTGGCAGGGCAAGCACACCAACCTGGTGTCGCGCGGCCACGGCTCCTGGCTGTTCCTGGGCGAGATCTACACCAGCCTCGACCTGCCGCCCGATCCGCCGCATGCCGATCGCTGCGGCAGCTGCACCCGATGCCAGACCGCCTGCCCCACCGACGCCTTCCCGGCGCCGTACCGGCTCGATGCCACCCGCTGCATCTCCTACCTGACGATCGAGCATGCCGGGCCGATCCCGCACGCGCTGCGCCCCAAGCTGGGCAACCGGATCTATGGCTGCGACGACTGCCTCGCCGTGTGTCCCTGGAACCGGTTCGCCCAACCGACCGGCGAGGAGAAGCTGCGCGCCCGCGCCGACCTCACGGCGCCACGGCTGGCCGACCTCGCTTCCCTGGACGATGCGGGATTCCGCGCCCTGTTCGCAGGCTCGCCGATCAAGCGCATCGGCCGCGACCGCTTCGTGCGCAACGTGCTGATCGCGATCGGCAACACCGGCGACCCGGCGCTCGCGCCGGTCGCGGCGCGGCTGGCCGGCGACCCCGATCCGGTGGTGGCGGAGGCCGCCGCCTGGGCCCGCACACGGCTGAGCGAGGCCACCTCGCACACATCGGCGAGATCATTGCCGATCACGCACGTTCGTGAGTCCCGCCAGGCGCCGGATCGGCTAGGACAGGAAGGCAGGTCGGACGACAGGCATCGGACATGCGCAACCCAGGGAGGAGAGGGCTGAGCGGACTGATCAAGCGCAGCTTCTCGCTCGCGGGCCATCGCACCAGCGTCGCGCTCGAGGAGGAATTCTGGACCGCCCTGCTCCGCATCGCCGCCACGCGGGAGCAGAGCCTCTCCTCGCTGGTCGCGGCGGTGGACGCGGCCCGCGGCACCGGGCGGCCGCTCGCCTCGGCCCTGCGGGTCACTGCCCTGCAGGAGATCGACCGGGCCCGCGCGCCGGCCGCAAAGCCGGAGAATGACGGCGGCGGTTAACCAGTGAGCAAGAACGCCGCTGCATTCTGCCGCCACGGCTGAAAAATCGCCGCGCGAAGGAGAAAATGCCATGCCCCAGATGACCCATCCCGAACAGGCTCTCCGTGCGCCGGTCAGCCCGCTGGTCCTGTCCGACCGCCTGCTCGCGCTGGCCGAGGATGCGGACCGGGCCGGCTTCACCGGCGCGGCGGAACGCCTGTTGCGGCTCGCGCATATCGTGCTGGACGAGTCGCCGGCCCGTCCGCACTGATCCCGACGAGCGTCTTCGCGCACCGGTCACGCGCCTGGGGCTGGTGGGCCAGCCCTTCGCCAGAACCAGGACAGGCCGTCTCGGCGGCCGTCCCGGTCAGGTCCGCCGCAAGGTCGGCGCGGCGATGCTCTCGGTCATGACGTTGACGCAGGCCGGCTTGCCGCTCGCGAGCGCGCGCTCGAAGGCGGGGACGAGCTGGTCGGGATGCTCGACGAGCTCGCCATGCCCGCCGAGTGCGGCGACCACGAGGTCGTAGCGGGCGGGCAGCAGCTCGCATCCATGCGCGCGGTCGGCGCCGTAGTCACGGATCTGCAGGTTGTGCTCCGCGTTCCAGCGGGCATCGGTGCCGACCACCGCGACGAAGGGCAGACCGCGGCGCACGGCGGTCTCGAACTCCGACATGTGGAAGCCGAACGTGCCGTCGCCCAGCACCGCGAAGACCGGCGCGCGCCGGTCGGCCACGCGGGCGGCCAGCGCCATCGGCAGGGAGGAGCCGATCGAGCCCCCGACGCCGTTGATCATGCGCCGGGGCAGCAGCGGCAGCATGCTCTGCCCCCATTGCGCGAACTCGCCGCCGTCGCAGATCAGGATCGTCTCGGGATCGCGGGCCACGAAGGGGCGCAGCGCGCGGAACACCTCGGCCGGGTGCAGCTTGCCCGCCGCCTTGGATCGCAGCGAGGCCCAGTCTTCCGGCCGATCGTCCATCCAGGCGCGGGCTTCGTCGCGCCAGGACGGGGTGCCGATCGCCTTCCCGGCGGCCCGTCGCAGCAGCGCCTCCGCCGCGGGGCGGGTGTCGGCGACGCAGCCGAAGACGAGCCGGTCCCCCAGTTCGCGCGCGGCGCGGTCGAGCCAGAGCCCTTCGGGATCGAGGCTGATGAAGCGGCAGGCCGGGTCGAAGGCCGGGGGTGCGCCGAATTTCAGGGTGAAGTCGAGCGCCTTGCCCAGCAGCAGGACCAGGTCGGCGCGGCGGGCGACGTCGGCGAAGGCGCCCAGCGTGGCGTCGGCGAGGCCGCGCGGGCTCTCGCTGATGCAGGTCGGCGCGCCCAGCACCGTCTCGATGCGGGCGAGCAGCGCGCGGCCGGTGGGGTTGGCGAGCTGCGGCCCGGCGATCACCAGCGGGCGCTTCGCCTCGGCGAGCAGGGCCAGCACCGCGTCGGCGGCGGCGTCCGCCAGCCCGACCGGTTCGGGTTGCCAGTCGGCCGGCTCCGGCCAAAGCACCTGGTTGTCGGCGACGGTCGCGTCCAGCAGGTCGGAGGGCAGGCTCAGATGCACCGGGCCCGGCCGGCCGCTCGTGGCCAGCTTCAATGCGCGGGCGACCTCCATCCCGATCGTCTCGGCGCGCTCCGCCATCCATGAGCCCTTGGCGGCCGGCGCCGCCATCTCGACCTGCCGCAGCTCCTGGAAGCCGCCGCGCCCGAGCTGAGAGGTTTCGGTGTGGCCGGAGAGGAGGACGAGGGGGGATTCCTGGCCCAAGGCGGTGATCAGCGCGGCGGCGGCATTGGCGTGGCCGGGGCCGCCGGTGACCATGGCGATGCCGGGCGTCCCGTTCAGCCGGCCCCAGGCATCGGCCATGTGGACGGCGGCGGCCTCGGTGCGGGTGTGCACGAGGTCCGGCCGCGTCTCCAGCGCCGCGTCGAACAGCGACATGATGTGGTTGCCGGACAGGGTGAAGATCCGTTCGTGGCCGGCGCGCTGGAGCACGCGCATGACGATGTCGGCGCCGCGAAGGGGCTTGCTCATGGACAATCCTCGTGTCGGTTGCGCCCAGGCTATCCCGCGGGCCGGGGAGTGCCAACCGAACCGCCGGTTGGCGACCCTGGGTCGGCGCGGTAAGAATGCCCGCATGGCGCCTTGCTCCAGGGACCCATTCCCCAGCGGGTCATTCCCCCGCCGGTCGTTCGCAGGCCGAACGCCGCCGGCGCGCCCGTTCCAGATCGGTTCGGTTGCAGGCGGGATGATGGCCGGGCTGGCGGCGCTGTCGCTGCTGTTGCAGGTGCTGTTCGCCGCGCCGCTCGCCGCCCGCATGATGCGCGCCGATCCGATCTGCGGCGTGCCGCATGAGGAGGGTGGGGCGCCGGCGCCCGCCATCCCGCACGATCACGGGTCCTGCCTGATCTGCCATGCCGGTGCGCTGCCGGTGGCGCTTATTGCGGTCGCCATCGTGCTCGCGCTGCCGCGGTTCGGCACCTGGCGGGCCGATGCCGCGCCGACGCCGACCGGACGCCCCCAGGCGCGGCGGTGGCGGCCTGCCCCCCGCGCGCCCCCTGCCCTCGCCTGACGCCCCAGTTTGGATCCGCGTTCGGCTTTCTCCTGTTTCGCGAGGGTTGTCCTCATGCGTACGCCTGTTTCCGGTACATTTCTGTGCCTCACCGTCGCCGCGCCGCTGCTGCTGGCCGCGAGCGGCCCCGCCTGGGCTCACGCCGATCTGCGCAGCGCCGCCCCTGCCGAGGGAGGCACCCTGACCGTCGCCCCGACGGAGGTCAGCCTGGCCTTCAGCGAGTCGCTGGAGCCGCGGTTCAGCAGCATCGAGATCACCGATGCCGCGGGGCAGCGGGTGGATGCCGGCAATGCCCATACGGTGGGGGATGCGCAGCATTTCGCGGTGGGGCTGAAGACGCTCGCCCCCGGCACCTACACCGTGCGCTGGCAGGCGACCTCGGTCGACACGCACAAGACCTCCGGCACCTACCAGTTCACTCTGCTCGCCACGGAGTCGACCGGGATCACGGTGCAGCAGGCCTGGGTGCGGCCGTCGATCGGCGCGTCGGGCACCAGCGCTCTCTATTTCACGCTGGTGGATGCCGGGAACCCGGACCGGCTGGTCGGCGTCTCCACCCCCGTGGCGGCCAGCGCCGACCTGCACGAGAGCATCAGCGAGAACGGGATCATGAAGATGCGCGGCGTGGCCGGCGTGGCGATCGAGCGTGACAAGCCGCTGCGGTTCGCACCGGGCGGCTACCACGTGATGCTGATGGGGCTGAAGCAGCCGCTGAAGGCGGGCGAGACCATCCCGGTGACGCTGCAGTTCCAGAAGGCGCCACCGCTCGCCATCACGGTCCCGGTGCAGACGGCGCCGACCGCGGCGGCGCATGGGCACGAAATGGGGTCGATGGGGTCGATGCCGGCCGGCGCGAAGCCCGGCGTGAAGCCGTGAACGACACGCTGCCGACGGAGGCCGTCGTCGCGGCGGCCGACCATGCGGCACGCCATTGGCAATTCCCGTTCCCGGGCGCGCTGCCGATCGGCAGCGACGTCCACCGGGATGCCGTGTGCCGGATGTTCGCGGAGACGTTCAACCCGTACAAGCCCTCGATCATCGCCTGGCCGAAGCTCGATCCGGCGGCGCTGGACCGGCTCACCAGCCTGCCGATCTGGGATATCGCCGTGCAGACCGAGGGCAAGGCGCGGTTGCGCATGCTCGCCTATGGCCGCGCCCTGCGCGATCCCGCCTGGCGGGAGGCGATCGAGCGGAACGGCTGGGAGGAAGGCCGCCACAAGGAGGTGCTGTCCCACCTGGTCGCCTCCTATGGCATCGTCCTGGCGCCGGAGCCCGAGTACAAGGAGCCCCGGGATGCCGAGTGGGCGTATCTGGTCACCGGCTATTCCGAGTGCATCGACAGCTTCTTCGCCTTCGGCCTGTTCGAGCTGGCCAAGCGGTCGGGGTTCTTTCCGCCCGAGCTGGTCGATACGTTCGAGCCGGTGATCCAGGAAGAGGCGCGCCACATCCTGCTGTTCGCCAACTGGCTCGCCTGGCACCGCCGCCGACTGCCGCTGTGGCGGCGTCCGTGGTTCGAGCTGCGGGTCGCGGCGGTCTGGGTGTTCCTCGCCTGGGAGCGGATCGGCATCGCGCGAGGGATGGACGACGGCAAGGGCAAGCCTCAGGACAACAACTTCACCCTGACGGGCAGTGCGGCGGTGAGCGACGCCGACCTGGACCCGTTCGCGCTGATGCGCATCTGCCTGGAGGAGAATGACCGCCGCTTCGCGGGCTACGACCGGCGCCTGCTGCGCCCCACCACCACGCCCACGCTGGCGCGGCTCGCCGTGCGTGTGGCGGGATGGTTCGGGCGCGGGCGACCGGCCAGACGTGCCGGGTGACCACCGGCCGGAGACGGCGCCCAAGCGGGCCCGCCCGCGGCGCGGGGGCGCCGCGGAGCGGGTGTGGGGGTGCGCTGCGCTCTCCCTGGTGTTGCACGCCGGCGCTTTTGCGGGGGTGATGCTGCTGGCCGCCCGCTCACCGCCGCTGGCGCCGGTGGAGGACGGGGTGGCGATGGTGTTCGAAGCGTCGGCCGCGGAGGGGGGCTCGGCCGCGCCTGCGGACCCGGCGGGATCGACGGGGGGATCGGCGGACGCGGCGCCCGACCTGCCCGCTCCGGCGGTGCCGGCGCCCGCCCCGGCCCCGGACACGGATCCTGCCACGGCGTCCGCTGCGACGCCCCCTGCCACAACGACTCCCGCCGCCACCGGGGCCGCGGAACCGGACGCGGCACCGGCGGCGACGGTGCAGACCGCCTCCCCGGCGGCCGAACCATCGGGGGAGGAACCCGCGCTCCCGCTCCCGCCGCCCCCGCCGGCGCATCCCCCGCCCGCGTCCCCCAGCGTGCCCGCGGCGCGTGCGGCGACGGCGGCACCGCCCCGCAGTCCGACGCCGCCGCGCCCCGCCCGTCCCAGCCCCGCCGCCGTGACACCAGCGCCTCCGCCGCCGCCAGGCGCCGCCCCGACACCGCAGGCCTCGGCGTCGCGGACCACCGGCACCGAAGCCAGCGGCGGCACGAAGGCGGGCGCCGACGGCGCGGACGAGGCCCAAACGGTCGACGCGGGCTGGCGCGGCGCGCTCGCCGCCTGGCTCGCCGCCCATCGCGTCTATCCGGAGGCGGCGCGCCGCGCCGGCGAGCAGGGACGTGTCGCGGTGCGCTTCACCATCGATCGCAGTGGCCGCGTGCTCACCGTCGCGCTGGCCGGCAGTTCGGGGACCGAACGGTTGGACGAGGCGGCGCAGGCGATGCTGCGCGGCCAGTCGGTGCCGCCGTTGCCGCCCGACATGCCCCAGGACAGGCTCACCGTCACGGTGACGATCCGATACGCCCTCACCCGTTGAGCGCCGCGCAGTTGCGGCCGCGCCCGAACTCGGCTGCACTCGGGTCAACGAGGAGGACACGACCATGCGCGTGACCAGCGACGGAGGCATCCGGTGAGCAAGGAAATCCGGCTGCTCTCGACCAGCGGCATCCTGGGCTATGGCTTCCCCGAGGCCTCGCTGCAGGCCGGACTGGCACGCAAGCCGGACGTGATCGGCGTCGATGGCGGCAGCGTCGATCCCGGCCCGCACTACCTGGGCAGCGGCAAGCCGTTCGCCTCGCCGCTGGCGATCCGGCGCGACCTGCGGCTGATGCTGCGGGCGGCGATCGCGGCCAAGATCCCGATGGTGATCGGCACCAGCGGCGGCGCCGGCGGGGCCCCGCACCTCGCGATGGTGGCGCAGATGGTGCGCGAGATCGCGCGGGAGGACGGGCTGCACTTCAAGCTCGCGCTGATCCATGCCGAACAGGACAAGGCGTGGGTGAAGCAGCGCGCCGCCGCCGGCCGCGTGCATGCGCTGGCGCGGCAGCCGGCGCTGACCGACGCGACGATCGACCGCGCGACGCGGATCGTGGGCATGATGGGGCCGGAGCCGTTCATCACCGCGCTGGATGCCGGCGCCCAGGTGGTGCTGGCCGGTCGCAGCAGCGACCCCGCGCCCTGGGCGGCGGCCACGCTGCGCGCGCAACTGCCGCCGGCACCCGGCTGGTATGCCGGCAAGATGCTGGAATGCGGCGCCACCCCCGCGATCCCGAAAGGGCACGACTGCCTGTTCGTGACGGTGCGCGAGGATCACGTGGAGTGCGAACCCACCAATCCGGCGCGCCGCTGCACCCCGCTGTCGGTCGCCAACCACGCGCTGCACGAGAACAGCAGCCCGATCCATCACATCGAACCCGGCGGACTGCTCGACACCAGCGAGTGCCGGTTCGAGGCGGTGAGCGACCGCGCGGTGCGGATTTCCGGCATGCACTGGATTCCGGCCGAACGGTACACGGTGAAGCTCGAGGGCGTGGAGCAGACCGGCTTTCGCGCGATCTGCGTGTGCGGCACGCGCGACCCGCTGCTGATCGGGCGCGTCGACGCGTTCCTCGACACCGTGCGCCAGGAGGTCGCGACCAAGGCGGCGGCGTTCGGCGTGTCGCCCGACTCGTATCAGTTCGGCATCCGCGTCTATGGCCGCGACGGCGTCATGGGCGCGCGCGAGCCGCAGCGGTCGGCGCTGCCGCACGAGCTGGGCTTCGTGCTGGAAGTGGTGGCGAGCGAGAGCCAGGAGGTGGCGAGCGCGGTGCTGGCGATGGCGCGCACCAACATGCTGCACACGGACTTCCCAGGCCGGCTCTGCCGGGAAGGCAACATGGCCTTCCCGTTCTCGCCCTCCGATATCGAGGTCGGCGCGGTGTACCGGTTCAGCGTGTTCCACGCCGCCGAACTGGACGATCCGACCGAGGTGTTCCCCATCGAATACGAGACGCTCTGACATGGCCCTGATCCGCGACGTCGCCCGCGTCTGCAAGAGCAAGAATGCGGGCCCCTTCGAACTCACCATCGACGTGGTGTTCGAGGACGCCGAGACGTTCCGCCGCGTGCAGGCGACCGGCGTGCTGACCGCCGCGCTGTTCGCGCGGCTGTATCAGGTGCCGGAGGAGCAGGTGCTGTTCACGCCGTACGATGCCGCGTTCGCCTTCAAGGCGACGCTGCCGCGCCTGGTGCCGGCCGGCGCGTTCGGCGACACCGACGTGTATGGCTGCCAGCAGCACGCGCCGCTGCTCGATGTCGACCTGCCGCTCTGAGCCACGACAGAAAGCCACCCAGCCATGTCCGCCGACTCCCGCATGATGACGCTGATCGCCTTCCTGCAGGCGCAGAACTGCTCGAACCTGCCGGGCTCCTGGCGCCATCCCGCGACGACGCTCGATTTCCTGACGCCGGACTACTACCAGCGCATCGCGCGCACGCTGGAAGAGGGCAAGATCCAGCTTGCGTTCTTCGACGACCGGCTGGCCTTGCCCGATCTGTTCACCGGCCATCACGAGGCCGCGGTCGGGTCCGGCGTGCGTGCGGTCAAGCTCGATCCCTGCACGATCGCCATGGCCATGGGCATGGTCACCCAGCGGCTCGGCCTCGGCTCGACCTACTCGACCACCTATTACGAGCCGTACCACGTGGCGCGCGTGTTCGCGACGATGGACCTGATGCTGCGCGGCCGCGTGGCCTGGAACATCGTCACCTCGCTGAACAGCGCCGAGGCGCTGAATTTCGGCCAGGACGCGCATCTGGAACACGACGCGCGCTACGACCGCGCCGACGAGTTCATGGACGTGGTGATGGGGCATTGGAACACGTGGGAGGACGACGCGCTCGCGCTGGACAAGGCGAGCGGGCGCTTCGCCGATCCGGCCAAGGTGCACCGGCTGGACCACCAAGGCGCGTTCTTCCGTTCGCGCGGCCCGTTCTCCGTGCCGCGCTCGCCGCAGGGCCATCCGGTGCTGATCCAGGCGGGGCAGAGCGGGCGGGGCCGCGCCTTCGCCGCGCACTGGGCGGAGCTGGTGTTCGTGGTCTATCCGAACCTGGAGGCGGGCAAGAAGCAATACGCGGCGTTCAAGGCCGAGGTGGCGGCGGCCGGGCGCGACCCGGCGCGGGTGAAGGTCGCGCCCGCCTGCTACGTGATCGTCGGAGAGACCGAGGCGATGGCGCAGGAGAAGCGCGCGGTGATCGAGGCGACGGCGCGCGAGGTGGATGCGCTGGTGCTGATCTCGGAGGTGCTGAACTACGACTTCGGCGCGAAGCCGCTGGACGAGCCGTTCAGCGACGAGGAGCTGCGCGGCTTTGGCTGGCACGGGTTCCGCGACCGCATCATCGAGGCGTCGGGCAAGCAGAACCCCACCGTGCGCGACTTCGTGGCGCTGTCGGGCCGCGGCACGATCAAGGAGCACAAGGTGTTCTGCGGCACGCCCGCCCAGGTGGCGGACCAGATGGAGGAGTGGTTCGTCGCGCCGGCCTGCGACGGGTTCGTGCTGGCGGCGACGCACATGCCGGGCGCGTATGAGGACGTGGTGCGCCTGCTGGTGCCCGAGCTGCAGCGGCGCGGCCTGTTCCAGCGCGAGTACGCGGGCGCGACGCTGCGGGAGAATCTCGGCCTGCCGATCCCGCGCGCGGTGGACTGGCAGCAGGCGCGGAGGGCCGCGTCGTGAGCCGCCTGCGCAGCCTGCTGTTCACCCCGGCCAATCACGCGCGGCGGGTCGAGAAGGCGCTGACCTTACCGGCCGATGCAGTGATCCTCGACCTGGAGGACGCGGTGGCCAATGCCGAGAAGCCGGCGGCGCGACAGGTCGTGGCCGCGACGCTCGCGCTGCCGCGGCGCAATGCGCTGTATGTCCGCGTCAACGCGCTGAGCACCGGCTGGAGTTACGCCGACCTGGTCGCGGTGGTGCAGCCGGGCCTCGACGGGATCGTGCTGCCGAAAGTGGAGGATGCCGACCAGCTCCGCACGGCGGACTGGCTGATCGGGGCGCTGGAGGCCGAACGCGAGCTGACGCCAGGCCGCATCGATTTGGTGCCGATCATCGAGACGGCGACCGGCATTTCGGCGCTGGAGCGGATCGTGCGGGCGGGCACGCGCACGCGGCGGCTGGCGTTCGGCGCGGGCGACTTCACGCTGGATTGCGGCATGACCTGGTCGCGCGACGAACTCGAGCTGCTGCCGGCGCGGGCCGCGTGCGTCACCGCCTCCCGCGCGGCCGGACTCGAGCCGCCGCTGGACACGGTGTGGGCCGACTTGCGCGATCCGGACGGGTTCGTCGCCTCCGCCGCGCGCGCCGCCGGGCTGGGGTTCCAGGGCAAGATGTGCATCCATCCCGACCAGATCGCCCCGGCCAACGCGGCGTTCACCCCGAGCGACGCGGCGCTGGCGCAGGCGCGGCGGATCGTGGCGGCGTTCGAGGCGGCCGAGGCGCAAGGGTCGGCATCGATCCAGCTCGACGGGCAGTTCATCGACTACCCGATCGTCGCGCGGGCGCGGCGGGTGATCGCACTCGGCGAAGCGTAGCGCGCGCATCGGACCGCGGGACGATAGTTCCCGCGGCCCTCAGCCGGAGGGCAGCTCCGGAGTCAGCGTGACGGCGTCGGCAGGCGGAAGGCGCTGAGCGGCTCCTCGGCATAGGAGCGCGGGCCGCGCACCAGCGCGGCGGCGCGATCCATGTCGCGCACCAGGGCCTCGAGCTTGGGCATGTCCTCCGGCTTGGGCGTAAGCCCGGTTGCCTTGACGCGGGCGGCGAAGGTCATCTCGTCCATGGCGTGGCTCTCCTGTCAGTTGGCGGCCAGGGCCGCGGCCGGCGCGCTCAGGGTGGGGCGGGCGGAACGGTACGACGTCGCCTTCTCGTAGGCATCGCCTGCCTTCAGCACCAGGTGATCCTCGAACGGGCGGCCGGCGATCTGCAGCGAGGTCGGCAGGCCGTTGCGATCGAAACCGTTGCAGACGGACAGCGCCGGGAAGCCCGTCATGTTGAACGGCCGCGTCAGCGACGCGCCGGCGGAGGAATCGTAGCCACCCAGTTCGGGCGCGGTCATCTGCCGCGTCGGCATCAGCAGCAGGTCGCAACCGGTCATCACCGCCGTGACCTCCTGCACCAGGCGGGTGCGCTCGCGCTGCGCGTTCACGTAGTCGGCGGCGGTGACGAAGGCGCCCGCCATGATGCGCAGCCGGCCGCGCTCACCATAGAGATGCGGCGTCTTCTGCAGCCACTCGCGATGAATCGCATAGGCCTCGGCGGCGGTGATCAGCCCGTTCACGTCGGTGAACAGGCCGAGTGGCGAGAGCGTCACGTCGGTGACCGTGGCGCCGAGGGCGCGGAAGACTTCGAGCGAGGCCTCGAAGGCGGCGAGCACGTCGGGTTCGCAGGTCAGGTCGGTCTCGAAGAAATGCCGCGGCACGCCGATGCGCAGGCCCTTCAGGTCACCGCCCAGGGCGGCGGCGAAATCGACCGGCGGCACGGTGGCGCTGGCCGCATCCAACGGGTCGTGCTTCGCCAGCACCTGCATCATCAGCGCGCAGTCCTCGCTGGTCCAGCACATCGGGCCGGCATGATCGAGCGAGGGCGACAGCGGCAGGATGCCGCGCCGGCTGAGATAGCCATAGGTCGGCTTGAGGCCGGAGATGCCGCACCAGGACGCCGGCCCGCGGATCGAGCCGCCGGTGTCGGTGCCCATCGCCGCCATCGCCAGACCGGCGGCCACCGCCACGCCCGACCCGGACGATGAGCCGCCGGGTTCGCGCGCCGTGTTCCAGGGATTGCGCGCCGGCGGCCAGGGCAGGTCGAAGGAGGCGCCGCCGATCGCGAACTCCCAGGTGGAGAGCTTGCCCAGCGTGATCGTGCCGGCCTCGCGCAGCAGCGCGACGGTGAAGGCGTCGGCATCCGGCACGTGGTCGCGGAACAGCGCGGAGTGGCCGGTCGTCGCGACGCCGGCGGTGTTGTAGATGTCCTTGAGCCCGATCGGGATGCCGTGCAGCGGGCCCTTGTAATGTCCCCCGGCGATCTCGGTCTCGGCCGTGCGTGCCGCGGCGAGCGCGGCGTCGGCCAGCGGCAGGATGTAGGCGTTGAGCTGCGCGTCATAGGCGGCGATGCGATCGAGAAAAATCCGGGTCAGCTCGACCGGGGACAGCTTGCGCGCGCGGATCAGCGCGGAAGCCTCGGCAATGGTCATGAAATACGGGTCGGACACGACGCCCTCCTCTCCCTTTGAACTCTGTCTTCCGGCCCCAGCCGTCCGGCGGTGACACGGGCCGGCGGCGACCACGCGGTCGCCCCGGCCCGCATCGGCATCACGCCACCAGAGCGGGCCGCTTCTTGCGCCATTCCGTGGCCGTCTCGTAGGCGTGGCCGGCGCGGAACAGCGTGGCTTCGTCGAACGGTCGCGCGACGAGCTGCATGCTCACGGGCAGGCCACCCGCGCCGAAGCCGGTGCAGACGCTCATCGCCGGATTGCCGGTGACGTTGAACGGGATGGTGAAGTTGGGCTTGTCGAGCATCGCCCATTTCGGCACTTCGGTGATCTTCGGCGCTTCGGCGGGCTGCGCGGCGGTGACGAGGATGTCGACATCCGCCATCGCCGCCTGCATTTCCAGGCACAGCAGTCGCCGGCGGCGGATCGCCTGCACGTAGTCGGAGGCGCGGATCAGGCCGCCCAGCGCGAGGCGGTCGCGGAACAGCTCGCCGTAGTCGTTGAAGCGGGTCTTGAACCAGGGCTCGTGCACCGCATAGGCCTCGGACAGCAGGATCAGCCAGCCGGGCGCGTTGTAGTCGGCGAGCGGCGACAGCTTCACCTCGCGCACCTCGGCACCGAGATGCTCGAACACCTCGAGCGCATGGTCGATGCCGAGACGGGTGGCGGGGCTGGCGGGATGGTCGTCCTCGAAGAAGTGACGCACGACGCCGATGCGCAGGCCCTTCACCCCGGCATTGAGGCCGAGTGTGTAGTCGGGCGCGACGCGCGCGGCGCTGGCCGGATCGGTCGGATCGTGACCGGCGATCGCCTGCAGCAGCAGCGCGCAATCCTCCACCGTCCAGGCCATCGGGCCGGTGTGATCCAGCGTGAAGGACAGCGGCAGCACGCCGGCGCGGCTGCACAACCCGTAGGTCGGCTTGATCCCGGCGATGCCGCACAGCGCGGACGGGCCGCGGATGGAGCCGCCGGTGTCGGAGCCGGTGCCGCCCATGATCATGCCGGCGGCGACCGCCGCTCCGGTGCCCGAGGACGAGCCCGCCGGGAAATGGTCGGCGTTCCACGGGTTGCGGGCCGGCGGCCAGGGCAGGTCGAAGGACGGGCCGCCCATCGCGAACTCATGCGTGGCGAGCTTGCCCAGCATCACGGTGCCGGCCTCGGCCCATTGCCGCACCACGGTGGAATCCGCGGTGGGGACGTTGTCCTCGAGCAGTTTCGAATGCGCCGTCGTGCGGATGCCGGCGGTGTTGTAGATGTCCTTGTGGGCGATCGGGATCCCGTCCAGCGGGCCCTTCGCCGCGCCCGACATGACGCGCGTCTCGGCCGCCTTGGCATCCGCCAGCGCGCGTTCCTCGGTGACCAGCAGGAAGGCGTTCAACACCGGATCGACGGCCTTGATGCGTTCCAGGCAGGTGGTGGCGAGTTCGACCGGCGAGAGCTTGCGGGCAGCGATCAGGCGCGACGCCTCGGCGATGGTGAGGAACTCGGTCATCACCCGATCTCCGCCTCGAAGATGAGCGCGGGTTCGGCCTCACGTGGCAGCGGCTCCGTCACCCGCGCGATCATCGCCTGCAGCTTGGGATAGGCGGCGCGCAGCGTCGCCGTCTGCGCCGGGGTCAGGGTCAGGCCGGTCTGCGCGATCAGCGCGTCGAAGGCGGCGGGGTCGATCTCGGACATTGGTTTCCTTTCAGGCCGGCACGGTTTCGGTCGCGCGCACGCAGCGGACCATGGCGCCGGTGGGTGAGGTGATCACGGGGACGTCGCCGGTGCGGCAGGCATCCCGCGTGTAGCGGCAGCGCGGTGCGAAGGCGCAGCCGGGCGGCAGGCTGGCCAGGTTGGGCGGCGTGCCGGGAATCGTCTCCAGCTTCGATCCGCGCATGGCGCCGTGGACGGTCGAGGCCAGCAGCCCCTGGGTGTAGGGATGCTGCGGGTGGCGCATGATCTCGCGCGTGGTGCCGCTCTCGACGAAGCGCCCGGCATACATCACGGCAATGCGGTCGGAGATCTCCGCCGCGACGCCGACGTCGTGGGTGACGAAGACGATCGCCATGCCGAGTTCCTGTTGCAACTGGCGCAGCAGCAGCAGCACCTGGATCTGCACCGTGACGTCGAGCGCGGTGGTCGGCTCGTCGGCCAGCAGCACGGAGGGCGAGCAGGCGAGCGCGAGCGCGATCATCGCGCGCTGGCGCATGCCCCCCGACATCTCGTGGGGATAGTTCTTCAACCGCCGTTCGGGGGACGGGATCTTCACGCGTTCCAGCAGGCCGAGCGCGCGCTGCATGGCGGTGCGGCGATCGACGCCCTCGTGCTGCACGATCGTCTCGGCGATCTGCTCGCCGATCGTGTAGACCGGATCGAGGGCGGCCATCGGCTCCTGGAAGATCATCGAGATCGCGCCGCCGCGCAGCTTGGCGAGCTCCGCCGCGGGCAGGCCGAGGATCTCCCGCCCGTCCAGCCAGATCTTGCCGTGCACCTGCGCGTAGCCGGGCAGCAGGCCCATCAGCGCCTTGAGGCTGACGCTCTTGCCCGACCCGGACTCGCCCAGGATGGTGAGCGTCTCGCCACGCCGCAGCGCGAAGCTGGCGCCGTTCACCGCGGCGACGTCGGTGTTGCGCCGCTTGAACCGGACGGTGAGGTCGTCGACCTGCAGCACCGGCGTGTCGGTCGTGGTGGCGGCGAGGCCGATATCAGGCATGCGTGTTTGCTCCCATCGCGGCCTGGGCTTCGGGAAGGTGGCAGGCGACCAGATGCGGCGGTCCGTCGGCCACCTCGCCGTCGAGCGGGGCGGCGAGCGGCGGCGCGCTCTGGGCGCAGACGTCCTTGGCGAAGGCGCAGCGGGTGCGGAAGCGGCAGCCGCTGGGCGGATTGATCGGGTTGGGCGGGTCGCCGGTCAGCGGCATCTCGGTCGTGCGCCGATCGGGATCGAGCGTCGGCTTGGAGGCGAACAGCGCACGCGTGTACGGATGGCGGGGCCGGCGATAGATCTGCTCGACCGGTCCGGTCTCCACGACGCGGCCGAGATACATGACCATCACGCGGTCGCTCATGTACTCGACCACGTTCAGGTCGTGGCTGATGAACAGGTAGGTCAGGTTGAAGCGGCTCTTGAGGTCGCCCAGCAGGTTGAGCACCTGGGCCTCGACGGATTTGTCGAGCGCGGCGACCGCTTCGTCCAGGATCACCAGTCGCGGCTCGAGCGCGAGGGCGCGGGCGATGTTGACGCGCTGGCGCTGGCCGCCCGAGAGCTCGTGCGGATAGCGCCGCGCGTATTGGCGCGGATTGAGCCCGACCTGCGCCAGCAGCGTGTCGGCGCGGTCGAACGCCTCCTTGCGCGGCGTGCCGTGCATGCGCGGCGCGTAGGCGATGCTCTCGGCCATGGTCATGCGCGGGTTGAGCGAGGTGTAGCTGTCCTGGAACACCATCTGCATCTGGCGGCGCATCTCGTTGACGGTGATGCCCGCCCGCTCGCCCACCGGGTCGCCATCGAAGACGATGGAGCCGGCATCGGGATCCATCAGCCGCATCAGCAGGCGCGCGGTGGTCGACTTGCCGCAGCCGGACTCGCCGACGATGCCGAGGGTCTCGCCCTTGCGCACCGAGAAGGACACGTCGTCGACCGCCTGCACGGTGGCGACCTGCCGGTTCAGCAGCCCACCGCGCACCGGGAAGTATTTCTTCAGCCCGTCCACCGAGAGCAGGGGCTGGGCGGGACCGCCGCGGTCGCGCGGATCGAGGGTGATCGCGGCGCTCACTTGTTCAGCCTCACATCCATGGCGCTGCGCAATCCATCGCTCATCAGGTTGAAGCACATCGAGGTGACGAAGATCATGACGCCGGGCAGCGCGGCCACGTAGGGCTGCACGTAGATCGCCTGGCGCAGCGAGTTGAGCATCAGCCCCCATTCCGGTTCGGGCGGGGTGACGCCGAGGCCGAGGAAGGACAGGCCGGCCGAGAGGATGATCGAGACGCTGATCAGGCTGGTCGCGTAGACCAGGATCGGCCCCAGCACGTTGGCGAGCACGTGGTGGCGTATGATCTGCAAGGTCGTGGTGCCGGAGGCGCGCGCCGCCTCCACGAAGTCGAGGCTGCGCGATTGCGTCGTCACCGTCTCGGCGACGCGGACCATCGGCGGGATGAACACGACGCCCAGCGCCAGGATGGAGTTGGTGAGCCCGTTCCCCAGCATGCCGCAGATGGCGACCGCGAGTAGGATGGAGGGGAAGGCGTAGAACACGTCCATCGTGCGCATGATGATCGTGTTCACCCAGCCGCCGCTGTAGCCGGCGAGGATGCCGAGGAAGCCGCCGACGACCAGGGAGATCGTCACCGGCAGGATCGCCGCGAGCAGCGACAGGCGGCCCCCGTAGCAGAGCCGGGTCCAGAGGTCGCGGCCGGTTTCGTCGGTGCCGAGCCAATGGCCGGGGGTGCCGATTGGTTTCAGGCGGGCGAGCACGGAGCCGGCATAAGGGTCGGCGTTGGTGACCAGCGGCGCGCCGAGGGTGATGAACAGGATGCCGATCAGCATCAGCGTGACGATGATGGTGACCGGGTCGCGCAGCAGTCGCTGCCCGACGGATTTCCAGTAGCCGGGTGCGGGCGCGGCCGGGGCATCGGCGGCGGGCAGCACCCGCTGCGCGGTGTCGATGGTGGCGTCTGACATGACGGAGTTCCTGTTCACCGCCGGATCCGCGGATCGATCGCCGCCTGGGCGATATCGACCAGCAGGTTCAGCAACACGAAGAAGGTGGCGAGCACGAGGATGGTCGCCTGCAGGACGGGGATGTCGCGACGGAAGATCGCGAGGTTCAGCAGGTTGCCGGAGCCCGGCCAGTTGAACACGGTCTCGACCAGGATCGAGCCGCCCAGCAGGTAGCCGAATTGCAGCCCCATCAGCGCGAGCACCGGGGGCGCGGCGTTCTTGATGATGTGGCGCAGCACGGGCCAGCGGGTGAGGCCTTTCGCCGAGAGCGCGCCCACGAAGTCCTGCCCCAGGATGTCCAGCACGGTGGCGCGCACCAGCCGGCCGATCACGCCCATCGGAATCAGCGACAGGGTGACGACGGGAAGCACGAGGAAGTCGAGCCGCTGCCAGATCGGCAGGGAGTCGTCGCCCATGCCTTGCGCGGGCAGCCAGTCGTGCAGCACGGCGCAGGCGAGCACCAGGACGATGGCGCACCAGTAATGCGGCAGGGAGACGCCGGCGGTGGCGATCGCGGAGGCGAGCTTGTCGGGCCAGCGGCCGTGGTAGAGGGCGGCGATCAGGCCGGTGACGATGCCGAGGGCGAAGCCGAGGGCCGCGCCGAGGATCGCCAGGATGAAGGTGTTCTCGAGCGCGGTGACGAGCTGGCCCCAGACCGGGGTCGCGTTGAACACGGACAGCCCGAAATCCCCGTGCAGGGCGCGCATCAGCCAGAGCAGGTATTGCACGTAGAGCGGCTTGTCGAAGCCATAGGCCGCCTTCATCTGCGCGACGATCTCGGGCGAGGCTTCGGGCGGCATCAGCATGTCGATGGGGTTGCCAGGGGCGAGATGCACCAGGCCGAACACCACCAGCGAGACGCCGAGGAGGATCGGGATGGCCTGCAGCAGACGGCGGAGGGCGAAGACGAGCATCGGCGCGACATTCCATGCGGTGCAGTGCGATGCGCGCTGCGGTGCAACATCCATGCCTAACGCCGCCGTGGGGGTCCGACGCAGCCCTCACGCGGGCGTGGCGCAGGATTTATGCACTTGCCGCCGTTTCAGCCTGGCCTGTCGCTTGCATCAGGCAGTCCGACGGATTGATCACGAAGAGGGCTCCGAGATGCATACACCGCGTGTCCACCCTGACGTCGTCGCGCGCGCCACCGAACGGCGAGGCGGGCTTTCCGTGTTCAATCGCCTCGATCCTAAGCGCACTGCCCATATTGTGGTCGATCTGCAGAACGGCTTCATGGTTCCGGGGCAGGTCTGCGCGATCGACACCGCGCGCGAGATCGTGCCGTCGGTGAACCAGATCAGCGCCGCGCTGCGCGCCGCCGGCGGGTTGGTGGTCTACATCCAGAACACGTTCGACGACGTCGCCGTCGCGAGCTGGTCCACCTATTTCGACCATTTCTGCACCCCGGAGCGGCGGCAGCGGATGATCGACACGTTCGCGCCGGGTGCGTTCGGCCACGCCCTGTACGAGGATCTCGAGGTGCTGCCGCAGGATCTGCGCGTGCCGAAGCGGCGCTTCGGCGCCTTCGCCCCGGGCTCCTCCAACCTGCATGCGGTGCTCGAGGATCGCGGCATCGACACGCTGATCATCACCGGCACGGCGACCCAGGTCTGCTGCGAGTCGACGGCGCGCGACGCGATGATGATGAATTACAAGGTGTTCTTCGTCGCGGATGCGAACGCCACGTTCAACGACGACGAGCACAACGGCACCCTCTCGGCGATGGCGCACACGTTCTGCGACGTGCGCGACACCGCTTCGATGGTGGCGATGATCGAGCGCGCGACGGTCAAGGCGCCAGTGCCGGCCTGAGACGCGCGCCGGCTCGGTTCCGGCCACTGGTACGCCGCTTGCAGCCCGCTGTTGCAGGGCTTTCCGCAGCCACACGCAGCAGCAGAAGGGACGAACGAACGATGCTCTCCAGGCGTGGTTTCCTCACCACCGCGGCCGGAACCGCCATGATGCCCAGCTTGCCGGGTCTTGCGGCCTCGCCGCAGATCCTGCGCGTCGGGATGACGGCGTCCGATCTGCCGACGACCCACGGCATCCCGAACAATGGCGGCGAAGGATTCCGCTTTCTCGGCTACCCGGCCTACGATTCGATCGTGAACTGGGATTTCGCGCACGACAAGCTGACCAACATCGCGCCGGGCCTGTTCACGTCCTGGCGGATCGACGAAGGCAATCCGCTGCGCTGGATCTGCGAGGTCCGCCAGGGCGTCAAGTTCCATGACGGATCGGAGGTCACGGCCGACGCGATCATCTGGAACTTCCGCCGCATCTACGACGACAAGTCGCCGCAATACGATGCGCCGGCCGCGCCGATCGTGCGGGCCACGGTCTCGATGATCGACACGTTCGAGAAGGCGGACGACAAGACCGTCGTGCTGACGACGAAGTATCCGTTCAGCTTCCTGCCCTACCTGCTGACCCGCATCCTGATCGCCAGCCCGGCGCAATGGGAAGCGGTGGGCAAGAGCTGGGCGGAGTTCGCCAAGAAGCCGTCCGGCACCGGCCCGTTCAAGATCACCAAGGTGGTGCAGGGCCAGTATGCCGAGATGACCCGCAACGAGGGCTACTGGGATGCGAAGCGCATTCCGAAGCTCGAGAAGCTGGTCGTCTATCCGATGCCGGAAGCGACGACGCGCGTGGCGGCGCTGCGCTCCGGCCAGGTGGACTGGATCGAGGTGCCGCCGCCGGATTCGATCCCCTCGCTCAAGCAGGCGGGGCTGCAGATCAGCCTGTGGCCGTATCCGCACACCTACCCGTACGCGCTCAACTGCACCGACAGTTCCCCGTTCAAGGACGTGCGGGTGCGCCAGGCGCTGAACTATGCGGTGGACCGCGAAGGCATGTGCAAGATGCTGAACGGCATCGCCAAGCCGGCGGCGGGCCTGTATCCGCCCGACGATCCGTTGTTCGGCAAGCCGAAGAACAAATACACCTACGATCCGGAGAAGGCGAAGGCGCTGCTGAAGGAGGCGGGCTACGGGCCCGGCAAGCCGGTCAAGGCGAAGATCATGATCTCCACCTCGGGGTCCGGGCAGATGCTGCCGATCCCGATGAACGAGTTCATGCAGCAGAACTTCAAGGCCGTCGGCATGGACATCGACTTCGACGTGGTGGAATGGGGCACCATGCTGGTGGCCATCCGCTCCGACCCGAAGGCGCCGCAGTCGCATGGGGTGGACGGGATCAACATCAGCCTGAGCTTCACCGATCCGTCCTCGATGTTCCGCTACTACGCGAAGGACAGTTTCTCGCCCACCAACTACAACTGGGGGCATTGGGACAACGCGGAGGCGACCGACCTGCTGCGCCGCGCCCAGGCGACCTTCAACGCGCAGGAGCAGACGGAGCTGCTGGCCAAGGCGCATGCGATCGTCGTGGACGAGGCCCCGTGGCTCTTCATCGTGCACGACCTCAATCCGCGCGCCATGTCGAAGAAGGTCACCGGCTTCAACCCGGCGCAGAGCTGGTACCAGGACTTCACCCAGATCAGCATGAGCTGAGCCGCTTCCGTCCGACGTTCGACGCTGCCGCGGTGATTGGCCGCGGCAGCCACGTCCATGTGGGGCAAGCCGTTCCCATTCCACAACCAGCGCAGGTATGATGATGATCTCCCGACGTTCCCTGATGCTTGCCGCGGCCGCGGGCGCCGCCGCACCGGTGCTGCCGGCCGAGGCCGCCGGCGGCGGCACGCTGCGCATCGCGATGACCGCGGCCGATATCCCGACCACGCACGGGATTCCGAACAACGGGTTCGAGGGATATCGTTTCCTGGGCTACCAACCCTACGACGCGCTGGTGAACTGGGACCTGCGCAACGACCCGGACAAGCCGGCGAACATCAAGCCGGGCCTGTTCACCGCCTGGGAGCCGGACAAGAGCAACCCGCTGCGCTGGCTGTTCACGGTGCGCGAGGGCGTGAAGTTCCATGACGGGTCGGCGTTCTCGGCCGATGCGGTGATCTGGAACCTGCGCCGGGTCTACGACGACAAGTCGCCGCAATACGACGCGACGTCGGCGCCGATCGTGCGCGCCTCGGTCTCCATGGTCGACAGCTTCGAGAAGGTCGACGACAAGACCATCGCGATGACCACGAAGTATCCGTTCAGCTTCCTGCCCTGGCTGCTGACGCGCGTGCTGATGGTCAGCCCCGCGCAATGGGAGGCGACCGGCAAGAACTGGGCGGAGTTCGCCAAGAAGCCGTCCGGCACCGGCCCGTTCAAGATCGTGCGGGTGGTGGCCGGCCAGTATGTCGAGATGGCGCGCAACGCGGACTATTGGGACAAGGACCGCATCCCCAAGCTCGAGAAGCTGTTCGTCCACCCGATGGCGGAGGCGACCACCCGCATCGCCGCGCTGCGGTCGGGCCAGGTCGACTGGATCGAGGTGCCCGCCCCGGATTCCATCCCGTCGCTGAAGCAGGCCGGCTTCAACGTGCTGCTCTGGCCGTATCCGCACACCTATCCGTACGTGCTGAACTGCACCGACGACTCGCCCTTCAAGGACGTGCGGGTGCGCCAGGCGATCAACTACGCGCTGGACCGCGAGGGGCTGATCAAGCTGATCAACGGCATCGCCAAGCCGGCGTCCGGCCTGTATCCGCCGGGAACGCCGTTCTTCGGCGAGCCCAAGCAGAAATACACCTACGATCCGGCGAAGGCGAAGGCGCTGCTCAAGGAAGCCGGCTACGGGCCCGACAAGCCGCTGAAGGCGAAGATCATGATCTCGACCTCGGGGTCCGGGCAGATGCTGCCGATCCCGATGAACGAGTACATGCAGCAGAACTTCAAAGCCGTCGGCATGGACATCGACTTCGACGTGGTGGAATGGGGCACCATGCTCGTCGCCATCCGCTCCGACCCGAAGGCGCCGCAGTCGCATGGCGTGCAGGGCATCAACATCAGCCTGAGTTCGGTCGATCCCTCGACCATGTTCCGCTACTATGCGATCGATAGCTTCTCGCCCACCAACTACAATTGGGGGCACTGGGCGAACGCGGAGGCGACCGCGCTGCTGAAGCAGGCCCAGGCCTCGTTCGACCCCGCGGAGCAGACCAAGCTGCTGGCGAGGGCGCACAGCATCGTCGTCGACGAGGCGGCATGGCTGTTCATCGTGCACGATCTCAACCCGCGCGCGCTGTCGAAGAAGGTGCACGGGTTCCAGCCGGTGCAGAGCTGGTTCGTCGACCTCACCACCGTCAGCGTCGGCTGAGGGCCGGCGCCTCCTCCCCGTCCCGCGCGGGGAGGAGGCGCTCGCTCAGCACGCGAATTCGGGGCGGCGCGACCGGGTGCCGAGGGCGCGCTCGAGCGCATGCCCGACCTTCAGCACCAGCGCATCCTCGAACGGGCGGCCGCCGATCTGCAGGGACAGCGGCAGCCCGTCCGCGCTGAAGCCGTTGCAGATGGAGAGGCCCGGGTTGCCGGTGACGTTGAAGGCGCGGTTGAAGAACGGCTGGTAGCCGCTCGCCATCGTATCCTCGCCGATCTCCCGCGCCACGCAGCGCGCCGTCGGGAACACCAGCACGTCCACGTCGCGCATCACCGCGGCGATCTCGGCGACCAGCTTGGCACGTTGCCGCTGCGCGTTGACGTAATCCGCCGCGGCGATGAACGCGCCCGCCATCAACCGCTGGCGGCCATACGCCCCGTACAGTTCGGGCGAGCTGCGCAGCCACGCCTGGTGGAAGGCGTAGGACTCGGAGCGCGAGATCAGGGTGGCCACATCGCCGTAGACGCTGAACGGCGACAGCGTCACGTCGCCCACCCGCGCCCCGAGATCCCGCAGGACCGACAAGGAGGTTTCGAGCGCCGCGATCACGTCGGGATCGGTGGCGAGATCGCGCTCGAAGAAGTGGCGCACCACGCCGACCCGGAGCCCCGTGAGGCTGCCCTGCAGCGCGGCGGCGAAGTCGACCGGCGGTACGGTGGCGCTCGCCGCGTCCAGCGGGTCGTGCTTCGCGAGCACCTGCATCATCAGCGCGCAATCCTCGCTGGTCCAGCACATCGGTCCGGCATGATCGAGCGAGAAGGACAGCGGCAGCACGCCGCGGCGGCTGAGATAGCCATAGGTCGGCTTCAGGCCGGCGATGCCGCACCAGGCCGCCGGCCCGCGGATCGAGCCGCCGGTATCCGACCCCATGGTGCCGAGGCAGAGCCCGGCCGCGATCGCCGCCGCCGATCCGGACGAGGAGCCGGACGGGTCGCGCGACAGGTTCCACGGGTTGCGCGCCGGCGGCCAGGGAAGGTCGAAGGAGGTACCGCCGATCGCGAACTCCCAGGTGGAGAGCTTGCCGGTGATCACGGCCCCCGCCTCGCGCAGCGCTGCGACGGTGAACGCGTCCTCGGCGGGAACATGGTCGCGGAACAGCGCCGAGTGCCCGGTCGTGGGGATGCCGGCGGTGTTGTAGATGTCCTTCAGCCCGACCGGGATCCCGTGCAGCGGGCCCTTGTAGATCCCCGCGGCGATCTCCGCCTCCGCCCGCTTGGCATCCGCGAGCGCCTGGTCGGCCAGCACGAGGATGTGGCTGTTCAGCTTGCCGTCGAGTTGCTCGATCCGGCGCAGGAACGCCTCGGTCAGCGTGACCGGCGAGAGCGCGCGCGTGCGAAGCAGGTCCGCCGCCTCGGCGATCGTCAGGAAGTGCAGGTCTGTCATGGCGGCTTCCTCCGAATGATGCCGGTCGACTTGCAAATCCGAGGCCACGTTTTGCAAATCCGAGGCCACGTCTGCCGCTTTCCTCCGCCTCCCGGCAGGCCCCGGCGCACCTTGCGCACGGGGCATTGCATCGCCGCGCCCGACAGCCGATCCTTGCCCCGCCGCCGGAGACGAGGACCGCGATGAAATTCTCCAACTTCCTGTTCCCCGAGAGCCGCACGCCGGACGACGATGGCCGCGTGATCCGGGAGACGCTGCGCGAGGCGCAACTCACGGACGAACTCGGCTTCGACGTGATCTGGCTGGCGGAACATCATTTCGACGGCATCTGCGCCTATGTCGATCCGGTCAGCTTCGGCGCGGCACTCGCCACCGCCACGACGCGCGCGAAGATCGGCTTCGCGGTGGCGCAGATGGCGCTGCATCACCCGATCCGGTTCGCCGAACAGATGGCGGTGATCGACCATCTGTCAGGCGGCCGGCTGATCGTCGGCCTGGGCCGCGGCACCGCCTACAACATCTACGACTACCAGGGCTTCGGCATCGATCATGCCGAGGCGCAGGATCGCTTCGAGGAAGCCGAGGCGCTGATGATCGAGGCCTGGAAGGGCGAACCCGTCGCCCACAAGGGCCGGTTCTTCGACGTCAAGCTGCCGGCGCTGCGTCCGGCGCCGTTCACCCGGCCGCACCCGTACCTGATCCGCGCGGCGGCGAGCGAGCACGGCATGCTCGACATCGCACGGCGCGGGCAGCCCTTCATGATGAACGTGCAGCCGAACGACGTGACCGCGCACCGCATGGATCTGTATCGCCGCACGCTGCGGGAGCGCGGCATGGACGAAGCCGCGATCGCCGCCTGCGTCGACGAATGCTGGGTGTGGCGCAACGTCTTCGTCGCCGAGACGGACGCCGAAGCCGAACGCATCGCGCGCCCCGCCTTCGAGGCGATGCATGAGTTCCGGGTCGAGATGCGCCACCGGGTCTATGCCGAACAGGGCGCCTCGATCCTGCCGATGCCGCCGGCAGGCGCCGCGCCGCCGCCGCACGCCCAGGCCGAACACGCGCTGGTTTGCGGCTCGCCGGCGACGGTCGCGGAAAAGCTCGCGATCCTCGGCAAGACCGGTGTCGGCGGCCTGATCATGCAGTTCCGCCTCGGACCGATGAGCTGGGAGCAGACCGCCGCCAGCCTCACGCTGTTCCGCGACCAGGTGATGCCGGCGTTGCGTGGTCATTGATCGCGCCACCCGCCATTTGTCAGTTTGGAGGCAATCGTCGATTTCGATTGAAACCGCGGCTGGTCAGGGCCACCTGTAGGCACGTCTCCATCGGGAGGCGCTCCTCGCGGAGGCAATCCGGCCTCCGTCCGCGTTACGGTAGCGCGCCGATGTGACTCGCCAGCACCGGCTTGCCGGAACGGCGCTCCTCTCGCCTGGTGGGCACGACATCAGCTCGCCGTGAAAGCATCCCGATGAGATCGTTCTTGCCCGCGCGCAAGGCGCCGACCCCGTCTGCCCGCACCATGCCGGCTGTGAACGCCTCTGGCGCGCCCGCGCCACGATGGGACGGACAACGCATCCGTTTCACGGTGGATATGGGCGGCATCACGCGTCCATGCGCCATTTCACGCGGCGCGCTGGAGGCGCTGACCGGCGCCTCCTTCATCGCGCCGCGCGACCTCCTCACCCGCTTCGCCACCCAACAGACGCGCATCGAGGACCTCGCGCGATCGCTGTTCGCGATCCGCCCCGAGAGCATCACCGGCACGTTGAACATCTGGACCGACGACGTGGACGATTCGCCGGACGCGCCGGCCCGCGCGCAGCATGCCGAACGCCGGCTTGCCTGAGCACGTCGACACGCCACCGACGCCACGAGCTGATCCATTCCCCCTGACGCGCCACGGCGCGACGAAAGCGAGCCCCATGCAGGATCCCGATACGCGCGACGCCGCGCCCGACGCCCCTCCCGCCACGGAGGAGACGATGATGGCCAATCTCCGGAAGGACGTGACGAGCTGGAACAAGGACCGGCGCGCCAACGAGGGGATTTCCCACGTCGCGATCGGCGCCCCCGCGCCGCGCAAGGCTGCCACACGGTCGGCAAAGCCGGCGGCGCCGGCGCCGGCGCCAGTTGCGGCGGATGGCAAGAAGCAGCCGTTCCGGATGTCCTACGACGGCGTCAGCGCCTCGGAATACGCAGCCTACCGGCACGCCCGTGGGGCGCGCTGACCCCTTGCGCGCCGTCGCGCGACGCTCGCTCGTGAGCGCCCGATGAGCTGGGTCACCTTCGAGGTCGAAGGCGGCGGCCTCGTCAAAGTCCGCGCCCAGCACGTGGTGGCGATCTACGACGAGCAGGGCAGCGTGAAACTCTCCACCGTCGCCGGCGGCGTGCATCTCCTGCGCGACATGACGGTCCAACGGGCCGCCGCCCTGGTGACCGACATCGACGAACACGGCCGCACCGGCCGTTCACTCAGCGGCCACGTGCCACGGCCGGACCCTCGCCAGTCCGGCTGATCCATGCCGCGACGCGGCGTGGCCGCGCGACAGGAATCCCTCCGCGATCGTCCGGAACGGCAAACCCCTTCCCTGCCGCCCGCCGATCCCGCAAGCAAATTCCCGCGCTTTCCCCCGGCCGCGCCGCCTCTATAGTCCGCCCCCGAACGCCGTATCGACACCTCCGAGGGGGAGATCACGCATGTCGTCCAAGCACCCCGAGACCCTGGCCCTGCACGCCGGCTGGCGGCGCGACAGCGCGACCAATGCCGTGGCCGTGCCGATCTACCAGACCACCTCCTACCAGTTCGACAGCAGCGAACACGCCGCGAACCTGTTCGGGCTCAAGGAACTGGGCAACATCTATACCCGCATCATGAACCCGACCACCGATGCGTTCGAAAAACGCATCGCGGCGCTGGAGGGCGGCGTGGCGGCGGTCGCGCTCGCCTCCGGCCAGGCGGCGTCGGCCAACGCGGTGCAGAACCTCGCCCGCGCCGGCGACAACATCGTCAGTTCCACCGACCTGTATGGCGGCACCTGGAACCTGTTCGCGAACACGCTGAAGGACCAGGGCATCGAGGTTCGCTTCGTCGACCCGACCGACCCCGAGGCCTTCGCCCGCGCCACCGACGACAAGACCCGCGCCTATTACGCGGAGACGCTGCCCAACCCCAAGCTGGTGCCGTTCCCGATCGCCGAGGTGGCCGCGATCGGCCGCCGCTTCGGCGTTCCGCTGATCATGGACAACACCGCCGCCCCGCTGCTGGTGCGTCCGTTCGATCATGGCGCCGCGGTGGTGATGTACTCGGCCACCAAATACCTGGGCGGCCATGGCACCTCGATCGGCGGCGTGGTGATCGACGGCGGCAATTTCGACTGGGAGGCGAACCCGGCGCGCCAGCCGCTGATGAACAGCCCCGACCCGTCCTACCACGGCGCCGTCTGGTCCCAGGCCGCCAAGCCGCTCGGACCCATCGCCTACATCCTCAAGCTGCGCGTGACGCTGCTGCGCGACCTCGGCGCGGCGCTGTCGCCGTTCAACGCCTTCCTGTTCCTGCAGGGACTCGAGACGCTGCCGCTGCGCATGCGCGAGCACAGCAAGAACGCGCTCGCCGTCGCCACCTATCTCGCCGGGCGCAAGGGCGTCGCGCGGGTGATCCATCCGTCGCAGCACCAGGGCATTGGCGCCGAACGCACCGCGAAATACCTCCCGCACGGCCAGGGGGGCCTGCTCGGATTCGAACTCGCCGGCGGCCATGAGGCAGGACGGCGCTTCATCGATGCGCTGAAACTGTTCTACCACGTGGCGAATATCGGCGACGCACGCAGCCTGGCGATCCATCCCGCCAGCACCACGCACAGCCAGCTCACCGCCGAGGAACAGGCCGCGACCGGCGTCACGCCGGGCTACGTGCGCCTTTCGATCGGGCTCGAGCACATCGACGACATCCTCGCCGATCTGGACCAGGCCCTCGATACCGCCGCTGCCTGATCCGCGCGTCCCCTCTCCCACGCCGGAGAGGGGACGATCGCTGAGACTCATCACGTCACGCGCCGCCTGCCGCCCGAACTCGCCGGGGGCGTGCCGGTGGCGCGCCAATCGCCGATCACGGGCGCTGCAGGGTTCGCCGCAGCGCCCGCGATCTACCGCGCGTAGCCTTCCAGCTCGTTCTGGGTCCAGGCGATCACCTGGGCGATCGATTGCCCGTCGCGCAGCCGCGCCATCATCTGGTTGTGGACGCCACGGTTGTAGATCTGCACGGCAACTTCCGGCGCCGCCTCAGCCCCGGTGAGCGACGGTTTCTGCGCCGCCGTCGCGCGGATCGGGTAGTTGTAGACGGTGCCCTTGGGCGGACCGACCTCCTCCCAGATCTTGAAGTCGTTCAGCTTGGCGTAGGGCGGCAGATCGTAGCCCTCGCTCGCCACGTCACGCGCCTCCACATTGTCGCGCTGCATCAGGAACTCGATCAGCTCCTTCCCCGCCGTCTTGTTCTGGCTGAACTTGTACACCCCCCAGAAGTAGCTCTGCGTCGGCACGAAGCGACCCTTCGGGCCGGACGGCGCCGGGAAGGTCCAGCAATCCGCCGCCACCTCCGGACTGTCGCGCTTGGCGACCGCCCAGGCCGAGGGCGGATTGAAGATCAGCGCCGACTTGCCGGAGATCAGCGCGCGGTTGTTGGAGGCGTCGTCGTAGCTCACCGCGTCGGCCGGATAGAACTTCACCAGCCGCTGGGCGAATTCCAGTGCCTGGCGCGTGCCGTCCGACTTGAGCTGCGACTTGCCCTCGGCATCGATCAGCGTGCCACCGAAGGCTGCGAACAGCGCACCATGCATGTCGGTGGCATCGGTGTTCAGCCCGCCGCCCATGCCCAGCGCGAAGGTCATGTTGTCCTTCACCGCCAGTTCGGCGTACTTCATGAACGCTTCCCAGGTCCACGCATCCTGCAGCGCGTTCTTGTCGTCCCCCGCCGGGTACATCGCCTGCAGATCGAGCCCGTGCTTCTTGAACCAACTGATCCGCGCGCAGGGTGGCTTGGTCTGCGTGCCGCTGCTCGACGGCACCGCCGCCCAATGGCCCTTGTACTTGGCGAGATAGGTCGCGACGCTGTTGGCATCGCCGTTCGCCGCCGTGAGGCGCTTCATCACCTCGTCCACCGGCTCCAAACTGTCGGCGTAGTTCTGCACGTCCCAGGTGATGAACGTCATCACGTCATGGCCGGCCTTGGCCTGGGTTTCGGCCGCCGGCGTCAGTTGCAGCTTACCGCCCGTGGTGGTGATGAAGTCGGCGGTGACCTCCACCTTGTTCTTCTCAGCCCAGGCGTTGACCTGCTTCTGCATCACCCCGTTGGCGCCGGGAACCCAATGGTCCCAGAAGCCGATGTTCAGCTTGCCCGCCGCGCCGGCGCTGCGGATGTGCACGAGCGGCAATGCGGCGGCGGCGGTCCCCAGCTTCAAGGCATGACGACGCGAGACTGCCCAGGACCTGGGCATGCTTGACTTGGTCATATTTGACTCCCTGTGCGGCACGTTGGCCTTGTCGTTGACGCGCCCTTGGCGTGGGCGCGCTACCACACTACGAGAAGTCAGTTCGGCTTGGGACTCAAATCGCGCGCCGCGCTACGGGGCGGGACGCACGTCCTGCAGCCGCAGCAGGCCGTCGGCGCGCAGCGAGAACCCGGCGACCTTGCGCGACACGCCCTGGATGTTGCGCGTCGTCCAGAGATAGATCAGCGGCATGTCCTGGTTCACCTGCGTCCACACGCCGGCATAGAGGTCGCGCCGCTCCGCCACGTCCGTCGCCGCGCGTGCGCGGTCGAGCAGCCCATCGACCTTCGTGTTGGCGTAGCGCGCCATGTTCAGCGCGCCGCCAGTGTGCAGGAAGGTCCAGGCATTGCTGTCGGTGTCGAGCAGGCCCGACCAGCCGCCCAGCGCCATCGCGAAGTCGCCGCGCTGCACGGTCGCGAGCGCCGTGCCGAACTCCATCGCGTTGATCTTCACGTCGAACCCGGCTTCGGCGGCCATCGCCTGGATCACCTCGCCGGTCTGCACCGCCTGCGGGGTGTTGTAGACGACCAGCGGCACGGTGTACGGCGTCTTCACGCCCGCGTCCTTCAGCAGCGCCTTGGCCTTCGCCACGTCACGTCCCGGCACCGCGATCGACGGCGCGTAGAGCGGACTCAGCGGCGAGGTCGCCTGGGCATTCGGGATATACATCCCGGCGAACACCACCTGGCTCAGCGCGGCGCGGTCGAGCGCCAGGGAGAAGGCTTGCCGCACGCGCGGATCGCGCCCCAGCGGCGTGTTGGCGGCAACGGCATCGCCGGTGTTGACGGTGAGCGCGCCATAACCGAGCGAGGGGACGGAGACGAGTTGGAGGGCGGGGTTCTTCTCGACCGCGGCGGCATCGAGCGGTGCGACCTCGGCAATGTCCAATGCGCCCGACTGCAGGTTCGCGAGTCGGATGCTGCTGTCGGGGATCACGCGATAGGTGACGCGGTCGTAGTGGATGCGCGCCGCATCCCAGTATCCCGGGAAGCGCTCGAGCGTGATGTGGTCCTGCGCCACGCGATCGACGAACTTGAACGGCCCCGCGCAGACCGGATGCAGCCCGAACTCCTTGCCCGCCGCCTCCGCCGCCTTGGGCGAGACCATCATGCCGGCGCGATCGGTCAGCACCGCGACGAAGGGCGAGAAGGGCTGCTTCATCACGACGCGCACGGTGAGCGGATCGACGACCTCCGCATGGTCCATCGCGCCGATCTCGCTGCGGCGGAAACTGCCGCTGGCGGTCAGGTGCCGCTGCAGCGTGTAGACGACCGCGGCGGCGTCGAACGGGGTGCCATCCTGGAACGTCACGTTCGGCCGCAGCTTGATCAGCAGCGTCTGCGGATCCACCCATTGCGAGCTGGTGGCGAGCCCCGGCACGATCTGCAGCTTGTCGTCGAAGTCGAACAGCTTGTCGCACAGGGCCGTCATCACCACCGTGCCGACATAGGTGCGTGAGAAGGTGGGGTCGAGCAGGTCGGGATCGTCGCGCATGCCGATGCGCAGCGTCTGCGCTTCGGTCGGCTGGATCGCGGCCAGGGCAAGAAGGCCGGCAAGCAGGGGCAGGACGCGCATGTTCGCTCCCAATCGTCGGATGGTGATTGACGGATCCGTTTTCCGGACGCCCCTGCCCCGCTGAAACGATAGCGAGGTCGTGGCGACCGTGTTAGCCCCCGCGACGTTCAGCCCGAGGAGAACGGCATGGCCAACCGCGTTGCCCTGATCACCGGTGGCGGACATGGAATCGGCGCCGCCATCGCCGCACGCCTCGACGCGGACGGCTGGCGCGTCGTCATCGCCGACCGTGACCCGGCCGCCGTGCCGCCCGCCAACGGGCGCGCGGTGACGTGCGACGTTGCCGACGAGACCTCGGTCGCGACGTTGGTGGCCGGCATCGCCGCACAGGAAGGCCGGCTCGATGCTCTCGTCTGCAATGCCGGGATCATGATCCGCAAGCCGATCGCCGATCTGACGCTGGCGGAATGGTCGCAGGTGATCGGCGTCAACCTGACCAGCACGTTCCTGCTGGTGCGCGCGGCGGAGACGCTGCTGCGTGCGGCGAAAGGGGCGGTCGTCACCGTCGCCTCCACCCGCGCGCACATGTCGGAGCCGAACACCGAGGCCTATGCCGCGAGCAAGGGCGGGATCGTGGCGCTGACGCATGCGCTGGCGATCAGCCTCGGCCCCGACGTGCGCGTCAACTGCATCAGCCCCGGCTGGATCCTGACCGCCGGGCCGCAGCCGACGCCGGAGGAGCACGCGTTCCACCCGGCCGGGCGCGTCGGCGTCCCCGACGACATCGCCGCCCTCACCGCCTTCCTGCTCGGTCCGGACAGCCGCTTCATCACCGGGGCCGAGTTCGTGGTGGATGGCGGCGTGACGCGGAAGATGATCTACCCGGAATAGGGGCCGCCGGGGCCGATCTCGGTCCCGAGATGGAACAGGCAGTCGCCGCGCATCGAGCGGCCCGGCATGCGCTTGCACAGCACCACGCCCTTGCGCTGGAAGCTCAGCAGCACCGGCTCCGCCCAGGGTGTCTCGGGGAAATGCAGCCGCGCCGCAGGCTGACCCGCCATCACCGTCTCGCCCGGTTCGGCGAGCGGTTCGAACACGCCGTTGTCGGAGGCATAGACGTAGTAGTCCGGGCCGCCGACCTCCAGCAGTCGGGTCGGCTGCGGCGGCGCGATCCGGTCGGCCTCTTGCAGCACCCCGAGGTGGACGAGCAGGTTGTTCACGCCCCGCTCCACCATGCGGAGCGCGCCCGCGGTCAGGTGACCGGCGCCGCCCGCCTCGGTGGCCACGCTCAATACCCCCTGGCGCAAGCAGGCGCCGGTGAGCGTCTGGTCGCCGCCCTGGTTCGCCGCCACGACATAGGCCGTCTCGGCGCCGAACGCCGCGAGCGCAGCGAGCCCGCGCGCGCCGAGCTCGTCCGGCCGGTAGCCGGGCAACTGCGCGGTGGGCAGGTACATCAACGACGAACCGCCGGAATGCAGGTCGCAGACCAGGTTGGCCATCGGCACCAGCTCATGCTCCACGTAGTAGGCGAGCTGCTGGGTGGGCGTGCCGTTCGGATCGCCGGGGAAGGAGCGGTTCAGGTTGCCGTCGTCGATCGGCGACGTGCGCCGCCCCGCCACCGCGGCAGGCAGGTTCAACGCCGGCAGGATGATCACGCGGCCGCGCATCCGCGCCGGGTCGAGACGTCGCGCCAGGTTGGCGAGCGCCACCTGTCCCTCGTACTCGTCGCCGTGGTTGCCGGCGACCAGCAGGGCGGTCGGCCCGTCGCCATTGCGCAGCACGACGACCGGGACGGGGATGAACCCGTAGGCGGAACTGTGGACCGAGTGGAACAGGCGCAGGAACCCATGCTGGCGGCCGTCACGGGTGAAGTCGACCTCGGCGACGATACGGCTGTCGGACGGCATGCGCACTCTCCTGCTGGGATGCCGACGCTAGCGCGGCGCGCGAGATCGCAGAACACCCCGGCCTCGACATTCGGCCCCAGGCAAGCGTGCCGAGGCGCCGATCGACGCCTCTGCCGGCCGGCGACGCGACGCGGCCCATGCGCAGTGCGGGAGGCGCGCTTGCCCATCCCGGCGCAACGGACCAGTGTGCCGCGCCTGCGGCCGGGGGACGGCCCATGAGGACCAGCATGACCGAAACGATCGAAGCGGATGTCTGCGTGATGGGCGCCGGACCGGTGGGCGGCACGCTCGCCTGCCGGCTCGCCATGGCGGGCGTGCGCACGGTGGTGATCGACCGCGCCGCCCTGCCACCGATGGAGCACCCCGCCTTCGACGGACGCGCCTACGCGATCGCCGCCGGCGTCCAGCCGCTGCTGCAGGAGGCCGGCCTGTGGGACCAATTGCCGCAGGTGCCCGGCCCGATCCTGGACATCCGCGTCACCGATGGCCGGATCGGCCGCCCAGCCTCCCGCCTGCACCTGCATTTCGACCACCGCGACGTCGGCGAGCAGGCCGGTCCGTTCGGCTGGATGGTGGAGGCCCGCAGCCTGCGAGTCGCGCTGAACGCGCTGATGCCGACCCTGCCCATGCTCCGCGTCTTCGCCCCCGCCGAGACCACGGTCGAACGCCGGGAGGACGGCGTGACCGTGCAGGTCGCCGGCGGCCCGCGCATCGCCTGCCGCCTGGTGGTGGCAGCGGAGGGGCGCCGCTCTCCGTTGCGGGAGCAGGCGCGCATCCCGGTCACCCACCTGCCCTACCACCAGACCGGCATCGTCTGCGCCGTCGCGCATGAGCGCCCGCACCACGGCGTCGCGCTCGAGCACTTCCTGCCCGCCGGCCCGTTCGCGCAGCTGCCGATGGCGGCCAGCCCCGATGCCGAGGCCGGCGGCGCGGCGAACGTCTCCGCGATCGTGTGGACCGACCGGACGCAGCGCGCCGAGACGCTGATCGCGCTCGACGAACCCCGCTTCAACCGGGAGATCGGACGCCGCCTCGGCGACCATCTCGGGGCCGTGCGGGTGGTGGGTCGCCGCTGGCACTACCCGCTCTCGGCAATGCTGGTGCATCGCTACGTGGACACGCGCCTCGCGCTGGCGGGCGACGCGGCGCACGGCATCCACCCGATTGCCGGCCAGGGGCTCAATCTCGGCTTTCGCGATGCGATCGCGCTCGCGGACCTGGTCGGCACGGCGGTTGCCGCCGGGGAGGATCCCGGCAGCGCGGCGCTGCTCGCGCGCTACCAGCGCCGGCGGCGGCCGGACAACATGCTGATGCTGACGATGACCGACGGCCTCGACCGGCTGTTCAGCACCGACCTGCGCCCGCTGCGGCTGGCGCGTGACCTCGGCATTGCCGCGGTCGATCGCGCCGGGCCGCTGAAGCGGCTGTTCATGCGCCAAGCGATGGGGATCAGCCGCCTGGCGCGCTGACCTGCCTCACCGCGCCGGTTGCGGCGCAGGCTGCGGCTTCGGTTGGGGTTGGGGCGCGGGGGGCGGCATGGACGCGCCGGCGACCACGTCGAAGTCGAAATCGGAACGGGACATTGGGAACCTCCTGACTGAGAAGGCCACCCTGTCCGACGGATTTCCGAGCCTACTGGCCCGCAGAAACACGAAAGCCGCCGGAGAGGGCGGCTTCGGGAACTTGCTACGGGTGCACGATCCTAGGCCGCCGGGCTGTACCAGCGGTACCAAAATCGTGAGGCGGGACGTCGCGTCTGTGCCATGCCGCAGCATTTAGCGCGCCGGCGCCGCGCGCGCAAGCGGGGAGGGGTCCAGGGGCAGAGCCCCTGGCAGGGTCCGGGGCAGAGCCTCGCGCCCACCCCGCTTGCACCCGCGCCGTCCAACCCGCTATACGCCGCGGCTTCGCGCGGCCGGTCGGGATCGGCGGCGCCGGCAGGAGTTTGGCGCATGAAGTCCGGGATTCACCCCGAGTATCACGAGATCACCGTCATCATGACGGATGGCACGCAGTTCAAGACCCGGTCCTGCATGGGCAAGGCGGGCGAGACGCTGCGGCTGGACATCGACCCGAAGTCGCATCCGGCGTGGACCGGCCAGCAGCGGATCATGGATACGGGCGGTCAGGTGGCCAAGTTCAACAAGAAGTTCGCGGGTCTCGGCCTCAAGCGCTGAGCCGTTACGATGCCTCTTGAACGGGGCTGGGTCTGATCCAAAATCGTTGGCTGTCCGGGATGCCCAATCGGGGTCCCGGGGCCTGACAGAGCCGGCCCGCCGGGCGGCTCGGGATCAAGACCTTGCTTGTTCAGGAGGTTATCTCATGACGACGTTCGACTTTGCCCCGCTGTTCCGTACCGCCATCGGCTTCGATCGCCTGGCGCGTCTGGTGGACAATGCGGCGGCCAGTGCGGAAGCGCCCAGCTATCCGCCCTACAACATCGAGAAGACCGGGGATGACAGCTATCGCCTGACCATGGCGGTGGCCGGGTTCAGCCCCTCGGATATCGAACTCACCGCGAAGGACAACACGCTGCTGATCTCCGGCCGCGTGCAGAGCGAGCAGGCGAAGCCCGAGATGCTGTATCGCGGCATCGCGGCCCGCGCGTTCGAGCGTCGGTTCGTGCTGGCCGACCACATGGTGGTCGAGGGGGCCGACCTGCAGAACGGCCTGCTGCACGTGTCGCTGAAGCGCGTCGTGCCGGAGGCGCTGAAGCCGCGCCGCATTCCGATCGGCAGTGGCGCCACGACCGCGGCGATCGCCAACGACAGCCAGCAGTCCCCGGCCGCCGCGGCCTGACCGCGACGCTCAGTCGGCATGATCCTCGCTGAGGATCGGGATCAGGGGCCGGGCCATCCCGGCCCCTTTTTTCGCGCCTGCAAGGTGTTGCATATCCGTTTCCCGCCCGTGGCGGTCAGCCCGGTTTGCGGAAGAACGCGTCGGCGGCGCTGCGATGGCTTTGTTTCTTGCCGATATCCGCCTCGGCCCGCGCGATCTCGTCCCGCAGTTCGGCGATGTAGTCGCGCAGCTCCTCGACGCCCAGCGTGTCGAGCACCAGCGGCTCCAGCCGGCGGCGCTTGCGCAACGGCCGATCCTCCTCCTCGAGTGTCGCCATTCGCGTATGTCTCCTTCCGAGCGGATACCGGCAAACTGACTTGACCCGTCCTGGACGGGTTGTCATATCCCAAAGCTGGCCGCTCGCGCGGCGTATCTTGCCGCGATGCCATTCGCATCGGCACCGTGGCTGTGAAAGTGACAGTACCATGACCTTGCCGCTGATGCCCAAGGCCACCGCCGTGTGGCTGATCGAGAAGACCGCGCTGACCTTCACGCAAATCGCCGAGTTCTGCGGCATGCATCCGCTGGAAGTGCAGGCGATCGCCGATGGCGAAGTGGCGCAGGGCATCGTGGGCTACGACCCGGTGGCGAACGGGCAGCTCACGGCGGAGGAGATTGCCCGCTGCGAGGCGGATTCGACCCGGCGCCTGAAGCTGGCGGCGACCGCCCTTCCCGCACCGAAGCGCCTGCGCGGCGCGCGCTACACGCCGGTGGCGAAGCGCAACGACCGGCCGGACGCGATCGCCTTCCTGCTGCGCAACTTCCCGCAGCTCACCGAGGCCCAGATCGGCAAGCTGCTGGGCACCACCAAGGACACGATCCAGAAGGTGCGTGACCGCACGCACTGGAACAGCGCGAACATCAAGCCGCGCGATCCGGTCATCCTGGGGTTGTGCAGTCAGAGCGACCTGAACATGGCGGTCGCGCAGGCGAACGAGCGCCTGGAACGTGAGGGACGGACCGTCCCGGTTCCGCCGCCGCCGGAGGCGGACGAGGCCGCCTGACGGCGGGGCGGCGGAGTTCAGCCGTGGTCGCTCAATGGGCGCGCGTGCGGAGACGCTCCATCTCCTCCTTCACGTGCAGCTTTTCGAGCTTGAGGCGTGTCAGGGTGCTGCTGTCGGGGCGGGGGCGCTGGTCCTCATCGGAGATGCGCGCCTCGAGAGACGCGTGGCGATCCTTGAGGGAGTCCAGGCGGGCCTGCATGCTCATGGGCAAGATTCCTCCGAACAGTCTCGGTGTGGTGCCCTCGGCCGCCGCTGCGGCCGCGGCGATGAACTGTAACGCGATTGCCACTCCGATCGCTACAGCGAAGCGAAGTGTCTCCCCCCGATCACCGGAAGCGTGATGCCATGATCGATTGCGGGCCAATGCCATGCTGACCGACAGGGATTCGCTGCTGCGCAAGCTGCACGAACTGCGCAGCGAGCACCGCGATCTCGACACCGTGATCACGCGCCTGGCCGAACAGGGCGCCTCCGACCAGCTCCATCTGCAGCGTTTGAAGAAGCGGAAGCTGATGCTGAAGGACGAGGTCGCATGGCTGGAAAGTCGCCTGATCCCGGACGACATCGCCTGATGACACCGCCGCCGGGGCCGCGCGTCGGCATCATCATGGGCAGCCAGTCCGACTGGCCCACGCTGACGCATGCCGCTGCCATGCTCTCGCGGCTGGGCGTGCCGCACGAGACCCGCATCGTCTCCGCCCACCGCACCCCCGACCGCCTGCGCGACTACGCCGTCAGCGCCCGCGGCCGCGGGCTGTGCGCGATCATCGCCGGCGCCGGCGGGGCAGCCCACCTGCCCGGCATGTGCGCCGCCTGGACCTCGCTCCCGGTGCTCGGCGTGCCGGTGGAATCCCACGCGCTGAAGGGCATGGACTCGCTGCTGTCGATCGTCC
>JAFKLG010000066.1 GCA_017304945.1 Rhodospirillales bacterium
GGTTGACCGTGTAGTCCGGCACCACGCGCGCCTGATTGCCGGCGATCACCAGGACCTTCTGCCCGATCGCCAGCGGCGTGGTGTCCTTCTGCGTCACGCTGACCAGATCGCCATTGCCCTTGCGCACGATGTACTCGAAGGCGCGGGTGTCGCCGACCGCATGCTCCGTCGCGACGCCCGCGAGCCCGCCGATCAGCGTGCCACCGAGCGCGGAGAAGGCGCTGACGGTGCCGGTGCCCACCTGCGCGCCGGCGATCCCGCCCGCCGCCCCGCCGGTGACCGCGCCCGCGGTGCCCGAGGCGCTGACCGCCACGTCGCGCACGCCGACCACCACGCCCTGCTCCACCTTGTTCGCCTGCTGCACCGCATTCGAAGCGTAGGTGTCAGGCGAATAATTCGGACCGCAACCCGACAGCGTCAGCAGCACGGCGAGGCATGGCACGGCGAAAACAGTTCGGCAGGGGCGCAACAGTCTCATCTCCGCAGTTCGCCGCTCCCTACGCGAGCGGAGGCCGGCTTGTCACGAACTTCGCATCTGCAGAATGACGATCCCTGTCCCGCAGAGACAGCGATGCGGTTTGCCAGGGCCAAAAGCGACGGCATAAATGCAGGAAACGCGCGGTGTCATCATGCCAGACACGTATAGCTGGACGGGTCCGAAATTCGGCGACTGGGCGACACCAGGAGACTGGACGCCGGCAGGGCCGCCGAACGCGGGCGACGCCGTGATCATCGGTGCGGATGGGCCGCGTGTCCGGGACATGAGCATCGCCGATCTCGCGGTCCTGCTCGCGTCCGGCGGCTTCATGTCCGTCGATGCCGGGACGATCGAAGCCGATGTCACGATCCGGCAGACCGAACCCGGCCACACCACGCTCGACGTCCCCGCGAGCGCGTGGTTCGACGGCAGCTTCGGCTTTGCCTCCGGCATCACCGGCGGGCTGCTCGACGTCGACGTGCGTGCGGGCCAGACGCTGACGCTCGGCGCGGGCGCGACCTTCGCCGCGAGCGCCGACAACGCGATCATCTTCAACAACGGCACGATCGCGAATGGCGGGACGCTGCAAGCCAGCGGCGGGCTGCTGTCCATGTATTCCGGGGCGCTCGCCGGGACCGGCCTCATCCAAGTGAGCCAGGGCGGCACGTTCTGGAGCAACGTGACCATCGCGCCCACGCAGACCCTGCAGTTCACCGACAATGCCGGGCTGGTCATGCTGACCACGCCGGCCGCGTTCACGCCGACCTTCACCGACGTGCAGCCGGGTGACCTGCTGATGCTGGGCGGCATCGTCGCCGATGCCGGGCAGTATGACGCCGCTGCGCACACGCTCACGCTGACGGATGCAGGTTCGGTGGTCGCGACCCTGTCGCTCACCGCGAGCGCCGGCGTCACCTTCGGTGTCGGGGTGGGTGCCTGGGGTGACACCGTGGTCACCACCTCGGCGGCCACCCGGGTCTGGGCCGGCGGTAGCGGCAACTGGTACGATGCCGCCAATTGGACCAGCACGCCGACGGACGCGGCGCCGGGCTACCCCGTGGCCGGCGACGCCGTCACGGTCACCGCGGGCACGGTCGCCATCACTCAGGCGGACGCCGCGGCGCATGGCTGGCTGGAAGCCGAACACATCACGCTGGCCGGCACCGGCGGTGCACCGGTGCTGTCGCTCGACGGCGTCGAGATCGGGCCCGACACGACGATCCTCACCAGCGGCGACCAGGCGCGCGGCGTGCTCGACATCCTGGGCCAGACGACGCTCGACGGGCTGATCATGGCGACCGCCCGCCTGGGCGGCACGACGATCAACCTGGTGAACGGCGCCACCCTGGCGACCTCGGGCGACGGCAGCATCCTGTCGACCAACGAGGCCAGCCTGCGGCTGACCGGCGACGGTCTGATCGCCAATGACGGCATCGTGGTGGCCGAGGGCGGCGTGTATGTCGGCCCGAACGTCACGCTGGGCGGTACGGCGACCGGCGAGATCCGGCTGCAGCAGGGCGGGCACCTGACGATCGATGGCAGCTTCGCCAGCTCGCAATACGTGGAGTTCGGCGACAACACCGGGCGCGTGACGCTGAACAACCTGGCCGGGTTCGACGGGTGGTTCGTCAACATGCGGCAAGGTGACCGGATCGACATCACCGGGCAGACCGTCACCTCGGTCAGCTACGACACCGGCAGCGACGTGCTCACGTTGTATGACGGCGTGACGCAGGTCGGATCGCTCTATGTCTACACCGACGACAACGAGACCGGCTTCCATGTGCGCGCGGACGGGCATGGCGGCTCGCTGATCACCTACACGCCGCGGGTGCAGTTGCTGCAGCCCTCGCTGCCGGTGCCCGTGGTCGCGGCGCCGAACCAGACGGTCTCGCTGCAGAGCGTGCTGATCCAGGCCTTCGGCACCATCCCGGCCGACTACCAGGCGTTCGGGCTGTCCGCGTTGAATGCGCAGACCATGTCGGACTGGGTCTGGTCATACTGGGATCCGGCGCATGGATCGGTCACCAACTGGACCGTCGACGGGACGCTCATCCCCACCCTGCCCAACGACCCCTTCCTGCCCCCCGACCCGCCCGCCGCCACCAGCAGCGATCTCGCGGCGATCGCACTGCAGGCCGGCAACAACATCGGGCCGGACACCTACCTGACCCTCACCGTCGGCGGCACCAGCACCACCCCGACCGCGCGCCTGACCTACTACCTCCAGACCATCGATCCTGGCGTGCTCAGCCCGACCGCGTATTCCGGCGTGGTCGATCCATCCGACATCGTCGCCAGCGCCTACCGGCTCGCCGCCTTCTACCCCGGCGTGCCGAACGACAACGACTGCGCCTTCATCGGCGACGCGGTCGCCGCGGCGGCCGGCGCGACCATGCCCTACGAGGACCTCTCGACCGATCCCTCGGCCAATGTGGAGGGAGGGTTCTGGCGCATCGTCTACCGCGGCTCCGACCAGGCGCAACCGGTGGCGGACTGGTCGAGCATCGTCCAGGCGGGCGATGTCGTGCGCATGGCCTGGTCGGGCGGCGGCGACGGCCAGCACACCACGACGGTGCTCGGCAAGAACCCCGACGGCAGCCTCGAGGTCTACGACAATGTCGGCCCGTCGATCGGCGTGCACAGCGCGCGGTACTGGCTGGACACGCTGCCGACCAGCATCACCGTCTACCGGCTGGATCCCAACCACCAATACCTGATCAACGGCTCCAGCGCCGGGGAACGCATCCAGGGCAGCGTCTACGCCAACCTGATCCGCCCCGGCGCCGGTGCCGACACCATCACCGCGGGCGCGGCGGCGAACGAGATCCAGGGCACGACCGCCGATCTCGATGGCGACGCGATCACCGACTTCCATGCCGGCGACAGCATCGACGTGACCGATCTGGCCTTCGACGGCGCACGCATCGACTACCACGCGGAGACCGGGGCGCTGGTCATGACGTCCGGATCCGCGCGCGTCACCATGGCGTTGCCGACCGCGCTCACCGCCCAGTTCCAGCTCTCGGCGGATGCGGGCGGCACCGGTACCCTGGTGACCCTCGCCTGCTTCGCGGAGGGCACGCGCCTCCGCACCCCGGCGGGCGAGGCTGCGGTCGAGGGGCTGCGCGTCGGCGACATGCTCTGCACGCTCGAAAGTGGCCCGCGCCGCATCACCTGGATCGGCCACCGCACGCTCGACCTGCGACGCCTGCCGGTGGCGCAACCCGTGCGCATCGCTCCCGGTGCCTTCGGTCCCGGCCGGCCCGCGCGACCGCTCCTGCTCTCCCCCGACCATGCGGTCTTCGCCGACGGGGCGCTGATCCCGGTGCAGTACCTGGTGAACGGCGACACGATCCGGAGGCTCGCGCGCCGGCGGGTCACCTACTGGCATGTCGAACTCGAACGGCACGACGTGGTGTTGGCCGATGGATTGCCGGTGGAGAGCTTCCTGGACACCGGACAGAAGGCTGCGTTCGAGTCGGACGGGGTGCTGCGCCTGCACCCGTTGCCGGCGACGCGCGACTGGGAGGCGGATGGCTGCGCGCCGCTGGTGATCTGCGGGCCGGTGGTCGAACGGGTCCGAGCGCGCCTGGCGCGATCCGCCACGCAACGCAAGCGCGCATGACCGCCTGACCAGGCGGCGTGCGGCCGCACGCGAGGCGCGATGCCATGCCGCGCGGCAGGGAGCGGTTTACGCGGTACGACAAGGGCAGGCATGCTGCCGCTCCTCGCAGCGGCCGGCAGGGTCCGAATGTTCGTCAAAGCGGTTCTCTGGACGGCCTTCTTCGCGGTCCATTTCAACATCTCGATCATGCTGCCCCTGCTGCCCTTCGCGCAGCACGAGCTAGGGCTGAGCAGCAACGAATCCGCCCTCGTCCTCGGCGCTTTCCCCGCCGCCGCCCTGGTCGGGAATCTGCTGCTGGGGCCGCTGATCGACCGCTTCGGCCGCAAGCGCATGATGATCCTGGGCGCGATCGGCGCCGCGATCGCCTATCTGCTCACCGCGCTGGCGCGCGACGCGGCGATGCTGGCGTTCGGACGCGCCCTGAGCGGCTTCGCGATGCCCGGCATCGGCGCCGCGGTGTTCGCCGCGATCGCCGACTACGTGCCGCCCGAGCAGCGGGCGCGGACGAGCGGAGTGGTGGCGTCGGGGGCGCCGGTCGCGTTCCTCGCCTCCATGTCGATCGGCGTCTGGTCCGGCGGGCTGCTCGCCTGGCAGGTGCCCTTCCTGCTGCTGGCGGCGCTGGTGATCGGCCTCGCCATCGCGATCGCGACCTTCCCGCCGACCCAGGCGAGCGCGCTGGCGACCACGCCGGTCTCCCTGCGGCTCTACCGCGAGCGGCTGCTGGGCGTCGGAATGGGCGGCGGCACCGCCACCATGCTGGGCGGCTATTTCTGCTGGGCGGCGGCGATCTTCGTCTTCCTCGGCGCCTATCCGTCCTGGCTGGTGCAGCACGCGCTGGCCGGTGACGGGGCCGGGCTGATCGGCGCCCTGCTGTTCGTGGGCGAGCTGGGCGGGCTGGCCGGCGCCCTGCTCTCCGGCCGCCTCAGCGCCCTCACCCGCCATCCACTCGGCCTGTGTGCCGGCACGGCGGCGGTGCTGGCGCTGCTGACCGTGGCGGTGCCGCTGATGGGCGGGATCGCGCCGGGACAGGCGGCGCTGTACGTGGCCTTCGCGTTCGGGCGCGACCTGATGCTGGCGCTGATGCTGGGCGGCGCGATGCTGCTGGTGCCGGCGGCACGACGCGGCAGCCTGAACGCGATGCTGAACGCCACCTACCAGACCGGCGCGACGCTGGGCGGGATGGCGAGCGCCTGGCTGTATGCGCTGCATCCCGGCTTCGGCGCCAACGCGCTCGCGGCCGGGCTGCTGCTGGCCGGCTGCGGGGTGATGCTGCGCCGGGTGGTGCGGGTGCAGGAAGCAGCGGCGGTGTGACAGCGCGACACACCGCGCCTAACATCCCCGCATGACCCAGGAAGCGCCCCCCAACGACAAGCCCGTGAAGCGCGGCCTCGCCCGCAACACCGCCAATTACGGCGACCCCGACTTCGCGATGTATCTGCGCCGATCCTTCGCCAAGTCCATGGGCTACTCGCAGGCGATGCTCGACAAGCCGGTGGTCGGCATCGTCGACACCGGGTCCGACTACAACAACTGTCACCGCACCGTCCCCGAACTGATCGAAGCGGTGAAGCGCGGCGTGCTCGCGGCCGGCGGCCTGCCGCTGGCGTTCCCGACCGTATCGCTGTGCGAGCCGTCGCTGTTCCCGACCTCCATGCACTACCGCAACCTGGCCGCGCTCGACACCGAGGCGATGCTGACCGCGCAGCCGATGGACGCCGCGGTGCTGATCGGCGGCTGCGACAAGACCGTGCCGGCGCAGCTGATGGCGGCGGCCTCGGCCGACGTGCCCGCGGTGCAGTTGGTCACCGGCCCGATGCTGGCGACGCCGTTCCAGGGTGAGCGGCTGTCCGCCTGCACCGATTGCCGCCGCTACTGGGCGCAGTACCGCGCCGGCACCGTCACCGCCGAACGGATCGGGCAGATCGAGGGCCGGCTCGCCACCACCGCCGGCACCTGCGGCGTGATGGGCACCGCCTCCACCATGGCCTGCCTCGCCGAGGCGCTGGGCATGGTGCCGCTCGGCCACGGCTCCATCCCGGCGGTGCATGCCGACCGGCTGCGTGCGGCCGAGGCCGCCGGGGAACTCGCGGTGAAGCTGATCACCGCGCCGGTGCGCCCCTCCCAGGTGATCACCGCCGCCTCCGTCGAGAACGCGCTCCGCGTCCTGCTGGCGCTCGGTGGCTCGACCAATGCGCTGATCCACCTGACGGCGGTGGCCGGCCGGCGCGGCGTGCGCATCGACCTGAACCGGCTGAACGAGCTGTCGGACACGACCCCGGTGCTGGTCGACCTGAAGCCGACCGGCGAGGGCTACATGGAGGACTTCCACGCCGCCGGCGGCATGCCGGCGCTGCTATGGGAGCTGCGCGACCTGCTGCATCTCGACTGCATCGACGTGACCGGGACGCCGCTGCGGGAGCGGCTGGTCGAGCCGGCCTTCGTCGACCGCCGCTACATCCGCGCGCGCGGCGAGCCGGTATCCCCGGTCGGCGGGCTGGTGGCGCTGTTCGGCTCGCTGGCGCCGCGCGGCGCGATCCTGAAGCGGAGCGCCGCGACACCGTCGCTGTTCGAGACGGAGGCGCGGGCCGTGGTGTTCGACGGGCTCGAGGATCTGGCGAACCGGATCGACTCGCCCGACCTCGACGTCACCAAGGACGACATCCTGGTGCTGAAGAATGCCGGGCCGCTGACCCCGGCGGGCATGCCGGAGGCGGGCTACCTGCCGATCCCCTCCCGGCTCGCCCGCGCCGGGGTGAAGGACATGGTGCGCATGAGCGACTGCCGCATGTCCGGCACCGCCTTCGGCACGATCGTGCTGCACATCACGCCGGAAGCGGCGGCGGGTGGCCCGCTGGGGCTGGTGGAGAGCGGCGATCGCATCCGCCTGTCCGTGCAGCGCCGGTCGCTCGACCTGCTGGTGGACGCGGCGGAGCTGGAGAAGCGTCGCGCCGCCTGGCGCCCGCCCGCCAGGCCGCGCCGCGGCTGGGACCGGCTGATCCACGAGCAGGTGCTGCAGGCGGACGAAGGCTGCGACCTGGCAAGCCTGCGGCTGGAGGGCTGACCGCTCGAGGCTGCGCCATGGCAGTGGGCCGGTCGTGTTACGGCCGCGCCGGCCCCTGTGTCATGGCCGGCGCAGGCCGGCCATCCACGACGTCAATCGGCACCCAGAACCCCGTGCACAGTCGCACCCCGCCGCCCGACGCGCTCTCCGCTCACCGGAACGACGGTCCACTCCCGCGCACCTCCAGCGCATCCAGCACGCCGTCCGCCGCCAGTCGCGGCAGGCGCGCCAGCAGGGACCGGCGCTTGGGGCTGAACCGCCGCATCTGCGCCCCCTCCCCGCCCAGTTGCCGCACCAACCCGTCCACGTCGTTCAGCCCGTCGACCAGGCCGCGCGCCAGCGCCGCGTCCCCCAGCATGAAGCCGCCGTCGAACAGCGTCTCCTCCGGCCCGCGCAGCCGCGATCCGCGGCGCTCCCGCACCCAGGCCTTGAACCGCTCATGCAGGTCATCGAGCAGCTTCTGCGCGAACGCCACGTCCTCGGGCTTCTCCGGCGCGAACGGGTCGAGCCGCGCCTTGTGCGCGCCCGCCGTGTAGAGCCGGTGCTCGACCCCCAGCCGCGCCAGCAGGGCCGGGAAGCCGAAGCCGCCGCCACGCACGCCGATCGAGCCGACGATGCTCATCGGATTGGCGTGGATCTCGTCCGCGGCGCAGGCGAGCCAGTAGCCGCCGGAGGCGCCGACCTCGCGAATCACCGCGTGGACGCGAACGCCGCGCCGGTCGGCCTCCCGCCGGATCAGCGCGGCGATCAGGTCGGACTGCACCGGCGAGCCACCCGGGCTCTCGATGTCGAGGATGACCGGACGCCCGCCGGCCGCGGCGAAGGCACGCCGGATCGCCGGGGCGACCGCGCCGAAGCTGAGGGCGCCGCCGCGCGCGGCGATGGTCCCGTGCAGCTCGATGACGGCAAAGCGCGGCTTGCGCCATGGGAGGAGGTTCATGCTGGGTCCCGGACTGTCCGCCCGGGTTCTCGCCCGAAGCGGCGGCGCTGTCACGCGGGGGCGGTGACGCGGACGAGCCGCCTCCCCACGCTCAGGCGAACGGGTCGACCAGGATCTTCGCGTGCCGCTCCGGGACGGCCAGTTCATCGAACGCACCCTGCACGCCGTCCAGCCCGACCGATCCGGTGATCATCGGCGAGACGTCGATCAGCCCCTCCGCGATGTGCCGCAGGCTCTCGGCGAACTCCTCCGCCGTGTAGGCGAGCACGAATTGCAGGTTCACCTGCTTGACGATGCCGAAGAACGGCTCGATCCGGTCCGTCTCCATGCACACGCCGACCACCACCACGCGCGCGTCCGGCGGCGCACCCTCCAGCACCGACTGGATCACGCCCGGCACGCCCACACACTCGAAGATCACCGCCGGCCGCCGCTTCGGCCCGATCCCGAACATCTGCGCATAGCGGCTCGGGTCGAACCCAACCGGCGTCGCCAGCTCGCTCCAGCGCGCATAGGGCGAGGTGACCGCGGGATCGACCACCTCGTCCGCGCCCATCCGCAACGCCAGTGCGCGACGCGCCGGCGAGAAGTCGGCCGAGACGATCGGATGCACGCCCTTGATCTTCAGCGCCGCGATCACCGCGAGCCCGACCGGCCCGCAGCCGATCACCAGCGGCAGGTCCGCGGGCGTGAGCCGCGCCGCCTGCACCGCATGCCAGCCCACCGCCATCGGTTCGGTCAGCGCCGCGTGCGCGGCCGGCAAGCCGTTCGGCACCGGCAGCAGCATGCGTTCCGCGAGCGGCATGTACTGCGCGAACCCGCCCGCGATGTCGTTCGAGTAGCCGATGCCCTGCACGGTGTTCCCGGCCAGCGTCAGCGGCATCGAGCAGACCAGCGTGCCCGCCGCGAAGCGCCCCTGGGTGCCCGGGCCTGCCTCGACGACCTCGCAGCAGAACTCGTGGCCGAACACCACGTCACGCGCCGGATCCATGCCCCAGCGATTGCCGGCGCGCCGCGCGAGTTCGACGAACTGGTGCGTGTGTTTCGCCGCGTGCAGGTCCGACCCGCAGATGCCGCAACTGACGGTGCGGACCAGCACCTGCCCCTCCACGGGCGTGGGATCGGGCAAGCTGTCGACGACGATCTTGCCCTGACGGAACACGGCGGCCTTCATGCGGACCTTCCTCCCTGCGCGTTGATGTTGGCCGCGACGCCCGTGCAGCACGGCGCGCGGCTTCCGGCGTGGAGTGTCCGCCGTCGCGGCGTGCCGCGCAACGCGTTCAGGCGATCGCGGCGGGCCGCGCAACGGGGTCAGCTGACCTCGGTGAAATGGCCGTCCTCGCCCAACATCGACAGCCGTCCGGTGCGCACGTCGAAATGCGCCCCGTGCAGCACGAGCTGGCCCGCCGCCTCGCGCGCCGCGATCCAGGGGAAGCCGCGCAGATTCGCCAGTGCCAGTTTGACGACTTCCTGCTCACCGCAGAGCTGCTGCGCCTCCGGACTGTCGCAGGCGAGCGCCCGCGCGCGCACCGGGGCGGCGATGCCCATCCAGCCGGCGACGAAATCCGACGCCTCCGCCGGCACGCCGTGCAGCAGTCCGTGCACGCCGCCGCACAGCCCGTGGCCCATCACCAGGAGGTCACGCACCTGCAGCACGCGCACGCCGAACTCGAGCGCGGCGGAGGTGCCGTGATAGGCGAGGTCCGGCGCATAGGGTGGCACCAGCGCGGCCACGTTGCGCACCACGAACAGCTCGCCGGGGCCGGCATCGAAGATCATGCCGGGATCGACGCGGCTGTCCGCGCAGGCCACCACCATCGCGCGCGGCCGCTGCCCGTGATCGGCCAGTTCCTCGAACAGCCGCCGACGTTCGGGCCACCCGTCCGTGCGGAACCGGCGGTAGCCCGCGAGCAATCGCTCCATGATCACGCCCCACTTGAGACCTGGAGGGGCTTTGCCGGAGAGTTCGCGGAGGTGCAAGCGGAGACGGATTCGTCCGTGCGCCTAGCCGCTGTGTCCGTGTTCGTGGCGGCTTGGATCGTGCGTCTGGGCGGCACCGTCCGTGTTCGTGGTAGCCTGGATCGTGCGCCTGGGCGGCACCGTCCGTGCGGACGGCACGAGCTTTGATTCAACACAGAGTTGAGGCGAGTGAAGGCGAGACACAGAGAAGGGATTCTAAGAATCCTCTGTGGCTCGTCTCAACTCGCCTCAACTCTGTGCTGAATCAAAACTCCCGCAGCGCGCACGAACGGAGCCGCCCTTGCGCACGCACGGCGCATACCGCCCGTCCGCACGCACGGTCAGAAACATCGCTCCACCGAGACCCGGACCCGACTCTCGTCGTCCCTCCCCCCCTCTAGTCGGGGACGACCGGTCCGCCGGGCACTTCATCGAGGTGGCAGGCCGAACTGTGCCCGGGCGCGGAGCCGACGTGACGCAGGATCGGCTCCTCCACCCGGCAGCGATCGAACACGAACGGACAGCGCGTGTGGAACCGGCAGCCGCTCGGCGGATTGATCGGGCTGGGCACATCGCCCTTCAGGATGATGCGCTGCCGCTTCGCCGTCGGATCCGGCACCGGCACCGCCGACAGCAGCGCCCGCGTGTAGGGATGGTGCGGTTCCGCGAACAGCGTGCGGCGGTCGGCGACCTCGACGATCTTGCCGAGATACATCACCGCCACGCGATGCGTCAGGTGCTCGACGGTCGCGAGATCGTGGCTGATGAACAGCAGGGCGAGGCCGAGTTCGTCCTGCAGGTCGGCGAGCAGGTTGATGATCTGCGCCTTCACCGACACGTCGAGCGCGGAGACCGCCTCGTCGCAGATGATCAGGTCGGCGCCGGGCGCGAGCGCGCGGGCGATGCCGATGCGCTGGCGCTGGCCGCCCGAGAACTCGTGCGGGAAGCGCCCGACCGCGTCGCGCGGGAGGCGCACCTTGTCCATCAGCGCCTCGACCTTTTCGTTCAGGTCGCGGCGGTTCTTGGCCAGGCCGAAATTGCGGATCGGTTCGGCCAGGATGTCGCGCACCCGCATCCGCGGATTGAGGCTGCTGAACGGGTCCTGGAACACCACCTGCACGCGCTGGCGGATCGGCCGCAGCCGGGTGGCCGGCATGTTGTCGATGCGCTCACCGCTCAGGTAGACCTCACCCTCGGTGATGTCGAACAGGCGCAGGATGGCGCGCCCCACGGTCGACTTGCCGCAGCCCGATTCGCCCACGATCGACAGCGTCTCGCCGCGGCGCACGTCGAAGGTGACGCCGTCGACCGCGTAGACGCGCGCGGTCTCCTGGCCCAGCAGGCCACCGCGGATCGGAAAGTGCTTCTTGAGGCCGTTGACCTCCAGCAGCGGACGTTCGGTGCTCATGCGGCCATCCGGCGTTCGGCGTAGTGACAGGCCACGCTGTGCTCCGGGGCCTTGGGTTCGATCGCGGGTGCGACCTGGCGGCAGAGATCGGTCACCATCGGGCAGCGTCCGGCGAACGCACAGCCGACGATCGGCTTGCGCAGGCTGGGCACCAGGCCGGGGATTTCGGCGAGCTTGCTGCGCGCATCGCCATGCAGCGAGGAGCCGAGGATGGGGACGGCGCCCAGCAGGCCGCGCGTATAGGGGTGCATGGGGCGCGCAAAGATCTCGCGGACGGGCGCCTCCTCGACCTTGCGGCCGGCGTACATCACCACGACCCGTTCCGCCATTTCCGCGACCACGCCGAGGTCGTGGGTGATCAGCATGATGGCCGATCCCATGCGCGTCTTCAGGTCGCGCATCAGGTCGAGGATCTGCGCCTGGATCGTCACGTCGAGCGCGGTGGTCGGCTCGTCGGCGATCAGCAGCTTCGGATTGCAGGCGAGCGCCATCGCGATCATCACGCGCTGCCGCATACCGCCCGAGAGCTGGTGCGGGTATTCGCGCACGCGCCGCGCCGGGGCCGGGATGCCGACCAGGGTCAGCATTTCGATCGCGCGCTTCTCGGCCTCCCGCGCGTTCATCCCCTGATGGAGCTGCAGCGTCTCGCCGATCTGCCGCCCCACGGTCAGCACCGGGTTCAGGCTGGTCATCGGCTCCTGGAAGATCATCGAGATCGAGTTGCCGCGGATGTCGCGCATCTCGGCTTCCGAGGCCTTCAGCAGGTCCTTGCCCTGGAACCGGATGGCGCCGGCGATCTTGCCGGGCGGTTCCGCGATCAGCCGCAGGATCGACATCGAGGTGACCGACTTGCCGCAGCCGGACTCGCCGACGATCGCGACCGTCTCCCCGGCCTCGATGTGGAAGGACAGGCCTTCGACGGCGCGCACCACGCCGTCGGGGGTACCGAAATGCGTCTGCAGCTTTTCGACTTCGAGCAATGCCATGGCGGTTACAGCCGCTTCGCCAGGCGCGGATCGAGCGCGTCGCGCAGCCCGTCGCCGAGGAGGTTCACCGCGAGCACGGTGATCGAGAGGAAGATCGCGGGAAAGAAGACGATGTACGGCTTGACCTGCCAGAGCGCGCGGCCCTCGGCCATGATGTTCCCCCAGCTTGGAATGATCGGCGGCGTGCCGGCGCCGATGAACGACAAGGTCGCCTCGGTGATCATCGCCGAGGCGCAGATGAAGGTCGCCTGCACCATCAGCGGCGCGAGCGTGTTGGGCAGGATGTGGCGCCAGATGATCACCGGCACCCGGGTGCCGGAGGCGATCGCCGCCTCGACGTAAGGCTGTTCGCGCAGCGACAGCACGACGCCGCGCACGAGGCGGGCGACACGGGGGAACTCGGCGACCGCGATCGCGACGATCACGTTCTGCACCGAGGCGCGGGTCAGCGCCATCAGCGCGATCGCGAGCAGGATCGACGGGATCGACATCAGCCCGTCCATGCAGCGCATGATCACCGCGTCGAGCTTGCGCACGAAGCCGGAGACGAGGCCGATGAAGGTGCCGACGATCGCCGCCAGGATGGCGACCGAGAAGCCGACCAGCAGCGACACCCGCGTGCCGTACAGGACGCGCGAGTAGACGTCCCGGCCCAGCATGTCGGTGCCGAACCAGTACATCGCGGAGGGTTCCCGCGTGCGCCGTGCCGGCGCCAGCGCGGTCGGATCCTTGGTGCCGAGATAGGGGGCGAAGATCGCGATCAGGATCATGATGCCCACCAGCACTCCACCGATCACGATGGTCGGGTGCCGATGGACGAAGCCCATCACCTTGCCGCGTTGCTTGATGGGGGGCAGCACGTCCGGCAGCACGGGGGCCGCGACGTGATCGGGGGCGGTGGTCGCGCTCATGCGCACCCTCCTGCGCTCAATGCCGTCAATACCGGATCCTCGGGTCGAACAGGGTGTAGAGGAGATCAACCACCAGGTTGACCACCACGTAGACGAAGCTGAACAGCAGCACGACGCCCTGGATCACCGGGTAGTCGCGCCGCAGGATGGCGTCCACCGTGAGGCGTCCCAGGCCGGGGATCGCGAACACGCTCTCGGTCACCACGGCGCCGCCGATCAGCGCCGCGAAGCCGATGCCGACGATGGTGACGATCGGCACCGCCGCGTTCTTCAACGCATGCAGGAACAGGATGCCGCGCTGACCGACGCCCTTCGCCTTCGCCGTGCGCACGTAGTCCTGCGACAGCACGTCGAGCATGGTCGCCCGCGTGATGCGCGCGATCAGCGCCATGTAGATCAGGCCGAGCGCCACCGCCGGCAGGATGAGGTTGCGCAGGAACGGGATCACGCCCTGGGTGATCGAGGTGAACCCCTGCACCGGCAGCCAATCCAGCCACAGCGCGAAGATATAGGCCAGCAGGTAGCCGATCACGAAGACCGGGGTGGAGAAGCCGAACACCGCGGTGACCATCACGAGCCGGTCGATCCAGGTGCCGTGCTTCCACGCCGCCACCACCCCCATCGGGATCGCACAGGCGAGCGAGATGATCAGCGTCAGGATCATCAGCGAGACCGTCGGTTCGATCCGCTGCGCGATCATGTGGGTGACGGGCAGGTTGGTGAAGATCGAGGTTCCGAGGTCACCGTGCAGGATGTGCCAGAACCAGTCGGCGAAGCGCACGACGAAGGGCCGGTCGAGCCCCAGCGAGGCGCGGATCCGCTCCACGTCCGCCGGCGTCGCCTGGTCCCCCGCGATGATCGCCGCCGGATCGCCAGGGGCGAGGTACAGCAGGCTGAACACGAAGAGGGCCACGATCAGGACGACCGGAATCGTCGCGAGGATACGCCGCAGGGCGTAAGCGAACATACGTGTACTGCTCCGTTGTCCGTTAGGTCTTGGTGACGTCCCAGAAGACCGGGAAAGGCGCCTTCACGACACCGGAGACGTTCTTCCGCCAAGCCTGGTAGGCCTTGAAGAACCCGGTCGGCACATAAACCACATCATCCATCGCGGCCTTGTTCAACTCCGCGATCGCCTGCTTTTCCGCAGCCAGATCGGGGGCGGCGTACCACGCGGCGATCTTCTCCTGCACCAGGTCCGACTTCGGCCAGCCGAACCAGGCGGTCGCGCCGCTCGCGTCCAGTGCCGTATAGGGGGCCGGGTTCACGCAATCGGCGCCGGCGTGCCAGGTGTGGAAGATGTGCCAGCCGCCCTCGGACGGCGGATCCTTCTTCGCCCGCCGCTGCCCGACCGTGCCCCAGTCGGTCGCCACGTAGTCCACGTTCATGCCGATCCGCTTCAGCAGGTCGGCGGTCACGTCGCCCTGCGCCTTGGTGATCGCGAGGTCGGTCGCGACCAGCAACACGATCGGCTCGCCCTTGTACCCGGCCTCGGCCAGCAGCTTCTTGGCGCCCTCGTAGTCGCGCTTGCCCTTCAGGATGTCGCCGCCGAACTCGGTGTAGAGCGGGGTGTCGGGCGTGAAGAACCCCGGCAGCGTCTTCCACAGCGTCTGATCGTCGCCCACCACGGCGCCCATGTAGTCGGGCTGGCTCAGCGCCATCTGGATCGCGCGGCGGGCCCGGACGTCGTTGAACGGCGGATGCAGGTGGTTGATGCGGAAGGAGCCGATGTTGCCCAGTGGATCCGCGATGTCGACCAGCACGTTCGGCGTCTTCTTCAAGAGCGGCGCGAGGTCGGGCGAGGCGATCTCCCACCAGTCCACTTCGCCGTTCTGCAGCGCGGCGGAGGCGGTGGCCGTGTCGGGCACGATCTGCCACTCGACCCGGTCGAAATGCATGCGCTTGCCGCCGGCGAGCCAGCTCGCCTTCTCGCTGCGGGGCACGTAGCCGTCGAACCTCTCGAAGATCGCCTTGGCGCCGGGCACCCATTCGTCGCGCCTGAAACGCATCGGGCCGGAGCCGACGAACTCGGTGATCTGCTTGTACGGGTCGGTCGCCGCGATCCGCTCCGGCATGATGAACAGCATGGGCGTGCTGCTCTTGCCCAGGGCGAACAGCATCTTCGGGTAGGGCTGGTTCAGGCGGAAGCGGAAGGTCTGGTCGTCAACCGCCTCCAGCGCGTCGGTGCGCTTCTTGATCGGCAGGCCCATCGGTGCGTCGCGCACCATCCAGCGATTGATCGAGGCGACCACGTCCTTGGCGCGCACCGGCTCGCCGTCATGGAACTTGAGGCCGGGGCGGAGCTTGAACGTCCAGGTCTTGCCGTCGGCACTGGTCTCGTACCCCTCGACCATCTGTGGCTGCGGCGCGAGCTGCTCGTCCACGCCGAACAGCGTGTCCCAGATCAGCAGCGAACCGTTCCGCACCACGTACTGCGTGGTCCAGATCGGATCCAGGTTGGCCAGGTTTGCTTGCGGGATGAACCGCAGCGTCTTCGCGTCGGCTGCGCGTCCGAGGTTCGGCGCAGCCAGCGTGCCTGCCGCGGCGACGGCCGCGGTCTTCAAAAAGTCCCGACGATGCATCGTGCCAGCCATCCCTGTTCACGCTTGTTTATTTTGACGCACCCTGGCGCCCCCGGCCGGGGGTGTCAGCGGGCGGTAACCTGCCCCAGCCCCGATCGAAAGGCCAGGGGCCTTGCCCCGTTCGGAAGACGGAATCTCACCGCCCCGTACGGGAGTTGCCGAAGGGAAAGGCACCCTGCGCAGCGTCTGGGCAGGATCAGGACCCAGGACGGGCAGAACCGGGGTCACGGGCCGCCCGCGCCAGCCGGTCGTTCTCGGCGCGCGCGCGTTCGATGCCGCGGACGATGGCCTCCACGTCGCGCTGCACCTGCCGGTCCTGCGCCCAGCCCGACCGGTAGACGGAGGTCTGCCCATCCGCGGAATTGGAGCCGCAGGAGCCGAGACAGAGCAGCATCAGCACGAAAGCGAGAATGTGCATGGCGACCCGGAGCCTAGGCGAACGCCGCGCGGCAGAAAAGCGCCACGTGTCGCCGCCTGGGACTCGCCCGCCGGCCGGCACGAGCCGCGCCGGGGCCGGCCAGTCGCCGGACGCGGCCGCCGCCGCATCGGGGCGGGTCAGAGCAGGCGCTCGATGGCCGGACGCAGGGAGGCCGGCGGCTTGGAGGGCGCGAATCGTCCGACCACGGCGCCGGACCGGTCCACCAGGAACTTGGTGAAATTCCACTTGATCGCCGACAGGCCCAGCATCCCCCTCGCCTCCCGCTTCAGCCAGACATAGAGCGGGTGCGCCTCCGGCCCGTTCACCGCGATCTTGGCGAACAGCGGGAAGCTCACACCGAACCGCGTGTCGCAGAAACTCCGGATCTCGGCGGCGTCGCCGGGCTCCTGCGCCCCGAACTGGTTGCATGGAAAACCAAGCACGGTCAGTCCGCGGGGGCCGTACTCCTGCTGCAGCGCCTCGAGCCCCGCATATTGCGGGGTGAAGCCACACCGGCTGGCCGTGTTCACCACCAGCCGCACCCGCCCTCGCCAGGTCGCCAGCGGGACCGTCGACCCGTCCAGCGCCGTCGCCTCGAACGCGTCGATCGTCGTCACCGCTTTCTCCCGCCACGCCCGCCCCTGCTTAGCGCTGCACGCGCCGGCGGGCCAGCGACCGAACGCCGTTGACGCGCGGGTCCGCCCGGCCCTCACCCGAATGCGTTGCCAGACCTCCATAGGCCGCTGGTAAGCTCCGCGCCGCATCGGCCCGCGCCGACGCCAACGTCCAAGGAGAAGGGTCCATGAAGCGTTTCGCAGCGCTGCTGCTGGCCGCCCTCGTCGTCGCGAGCGCGCCTCTGGCCTCGCAAGCCCAGGGTACCAAGAAGTCGCTCGCCCTCGTCACGAACGCCGCCGCCGATTTCTGGACCATCGCGCGCCGCGGCGTGGAGAAGGCGAACAAGGAACATCCCGAGTACGCCATGGAGGTCATCGTCACCGGCCAGGCGACCGCCGCGGAGCAGCGCCGCGAACTCGACAACCTGCTGACGCGCGGCATCGCCGGTGTCGCGATTTCGGCGATTGATCCGAAGAATTCGACGGAGATCCTGAACAAGGTGGCCGGTAAGGCGGTGCTGTTCACCACCGACAGCGACGCGCCGCAATCCAACCGCGTCGCCTATATCGGGACTGACAACGTGGCCGCCGGGCGACAGGCGGGCGAGCAGATCAAGAAGGCGCTGCCGAACGGCGGCAAGGTGATGCTGTTCGTCGGCACGATGGATGCGGACAATGCGCGCGAGCGGGTGCAAGGCATCAAGGAAGCCCTGAACGGCTCCAACATCACGATCCTCGACATCCGCACCGACGGCGTCGACTTCGCCAAGGCCAAGGCCAACGTGCAGGACGCGCTCGCCCGCGGCGGCGTCGATTGCCTGGTCGGGCTCTATTCCTACAACACGCCGCAGATCTACTCGGCGGTGAAGGAGGCGGGCAAGGCCGGCCAGGTCAAGATCGTCGGCTTCGACGAAGATCCGCAGACGCTGCGCGGCGTCGCCGACGGCACCATCCTGTCCACCGTCGTGCAGCAGCCCTTCGAGTTCGGCTACCAGTCGATGATCGACATGATCAAGTACATGAATGGCGACAAGTCGTTCATCCCCGCCAACAAGCTGATCATCATCCCCACCCGCGTGATCGACAAGAGCAACGTCGCCGCGTTCCAACAGAGCATGAAGGAGCTACTGAAGAAGTAGCCCCCATGCTGGAACTGGTGAAGATCGGGCGCCGCTACCCGGGTGTGGTGGCGCTCGACGGCGTCGACTTCGCGCTCGCGCCAGGCGAGGTCGTCGGCCTGATCGGGGAGAACGGCGCCGGCAAGTCCACGCTGATGAAGATCCTGGGCGGCATCATCCCGCCCTCGGAGGGCACGATCCGGCTCGACGGCGTCGCCCACGCTGCGCTGGACGTGACCCAGGCGACCCGCGCCGGCATCGCCTTCGTGCACCAGGAACTCGAGGTGTTCGACAATCTCGATGTCGCCGCCAACGTGTTCATCGGACGCGAGCCCTGCGGCTTCGGCCCGCTCAGGCTCGTGCGCACGCGCGAGCTCGAACGCCGCGTCCAGCCCCTGCTCGAGCGGCTCGGGGCCGATTTCGGCCCACGCACGCCGGTCGCCGAACTGTCGATCGCCCAGCGGCAGATGGTGGAGATCGCCAAGGCGCTGTCGATCGACGCGCGCGTCATCATCATGGACGAACCGACCTCCAGCCTCACGCTGGCGGAGACCGACCGGCTGCTGCGCATCATCGCCGAACTGAAGGCGAGCGGCGTCGCGGTGATCTACATCAGCCACCGCCTCGCCGAGGTGAAGCAATGCGCCGATCGCGTGGTGTGCCTGCGCGACGGGCGCGTCGCCGGCGAACTCGCGCGCGCAGCGATCGACCACGCGGCGATGATCCGGCTGATGATCGGCCGCGACCTTCGATCGCTCTACATCCCGCCGCGCGTCCCACCCCACGCCGAAGGCTGCGTCATCCGCAACCTGGTGCCTGCCGCGATGCCGGAGGCGGAGGTGTCGCTGACCATCCGCAAGGGCGAGATCATGGGCCTCGCGGGACTGGTCGGCGCCGGCCGCACCTCCCTCGCCCGCGCGCTGTTCGGCGTCGATCCTCCACGTGGCGGCACCATCGCGCTGCACGGCACGCCGGTGCACATCCGCTCGCCGCGGGAGGCGATCGCGCACGGGCTCTATCTCGTGCCGGAGGATCGCAAGCGCGAGGGCCTGGTGCTCGACCTGCCGCTCACCCAGAACGTGACGCTGCCGAACCTGCGCGCCTTCGCCCGCCGCCTGCTCGTCGACCCGCACGCCGAAGCCGCCTGTTTCGCCCGCGAGCGCGCGCGGCTCGGCATCCGCGCCGCCGATGGTTCAGTGCCGGCGGTCACGCTGTCCGGCGGCAACCAGCAGAAGGTGGTGCTGGCGAAGTGGCTGTCCATGCAGCCGCGCATGATCATCTTCGACGAGCCGACCCGCGGCATCGATGTCGGTGCCAAGGAGGAGATCTATCGGCTGATGCGCGACCTCGCCGATGCGGGCGTCACCATCCTGATGATCTCGAGCGACATGGAGGAGGTGCTGGGCGTCTCCGACCGCATCGCGGTGATGCATGCCGGCCGGATCACCGGCGTGCTGGAGCGGCCCGACTTCTCGGAACTCAACGTGCTGCGCCTGGCGATCGGCGCAGCGGCGGAGGTGGCGTGATGGCGAAGAAGGAACTCGGACTGCTGGGCTTGCTGCTCGCGGTCGGCGCGATCACCGGCGTGCTGAACCCACGCTTCCTCTCGGCCGTGAACCTGCTCGACATGGCCAACCTGATCGGCCTGTTCGGCATCTTCTCGATCGGCGAGGGCATCGTGATCATCACCGGCGGGATCGACCTGTCGGTTGGCTCGATGTTCGCGTTCCTCGGCGTGATCTTCATCGACCTGCTGACCAATCACAGCGTGCCCTGGCCGGCCGCCATCCTGCTGACGGTCGGCGCCGGCATCGTGCTGGGCGTGCTGCAGGGCGTGCTGGTGACCCGCGCCAAGCTGCAGCCCTTCGTGGTGACGCTGTGCGGGCTGCTGATCTATCGCGGCGCCGCGCGCTACTACACCGAAGACGCCACGATGGGGTTCGGCTACGGCGACGACTACGACTGGGTCGGCTGGCTCGCCTCGGGCCGGAGCTGGGGCATTCCGCACAGCTTCATCCTGCTGGTCGTGGTCGCGCTGGCGATGTGGGTGGTGCTGCACCGCTCGGTGTTCGGGCGCTACCTGTTCGCGATCGGCAAGAACGAGGAGGCGGCACGCTTCGCCGGCATCCGCACCAATGCGGTGGTAGCCGGGGCGTATGTGATCTCGGGCGGGCTCGCCGGTCTCGCGACCGTGCTGCTGGTGTTCTACACGAACTCCGTCTCGCCCTCCTCGTTCGGCAATTTCTACGAGCTGTACGCGATCGCCGCGGCAGTGCTGGGCGGGTGCAGCCTGCGCGGCGGGGAAGGCTCGATCCTCGGCATCGTGCTGGGCACCGCGCTGTTGCAGGTGCTGCAGAACCTGGTGAACATCCTCGGCATTCCGAGCTCGCTGAATTTCGCGGTGATGGGGACGGTGATCCTGGTGGGGGCGCTGGCGGATCGGGTCCTGCAGCAGCGCCGCGCGCGGGCGGTGGCGCATGCGGGGACGCCGGAGCTGCGGGCGGGCACGGCGCAGGTGGGAGAGACACGATGACGGGCGGGGAAATCGCGACGATCCGGGAGATGCTGGCCGCGCGCCCGCGCCCGACCAGCCTGGAAGAACGGCGTCTGCGGCTCGACGGGTTGGGCAAGCAGTATCCGGTGGCGTCCGATATCCGCGTCGAGCCTACCGAACTCGGCGGCGTCCGCGCGGAGTGGACGACGGCCCCCGGGGCGGATGCCAGCCGCGTCATCCTGTTCCTGCACGGTGGCGGATACATCTCCGGCTCCATCGCGAGCCATCGGCACATGATCTCGCAAGCCGGCCGCCTGGCCGCGGCACGCACCGTGGCGCTCGACTACCGGCTCGCGCCCGAACATCCGTTTCCCGCCGCGCTCGACGACGCCGTGGCCGCCTATCAGGCGCTGCTGGCCCAGGGTTTCGCACCGCACCGGATCGCGCTCGCCGGCGAGAGTGCGGGCGGTGGGCTCGCGGTCGCGACGTTGGTGCGGCTGCGCGCGGCGGGAACACCGCTGCCGGCCTGCGTGTGGTGCAGCTCGCCCTGGGTGGACCTGGAGAATGCGGGCGCGACGATGGTGACCAAGGAAGCGGTCGATCCGCTGATCAGCAAGGCGTATCTCGACGAGCTGGCCGGCCTGTATCTGCACGGCGCCGCGGCGCGCACGTCGCTCGCCTCACCCATTCATGCGGATCTGCACGGCCTGCCGCCAATGCTGATCCAGGTGGGATCGGCGGAGACGCTGCTGGACGATGCGCTGCGCCTGGCCGGCGTCGCCGCGGCGGCCGACGTGCGGGTGACGCTGCAGGTCTGGCCTGAGATGATCCATGCTTGGCATCTGTTCCATCCGCAGCTCGAGGACGGCCGGCGCGCCCTGGCCGAGGTGGGTGCATTCGTGCGGGCATCGCTGGGGTGAGCGCCCCGAGGCGGTCGGACCGTTAGTGCTGCACGTCCTGCAGCCGATACCAGGCGCCGACAACCCGCCGGGTTCGCTGTGCCGCGACGTGCGCAACGTGGAGTTGGAACCGCTGACGCTGCTGTCTGCTCTCGCGGCCAGCACGAACCATATCGGCCTCGCGGCGACGGCGTCGACGAGCTACAACGAGCCGTATCACATCGCGCGCAAGTTCGCGTCGATCGATCACATCAGCCGGGGCCGCGCGGCGTGGAACGTCGTCACGTCGTATTCGAGGTCGGAAGCGCTGAACTTCAACCGCGACGAACACTTCACGAGCGACGAGCGCTATGCGCGGGCGGCGGAGCGCCACGCAACGGCCGTGCTGTCCGTCCTCTCGAGGACATACCGGACGAGGGGCCTCGCCCCCTCACCCCCTGCCCTGCGATGACGCACCGCCGGCTGCGCGGTGCGTTTCGCGTGGCAGGAAGCTGGATGCGGGCGGCTACAACACCTGGCAGAGCCGGAGCGCGTCGTAGATTGCGCTGTGCACGTTCCGGCTCGAGATCGCATCGCCGATCCGGTGCAGCTCGAACATGCCGGGTGCCAGCTCGTCACATTGCGGCACGCCGTCGAGGAGCCGGTCGTTGTCGGTGACGCCCTCATTGGCGGAGCGCCCGCTGAGGCTGTCGAACAGGGCATTGTCCGGCATCGTCCCGCTCTCGACCACGACCTGCCCGACTTCGCGTTCGGTGAGCTGCTGCGTCAGTGCGTGGCGCAGCCGGACGACCAGGCGATTGCCTTCCTTGCGGACGCCAATCAGCTCCTGGTCGATCGAGATCGGGATATCGGCCTGCGCCAGGCGTTTGCGCAGCATGACACGGTCGGAATAGGGCATCTCGATACCGGCTGCGTCCTCCGGCGTGACGAACTGCACCTTCCGACCAAGCCCTGCGAGATGCAGGGCGCAGGTGAGCGCCGGATACCGTCCAACCACGTCATAGACGAGCACGTCATCGGCATCGTGTTCGGCCGATCCCTCCAGGATGTCCCAGACGGTGTTGCAGTGCTCATGGCCATCCAGCCAGGAGAGGTCCGGCATGCCGCCGGTTGCCAGGATCACCGCATCCGGCGCTTCCGCCAGAATGTCGTCCGACTCCACATAGGTGTTCAGGCGGACATCGACGCCCAGGCGAGCGAGCTCCGCCGCACGCCAATCCACGATGCCGATCAGGTTGCGCCTCGCGTCCGCCCGCGTCGCGAGGAGCAACTGCCCGCCGAGCCGCGGACCGGCCTCCCACAGCACGACGTGGTGACCGCGTTCCGCCGAAACACGGGCCGCTTCCAGCCCGGCCGGACCACCGCCGACCACCATCACGCGACGCCCTGGCCGCGGGGAACGCGGCACGATCTGCGGCAGGGACAGCTCGCGCCCGGTCGCCGGATTGTGGAGGCAGGCGACCTTCTTGTACATGCAATAGGACGCGCCGACACAGGGCCTGATGCGCTCTTCCTCGCCGCGCATGATCTTGTTGACGATCTGCGGGTCGGCCATGTGCGCACGGGTCATGCCGACCATGTCCACGAGGCCCGACGCAACGGCATGCCGCGCGGTCGCCACATCCTGGATCCCCGCCGCGTGGAACACCGGCAGCCCGATCTCCCGCTTGAAGGCGCCGACGCGCCCCAGGAAGGACCCGGCCGGAACGAACATGCCGGGCATGTTGGTCTCCGCCAGGGCGAGATCGGTGTCGGCCAATCCGACGATCACGTTGAAGAAGTCGATATGCCCTTCCGCCTCGAACAGCTTGGCGAGGCGCAGCCCTTCGTCGAAATCGAAGCCGTCCGACGCCATCTCATCGATGACGTAGCGGATGCCGATGATGAAGTCGTCGCCGCAGCGCCGGCGCAGCGCCTCGTGCACCATCAAGCCGAATCGCGCGCGATTGGCGGTCGAACCGCCATATCCGTCCGTACGCTGATTGGTTCTGGCGGACAGGAACTGCCCGATCAGATGACCGCTGGTCAGCGTCTCGAGTCCGTCCAGGCCACCCTCTTTCGCGCGCGCGGCGGCATCGGCCCAGTCGCGGATGACCCGGTCGATGTCGTGCTGGTCCATCTCCCGGGGAAAGTTGCGGTGTCGGCGCTCGCGAATGGGTGACGGGGCGATGGTCGGCAGCCAGTTCGTCGACATCGCATCGGCACGCCGGCCCAGATGCGACGCCTGCACCATCAGGGCTGCGCCTTGCGCGTGGATCCGTTCGGAGAACTGCTGGAGGTAGGGGATGATGCGGTCGCCGCTGAGGTCGATCTGTCCGCCACCCCAGCTCGAATCCCGCGACACCATGGACGAACCGCCGAACATGGTGAGCGCGATCCCGCCTTTGGCCTTTTCCTCGTGGTAGCGCTGATACCGCTCGCCGGGCATGCCCCCTTCGTCCAGCGTGCTGGCATGGCTCGTGCTGAGCACGCGGTTGCGCAGCGCAAGATGGCGAATGCGGAATGGCTGCAGCAGCGGATCACGTGCGCGATCGGCGCCCTGACTGGTCGGTTGTGTGTTCGCAGGCATGACGAGATCTGACATCGCTCTCTTAAACCTCCGCCGCGACCGCGGTGCCCGCCAGCGCTCGGAGCTCATTCTCCGAACGATGGCAGCGAATATCCGCGCCCTTGGACAGATGCTGGATGGGGGGTGTGTCGCGCTCACACCGTCCGGGGATGTGAACCGAACAGCGCGGGAAGAACGCGCAGGCGCGAGCGTTCGGGAAGGTCGTCGTGACCTCGGATTCGAGGCCGAATGCCGGCTCGATCTCATCGAGCCAGCCCGTGCGCAACTCCGGAACCGAGTTGACCAGAAGGTCCGAGTAGGGATGGCGCGGCGTCGACGACAGGACGCGGCGCACGCCACGCTCCATCATCTGCCCGGCGTAGAGCACCATCACCTGGTCGCAGATCGCACGGACGGTCGAGATGTCGTGGCTGATGAAGACGTAGGACAGGCCCAGTTCCGACTGGAGTTCGGCCAGAAGCTTGAGCACCGCCGCACCGACGACGCTGTCGAGGGCGGAGGTGACCTCGTCGCATAGAAGCAGGCGCGGCCGCGCGGCCAACGCACGCGCCAGGTTGGCACGCTGCTTCTGGCCGCCCGACAAGCTGGCGGGCCGCTGATGCATCACGGCCGCCGGCAGCCGTACCATGTCCAGCAGTTCGGCCACCGCGCGGTCGCGCGCGCGTCCACGAAGGCCGCCGAAGAACGTGAGCGGCCGGCCAAGGATCTCGGCCACCGTGTGGGACGGGTTGAGCGCCGTATCGGCCATCTGGTGGACGAATTGTATCTGGCGCAACTGATCGCGGGTGCGCCGCGCCAGGCTGGGCGGCAGGGTCGCGCCGTCCAGGGTCACGGTGCCTTTCGCCTGTGGCAGCAGCCCGGCGATCACGCGTGCCAGCGTGCTCTTGCCGGACCCTGACTCACCGACGATGCCAAGCGTATGTCCCGCCGGGACGGTGAACGAGATGTCGTGCAGCACCGGTATCAGCGGCATCCCGTTCGTGCCGATCCGCCCATAGCCGGCCGTCAGAGCGCTGACCTGCAGCAACGGCTTCCTCTCCTCCGCGGCGGGTCGCTCGTTCCGTTCGGGCGGCCGCGCCGCCGCCATGAGGCTTCGCGTATAGGCGTGCGACGGTGCGCTGATCAGGCGTTCGGCCTCCCCGATCTCCTGCATCTCCCCCTGGTTGAGCACCAGGATCCGGTCGGCGATCTGCGCCACCACCGCCAGGTCATGGGAGACGTAGAGCGCCGTGACTCCGTGCTCGCGGACCACGCGCTTGAAGGCGCGCAGCACGCCGATCTGGGTCGTCACGTCCAATGCGGTGGTCGGCTCATCGAAGATCACGAGCCGCGGGGACGTGAGCAGCGCCATGGCCGCGATCAGGCGTTGGAGCTGACCGCCCGACACCTGGTGGGGATAGCGGTTGCCGACATTGGCCGGGTCGGGCAGAGCGAGTTCGGCGAAGAGCGCGATCGCCTTTGCCTCGGCCTCGCGCCGGGTCATGAGGCCGTGCACCACGGCACTCTCGATGACCTGTGGCATGAGGCGGCGCGACGGGTTGAACGAGGCGGCAGCGCTCTGCGGCACATAGGCGACGTCGCGCCCATGCAGTTGCTGCAGCGCGCGCGCCGGCAGACCGCGCAGCTCCGTGCCGTCCAGCTTGACGCTGCCGCCGGTGATGCGGGTTCCGTCGCGGGCGTAGCCCATCAGCGACAAGGCAATCGTCGTCTTGCCGGAGCCGGACTGGCCGATCAGCGCCAGCACCTCGCCGGGAGCGATGTCGAACGACACGTCCTTGACGATCGGCGTCTGCGCGCCGCGCCCATCGACGGCGGCGATGTGCAGCCCGGAGACTTCGACCAACGGACGCATTCAGCGCTCCCTGCCCGGCAAGTTGTCCACCAGCAGATTGACGCCGATGGTCAGGGTGGCGAGCGCAGCCGCGGGAAAGATCGCCGCGGGCGCGCCGTAGATGAGCCCGGGCAGGTTCTCCCGCACCATGCTGCCCCAATCCGCGTCAGGGGGCTGAATGCCAAGGCCGAGGAAACTCAGGCTGCTGAGTAGCAGCACCGCAAAGACGAACCGCAATCCGCAATCGGCCAGCACTGGTCCGAGCAGATTCGGCAGGATCTCGCGCCGCATGATGTAGGGCATGCCTTCGCCGCGCTCCCGGGCAACGCTGACATAGTCCATCGCATTCACGTTCACGGCGAGCGACCGCCAGATCCGGAACGCGCCGGGGACGTAGATGACCCCCGCAGTGCAGATCAGCACCGGCACCGAAACGCCGAGGGCTGCCACGGCCACCAGGCCGAACAGCAGGCTGGGCACCGAGATGACCGCGTCCATGGTCCGGGACAGGGCGGTGTCGATCCAGCCCCCGACTGCGGCGGCGGCCAGCGCGAGCGTGCCACCGATGAACACGGCCAGGAGCGTGGCCGCGATGGCCGGGCCGACCGTCGTTTGCGCACCCGCCATGATCCGGCTCAACACGTCACGCCCGAGCACATCGCTGCCCAGCCACATGCCCGGCACCATCGGTCCGAAACCATCGGGGTCGATGACTTCTCCAGCGGGGTGAGGCGTCAACATCGGGCCGAAGACGGCCATGATCAGCCAGAACGCCACGACGACGATGCCGACCCATCCCAGCAACGGGATGGGCATGCGGCGCGGCCGCTTGATGACGACATGGGCCGGCTCACGCTCCACCGTGCTGCTCATGATGCGCGCAGCCGTGGATTTGCCAGCATGCCGGCGATGTCGGCCAGGGTGCCGAGGATGAGATAGGCAAGGCAGAACAGCATGGTGCAGGCTTGCACGAGCGGCATGTCGCGCGTCGAGACGGCATCGACGAGCAGCTTCGCCAAGCCCGGGAAGTTGAAGATCGTCTCGATGATGATGGCGCCGCCGAGCAGGTGCGAGAGGCTGAGCGCCAAGGCGTTCGCGATCGGGCCGAGTGCGTTCGGCAATGCGTAGAACAGCACGAGCCGGGCGCCGACGACGCCCTTCAATCGCGCCATCTCGACATAGGGGCGTCGCAGCACGTCCAGCAACGCCGCGCGGGTCATCCGCATGATCTGCGCGATGATGATCCCGCTCAGTGACAACACGGGCAAGGTCATGGAGCGGAAGAATCCTTCCACCGAGTCGATCCGCGGCGACAAGGTAAGCGCCGGGAACCAGCGCAGGTTCACCGCGAACACCAGCACGGCCAGCGTGCCGATGAAGAACTCCGGTACCGCGACGATCGACAACGTCGCGACGCTCGTCACCCGGTCGAACACCGAAGTGGGCCGCATGGCCGAGCAGATACCGAGAAGCAACCCGATCGGCACGCAGAACGCGGTGGCGGCACCGGCGAGCAGGAGGGAGTTTGGCAGTCGGCTCCCGATCAACTCGCTCACGGGCCGGTTATTGACGAGCGAGTGTCCGACGTCGCCCGTCACCATGCCGCCGAGCCAATGGAGATATCGCACCGACGCCGGCAGATCGAGATGCATGCTCGCCCGCAGCGCGGCCAACGCTTCCGGCGTGGCACTCTGCCCGAGCACGGCGCCCGCCACGTCGCCGGGAAGGATCTCGGTCGCCGCGAACACCGCGAGCGAGACCGCGAGCAGCGTTCCGGCGGCAAAGAGCAGCCGCTTGAGGAGAAAACCCGTAACCGCGAGTGCCGGCCTCATGCGTTACGCGGTGAGCCAGACATTGTCGGGGAAAGTGTAGCCCATCAGATTGCCGAGCGGCACCGGGCGCAGGCCCTTGAGCTTGTCGGAATGCGCATCGAGGACCGACCTGAAGACCGGGATGCCAACCCCCGCCTCGTTGGAAATCATTTCCTGCATGTCGGCGTACATCTGCTTGCGCTTGGCGTGGTCCTGCTCGCCCCGTGCGGCAACGAGAAGCTGGTCGAACTTCGGGCTCTTCCAACCGCTTTCGTTCCAGGGTGCGTCGGACTTGAAGTAGATCGAGAGGATCAGGTCGGCGGTGGGACGCGCATTGGTGGCGGCGAAGGTCACCGGGTGCTTCATCCACTGGTTGGTCCAGTACCCGTCGGCCGGCACGCGCCGAAGCGTCAGGTCCAGGCCCGCTGCTTTGGCGCTTTGCTGCCAGAGCTGCGCGATGTCCTCGGACGCGAAGGCGGCGGGAGAGACGGTCACGCTGAGGCTCGACCCGAACCCCGATTTGGCGAGATGGAACTTCGCCTTCTCGGGATCGTAGGGGCGCTGCGGCAGATCGGCCGCGAAGTAGCGGTTGGTCGGATCGATCGGCTGGTCGTTGCCGATCACCGCATAGTTGCGGAAGATCGTGCGACGGATCTGCTCGCGGTCGAACAGATACTTGCATGCCAGGACGAGATCGAGGTTGTCCGTCGGCGCCTGGTCGAGGCGCATGCAGATGTTGGTGTAGGTGCCGCCCTTGGTCTCCATTATCTTCAGGCCGGGCGCGCGCTCCAACTGGCGGGCAGCTGCGACCGGCATTGCCGCGGCGAGCTGGATATCGCCGGAGAGCGCTGCATTGACCCGTGCCGCACTGTCCGGAATACCGACCATCTCGATCTCGTCGAGATAGGGCTGACCAGGCTTCCAATAGTTCTCATTGCGAACGGCGATGGAGCGGATGCCCGGCTCGAACGACTTGCAGCGGAACGGGCCGGTGCCGTTTGCCGTCGAGAAATCCTTGGTGCCGTTCTTGATGATCAGGAAATGCGAGACGCCGAGGATCACCGGAAGGTCGGAGTTGGGGCCGGACAAGGTGATCGTGACCTCGTTCTTCCCCGTCGCCTTGATGTCGGCCATCTGCATGGCGACCGCTCGGACTTTCGAGCCGGTCGCAGGGTCCTTGTGTCGCGCCAGGGAGTAGACGACGTCGGCGGCGGTCAGCGGTGATCCGTCGTGGAACTGCACGCCGCTACGCAGTTTCACCACCCAGGTGGTTGCGTCGTTGGTCTCGAACGAGGTCGCCAGGGTGGGCTGTGGAGCCAACGCCTCATTCAGCGTCGTCAGCCCATTGTAGAACATGTAGTGGCGCGAGTAGTCGGTCGAATCCGTCCCGCGCGCCGGATCGAGCGTCTCGGTCGTCGACGCAGTCGCCCCGGCCACGCGCAGCTTGCCGCCCCGCTGGGGCGTTTCGGCAACCGCCGCGCGCGCGGAGCCGATCAGCGGGGTCGCGGCCGCCGCACCGAGGCCCAAGCCGCCGCACCAGGCAAGCAACTGGCGCCGGGTCGCGCCGCGCCTGATCGCGTCCCGCAGCGCGGCATCGTCCGCTGGTGCAAGTCGCGGCGTGACACCGGATGAAGAGTACCCGTTTTTCGGCGACATGGCGGACTCCCATGAAGCGGCCAGTCGGCTTACCGGGGCCGAGGCGCTGTTCACTGTTATATCAGCGCACAGCGTACAGCGGCCGTCAACGACATTTGCAGGGCCGCTGCAAACGCGGAGGCGTCAGGCGCGGGCGGGCTTCTTGCGCTTCGACGGAGCCGGGATGTGCGACTGCGTGAGATCCTGCCGCGACGTTCCGTAGAAGATATCGACCTCCAGGGCGCGACGGGCCGCGGCGGGATCGCGCGCGACCACGGCATCGACGATCGCACGATGGATCGTCAGGGCCTCGAGCTTGCCGTCGCGCATCTGACCGTTCATCTCGACCGTCGGCCCGATCCGCAGCCACAGCGAGGTCAGGAGGTCGACCAGCGCGGGGATTCCGCCGAGCAGCGCGAGCTCGCGATGAAAGGCCCAGTGCGCCTGCAGGTAGCCGGCGCCGCTGTATTCTTCACGCGAGCAGCGCAAAGCTTCCCACCGCTCCTGCAGCCGCGCGAACCCCGCGCGATCGCCCAGGTGCGTGGCGCGTTCGGCGGCCAGGGTCTCGAGGACGAACCGTACTTCGCTCAGCCCCTGGCGTTCGGACGGCGTGACGACCGGCACGGTGGTGGTGCGGTTGGCGTTCGACTGCAACGCGCCGATGCTCTGCAGATGCTGGATCGCGTCGCGCACGGGCATGAGACTGGTCCCGAGCTGGGCGGCAAGTGTCCGCAACGTCAGCTTCTCGCCGGGGCGGAAGACCCCGGTGATCAGTCGCTCCTCGAGCTGCGCCAGGATCTTGCTCTGCAGCGTCTCCCGCTCCAACCGAACGAGGGGCGCCGACGGGATCTGCAGTGCCGTCCAGAGTTCCGCATTCGCTTGCGGCACGAGAGGCTTGGGTTCCTGGCGCCCTTGATGCCGGCCTGCCGAGGTCCGTACGGACTTGACTGAAGATGTCATTTGTTATAACGGATCACAAATTGCTGCTCGGGTTCGTGCGTGAACGTGTTTGCTGCTTGCGTCAAATGATATTTGTTCCGATGCAAGCTGAACAAGCCAAGCACGCGGGCACCAAGTCTCCGTTTCCTGTATCGGGTTCTTGAGGATGTCGCGTACGGCGATCGTCGGTGGTGGCGCGGTCGGGCTGGCCTCGGCCCATTACCTCGCGGAAAGTGGCCACGAGGTCTCGATCTTCGAGGAATCGGGCGTGGCCTCAGGCGCGTCCTACGGCAATGCCGGCACCTTTGCGCCCTACGCGTGTATCCCGGTCAACAACCCTTCCGTGTTCGCCAACCTGCACCGATACCTGCTGTCGCCGCGCAGTCCATTTCGGCTTCGCATGCAGCAGTTGCCGCGAATGCTGCCGTGGATCGGTCGCTTCCTGCAGCACTCGACGGCTGCGCGATCGCACCAGACCTCCGTGGAGCTGGCGCGCCTGCTCGGCCTCGCCAATGCCGCCTATGCCGGCATCATCGGTCGTGCCGGCGCGGACCTCATCGCCCCCCAGGAGTGCCTCTATCTGTATTCGTCTTCGCGCGCCTTCGATGCCGCGGCGCGCGACATGGCGCTGCGACGCCAGCTCGGCATTCCCGTCGAAATTCTCGACGAAGCAGGCATCCGCGCGCTCGAACCCAACCTCTCCCCGCGTTTTCACAAGGGCGCGCTGTTCACGGGAAGCTGGTTCTTTCGTTCGCCGTATCGATTCCTGACCACGCTGGCGGAGCGTCTGACCCAGTCAGGCGTCGAGATGGTCCGCGCGTCGGTCCAGGAAGTGCGCCCGCAGGAGGGTGGCGTCGACCTCGTCCTGACGGACGGTCGCTCGGTGCGCTTCGACCATGTGGTGATTGCGGCCGGCGCGAAGTCCCGGCACTTCGCCCTGCAATGTGGTGACAAGGTGCCGCTGGATACGGAGCGCGGCTACCACCTGACCTTCCCTGCGGGTGCGGGCTTGCTCTCCAGACCGTGCGGCTGGGCCGAACGCGGCTTCTACATGACGCCCATGGCGGACGGCTTGCGCGTGGCCGGCACCGTCGAGCTCGGCGGCTTCTCCCCTGCCCTGCGCACGTCGTTGCTCTCCCTCCTCTCCTCCTCGGCGCGCGACGCCGTCCACGGCTTGGGCGGGCCGACGACGGAGTGGCTGGGGTTCCGACCCACCTTGCCGGACGGACTGCCGGTTCTGGACCGGGCCGCGGCCTCGCCCCGGGTGATCTACGCCTTCGGCCACCAGCACCTTGGCCTGACCCTCGCCGGGATCACCGGGCAGATCGTTGCGTCCTTCGTCAACGACACGCCGCAGCCGATATCGCTCGCGCCGTTCGCCGCAAACCGGTTCGCCTCTCACGCCGCTTGAGGCTCCATAGAACAACGGGAGACGCGCTCGGGGCGGCATTCGCCGCCATCAGGCGACGGCCTCTTCGAGGCGCACTCTGCGCCAATGTGCACCAGCGAGGCGGTCGCCGCGCAGGTGAGCGTTTGCGATAGACACGCCGAGTGCGTAATCGGCGATCGCCGCTGGCTAGGATGTTGCCGGCCTCCCCCAGCGATGCTCCGTTTGGCGCCCCTCGGCGCCAGGAACCTTCGATGCAACTCATCTTCGTCTATGGGCCGATCGCGTCCGGCAAATTGACCATTGCGCGGGAGGTCTGCCGGGCGACGGGCCTGGCACTGTTCCATAATCATCTGGTCGTCGATGCGGTCGCGGCGGTGTTCCCCTTCGGTTCCGAACCGTTCAGGCGCTTGCGGGAGCAGCTCTGGCGAAACGTGATCGAAGAGGCTGCGCTTCAGGGCCGGTCCCTGGTTTTCACCTTCGCGCCGGAACCGACGGTCTCCGCGGGCTTCCCCGAACAGCTTCGGGCAATCGTCCACGCCGCAGGCGGTGAGGTGATCTTCGTCCGTCTTCAGGTCCCGGTGGACGAGCAAGAGCGGCGGATCGGTGACCAGAGCCGCTTCGCCTTCGGCAAGCTGCGCTCCGTCGAAATCCTGCGCGGCGCCCGCGCTGATCATACGGCCTGCGAAGCGGCGATGCCGCAACCGGATCTCACGATCGATACCAGCACGACTTCGGTAGCGGACGCTGCGACGGCGATTTCCGCGCTGGTCCCGCTCTGATCGGCACCCGCGAGTCTCGGCCGCCGATCACTCTCCGGATGCTCGATCTCGCGATCCCGAGGCGCTCCGCGAGATGCGTCGGCTCCTTCGAGGGCAGCTCAGCATTGCGAGCCTGGTGCTGCTGTGATTCGGGAAAAGCTGGCGGAGGGGATGGGATTCGAACCCACGATACGCCTTGACAGCGTATAACGGTTTAGCAAACCGCCGCCTTCAGCCACTCGGCCACCCCTCCGCCGGGAGAGTCGAACCCGGGCGAACCCGGACACGGCGTTTGCACCGCTGCTTCTACGGACTGCCCGGCCCGCCGTCAAACACCGATCGCCGCGAGCCCGCCTCACCCTCTGGCGCAGGCGCCGGAGGGCAGGCGAGCCGAATGGGGCTGACGATCTCGCGGGCAGGATCACAGAACCGCCCCACGGAGCTGCCGGCGCGCGGGTCAGCTCAGCGCCACCTCAAACCCCTTCTTCGTGGCCGGGCGCGCCATCATCGTCTCATACCATCGCTTCACGTTCGGGAAGTCGGCCAGGTCCACCTGGTGCCGCTCATGCCGCCAGGCCCAGCCCAGGATGGCGAAGTCCGCGATCGACACCGCGTCGGCGACGAAGTCCCGGCCGGCCAGCCGCTTGTCCAGCACGCCGTACAGGCGGCGCGTCTCCTTGGAGTAGCGCTCCAGCCCGTAGCGACGATCCTGCTCGTTCTCGACCTGGAGGAAATGGTGCACCTGGCCGGGCATCGGGCCGAACCCGCCCATCTGCCACATCAGCCACTCCAGCACCGGCACCTGCGCCCGCAGGTCGGTCGGATAGAACTTGCCGGTCTTGATCCCGAGATAGATCAGGATCGCGCCGGATTCGAACACGCTGATCGGCTTGCCGCCGGGTCCATCCGGATCGACGATCGCCGGAATGCGGTTGTTGGGACTGATGGCCAGGAAGTCCGGCGCGAACTGCTCGTTCTTGGAGATGTTGACCGGGTGGACCGTATAGGCCAGCCCCATCTCCTCCAGCGCGACGCTGATCTTGCGCCCATTCGGCGTGTTCCAGGTGTAGAGGTCGATCGCCACCGTCTTTCCCCCTGTTGTCAGGTGGCGGCATCCTGCGCGCGGCCCGGCTTGCTCACAAGCCGCCCGGCGCGGCACCCTGGGCGCATGAAGATCGCCACCTGGAACGTCAACTCCATCCGCCAGCGGGAAGCGCATGTCCGCCGCTGGCTGGAGTGCTGCCAGCCCGACCTCCTGGTGCTGCAGGAGATCAAGTGCGAGGCCGCCGCCTTCCCGTCCCTCTCCTTCCAAGCGCTCGGCTACACCAGCGAGGCGGTCGGGCAGAAAGCCTATAACGGCGTGGCCGTGCTGGGCCGCATCCCATTCACCGTGCGCGCGCGGGCACTGCCCGGCCTGCCCGAGGACGACGCCCAGGCACGCTATGTCGAGGTCGAGGCGGACGGCATGGTGCTCGCCGGCATCTACCTGCCGAACGGCAATTCGGGCGGCGAGGCCGGGTTCGCCTACAAGCTCGCCTGGATGGACCGGCTGGCGGAGCGAGCCGAGGCGCTGCTTGCCGCCGACACGCCGCTGGTGATCGCCGGCGACTACAATGTCTGCCCGACCGACGAGGACTTCGCCCCCGGCACGCTCGCCGCCACCGACGCGCTGCGGCATCCGGAAAGCCGCGCCCGCTTCCGCCGCCTGCTCTGGTCCGGCATGACGGATGCGGTGCGCGCGGTGCATCCGCACGGGGCGCATTGGACGTTCTGGGATTACCAGGCGGGGGCGTGGCAGCGCGACCTCGGACTGCGCATCGACCACGCCCTGCTTTCCCCGGGGATCGCCGAACGCCTGGTCGCCGCCGGCGCCGACCGCGCCGAACGCGGCTACCCCCAGCCCTCGGACCACGTCCCCGTCATGGTGGTGCTGCGGTAAGTCCGGGCCGAACCTGTCCTGGCCGGCGAGACCGGCCAAACGTGTCGTGGCCTCGCGCTCTCCCCCGCCCCTTCCCCGCGTCGCCGATTTCTCTTGCGCAACGCAGCATTCGCGCCGATATACCGCCTGCCCTTCCGTGATCGCGTGATTGGCGGCGCCTCGCGCTTGCCCTTACGGAAACTCGCAACCGAAACGCGTCCGCTCCTCCGAATCGCGCAGGCCGGCGGACACCACGCGCCCCATATCGCTCGACCGAGCCGGGGGCGTCGGAGCCATACCCTACGTGACTGTTCAGACTTTCGCGGAAATCGGCCTCGCCGAACCGTTGCTGCACGCGCTCGCGGCGCAGACCTTCACCATTCCCACCCCGATCCAGGCCAGCGCCGTCCCCGGACTGCTGGACGGACGTGACCTGCTGGGCATCGCCCAGACCGGCAGCGGCAAGACCGCGGCCTTCGCGCTGCCCCTGCTGCAGCACCTGATGGGCGGCAACGTCCGTTCCGCGCCCTTCGCACCCCGCGCGCTGATCCTGGCGCCCACGCGCGAGCTCGCCCTGCAGATCGAGGACACGCTCCGCAAGCTGGGCAGCCAGACCCGGCTGCGCACCACGATCGTGATCGGTGGCGCGTCCCGCCACCGCCAGGTCGAGGCGATGCGCCGCGGTCCCGACATCGTGGTCGGCACGCCGGGCCGCATCTGCGACCTGATGGCGACGCGGGAGCTGCATCTCGGCGCGGTCCGCCAGTTCGTGCTGGATGAGGCCGACCGCATGCTCGACCTCGGCTTCATCAAGGACATCCGCAAGATCGTCGCGGCGCTGCCGCAGGATCGCCAATCCGCCCTGTTCTCGGCCACCATGCCGACCGAGGTCGCGAGCCTCGCCAACGGCCTGCTGCGCAATCCCATGCGGGTCGAGATCGAGCGGAAGGAAGAGACGGCCCCGAAGATCGAGCAGTCGGTGCACTTCGTGACGCAGTCCGCCAAGCGCGCCCTGCTCGCCGACCTGCTCGCCGACCCGGCCTTCTCGCGGGTGATCGTGTTCACCCGGACCAAGCGCGGCGCCAACCGCGTGGCCGAGGATCTCGAGGACGCCGGGCATCGCGTGAACGCCCTGCACGGCAACAAGAGCCAGTCGCAGCGCGAGAAGGCGCTGGACCAGTTCCGGTCCGGGCGGGCCCGCGTGCTGGTCGCGACCGACATCGCGGCGCGCGGCATCGACGTGACCGGCGTGTCGCACGTGATCAACTACGACCTGCCGGTGGAGCCGGAGAGCTACGTACATCGCATCGGCCGCACCGCGCGCGCCGGCGCGGCGGGCGTGGCGATCTCGTTCTGCGACCACGCGGAATATCCGGCCCTGCGCGCCATCGAGAAACAGACCGGCGCCCCGCTCGCCGTCGCCAGCGGTGAGCCGCCGGCGGCGGGTGGGCGGAACGGCAGCAAGCCGTCCGGCCATTATGGCGACCGGCCCCCGGCCCAGGCGACGCGCCGCCGCCGGCCCCGCAACCGCCGCCCGAATGGCGGGATGCGTTCAGCGGCCTGAGGGTCGGCCCCGGCAATCGCGTAGCACCGGGAAAGCGGCGGCGCAGGCATCCTGCGCCGCTGCCGGCCCCGGACCACACCCTGCCCCAATGACCGTCGGACGGACGGCGCTGCGCGAAGCCGCGCCGTCCGCGCCCCGATGGAACGGGCGTCAGCGCGCCTGCCGGTCGGGCGCGCCGCACGGCGTGGACGTCGAACCGCGCGAGACCGTCTCGCGCGGCTTGGCCCCGGACCGGCGCGGCTTCGCCCCGCTCCGCAGCGACTTGAGCAGCAGCGTCCCCTCCGGCGCGTGCCCCGCCGCCGTCAGCCCGCCGCTCACCTCCGGCTCCGCCCCGTGCACCACGCTGCGCACGGCCGCACATTCGAATCGGCGGCCCAGGGAATCGAGTTCGGCCACCAGTGCCGCGAGGACCGCGCCCGGATCGAGCAGGTCCACGGCAACGAAATGCTCCGCGATCAGCACCTTGCCGCATTCCAGGTCCTGGTCCACGCGATAGCAGAACAGCCCGCACGGATAGCTGCGACCCTCCCGCCGCGCCGCCACGATCCCGGTGTGCCCGGCCCGCCGCCCCGACGTCAGCGCGCGGGCGAACCGCACCCAGTCTGCCAGCGCCAGATGCGGCACGGCTTCCCGAATCAACGGATAGACCGCATGGATCTGATCCGGCCGCAGGCTTTCCACGCTGATCGACGACATCGCCAGGCCCTCGCTCTCGCGGGAAGCTGCCCGATCGGGCCTCGGCCCGGCGTTGACGCAGATCAAGGCAGGTGCGCACGACCGCAAAATCCTGCTAGGAGGCTGCCCGGGTGCGGCTTGCAATCCGGGAGCGAAGCCGGCCACACTCGTTTCGCACACCCGACGTGCTCTCGGCACGAGGCTATGATGACCGTCCCCCTCAGCCGTCCGCTGGTGCTGGATCCCGCAGGCGCGGACCCCTGCGCGCATTGCGACGCGCGTCACGCAAGCGTCTGCAATGCGATCCCGGACAGCGACATGGCGCGCCTCGCCACCACCGCCGTGGTGGTGGAGGCCGCGCCCGGAACCACCTTCATCAACGAAGGCGACGCGGCCGGCTGCTTCTTCAACATCACCCGCGGCACCGCCAAGCTCTTCAAGCTCCTGCCCGACGGACGGCGCCAGATCACCGGCTTCGTCGGCGTCGGTCATTTCCTCGGCCTCGCCGTGTCCGACACCTACGCCTTCAGCGCCGAGGCGATCGACCACGTGCGTTTCTGCCGCTTCTCCCGCACGCGGCTCCGCGCGTTGCTGGACGAGTATCCGCTGATGGAGAAACGGCTGCTCGAGGTAGCCTCCAACGAACTCGTCGCCGCGCAGGAGCAGATGCTGCTGCTCGGGCGCAAGACCGCGCGGGAGCGACTCGCCTCCTTCCTCGCCAGCCAGTCCCGGCTCGGCGTCTCCTGCCAGCACCCCCGCCAGCGCTTCGCCCTGCCGATGACGCGGGGCGATATCGCCGACTATCTCGGGCTGACGATCGAGACGGTCAGCCGCACGCTGACCAAGCTGCGGAGCGAGGGGCTGATCGAAATCCCGTCCACCACGGAAGTGGTGATCCGCGCCCCGGCCGCCCTCGAGCGCTTGGCGGCCGGCGCCGCCTGATCGGCCCTGCCGAGCTGGCGCTGTCGCCGTCGCTGGCCCTGTCGCCGTCGCAGGGCCGGGACGAAGGCAGGGCGAGGCCGTATCGCCGCACGACCCGCCCCCTCAGCCGCGCGCGCTAACGCTTGCCGCCGTGCTGGTCCATGTAGGCCTTGGTGTGATGATGCACGTTGCCGTCGGCATCACGGTACTCGCGGGCAGCGAGGTCGGCATCGTCGCCCTCGCCCGCCTTCTCGCCACCGCCTGACGCATTCTGTGCGTCGCGTTGCCGTGCCGCGGGGCGCTGCGACTCCTGCCGCGCGGCGCTGGCCGGCGCGTGCCTCGAACCATGTTGCGGATGGTGGCGGCTCGCATGCTCGCCATGCTCCCGCTTCTCCAGCGTGTCCCGGCCGACGATCTTGCTGAACACGCCACCGCCATCATAGAGCATCGCCAAGCCGCTCTGCTCGAACTGCTCGAAGAACTCGTCCCAGGAAATTTCCACCAGGGCGTCGTGGGAGGACTGCGGATTGTCCGGGAACATGATCCGGATGATCCGGACATCGCCGTCCTCGTGGGTGCGCTTCACCGCTGCCGGCTTGCCGCCCTTCGCCTCTGCCCAGCGACGGATTTCGTCATGGTTCGTGGTGCCCGTGGCCATGGGTTTCCTTCGCGTTGCGCAGAAACCCACGTCCCCCCGCATCCGGGGGAGCAGGCCTGCTTGGAGTGATCGCACCACAACGCGGACCCTGCAGACGGGTTGCTGGCCAAGGCGTGCCTCACCGCGGTGCCCGACGCAGCACCGCGGCTGGTATGGTCAGGCGGCCTGACCTTGTCGACGCATCCCGGCTAGGCTGAGCGCCGCCACTGCAAGGCAGAGCGGGGCAAAGGCGACTCGGAGCACCGTGTCCCATCCGAAGCTCGTCAGCAGCCCGCCGGAGGCGAAGGATCCAACCGCCATCAGCCCGAACACGATGAAGTCGTTGAGCGCCTGCACCCGCGTCTTCTCCTCCGGGCGATGACTTTCCAGCACGAGCGCCGAGGCGCCGACGAAGCCGAAATTCCAGCCGAGTCCGAGCAGGATGAGGGTCGCCCAGAAATGGCCGGTATCCTGGCCCAGCAGCCCCGTGCCCGCCGCGGCGAACAACAACGCGAGCCCGGTCGCCACCACGCGCGGCGCCCCGAACCGCGTGATCAGCCGCCCCGTGAAGAAGCTCGGCGCGTACATGGCGATCACGTGCCATTGCAGGCCCAGATTGGCGGATTGCTGCGTCAGGCCGCACAGCCGCATCGCCAAAGGTGCAGCGGTCATCAGGAAGTTCATGATCAGATAGGACACGACGCCGCAGGTCACCGCGGTGACGAAGCGCCGCTGGCGCACGATGACGGAGAGCGGACGGCCGCCGCCGGTGATCTCGGCGGTGCTGGGCTTGGGCAGCCGCACGCCCATCAGCACGATCGCGCACAAGACCGCCACCACCGCCTGGGCCACGAAGGTCGCGGCGAAGGTGTAGGGCCGCCACATGTCCATCGTGAAGGTCACGAGCTGCGGACCGATGACACCCGCGAAGACCCCGCCCGCCATCACCGCGGACAGCGCCCGCGGCCGGCGCGCCGGGGCGACGCAATCCGCGGCGGCGAAACGGAAGGAGAGGACCACGGCCGCATAGACGCCGCCGAAGAAGCTCGCGATGCAGAACAGCCAGAACGCCCCGGACAGCACCGCCAGCATGGAGAGCAGCCCGGCCGCCACGCCGCAGCCGGTTCCGGTCAGGAAGGCGGCGCGGCGTCCATAGCGACGCGCGATCGCGCCGGCGGGCAGCGTGCAGGCGGCCATGCCCACGACGAAGATCGAGATCGGCAGGGTCGCGAAAGCCTTATGCGGCGTCAGCATGTTCCCGACCACCGCGCCCGTCGCGTAGAGCACGGTCGAATTCGCGCCGGCGAGCGCCTGCGCGATGGCGAGCCGCGCGACATTGCCCGTCGCATGTTCGGGCGAAGCGACGGCGAGAGGGGCCGTCGCGGCGCCTTGGGCCTGGGACATGAACGCTATTCTCCTGTGGGAAGCAGATCGCGCCATCCGGTGTCGCGATGCGAGGGGCGGCGATGCAGGCGGCGGTCGAGCAGGGCGCGGGCCTTCGCCGTCTCGCCGCCACGCATCAGGGCGAGGAGCAGCATGTCCTCGAGCATCTCGCGCTGCGCGCCGCTGCCGCCGATCCGCACGATGTCGGCCGCGACCGGCTCCAGCACCCGCGCGCACGCCGCGTAGTCGCCGTCCGCAAAGGCCAGGGCCGCGCGGCAGATCGCCGGCACCACCGGTCCGGCGCTCAGGCTTGCGTCGTCCACCAGGCGGGTCAGCGTGGCAACGCGCCTTCCCACGGCGTCCCGGTCGCCGGCGGCCGCCTCCAGGATCGCCATGTGCACGTCGACGAATGCGAAGCCGGCAGTGGGGAAGGCGCGCGCCGCATAGCTGGCGGCGGCCTCCCAGGAGGCAGCCGGCACATCGTGGCCGTAGGCCTGCATGCGCCACAGGAAGGAGGCGGCGTCGCTGACCACGTTGACCGGCATGGCGGCGGAGACCGCGGGCTGGACATGCGCGGCATACAACGCGAGCGCATGGTCCGCGTCGCCCCGCTCCAGCGCGGCCAGGGCGGCATGCCAGGCGATGTGCCCATGCAGCGAGCCGGTGCGGTCGTAGCCGGGCAGCCAGCCCGCGATCAGCGCCTCGGCGCCCGCCCCGTCCCCCGCCTCATACATCGCGTGCGACAGCGCATGGGCGCCATTGGCGTTCGCCGGCCGCAACGCGAATCCGCGCTCGATCAGCGCGCGGCCATGCGCGACCGCGCCGTTCTCGACATGCGACCAGCCGGCATAGACCAGGAACCACCAGTCGTCGGCGTCGAATTGCCGCGCATGACGCTCGCACAGATCGACTCGCGCCTGGTCGTGGTCGGCCATGCCGGAGAACGCGAACAACCCGAACGCGCCAAGCGGCAGGCCGAGGATCAGGGCATCGCGCGGCCACTGGTCGGCATGCGCCAGGGCATGCTCCAGCGCGCGTCGCGACTGGCCGTTGAGGGCGAGCGACAGGACCTCGACATGGCTGCGCTCCCGTTCGGTCCCGTTGCGCGCGACGAGCTCCGCCGCGGTAGCGATGCGCGCACGCGCCTCGACCGGCTCCGCGCGGATGCCGTGCAGCCGCGCGCGGGCCGCGTGGGCGAGCGCGAAGGTCGGGTCAGCCTCCATCGCGGCGTCGAGCGCCTCGGCAGCGCCGGGCCAGGCCGACATGAGCAGGTCCACGCCCTCCCGGTACCTGTCCGCGGCCTGGTCGGACGCGGTCGAGAGCGGCAACCCCCGGCGGTCATGACGAGCCATGGCGAACCCTCCTCCTGCTGTCGGCGGCGGCGCGTCAGGCACCGGTCCGCCGCGCACGGGCGGCGCGATGCGGACAGTGCCTTCGCGCGTCGTGCGGCACCTGTCGCCGGCACGGCCGCGCGTCTCCGGATCCGGTGGTCATGGCCGTCACGCGTTCCCCCCTCCCCCGAGCGGCAGGGCGCCGCACCGTGGGCGAACGCTCGGTCTTATCGGGCTTCGTCTTGGCTGTCTTTCGATTGGACGCCATTCGATGTAGACCAGCCGCCAAAGGAGGGTTCGCCCGTGCAGTGGCAGACCATCGTCGCGCCGGCCGGCGTGAAGCCGCCACGGCCTCTGACGGTCCGCGCGCAGTCGATCCCGGCGCGCCACAGCTTCCCCGACCATGCGCATGCGTGGCACCAAGTGGTCTACGCGATCTCCGGGGTGCTTGCCGTCGCCGTGGAGGGTCAGTCCTTCGTCATCTCTCCGGAACAAGCCGTATGGCTGCCGACCGGGCTCCGGCACCGGGTGGGCTCCTTGCTGGGGGCTGATTTCCGCAGCCTGTGGCTGGCCGAGGAGGTCGGGCGCGGCTTGCCGGCCGAGCCCACGGTCTTCGGCGTCTCACCGCTGCTGCGTGCCCTGATCGTCGAGGTGGCCGCCATCGAAGGACAGCACGACCCGGATGGTTATGCCGATCGGCTCGGGCGCTTGATCCTCGACCAGTTGCGGCGCGCGCCGCCGCTTGCCGGCGCCCTCCCCTGGCCGCGCAGCGACGCGCTGCGCAGCTTGTGCGAGGCGCTCTATGCCGATCCGGCCGATCCGCGCGACCCGGCCGCCTGGGGCCGCGCGCTCGGCATGTCGGAGCGCACGCTGGCGCGCCGGTTCGAGGCGGAGCTGGGCATGAGCCTGCGCTCCTGGCGCCGGCGCCTGCGCCTGTTCAAGGCGATCGAGCTGATGGGAGGCGGGCTGAGCGTCACGCGAACCGCGATGGAGCTTGGCTACGGCTCAGCCTCGGCGTTCGTCTATGCGTTCCGCAGCGGCATCGGCTGCAGCCCTCAGGCCTATGTCCGCGGCATCCATGCGGGGGCGCTGACCGCGCGAACGGAGGCTGCGCCGTCACCTAGCCCGGAGCCGAGCTGACCCCGTTCCAGCGTGGCTTCAGTTCGGCAATCCATTGAGCTTCGAGAACCGTCGGCATCTCCGCCGCGACGGTGCGTCGAAACCATATCTCGACGCGATCACCAGCCAGCAGCGCTTCGTGAATGGACGTGTGCAGCGCGCGCCTGTCGCGCGGGAAGCGCTTCGGGCGCGGACGCGTGTAGCCCGTTCGGCCTAGCGTGAAGCTGGCACGCCCGAGATGACACACCTGGTCACGCACGACGAACGCGTAGAGTCCAGGTTGGCGGTCGAGAAGGAGGGCGCGCCGAAGCCTGAGTTCCGGTCCCTCCCAGCGCCCGATATAGATGAACCCCTGCCAATTGAGCCAATCGAGATCGCCAGGTGCGCGCAGGCTGGCCAACGGCCATAGCGGGACGTCGCCCGGAACATCCGCAAGCGCGCGTTCGGTGGCGCCGATCGTCTCCTCGACTCCCTGCATTGCATCTGGGCTCAAGTCGTTCGTCGATCGCGACTGAGCCAACAACGCCCGGGCGACGGCGAGGTGATGACTCGTCAGGTATTTCGTTGCCAGCATCATCGATCAGCGCGAACCGGAGGTTCGGCTGCGTCGGCAGCGTTCGAGTGGTGGGACCTTCACCAGGATTTCCCGCCGCTGACGTCGCAGCTCCCAGGACAGCCCTGATCGATCGGGACGCTCCGTGTTTCGGCAGTCGCTTTGGAGGGACGAATTCACCGGCGCTACGCTTCCGATGGGGACAGGCAGTATCGATCGTCCGAGGCGCCATCCTCATCGCCGTGCACCCGCCCAACCCGTCGCTCGCCAATCCAGACTTCGGCTTCCTGGCGGGAGGAAAGTCGGGACCGCGCCAGCATCAGGGCCGAATGGTCACTGACACATGTGACCACGATCGGCGGGGCGAAGATGCGGCCATTCTGGTCGAGGGGAAAGATGCGATATGGTGTCATTCCTGCCTCCACTCACCAGCGGTAGTAAAGACGATCTCCGACTTCCGCTCCGTACGCGGCTGTACCGCAGCGCTGAGTTCACGGGTACTTGAGATCGCGTCGTCCCGACGGAGGCAGCTCGGTGCAGGTGTCCGCTGGAGCCGTACTCCGGACCGTCGTGATCAGCGCCAGTAAGGCCGCGTCACGCCCGAGGGCAGCCCGAAAAGTCGCTCCTCGGCGCGCCGGACCATTCCGTAGCACTCGCAGGTGGCCGCCTCGAGCCCAGGTCGATCGAGGATCGCGATCCATCCGCGCTCGTAGCGGATCAGGCCAGCCTTCTGCAACGCGCCGGCCGCCACCGTGATGCCGGCGCGGCGTACGCCCAGCATCATCGACAGGAACTCGTGGGTCATCGGGAACGAGTCCTCTCCGACCCGGTCATGTGCCATCAGCAGCCACCGTCCGAGGCGTTGATCGATGTTGTGGCGGCCGTTGCATGCCCCGGTGCGCGCGACCTGCTCGAAATGTGCCAGCGCGAAGCGGAGCAGCACGGAGCGGAAGGCCGGCAGCCGTTCCAGTTCCTCGTGGAATGCGCCCATCTCCATGCGCAGCGCCGTACCCGACACCTGCACCATGATCTCGAAGCTGTCGTGGTCAGCGCCGAGCAGGGAAGACATCCCGACCATCCCCTCGTTGCCGATGAGCCCCAGTTCGGCGCTGTCGCCGTCGTCCATCGGCGCGAGACGGGAGCAGTAGCCAGCTTCAGGGAAGTAGATGGCTTTGATCGGCTCCTCCGGGACTTGCAGGATCTTGCGGATCTCCAGCTCCACCGGCTGCAGCCTTGACCTGAGATGCGCGACCTCGTCGGCCGGCAGCATGGCCAGCAGGCGGTTGCGGATCTCCGGTGCGGCGTTCTCGGTTGAGGACAATCGGCTCTCCTGCGAGATGAGTATGGCGGGAGCGCGACCTGTCTCTCAGTCGTTCGCGCCGGCAGCCGACAGAACGATCAGCGGGTCGTCGGGCGATGGCGCTGACAGGTCGGCGCGGTAGCGTACCCGATCACGCGAACGACACAGGCGCGGCGAGCCGACCGGCCGCCCCCCTCTCCTCCGCGCAAGGCTGCGCGCGAGACGCCGTGCCAGGACCAAGCAGCCGCTGAAACTCTCGTTCAACCACCGCGTAGCATTCACAGCAGGCGGCCTCGAGGCCTGGGCGATCGAGGATCTGCATGCGCCCGGCGCCATATTGAATGAGGCCCGCGCGCTGCAGCGCTTGGGCCGCGACCGTGATGCCGGCGCGACGTACACCAAGCATCATGGCGAGGAATTCGTGGGTCATCGGGAACGAGTCACCGTCGACGCGGTCGTCTGCCGCCAGCAGCCAGCGAGCGAGCCGGCGATCCAGGTGGTGACGGCTGTTGCAGGCCGCTGTCTGCGCGACCTGCACGAGCGAGGCCATCGCGTAGCGCATGAGCAGCGGGCGCAGCACGGAGGGGCCGGACAGCTCGTCCCGGAACGCGCCCGCCCCGAGCCGAAGGACCGTGCCACCCGCATGGGTAATCGCGTCGAATGGCATGCGTTCGGCGCCCAGGAGCAACGGGATCCCGAGCATGCCTTCGCGCCCGATCACTCCGACCTCGGCGGACTCGCCGTCCTCCAGCGTTGCCAGCATGAAGAAGATGCCCGTCTCCGGGAAATGCACGCTGGAAGCCGGCTCGTCGGCAGGTTGCAGCGTCTGGTGCGCGGGGATTTCGAGCCGCTCGAGATGGGGCATGAGCCGGCTGAGATCGGCGGGCGGAAGAGCAGCAAGCAGCCGGTTGCGCGGAGCGGGCGTGGCCTGATTTGTCCGAGGCAAGGCGCGCTCCTGAGACCGGTGTCGGCGGGAGCACACGCCTCTCTCAGCCGCCCGCGCCGTCGATCTCGGCGAGCGATGGACTCCAGGTTGGACCTCGCGGCGGGAAAGTCACGCGACACTTGCCGATGTCGCGACCTCGTGAGCGGCAATCGAGACCAGCGGCGCGAAGCTTGGAGACGACCGGCGTTGGCTGCGACCCGATCGCGGACCGACATTCTCGGTTCGGATTTTCGTCTCTTTCCAGCTTGTTTCCGACGACTCCCGGGCGTCTCCCCGCCTCCGCGTGAATGATCGTGCGTGAACCACAATGACAGGATGGGAATGCGCCGCCCTCGTCTTCTACCCACCCGAATAATCGAGGAAGATCAGAACGAAGCATATTCGGAACTATGTCGTGTTCGATCCTGAAATGTGAACGACGACTGTCCGTATTCTGCTTTTCAATCACGAAGCCGTGAGTATGATGCCGCCCATCAGCGGAGCACCCCCGATGTCCCAGACACGCACCTCAGAACTCGCCACGGTTCAACAGCCCGTCGCGACCCGGCGAGGGAACCCCGCCGCGCAGGATGGAGATGCGGGGGCGCTCTGGGCGGCCGTGGTGATGCAGGCGCGCACCGACATCGAATTCGAGCCGCTGGAATCGCTCGACTACGCCCAGGCCGTCAGCTTCTTCATCGGGCGGGGCGAATGGGCGCTGTCGCGCGCCGTGATCGCCGACTTCCTGGATCTCCACGCCGACGACATCGAACTCGCCGGTCGGGCGTGCATCAACCAGCGTCGTGCCAAGGAAGGCCTCCCGCCGCTGGCCAAAGCCGAACGCCGTCAGCCGGTAGCGGCCTCTCGCGGCAATCCCATCCGGGTCGCGGCGCGGCCGGCGCCGCCGATGGTCCGCGTCGTGCCCGCCCCGGCTCCGGTCGAGCAGGAACCGACACGGCGGCGCTACGTCCGGAGGAGCAAGGGCGTCCCCTCGTCCAATCCCTTCTTCCCGCGCGGCATCCCCGATTTCGCCGAGCTCAGAGAGGCCGCCTGAGCGGCGAGAGCGCGGCGGAACTCCGCCACGCCTTTGGTGCTCCGCACGCACTTGGTTGCTCCGACTGTCGCCCCGGCCTGGGGCAGTCATCTTCGGAGCGCAGGAATTTCCGGTAATCCGCTGACTTCATTGGCTCGGGCGGTAGGATTCGAACCTACGACCAATCGGTTAACAGCCGATTGCCCGAACATAACCAGGGGTCACTTCTACATTCCTGCCGAACGTACAAGCCACTGGCAAAAAGGCCTAATATGCCTCTTGGTGGTATCCCGGAATAACGTCGCATAACGCCCATTGACCCCGAAAAGTGTTGCCCCGATGTTGCCCCGGACAGGCCCATCGGCATGTCGCGCGCTGGCTGCGGGCGAGCCGCTCAGGAGGCAGGGACATGGCAAGGGTGGCTCTCACCGAACGGTTCATCATGTCGCCGAAGCGCGTCCCAGGCAGCGGCCGGATCGATTATCTGGACAGCATCGTCCCCGGACTGGCCGTGCGGGTGACCGCCCAAGGTCACCGCAGCTTCGTGCTGATCGCCCGATACCCGAGTAGGCCGCGCAACCCCACCAGACGAGCGCTCGGGGTGCATGGACAGCTCACCCTCGATCAGGCCCGCGAGAAAGCCCGCGCTTGGCTCGAGATGATCGGCTGCGGCGTGGATCCCAGGGTTGAGGCCGAACGGGAACGCGCGGCCAACCTGCGGCTTCAGGTGAACACGTTCGGCGCCGTGGCGGAGGCGTTCCTTGAGCGCCATGCCGCGGGTCTTGCGAAGCAGGCTGACGCCCGGCGCACGCTTCTGGTCGACTTCGGGCCCCTGTGGCGGGACCGGCCAATCAATGACATCCGAGCCGAGGAGATCGCCCAGGCAGTGCGCGCCATCGTTGAGCGCGGGGCGCCATACCAGGCCCACAACGCCCTCGGATACCTCCGCCGCATGTTCACGTGGGCTATCGGCACCCACCAGTTCGGCGTGCGGTCCTCCCCGGTCGAGAGGCTGAAGCCGCGGGATCTGATCGGAGTGCGTGCACCTCGCGAGCGCATCCTCAGCGATGAAGAGCTCCGCTCGGTTTGGAACGGCGCCGGCGAGATGGGCTACCCGTACGGTCCGCTGATCCGGCTGCTCATCCTCACCGGCCAGCGCGTCCGAGAGGTGGCGGACATGACCTGGCCGGAGTTCACCGCAGCGACTGGGCTCTGGACCATTCCCGCCGCCAGGATGAAAGGTGGCCGGGCGCATGAGGTGCCGCTGGGCCCGGCGGCGATCGGCCTACTGGCTGGTCTGCCCCGGTTCAACGCCGGCCCGTTCGTCTTCACCACCACGAGCGGTGCGAAGGCCGTGAACGGCTTCAGCAAAGCCAAGGACCGGATCGACGCCCTGTCTGGTGTCAGCGGGTGGAAGCTGCACGATCTCCGGCGCACGATGCGTACCCGTCTGTCCGCCCTCCCCGTCCAGGATCTCGTCCGCGAGCTGGTGATCGCGCACGCGAAGCCCGGGCTGCACCGGGTCTACGATCAGCACGCGTATCAGGCTGAGAAGCGCGAGGCGCTCGAGCTGTGGGAAGGGCGGCTGCGAGCGATCATCGGGTAGCTCGCCCGCCTTCATCCTTCCGCGGTCGCGCCGGGCTCTGCAGTCCCCTCTCCGAGACGCTCTCTCATTCGGCGAGCGATGCCTGAAACGTCGACGAGAACGAGGGAGGTGAATTTCGAGTACTCGGCCTCGATGAATTTTCGCATGTCCTCGGGAGACTCGGCCTTCACAAGAGACATCGCAGACATGCGGGGGGCCTCCGTTCCTGCGGGAGCCAGTGATGGCGCGATCACTAAGGTCCAGCCCTCCTCATTCAAAGATCGGATCCCCGAGTCACCGGACCGAACCAACATGCCGGCAGCGTAGCTTGCTGAGCCAACGACGAAGCCCAGCTTCGTCAGCTCCGCTACGACAGCCACACACATAGCGTCGAGAAATGAGAAGCGGCGCTCCTTCCCCATTCCCGGGCCGGGCGGAAGCGGGATCAACTGACGCGCGATCCACGAATGCGCAACGCCACGAGGCACGCCGGCGGCCGCATAGACCTCCGCTGGTCCCCAGGTCCGACTCATCTTGGTGGGCTTCTTCGATCGCGTTGTCATAACAGCACGCAGCATACTCGCTACTCATAGCACTTGCAATCACAGCAGCTCGCGCTTATCACTCGTTGCACGTGCTATCAGATAGGAGTTCAGCATGTCTCGCCTGCTTCGGTATGCGGATCTGAAGAGCAAGGGCTTCCCCTGGTCCCGGATGCACATCGATCGCCTGGAGAAAGCGGGGAAATTCCCGAAGCGCCTGCACCTCGGACCGAGCACGGTGGCTTGGGTCGAGGAGGAGATCGACGCGTATCTCGCGACCAAGATGGCCGAGCGGGAGGCCGCCTGAAATGAAGAACCCCCGGACGCCGGGAATTGGCATCTCGGGGGCTCGAACTTCTTCGCTGGGCGGCGAACGGTTCGAGCTTCTACGGGATTCCGGTTTCCGCGGCAACGACTTTCTGGCCCGGCGCGCGGCCGAGCTCGATCGTGAAGCCGATCTCCAACTCGCGCATGGTCGTCATCTCGCGGCCGAGCGCCTCGCCTGGCAAGCCGAGGATCTGCGCGCCGGGGGTGATGCATGAGCGCGCACCCGAACCGGCACCAGCGAAGGGCAGCGGCAGCGAAGGCGCGCGACAAGACCCCTGCCCCCGACATGCAGCGGTTCACTGCCGAGGCTGTGCGTTTCCTGGATCAGCTCGCGGCTGCCGACCCGACGGTCACCGGCGCGACCCTGATCACGCCCGACGGTCGGGTCCGGTATTTGGACGCTGCCACGCTGCGCCGGGGAGGCCGCGCATGAGCGTTAACGCCTTCCCCCAGGTGGCCGCCGCATGTGCTGCATCGCTCGGCGCGATCGAGCTGCAGCGCTCTGCCCGCACCAGGCTCGAGCGCCTGCATGCCGATCAAGCGAGCCGTCGAGCATCAGAGCAGGCGGTGCAGGCGTACCGGACTGAGATGCTCCCCCGACTGTTCGGGGGCGCCTGGCATCTCTCCAGGCGGAATGCGCATTTCCCACCCGCCATCCTGCAGGCGGGCCACCGGCCGGCCATGCGGCCGACGAGTTGGCAGATCTTCGACCATCCGCTCGTCTTCCGGCAGGCAGGCACCAGCGGGCCCGACCATCCCCGGAACACGGTCGTCATCGGCCAGCCGTACGCCGCGGTCGCAGGAGGAGAGGTGTCCTCGTCTGTCCGCGAAGAGGCAGCGGAACTCGCGGACCGCGGGTGGAGCATCCACTGGTCGCCGGACCTCTCGACGCACTATCCGGGTTGGACCCAACTCGTCATCGCGCGGTTCGGCATCGAGATGAGCCCCGCGCTGCACGGCTTCCTTCCAATCGCGCTGCCGGGAATCGGCGTGGGGGCGTGGCACGAGTGGGCGCGGATCCCTGAAGGGGTGCTGGTGCACTGATGACCTCTGGCCCTGCAGTGATTCGACTGATCTCCTTTGCTCCCGTGGAGAGCGGCGCGTGAACGTCCACACCGCGGAGATGACGGAGCTCGCCACCCGCCTCTGGGGCGAGCCGAGTCAACAGCTGAGCACGCGGGATGAGCTGCGGTTCGGCAGGCATGGAAGCAAGGCCGTCCGCCCGAAGGACGGGAAGTGGTACGATCATGAGCTCGAAGAGGGCGGGGGCTACGCGGACCTCTACCAGCGAGTTCACGGACACCGGCCAGCCGACGCCACCATCGTGGCGACTTACGATTACCGAGATGCAGATGGCTCCCTCCTCTACCAAGTCGTCCGCAAGACCCCGAAGGCTTTCGTTCAACGTCGGCCTGACGGCACTGGCGGGTGGAGCTGGAGCACCAAGGGGGTGCGCCGTGTCCCGTATCGCCTTCCCGAGTTGCTCGCCGCGTCCCCCTCGGAGCTGACGTTCGTAGCGGAAGGCGAGAAGGATGTTGAGGCGCTTCGCGACCGCCTCCTCATTGCCACCTGCAACGCCGGTGGTGCCGGCAAATGGACCCCCGATCTCGCAGCGTATCTTCGGGGACGCCGTGTTGTGGTCTTGCCCGACAACGATCAGGCCGGGGAAGAGCACGCACAACAAGTCGCCCGGTCGCTCCGCGGCATAGCCGCAGACGTACGCGTCCTGCGTCTCGAGGGTTTGCCGGCCAAGGGCGACGTGTCGGACTGGCTGGCGGCAGGAGGCACTGGCGAGCAGCTGATGGCGATCGCGCAAGCAGCGTTCGCGGATCAGTCTGCGGTCGAGCGGCCCGAAGATTTCGCGCCATCCCGGGGGAGCGACGACGCACAAGCTGTAAGCCCCCCAGAACAGGCCGACGATCCATGGCCGGACCCGTTGGACTTCCTGGCTGACGCTGAGGCAACCGGCGCACCGGAACTGAGCCGCTCCCATGTCCCGGATGCGATCGCAGACTTCGTGTTCGACGGGGCAGAGCGCATGGGCGCCGACCCCTCGGCGATGGCACTCGCGGCGCTGGTCGCTCTGTCCAGCGTTATCAGCGATGACTGGGCCATCCAGCCGAAGCAGCACGACGACACGTGGACCGAGAACCCGCGCCTTTGGGGCGCGATCGTGGGCGATCCGTCCATCTTGAAGACGCCCGTGCTCAAGGCGACGACCAGGCCCATCGACGCGATGGAGGCCGATGCTCGAGGGCACTACGCGAGCGCCGTGCAGCGATACAAAGCGGCCTTGAAGGAATGGAAGGACGGGGGATCCGACCCTACGGCCGAGCCGAAGCATCCCAGGCTTGAGCGCTACATGGTCGAGGGCACCACCATTGAGGCGCTCTCTGAAGCTCTGCGTGACGATTTCGAGGCCCGGCAGACCGCTCCGGCCAGGAAGGTGCTGGTCCGTCAGGACGAGATGTCCGAGTGGGTGGCCAGCTTCGACCGCTATCGCTCCGGGGGGCGCGGCGGTGGTGATCGTGGCGCCTATCTGCGCCTCTTCAACGGCGGTCGCTACACCATCGATCGGGTGAACCGCGGCTCGTTCGCGGTCCCGAACTGGTCGGCATGCGTGCTGGGCGGCATCCAGCCTGGGCCGATACAGCAGATCGCTCGTGACGCGGCCGACGACGGACTGCTCCAGAGGTTCTGCTACTGTGTGCCAGCCCGGCAAGGTCGCGGACAGGATCGCCGACCGAATGATGCGGCAGCCCGGCGATTTGAGGCTCTCTATTCAGCGCTGGCCGCGTTGCACCCTTCCCAGGCCTTCGCGGGCACGCCTCGGCCAGTGGTGCTCCATGCAGCTGCTCACGCCCATCGCCTCGCCATTCTCGACTTGGCGGAGGCAGTGACAGCCATGCCCGATACGAGCGGCAGGCTCAGGGCGGCACTGGGAAAGTGGCCGGGCCTATTTGCCCGCCTGGCGCTGATCTTCCACCTCATCGACGTCTCAGACGCTCGGATGTCGCAAATGTCGCAAGGGGGGTCTGCGCGCGCTGTGACGACGGCGCCTCCGGTCCCTGAGGTCGTGCCCGAGGCAACGGCCCGCCGGGTCGCCTCGTACATGCGCGACATCCTGCTGCCGCACCTCCTCCGGGCCGAGGCTGTGATGTTCGCTTCGGAGCAGACCGGCCATGCCAGATGGATCGCCGGCTACATCCTGTCGAAGGGTGAGGATCGGATCACTTCCCGCGACATTGTAAGGGCTTACGGCGCACTGAGAGCGCCCGAACAGCGTCGGGAGCTCCTGAGTGTGATGGAGAGCCTCGAGACGGTCGGGTGGGTCATCGCAGAAGAGCGAGACCCGCCAGTCAAGAGCCCGACCAGCTGGCGGGTGAACCCGAAGGTCCACAGCACCTTCGCCGTCCGCGCCCAGAGGGAGCGAGAGGTCCGCGCCGACGCCAAGCGGCGGATCGCGGAGACGGTCCAGCGCCTCAGAAACGGGAGCGCAGCATGAATGTCGCAAATGTCGCTTGCGCGTGCACGAGAAGGGAAAGGCGCTTTGACCCCTCTCTTTCATATCCAGGGCCTGCTCCCTCTTCTCGCATGCGCGCATGCGACACCTGCGACAGGCAGGGTGCGTCTATGAGCGCGCCCACCATGAGCGTCATCTTTGAGGTGACCTCGCTCTGCCGGCTGCGCGGTGCCGGTCAGATCCTGGCCTTGGCGTCCGCGAGCCTAGACCTCGATGGCGTCGAGCTCGAACTGCCCGGGCTGCAGGTTCGGCGCCGACCAGATGGGCGGCTTGAGTGCCGCTCTCCGCACTTCCGCGACACGACCGGCATCTGGCGAACCGCGATCACTCTTCCGCCGGAACTCGAGGATGCGATCGGCCGAGAGGTCGTCGCGGCGGCTCTCGAATGACCCCCCTTCACGGGTCCTTCCGGAGGGGGTCGAGGTCGCGGGCATTGCGCACCCCGGTGGCCCACTAGCTGAAAGGATGAAAATGGTGTCCGCAATGTCCGCAGCCGGGCCGATGATCGCGTACCGCGAGTTCGCGCGTCGCGACGGCTGCGATGAGTCGCTGGTGCGACGTGCGGTGCGCTCCGGCGCTCTGCCGCGACTTCCTGGCCGGCAGCTGCCCGCCGACCTGGTCGGCACCGCTTGGCGGGCCGGCAACGCCGCGGCGCTGGAGGTGCAACTCTCGCCCCCAACTGACGGCGGTCTGGCCGCGGCGGAACGCGAGCGGGAGATTGCACTTGCACGCCTGCGCCAGCGGCAGCTCCAGCAGCGCTTGGAGGAGTGGACCGACGTCGCGCAGGTGCTGGAATGCTGGTCCTTCATCAGGGAGACCTGCACCTCGCAAATCACGGGGCTCGGTGCAACTCTCCGCCACGTAGCCACAGAACATGACCAGATCCGCCTGCGCGCCCTCGTGCGGGACACTGTGCACGACACCCTCACGCGCCTCGCCTCGGCCGAGTTGATCCCGACCCTGGAAGATCCAAGGCCGCCGGAGGATGTAGGCGACCACGCGACCACGCTGGTGGCCAAGACTGCCAAGACCAAGGCGATCGCGGGCCTCAGGCAGTTGGAGCTGGCCATCGCTGAAGGTCGCGTCCTTCACCTGGCGGCCTGGGAGCGAGGCTTCGGCGATCGCCTGAGCAACCTGCGGGACCGTCTACTCTCCTGGGAGAGCGGCCTTCCGCCGTTGCTCCTGGGCGCTGATGCCTCGGTCCAGGGGCGCGCGATCGAGAGCGCGGTGCATGACGTTCTTCAGATGCTGCCCGAGGAGATGCCGGCCGTTGGTGCCGATGACCGGCATGCACATGCGGACGCTGCGCGCGGATCGACCGCGACCGCCCGCGCCGCAAAGGACCGGAAGCGGACCCCGGGCCGGCGGAAGGCGGCATCGGCATGACCAGCACCGACCTCCAGCGCCTCGAGGCGATCTGCGCGACCCTGCCCCCTGAGGACGCCGGCTGGCTCTTCGCCCGCCTCGCCCCCGCTTGGTGCCTCCGCTCACAGCGCCACGCACAGCGCGCTGCAGCCATCCGGCAAGCGCTGGGGATCTACGAGGGGTGGCGCCCGACGCGCGCCGCGGACGCGCTGGCCAGGGAGCTGCAACGCGTCGCTGCATGCCGTTCTCCGATTAGCGAACGCTCCGCCTTGCTCCGCCGCATCATCGACCTCTCGAACGGGCGGCCGATCGGCATGCGGCAGATCTACGAGATCGCGTTCGGCGATCCTGAAGAAAACTCCAGCGGAAACTTCACAGATGGCCTCGTAGCATCTGAGTATCAGGATTGAGGTTGCAGATGAAACTGAGCGACATCCTTGCCCTTCGGCCCGCAGCCGACGACTCCGCCACCATCCGTGCCTCCATCGCGAAAGTGGAGGCGGCCAGGGCCGAGGCGATCAACCGCGCCGGCAGCATCGAACGGGACATGCGTGCGTCGTTGCTGACCGCGACCGACGCGCAGATGCAGCATGCAGAGCGCGACGCCGCAACGGCGAAGCTCGCGGCGGATCGGCTCGAGATGCTGCTGGGGGAACTTCGGCCGGCGCTAGATGCCGCCCTGGCCCGGGAGGCGGCGGACGTCGCCGCGGTCCGGCGCGATGAGGCGATCGCCCTGGACGCGGCCTTCGTGGCGACCTGGCGCGAGAACCTCCCCAAGATCCTGGACCTGTGCGGCGCGGTGCTCGAGGCGAAGCGCGCGGCGGACCAGGCGTTCCCGGGCGCCGTGGAGCGGAGCGAGTTGCCGCGGCTCGAAGAACCCGACCTTGCGTTCGTCCGCGACGTCTATCGCCCTGACCCGTTGGCGTGGGTACTGAAACTGGCTGAACAGGCCCCGGCCGAGATCCAGCGGCGGAGGGAAGAGGCGGCCGAGTTCGATCGGCGCGAACATGCGCGTCGGGTCCGCGAGGCGGAGCACCAGCAGCGACGGGCGGCCGACTGGCGCGCGGCGCAGGAAGCCGAGCAGGCCGAAGATCGCAAGCGCCAGGAGCAGGCGCGACTGGGTGAAATGCCGCGGTCGGTCGTCACCATCAACGGGGTGCCCGCGACGCAGATGGTCGGGGGGGGATGGTGATCCGCCTCGACAACCTGCGCGGGATCGCCGGGCGCAAGGCGCCGGCGGCACTCGCGCCGAAGCCGAAGAAGGCGACCGCAGTGGCCAAGCGGGCCCGGGGCGCCGGAAAGTTCGACCACTTGCGCGCTGCCAGCGGTCGCGGGCTGCAGAGGTTAGCCGATCAGCATGCGCACGGGCCGAACGACGTGGGCCACGACGAGAATCGGGACAGGAACCGTGACGAGTTCCAGGACACGGACGAGTTGATCGAGCGGATGCGGAAGTTGATGCCCGAGCGGTTCCCCACACCCGGCGGCGGGAGCCGCTGACCGTTCGTGCCGGCCGTGGAGGTTCCGGCCGGCGCGTCGGGGCGGGACGGGTGAGGCCGTCCCGTCCCACCAATTGGAGGAGGACCGTCATGATCAATAGCAGACCGGAGCGCGCGAATGTCCGGTAGCCGCACTGCCGGGTTCGGCATCGTCATCACAGGTGACGATCGCCAGGCGGCCAGCACGCTCGACGCGCTGAACAAGCGCATCCAGGCGATCCGTGCGCCGATCGACCAGACCAACAAGAGCCTGAGCCGGCTGTCCGAGAACACGGGGCTGGCGTCGCTTGGCCGCGGCTTCCGCGATCTCTCCCTCCATTCTCAGAGCGCGTTCGAGAACATCGGGCGCATCGTGGCTCCGCTGGCGGCGATCACCAGCGCGGCCAGTGTGGCGGGTCTCGCGCGGCTCACTACCCAGTGGGCCGACATGGGGGCGAAGCTATCGTTTTCTGCGCAACGCGCAGGCATGACGGCCGGGCAACTTTCGGTGCTCCAGGGCGCCGCGCGTATCGCCGGATCGTCGGCTGAGAGCCTGACCGCCGGCATGACGGCGCTGAACGACAACCTGACGAACGCCGCCGCCGGCCGCGCGCCTCAAGCAGCGATGGCGTTCAACTACCTCGGCATCAACGCCGATCACATGCGGAAGTCGATCGGGTATGCGAGCGACCTCCTTCCCGAGATCGCAGACAAGATCGCCGCGATCAAGGATCCGACCATTCAGTCGACCGTCGCCACAATGCTGTTTGGCGGCGCGGCCGACGAGTTGCTTCCGACGCTTCGCCAAGGCGCCGCAGGGCTGGCCGAGAATTCGGACAAGGCCCGGCGCTATGGCGCCATGAACGACCGCGCGGCAGAGGCGGCGAACGAACTGCGGAAGAAGCAGGTCGAGCTGACGCTTGCGGTCGAGGGGGTGGGGAACACCATAGCCGAGAAGCTGGCGCCGGTGATTAGCCCGCTGATGCTCGATTTAACGACGTGGATCGAGAACAACCGACAACTGATTGGGACCGACATCGCGCGCTGGGTCAGAGATGCAGTTCCTGCCGTGGAGAGCTTCGGCAAGGAAGCCAACAAAGTGGCCGAGGCGCTGGGCGGCTGGAAAGCGGTTCTCGAAGGCATCGTCGCGATCAAGCTTGCCACGTGGGCGGCGACCGCCGTCGCAAACATGAACCCACTCGTGCGCCTCACGTTGCTGACCTACCTCGGGTTCAAGGGCGCCGAGCACACTGGCCGATCTGTCGCCGCGGCTGCTGAGAGCGGCCTCACCCCAGCCATGTACGACCCCGAGGGCATCAACCCGATCATGTATCGGGACGCTGCCGGGCGGCTCTACAGCCCAGACGAGGCCGCCAGGCTGAGCCGCAACCGTGTGTTCCCTGGCGAAGGCGGCATGGAGGCGTTGGGCCAGAACCCGACCCGTGGCAGCGCTCCGGCGAGTGTCCCGATCACCGACGAGCAGCAGAAGCAGAACCTGTCTCGCGCGCGGGAATACCTGTTGCAGCAGGGTTGGACGCCGGAGCAGACGGCCGGCATCCTCGCGAACCTGAACGCCGAGAGCCAGTTCAATCCGGGCGCCGTGGGCGACAACGGCACGTCGTTCGGTGTCGCCCAATGGCACAACGACCGCGCCCAGCAGTTCCAGCAGGTGATGGGGAAGGACATCCGCGGGTCGTCGCTCGATGACCAGCTGAAGTTCCTCCAATGGGAGCTGACCAACACCGAGAAGGGCGCCGGTGACATGCTGCGCGCGACGCGAACCGCCCGCCAGGCGGCAGCGGTTGTGTCCTTGCGCTACGAGAGGCCTGCCGGCGGCGTCATGGAGGCGGGCGCCCGCGCGAACGGGGCGGAGCGGTTCCTGCAGCCGCCGGTGAACGTCCAGGGCGGCACCGGCACATCGGCCGCGCGAGCCGCGCAGACCGAGAAGGGCAGCCTGAAGGTGTCGATTCGCGGCGAGGGGCTCCCGCCCGGGACGCGCATCGGAGCCGTCGCCGAGGGCAACATCATCGACGGCGCTCCGAGGATCGAACACGCCATGCCGATGGGGGTTCCGTGAGCGGCGCACTCGGACCACCCAGACATAGTGGCCTGCTACGGACGCCTCCCTCGCCAGTCGATGACCCTCCCGGCGTGACGTTGGGTAGCAGAGCTGTTCGGCGCCACCCGACGCCGCGACCGGAACGTCCATGGCCGGCACGAACGCACCTGACATCCGCGGCGGCGGCCTGATGCCGGGCATGGCGCCAGGCCGGAACTTTTCGCTTTTCATCGCGTCGAATCGTCTTCATGGTCCGGCCATGGAGGATCGGTAATGCTCCTAAATGTCGCCGCTCCGAGTGTTTCGTCGGAGTTCCGTCGAGGCTTCGCCTGCGCACTCGCGGAACTAATCCGCACCCATGGGCACTCCGGTGCCGCGCTTTCCATCATGGAAACCTGCAGGGTGACGTTCAGCGACCTGTGCGCGGACGGTATAAACGAAGACGATCTAGAGCCGATCAGAGACGCGGTTGTCGCCGGATATGGTCGGAATGCTGCTGCTCGACGCTAGGGCGGACGGGGACATAGCATCCGCTACGGGAGTGACTACACGCGCCTCGGCTAGGAACACCTGTACAGCTTCCAGGAACGCGTCATAGGTCATCCCGTCGACCGGCAGATCCAGTCTGCTGCCTCGATGTCTGACGAGGTAGCGGTCGCGCATTCGAGCGACGATCGCCCCATCTGTCGTGGATACTAGGTAGCCCTCCATCGCGAGACAGATGGCGTCCGAAAGCGACGCGATCTGCTTTCTCATGGCGAAGCACCAGCTGGAAGCTTCCCGACCAACAGGACCGGCGAGAACGCTCCAATCGCGCTGATAAGTGCGAGAGCGTCATCCGCAACTGCGGTGGCAACACTAACGCCGCCGACGACACGGAAGGCTGACATTGAACGATCCCTCCCAAAAATTATCCCACTCTCGTCTACCTCCCCGCCCTACTGTTCTCAATGGTAAAAACATAGGGATTTGCTGCCAGATTTAGCATTGGCGTCACGAAATTGCGAAGAGAATCCCGTGCTACGCGATGGAGTCAGGAAAGAACGACAGGCCTTCTGCCATGCCCAGGCGCCGCCTAGCCCAGCACGGCACTGCTGATCGGAGGATGACGTCCACACACCTGCTATGTACGGGTACATACGTGCTGACCGGACCGGCGCTCGTTTTGCTCCCTAGCTATTCCCGGCGGAAGCGCGGCTGCTCGACATGGGCCATGTCTTCCACCTTTGGGTGCAGGCGTCGGCTAACGAGCGCCTTGAGCTTGGGTGGCACGAGGGCCGAAACGTGAGGGAAGCGGCGTGATATGCCCCGGCAGCCGATCTCACCGAGGAGCGCGAACTGCGAGAGGCGCGGCGCGCCTGGACACGCGACACGGGCTGGACGCGTGATCCCCAAAGCTGAGTCCGCGAATTCGGCCCGTGGGTAGTGCGCACATGGTCGGACGAGGACGCGGGCACATTTCGCGTCCGCTTGCAGCACCATCGTGCGGCAAGCGCCCCTCTCCTGCTGCCCGGCGTCTACGTCACCGCGCGTGAAGCGCCCGAGGCTGCGTTTGATGCGAACGAGCCGCCCAGCGCTGTCGTAGTCGGCTGCGTCAATCCGCTAGTTACGCCTGAGCGATATCAAACATCCGCCACGGGATCTGCTCGCCCAGTGTCTCGTTGCTGAAGCAGGGATGGAGCGCCTGACGGCCTCATACGCCAAGCCGATCGCGGTGCGTCAGTTAACGACCACCGCCTACAGTCGCGGAAGCGGTTTGCGCCCTATCAATCAAGCGCTCGGCCGCGATTAGACCATCAAGATGGGCTTGGGCGAGTTCGAGGCTCCGCTCAATGCGCTCGAGAACTTCCTGAGCTTTGAATGCAAGATCATGCTGACCGTGAGATCGGAACTGGCGGATGAGGGTGCATTGGTGCCTGGCGCGCTGCTGCGTAGCGGCGATCCACTCTTTGGCTGCCCGCACTTCCTGTTCGGTCATTTTGGAAGGCCTCACGTGATTTTGGGACGCACCGGCGGCGACTTATGTAAGATCAAAACACGACTGTCAAATATTCGAGTCAAGTCTTTGCTATTATATTCTGACCCGGAATTTATAAAGAATTTCCTGCTTGATCGATATTTGTGTATCTGTGTTCTGGTTCGGAACGGGACGGGGCTAGTGGATGTGCAGTTTTCTCAAAGGACCCGGTTCGATTCTAGTCGGGTATGAGATGCGCAAGGCGGCGCATCAAATGGCGAACGTCCGCGCGCAAGTCGATGAGCTTCGCGCCGAAGCCCGCCGAACTAACGAAGCGATCGATTACACTCTGGCACGGGGGCTGCAAGCCTGCGCGCTGGCCAGAGCGAACTCGCGCCCCATAGTGAGCCGAGTGCTCGTGTTTAGCGTAGGCCCACCGCCGTCATCCGCCGGGGACGGCGTTCAACGCCTACTTTGTCGCGCGTGGTCGCCGTGCAGATCAGCCCTGGTCGAGCTGTCGGGCTAGCGTATTGGCGAGGTCAAAATACGCTGCAAGAGGCGGAGGATCTCTGCACCGTCATCACCTCCAATGGTCATCCTTTGCCACGTCCAGCCAATCGGCGCGGCAGGTAACACCTCTCCCGCGCGCCGAACTACATGCGTGCCAGTCGTAGTCCCTAGCACGTTCAGAAGCTCGAAAATCCCATCCACGGGCGCGGGTGCTCCGGGTGCTACTTCGTATTGATTGGCCATGGAGGCTGTGTCGCTCATCCCGAAGTCGCTGTCACTCCGGTATGTTCCGTACGTAGATGGCCGGTTCGTGCGTTGCGGGCAATAACTGCCTCGAGCCCCTCATCCGGGCGAGCGGCGGAGCGAGCGCTTGCAGGCTGACAAGGTCGTCGATAGCGAACTCTTGATCCGGACAAGCCTGCAGGTCGGCCGTCCAGGGGCCGGGAGGTCATCCGGCGCGCTATCGACCTTAGTCGAGAGCTTTTCGGACAGCGGCTGCGAGCTGCTCTGCAGTAACGGGCGACAGCAGCAGTTCGCCGAAATCGACATGTTCGACGAGATCGGGACGGGCAGTGAAGATGATCTTGGCTGATGGACGATGGTGGAGCGTCATGCTGGCCAGCGAAATGCCATTCGGCTGGCCCTCCGGGAAAACAAGGCAGGTCACCAACACCTTGAGACGCCCCTCCGATTTTATCTCGCCAATCGCGGACAGCGAACTGGTGTAGGTGGCGACCTCTTGCCCCGCGCCGCTTAGCAGGTTCGCTGTCGCGTCTAGGAGATCTTGAGACGTATGCACCAAGACCACTGGGGCAGGCATTCTCTCTGCTCCCGGGCAAAGGCGAATTCCGGGGTAAGTTGATCCTAGTTGCCGGCTCGGTCAACTGCCTCAATCGTGGCGAGGGTGAGCAGGACCGTGCACGCTTCCAGCCAATCTGCGAGGGCTTGGCCCTACTGCCCCGCATTGGTCGCTTAAGAATCCTACTAAACGACGGGCGATCCGCCGTCAAAGTGCTACAAGAGACCGGGAGGCGCTTGCATACAAGTGCGCGCAACTGCAAATTGGGATCAGTCTATCGCCCCGATGAAAGTATCTCGATGCCGGAATTTCTTCGCGCACGTGCTGCCCGCTATCGGCGCATGATGAGTGATTTCTCCGACTTGCAGGTTCGCTCGGCACTCGAAGCTTCAGCGATCGAGCTGGAGCGCGAAGCGCTGGAAATCGAAGCTGCCGCGGGTCGGACGGTTGCCAGCTGCTGTGCCGGGTTCGGGGGCAGCAATTAACGAACCCTTGTCGGACGGCCGTCGGGCAAAACCGCATCGGTGCCACAACCTGTGCTCGGAAGCCGTTGCGAGGCCGGAAGCTCCAGCCACGGTATTGTGGCACCGGAGCCGCTTACGCTCGATCTCGGAGTGCGCCGCTTCGGCCAGTATAGGCATTTGCCTCACCCGAGCAGCGCGCCCCGCACCCGCCGCGCAGATTACAGCGTTGGGAGAGGGAGGACGCTTCGCGGCATTTCCCCTCCTGCGAGCCTCCATCTGCCCGGCCGCCGGCGGTCGGCGGTCGGCGGTCGGCGGCGGCGCACCCGGAGGAGACTGCCTCCAGTGCTGCCGCCTCGGCGGCGGCCAGGGCAGCGTCTGGCGTGTCGGACGTGAGCAGGCCGGCCAGCCGATCGGCCGCACGGTCCAATAGGCGCCGGTCCCAGGTCAAGGCGCCACCCTTGCCGCCGCGCCGCATCGCCGGCGGCCAGATGCCAAGCCGCACCTCGATGTCGAAGGTAGTCGCCGACACGCCGAGATACGCCGCCGCATGGACACGGCTCAGGAAGCGGGCGTGCTCAACGGGAAACGCGAGGGATCTTGTCATGCGCGGTTCTCGGCACAGTGGCCCGGAAGCCTCCGCCAGCGAAGATGACTCACTTGGCTGAACGCTTCGTCTGTCGCGAGTTTGGGGTCGTCAGAGCCAGCGCGTTGGCGAACGCGTCGGCCCTTCGTGGCCCCCGCTGGCTTGACGGTGCCGACGATCCAGAGAGTGCCCGTGTCGGGGCGGGTGACGACCTTGAGCGGCATGCTTCCTCCAGGGCCTGGATCGCGACCTGATCGAACCGGATCGAGCCGTTCAGGTCCAGCAGCGGCACGCCGTGCTTCCGGCAGAACCGGATCAGCTTCAGGCGGCTGATCCCGAACTCCTGCGCGACGTCCTCGGGGGTGCGGTACTCAGTCACTGGGTGGCTGGCCTTGTGCCCGCCTGAGCCGCACCCCCGGGCCGCCGCCGTTCTCCTCAATGAACTCGACGCCGCCGGCTTCGAGAGCGGCGCGAAGGGCAGCCAGGTTACGCCTCATCGGCTGGGTCGCTCCGCGTTCGAAATTCCGGAGCGCTGTCACTGAGACCTCGGCTGCCTCGGCCAAGCGCTCTTGCGACCAGTTCACGAGCCCGCGTCCCGCGCGGCATTGAGCAGCATTCATGTGCAGCTTCATACGCGTTAGAGCTGAAAAATCCAACGATGAATGAAACCGCTTGACCGCGGTGCGGCGTTGGCCAAGAATGAATGAAGCATTCATGCATGAATGCGGCCGGGCATGGTGTTCCAGCACCCGCCCGACCTGACCCAAGGCGAGGAACGGACCCATGCCCCAGGCTACCGACATACCTACCACACCCACCCGCCGTGCCGCCCTACGCACAACTGCGAACGCGGTGCTGGCCGGCCTACTGGCTCCCCCAGCCGCACAGGCCGCAATCTCAGCTGACACAGAGAAATCCGCCGCTCCTTCCACGGAGCTCCGACTGGGCACAAATGAAGACCAAGGGCAGAGAGCGTCCCCGGAGAGTGATGGATGGCAGGGTCGCCTGACCGCTTGCGAACTCGCTGACGAATTGCGCCGGCTGGAGACGGTCACCTTGGAAATCGGATCGGACCTCTCCGTACCTGGACAGCAGCGATACAGACTGCTCGGCGAAAGTCGGCGGGTTCGCGATCTACTAGCCCTGCAGCTTCTACCAAACCCTGCTGCGCGAAAACGACGCTCATGGAGCATCTTGTTCGAATGCCCATGAACCGCCGCTAGCCGGATGCGTTTGCCGAAGTGGTTCTTGGGAGCGATGGGCGCCCTTGGCCGCATCGGCAGATCGCGATCGGGGCGGAGGATCAGCGGCTCTACGCCGAGTTCGAAGAGGGGGAACGCAAGGACCGGCCGCCGCTCGATCGGATCCGGAAGATCAAGGCTCAGACCGCGGCAGGCATCTACGCCAAGGCGCTGGTCGTGGTCGCCTCGAGGACGGGGGCGGAGCGTCTGGCCCGCTCGCTCGCGCAGGACTTCCTGGACTGCCCTGGCCTGAGTCGGCGCTCTGGCCCGCGGGTTCAGAGAGCGTGTCGTGACCCCGCGTCCGTTCATCTGGCCACCCTCATCGCCGCCGCGCGACGGGAAACCGCCGCCGCCGCCGACTAGTGACCGTTGCCTCCTCGAGCTTATGCAAGAGGCCGCGTCACTCAGCCGGATTGGGGCGGACCGCCCGGATCTTCTCCCTTCACAGCCAAAAGCAATCGAAGCCAGGCTTCGGATTATTGCTTGGGCACTGCTTCAAAGATCCTGCATCTCGTAGTGAGCGGCTGCCGCTAACCAGGGATTGACACCGAATCGCGCGACACGACATGAGAGTACGCCGGGAGTGCGTCACATAGCACGACGGGACTACGGTCCCACCCGGCGTCCTCCTAAGCCCACCCCCGCTTCGGCACACGGGCAATCCCGTACCCGTCGACCTCTCCAAGCTTGCTGCGGCGCATGATCGGCTCGACCAGGTCGTAGAAGCGGGAGTCGCTTCGCTCAAACTTCCTCCAAATCGCACCCGCTACGAGATCGGCCAACTGTATTCCGATGCTCTGATGTGAAGGTTGTAGAAATAAGCCTTCGATCAGGTTCTTGTAGACGGAGGTTGGGCCGCCCGGTGCGTGAATCAGCATCTGATGGTGGCGCCGCAACCTTTTATCATTGTCCGCGCCCCTATGATCGCATACGACGATCCCTCTCTCGGGTTGGCTGCGGGTGCCGAGATCCTGCAAGTGATATTGGAAGCGCTCGGTGATCACCTTATAAGTCAGATGATAAATATCATCCGGCCCGGAGATGCTCGATATTTCATAGGCTGCTGCAGTCGAACATACTCCGGCGATTGCCGTCAGCTTGTGCCGCGCTTTGACAATGATGCGGAAGATCTCCTCTCGAACCTCATCTCTTGCCGACTGATCCAGGCGACGGAGCGGGTTGGTCGCGTCGTCGTTAGTGGGGGCGAAGTGACGCCATTTGATTTCGCCGCGCAGCTTCCGTCGGCGCTTCATCCCATCCAGGTCGTCCCGAAGCGGCGCCCACGAAGCTTCCGGCATCGCTATGCCTGCCATGACGAAGTATCTGGGGTGCGTCTTACCGGGCTTGGGAGGCGTCCCAGACTCGTCGACAAACAGAAGATGCATGCCGCCACTGTTCAGTGCGACTTCGGACTGTCAAGCGCCGGTTGCTGCGCCTTGCAGTGCTATTTGTTGCCCCGAATGTTGCCCCAGATCGAAACGCCGGGCAGCAAAAGCCTGGGAAAGCTAGCTAAAACATTGAAAAGATTGGCTCGGGCGGTAGGATTCGAACCTACGACCAATCGGTTAACAGCCGATTGCTCTACCGCTGAGCTACGCCCGACCAGCGAGAGGTCGCCCTTCTAGTCGGCTGCCTTGCCCGGGTCAACCAGGGTTTGCAGAAGCGAGCCGGGATCACATCGCGGGCAGCCGATCCGGTCGGCGCATCCCGCCCGCGCTCCCCACCGTTCACCCGCCACCCAGCCGCCATCCGGCGAAGCAGCCAGGCAGCCATCCCGACGCGGGATGCCACCCCTGACGGCTGCTCGACCGCGACGCGCGCGCGATCGCCTGCCCCATGTACCGGAGACACCGCATGAAAGCCGTCGTGTTCCACGCCATCGGCGATATCCGGCTCGACGACGTGCCGGAGCCCACCCTGCGCGATCCCACCGATGCGATCGTGCGCCTCACCACGTCCGCGATCTGCGGCACCGACCTGCATTTCGTGCGCGGCACGTTCAGCGGCGTGACGCCCGGACGGATCCTGGGCCATGAGGGCGTCGGCATCGTGGAACAGGTCGGCCCCATGGTGCGCAACTTCGCCCCCGGCGACCGGGTGATCATTCCCTCCACCGTCGGCTGCGGCACCTGCAGCTACTGCCGGGAGGGGTATTACGCCCAGTGCGACAACGCCAATCCCGGCGGCAAACGCGCCGGCACCGTGTTCTTCGGCGGCCCCGATGCGGCCGGCGGCCTCGATGGGCTGCAAGCGGAGAAGGCGCGCGTCCCCTTCGCCCACGTGAACCTGCTCAAGCTGCCCGACGCGGTCAGCGACGAGCAGGCGATCCTGCTGAGCGACATCGTCCCCACCGGCTGGTTCGCCGCCGATCTCGCCGATATCGACCCCGGTCACACCGTCGCGGTGTTCGGCTGCGGCCCGGTCGGCCAGTTCGCCATCGCCTCCGCCCTGCTGATGGGCGCGCGCGTCATTGCCGTGGACCACCGCGCCGATCGCCTCGCGATGGCACGCCGCCAGGGCGCCGAACCGGTCGATTTCGACCAGGAAGACCCGATCGCGACGATCCTCGCCTTGACCGGCGGCATCGGCGTGGACCGCGCGATCGATGCGGTGGGGGTGGATGCCGAACACGCGCATCACGGCCCGGCCGGCGAGAAGGCCGAACGACAGGCCGACCAGATCGCCCAGCAGCGCGCCCAGATCACGCCCGACGCGAAGACCGAGGGCCGGCAATGGGTGGGCGGCGACGCGCCCGCGCAGGTGACCAATTGGGCGGTCGAGGCGCTCGCCAAGGCCGGCCAGCTCGCGATCGTCGGCGTCTATCCGCCGGCCGACACCGTGTTCCCGATCGGCATGGCGATGAACAAGAACCTCACCATCAAGATGGGCAACTGCAACCATCGCCGCTACTACGCGACCCTGCTCGACCTCGTCGTGTCCGGCGCGCTCGACCCGGTGCAGGTGTTGACCGATATCGAGCCGGTGCAGAACGCGATCGCTGCGTATGAGGCGTTCGACCGGCGCGAACCGGGCTGGATCAAGGTCGCGCTGCACCCCGTCGCGGCGGGGGATTGACGCGATGGAGATCCAGGCCGCCGTCTTCCAGCGCCCCGAAGGCACGCTCACCGGCTACCGCATCGGGCTCGAAACGCTGGAGCTGGACACCGCGCTGCGCGACGACGAGGTGCTGCTGCGCGTCACGAGCTGCGGCGTCTGCGGCACCGATCGCGGCTGCCTGCACGGGCTGGAGCCCTTCCCCACCCCGGGCGTTCTCGGTCACGAGGGCGCCGGCATCGTCCAGGAGGTCGGGCGCGCGGTGAACTGGCTGCGGCCAGGCGACCGGGTGATGGTCGGGTTCCCGTTCTGCGGCATCTGTCGCTTCTGCCGCGCGGGCGACAGCCGCTACTGCGAGAACAGCCTGAAGCTGCTGTTCAGCGGCTATCGGCTGGACGGCTCGACGCCGCTGCGACGCCCAGGCGGAGAGGCGGTGGCCGGGCGCTTCTTCCAGCAATCCACCTGGGCCACCCATGCCATCGCGCTTGGCCGCCAGGTGGTGAAGATCCCCGAACACGTCGACCCCGACCTGATGGGGCCGCTCGGGTGCAGCATCAGCACCGGCGCCGGCACCGTGCTGAACGAGCTGCGGCCCACGCCCGGCTCGTCGATCGCGATCTTCGGCGCGGGTGCGGTCGGGCTGGCGGCGCTGATGGCGGCGCGGCTCACCGGGGCGACCCGCATGATCGTCGTCGATCCCGTGCCCGACCGCCTGGCGCTCGCGCGGGACCTCGGCGCCACGCACACCATCGTCGCCGAAAAGCAGGTGGTCGAAGCGGTGAAGGACGCCTCCGGCGGCGGGGTGGACTACGCCATCGAAGCCACGGCCGGCGCCAACCAGGTTGCCGTCGCCTGCGAGGTGCTGGGCCGGCTGGGTACCTGCGCCATGGTGGGCGGCGCGGCGGCGACGGCGCAGGTGCGCCTCAACCATCCCGACATGCTGATGAACGGCAAGCGCCTGATCGGCATCATGGGCGGCAGCGGCGTCACGCCGACGATGCAGCTCAGCCTGATGGAGCTGCAGGCGCAGGGCCGCTTCCCGCTCGAGAAGCTGGTCCGGCGCTACCCGTTGGCGGAGATCGCGCAAGCGCTGGCCGACAGCGAGAGCGGGGACGTGGTGAAGCCGATCCTGCACATGACATGACTTTCCCCGCCGCGCGGATTATGGCATTGCTCGGCCGGCCGTGTGCGGGCGTGGCGGAACGGTAGACGCAGCGGACTCAAAATCCGCCGTCCTCACGGACATGTCGGTTCGAGTCCGACCGCCCGCACCATTCCTCCATGTCCCCGAACAGCCGCGCGCCGTGCCTGCGAACGCCCAGCGTTTCGTGGCACGACCCCACGCCTCCGGAAGATGGGACTGATCCATGCAAGCCTTCGGTTATCGCCAGCCGCTCCCCATCACGCATCCCGACTCGATCATCGCGTTCCAGGCCCCGACGCCCGTCCCCGGCCCGCACGACCTGCTGGTCCGCGTGGCCGCGGTGTCGGTGAACCCGGTCGACGTGAAGCAGCGCGCCAATGCCGCGCCACCAACCGATCAGCCGCGCATCCTCGGCTTCGACGCCTCCGGCATCGTCGAGGCGACCGGCCCCGAGGTGACGCTGTTCCGCCCTGGCGACGCGGTATTCTACGCCGGCTCCATCGCGCGGCCCGGCAGCAATGCGGAGTTGCAAGTGGTGGACGAGCGCATCGTCGGCCCGAAGCCCGCCAGCCTCTCGCATGCCGAGGCAGCCGCCATGCCGCTCACCGCCATCACCGCGTGGGAGCTGCTGTTCGATCGGCTGGGGGTCGCGCGGGACCGAAGCGCGACAGGCACGCTGCTGGTGGTCGGCGGCGCGGGCGGCGTCGGCTCGATCCTGATCCAGATCGCCCGCCAGCTCACCGGCCTGACCATCGTCGCCACCGCTTCCCGCCCCGAGACCCAGGCCTGGTGCCGCGAGCTCGGCGCCCATCACGTGGTGGACCACCGCGGCGGGCTGGAAGACGCGGTCAAGGCCGCCAATGTGGGCCCGATCGAGCTGGTGGCCGGCCTGACCGCGACCGACCAGCACTGGCCGGCGATCTGCGCCCTGGTGGCGCCGCAGGGCAAGGTCGGGCTGATCGACGACCCGAAGGCGATCGACCCCACCCTGCTCAAGCGCAAGAGTGCCAGCCTGCACTGGGAGTTCATGTTCGCTCGCTCCCTGTGGGGCACGGCCGACATGATCGAGCAGCACCGGCTGCTGACGGAGGTCGCGCGGCTGACGGACCAGGGCACGCTCCGCACCACCCTCACCGAACCGATCGGCGTCCTGGGTGTCGAGACCCTCAAGCGCGCGCATGCCCTGGTCGAGAGCGGCACCATGCGCGGCAAGGCGGTGCTGACCGTCGGCTAGACGAACCCGGCAGGGCGCGCCGCGGCGGCCACGCGAATGCGCGGCGCACGAACGCACTCCACTGCATGGGGCCTGACGTGACAGGTCCCCGGCGGTGGCCGCCCGGCGCCGCACGCGATCACCGCGTCACCCGCCGGGCGATGTCTTCGGCGAGGCGCTGCGCGTGGGTCACCATCACGCCGTGCGCCACGCCCTCGTAGACGACCAGTTCGGCACCCGGGATCGTCGCCGCATACACCCGGCCGCTGGTTTCCAATGGCGCCGACGCGTCCCGGTCGCCATGCAGGATCGTGACCGGCAGGTCGAGTGTCGCGGCCTCCGCCGACAGATCGCTCTCGGCGATCGTGCGCTGGAACCCCACCACCGCGCGGCGCGAGCAATCGAGCACCATCGCCGCCATCCAATCGTTGACGCGATGCGCCGCGCCGGGCGCGAAGGGATCGATGTTGGCGTCGATCCATCCGGCCAGGTCGGCGGTGAGCCGCATGCAAAGCCCGTCCACCATGTCGGCCGTCACGCCGTTCTCGCCGATGACGCGCGGCCCGGTCGCCGCCACCAGGATCAGCCGCGCGATCCGCGCCGTACCGTGCCGCGTGAGGTAGCGGATCGCCTCCCCGCCGGCGCCCGAATGGGCGACCAGCGTGACGCCCGTCAGATCGAGCGCATCCAGCACCGCGGCGAGATCATCGGCGAGCGCGTCGTAATCGTAGCCCGCGCGGTCCGTCGAACGCCCGTGGCCGTTCCGATCGTAGGCGATGGTGCGCAGGCGCGCGGCGTTGAGGTGGAGCATGGTCTCGCCCCAGATCCGGCCATCCATCGCCCAGCCCGCCAGCAGCACGACGGGCGGGCCGTCACCCCAATCGCGCAGGTAGAGCGCATGGCCGTCACCGCGCGGAATGAAGGCGGGCGTCATGCCGCGCTCCCGTCGAGGAAGCCGATCACCTCGACGATGTCGCCGCCCTCGCCGATCCGCACGATGTCGGTCCCGCCCGCCACCGGTGCGCCGCCGTCCGGCGCCAGCGTCCAGGAGAAGCGCACGAACGCGCCATGCCCGTCGGGCTTGCCACGCAGCGTGAAGGCGTGGCCGGGAAACTGCGCCCGCGCGCTCGCGATCATCCCGGCGATGCCGTCGCGGCCCTGCCCCGTCATGATCGGGTCGGCGTAGCGCGCGTCGGCGGCCCAGCCCTCGGCCAGGCGACGGTCGCGCGATGCGGCGTCGGCATCGTTCCACAGGGCCAGATAGTCGCGCGCCAGCGTATCGGGATCGATCATCGCTCATCTCCTCGTTGACGAGCGGAAGATGACGGCGCGGATCGGGCAAAGCGATTACCTGGCGGGTAACGGCAGCGGCCGGCGCGGCCCGAACCTGCAGGAAGGCGGTGCAAGACCGCCCCGGCCGCGCAGCGGCGCGCCGACGCTCAGGCGAGCAGGTCGAGGATGCGGCGCGCGTCGGGCTCCGCCTCCAGCCGCGCCAGCACCTGCAGCACCGCGTCCTCCGTCGTCGCGGGGATCGGGCGCACCGCGTGGACGGCGCAGTCGTGGAACTTGGCCGCGCGCTGGTCGGGGCTGAGCGGGTTCGTGGGCGCGCCGCGCGCAATCCGCACCGCGTGACTCATGGACCGGCCGTCTTCCAGCCGCACCGACACGGTCACCGGCCCGTCCGCGGCGACGCCCGCCACGCGATCCGACAAGGCCAGGATGCGCGGGTCGTCGAAGCGTGCCACCTCGTCGATGCCAACCCGCCCGGTCAGCAACGCGGTCGCGATGAGGAACGGATAGGCGAACTGCGCCTCCACGATCTGCGTCGGACGCCGCTTCTGCGGCGCGCCTTCGAAATACCCGGCGATCAGCGCCGGGGCGCCGGCCAGGGTGACCTCCGCGATCGGCGTGTCAGGCCCGAGCGCCAACGCCTCATGCAGCGCCAGGGCGGCGTCGATCCCGGCATGCAGCGGCCGGCCGCACGGGTACGGCTTGAAGCTGACCTCCTCGCCCATGAAGCGGCGGCCGAGATCGAGCGTCAGCGGCGCGAGATCGTAGCCGTTCGGCTGGTAGAGCTCGTAGAAGCCGAACCGGCCGCCGAACACGTCGATCGCCCCGGTGAAGCCGTCGGCGGCCAGCAACGCGGCGATCAGCCCGGCGCTCGCCCCCTGCCCGGCCTGGAACCGCTTGGTGAGCGCCCCGTCCAGGATGCATTGGCGGCTGCCGGCCGCGGAACTCAGCGCGATCCCGAACGCCTGGTGCAACTGGGCGGCGGACAGGCCCAGCAGCTTGCCCGCCACCGCGGTCGCGCCGAAAACGCCGATCGTGGAGGTGCGGTGCCAGCCGCGGTCCAGCGTCGCCGCCCGCGCGATGCGGCAGGACACGTCGAGGCCCAGCGCGGCCGCCAGGATCAGCTCCTGGCCGGAGACGCCGCCACGCAGGTCCGCCATCGCCAGGGCCGCCCCCAGCACGGAGGCACCCGGGTGGATCGACCCGCCCGCGTCGTAGGTGTCGTCGTAGTCGAGCGCATGCGCCATCGCCGCATGGATGAACGCGGCCTGCGGCGCGGGCAGGCCGCCGCCCACCAGCAGCAGCCGCGCCTCCGGTGCCCCCTGCCAGCTTCGATAGAGCTTCAGCAGTTCGGGAAGTCCGGGCGCCCCACTGCCGCCCAGCGCACACCCGAGCGTGTCGTGGAGGTCCTGGCGGGTGGCTTCGATGGTGGTGGCGGGAAGGTCGGAGAATCGCGTGTCGGCCACGTGCTGCGCGAGCGCGGCGGCAGGATCGGTCGGCATGGACGGTTCGCTCCCGGTTCTTCGTCGCTTCGACGCTTGCAGGAGCGACGCCCTCGATCAACCGCCGGCCGAATGGCGCAACGGTCCGCCGCGCGCGCGGTGTCCGACGGCAGGGGGATCGTGCGCGACACCCCGCCGGTCGGATCACGGCGCCCGCATGGGACCGTGCGGATCCGCCCTGCTCAGGCGCGGTTGCGGGTGACCAGCCGTCCGGCGCGGGCGGCGGTCGCGCCCTGCCCGTTCACATAGGCGGACTGGCCGTTCACCCAGGTCTCCACGATGCCTTCGGCCGGCGTGGTCGGCGCGTCGTAGTTCGCCGCGTCCCGCACCGTCGCCGGATCGAACAGCACCAGATCCGCATAGGCGCCGGCGCGGATCTCGCCGCGATCGACCAGGCCGAACACCGCGGCGGTGTGGCCGGTCATCTTGCGCACCGCTTCCTCCATGCTGAACAGGCCGAGGTCGCGCGCGTAGTGGCCGAGCACGCGGGGGAACGTGCCCCAGAGCCGCGGGTGCGGGTAGGAATCGTGCGGCAGCCCGTCGCTGCCGATCATCGCCAGCCGGTGCTTCATGATCCGCTGCACGTCGTCCTCGTGCATCTGGAAGAAGATCGCGCCGGCGGGCAGCAGCTTCTCGGCGGCTTCCTTGGCCGGCAGCCCCCATTCCTTGGCGATGTCCGCCAGCATGCGGCCGGCCATCTCCGGATGCGGCACCGACCAGGTGACCTGCACGGGCACGTCCGGCCGCAGCCGCGACGGCATCAGCACCGTGGAGCCCGCCGCATACGGGTAGATGTCGAAATCCACCTTCTGGTTCGCCGCGCCGCGGTCGATCAGCGGCAAGGTCTCCGTCGAGCGGCCGAAATTCTCCGGCATGGAGCATTTGTGGTGGCTGATCACCACCGGGCTGCCGGTGTCGCGGCCGATCTTCAGCGTCTCCTCGATGGAGACCAGCACGTCGTTCGCCTCGTTGCGCATATGGGTGACGTAGATGCCGCCGGCGCTGCGCAGGGCCTCGGCGACCGCGATCACCTCGTCGGTCGGCGCCATCATGTTGGGCGGGTAATAGAGCCCGGTCGAGAAGCCGGAGGCGCCCTGCGCCAGCGCCTCGGCCAGGCGCTTCTGCATCGCCGCGGCTTCCTTGTCGGTCGCGGCACGCTGCGTGTCGCCCTGCATCGCCTCGACCCGCAGCGACATGTGGCCGATCAGCGCGTAGGTGTTCACCGGCGACGGGTCGCGCGCCAGCCGGTCGGCGTAGTCGCCGAAACTGTCGTAGACCCACCAGGATTCGTCGCCCAGCAGGTCGAGCGGCGCCGGCGGCCGGGTCCGCATCCGCGCGGGCGACAGCGAGATGCCGCAATTGCCCACCACGACGGTGGTCACGCCTTGCGACATCTTGCACAGCATGCATTCCGGCCCGCACAGCACGGCGCGGTCGTCATGCGTGTGGGCGTCGATGAAGCCGGGCGCGATCGCCTTGCCGGTCCCGATCACCTCCCGGTCGGCGCTGGCGCCGCCGAGGTCGCCGACCGCGACGATGCGCTCGCCGGTCACCCCCACATCGGCCTTGAAGCGCGGGCTGCCGGTGCCGTCGAACACGGTGACATCGCGGATGATCAGGTCGCAGCGCAGCGCCATGGAAGCCTCTCGTTCGGTGAACCGGCCGGCATCTTGCCCCAGCCACGCGAGCCGGTCACCGCCTCACGATTTCGCGTCGGGCACGTAGAGCAGCGGATCGCTGGTCAGCTCGATCAGGTCGAGCTCCTCCTCGATGCGGTGGAAGGCGTCGTCGCCGATCGTGCCGCTGCGCCGCAGGTCGGCCAGCGTGCGCCTCTGCGCCGCGACGGCCTCGGCGTGCAGCGTGGTCAGCGCGCGCTGGCGGCGCAGCTCCTCCGCATCGGCCTCGGCGCGGGCCTGATATTTGTGCGCGAGGCCCGACGCCCCATCCGCCCCGCCCCGCGCCTCGATCACCGCGAGCGCTGCGCGCGCGGTCGCGCTGCGGGCAAGCCGTGTCTCCGCGGCGACCGATCCGTCGGCCGGAATCGGCAGGATCCGCATCAGCGGCCGCAGGGTCAGCCCCTGCACCACCAGGGTCACGATCACCACGGCGAAGGCGCAGAACAGGATCAAGTCGCGCGCCGGGAACGCCTCCGGCAGTGCCAGCGCGGATGCCAGCGTGACGATGCCGCGCATGCCGCACCAGGAGACCAGCGTGGCGCCCGGAAAAGTGGGGCGCAGCATGCCCTCCTTGCGGGCGGGTCCGGCCAGGCGCAGCGCGAGCCGGCGGACGCTCACGTAACTGAACACCCATCCAGCCCGCACCAGCACCGTCAGGCCGCAAATGCCGGCGGCGAGCGCCAGATAGTCGAACCAGGCGCCGTCGAGCCGCAGCAGGATCGGCTTGAGCTGCAGGCCGATCAGCACGAAGGCCAGGACGTTCAGCACGAACACCACGACGTCCCACACCGCGTAGGAGGCGATCCGGTAGCGTGCCGGCGTGCGCAATGGTGAGCGGCGGGCCAGCACCATCGCGTAGACGACGACCGTCATGATGGCGGAGACGCCGATCCTGTCCGCCAGGATCCACACCGCGAAGGTGCCGAGAAACTGCAGCAGCACGGACAGCGCCAGCTCCGCCCGCTGCACCGGGATCAGCAGCCACAGCCGCGCCATCGCCCAGCCCAGCAGGCCGCCACCGAGCACCGTGCCGGCGACGATCGGGGCGAGCGTCCAGCCGATCACCGCGTCCCCCGCCGCCGCGGCCACGGCGATGCGGTAGATCAGCAGGGCGGCGGCATCGTTCAGCAGGCTCTCGCCTTCCAGGATCACCATCAGCCGGTGGGGCGGATTGAGCTGGCGCAGTACCGCGGTGGCGGCGGAGGCATCCGGCGGCGCGACGATCGCGCCGAGGGCGATGGCGGCGGCCCAGCTCATGCCGGGAACGACCGCATGCGCCAGGATGGCGACCGCCGCGACGGTCAACCCGACCACGATCACCGCCAGCGCGCCGATCGGCAGCCAGTTCTCGCGCATGTCGCGCGGCGAGGCGTCGAATGCGGCGTCCAGCAGCGTCGGCGCCACGAACAGCGCCAGCGTGAGCTGCGGATCGAGATTGAGCGCGGGCGTGCCGGGGATCAGCGCCGCCGCGGCGCCGGCGAGCGACAGGAGTGCGGGATAGGGCGCGCCGATGCGCCGTGCCCAGGCGACCAGCAGCGCGCCCGCGAGCAGCAGGAGGATGATCAGCTCGAAAAGGACCATGCGAAACCGTCGGAGGTGACGCGACAGGTTCCCCGTCGCGCCACCCTGGCGCAAGCGTTCAGACGGGCCGGCGTGCCGCCTGGTCCCCCGGCGTGTCGCGCTGCAACGGGCTGTCGATGTGCAGGAACAAGGCGCATACGATCGCCGCGAGCATGCCGAACAGCGCGAGCCCATACAGCCCGCCCGCGAAGCTGCCCGTCAGGTCCTTCATCACGCCCACATACCAGGGGCCGATGAACCCGCCGAGATTGCCGATCGAGTTGATCCAGGCGATCGCCGCGGCCGCGCCGGTGCCCGAGAGGAACATCGACGGCATCGCCCAGAACGGCCCTTTCGATCCGTAGAACCCCATCGCCGCGATCGACATGCCGACCAGCGCCCACCACGTGCCCATCGTCGAGGCGGCGATCACCAGCCCGGCCGTCGAGACGACCGAGGCCCAGAACAGATTCCACCGCCGTTCGTTCATGCGGTCGGACACCTGCCCCCACACCACCAGCGCCACGGCGCCGCACAGATACGGCACCATGGTCAGCCAGCCGACGGTCATGTTGCTGGTGACGCCGATCGACTTGATGATCTGCGGGATGAAGATGAGCTGGCCCAGGCTCGCGGTGACGATGCCCAGATAGTTCAGCGACAGCAGCAGCACTTTCGGGTCGAACAGCGCCTGCGCCAGGCTATGGGTCTTCACCGCCTCCTTGGCACGTCGCTCACCCTCGATCTTGCGCGTGATCAGCTCACGCTCCTCCGGCGTCAGCCACGCCGCCTGCGCGGGCCGGTCCTTCAGCACCAGCAGGACCACGAAGCCCACCAGCACCGTCGGCACCGCTTCCCACAGATACATGTGTTGCCAGCCGCGCAGGCCGAATGCGCCGTCGAGTCCGAGCAGCGCGGTCGAGATCGGCGCGCCGGCGGCAACGGCGATCGGCAGGCCCATCAGGAAGCCCGACACGATGCGCGCGTGGTGGTAATGCGGGAACCAGTAGGTGAAATACAGAATGAGCCCGGGGAAGAACCCGGCTTCCGCCAGTCCCAGGACGAAGCGCAGCACCGCGAACGTCTCGAACCCGGTCACCGCCGCGGTCAGGCCGGAAATGATGCCCCAGGTGATCATGATGCGCGCGATCCAGAGCCGTGCGCCGACCTTCTCCATGATGACGTTGCTGGGCACCTCGAACAGGAAGTACCCCCAGTAGAACGTTCCGGCGGCGAAGCCGAAATCGCCGGCCGTGAGGCCGAGATCCGTGCGCATCGTGAGCGCGGCGAAGCCGACGTTGATGCGATCCACGTAGCAGAGGAAGTAGGTGATGATGGCGATCGGCAGCAGCCGAATATAGATCTTGCGGATCGCGGCACTTTCGATCCGCGCCGTGTCGGCGATCGAGGTCATGTCTCGCTCCCTCGGGCATCACGCCCGTTTCGTGGCCGCTCGTCGAACCGAAAGGCTCGCGGCGGCTCTTGTTCTTGAAGCCTAGGACAGGGATTTGCGCGCCGCACAGAGAAATCTTCGTTCCGGCCTGCAACCGTCTTGGTTGCCGTCATGCAACGCCGCATCGCCGGTCGGTCGCGGCCCCTCGCCCTGGCCGGCGATCCGCGGCTGGTCTATCCAGATCTACCCACGACACGAGGTGTCCGATGCCCACCATTCGCCCCGCTGCCCTGCGCGCCGTCACGGAACTGATCGCCCGCCGGATGGGATCAACGGAGGCGGAGGCGTCGGAAGTCGCCGATCACCTGGTGCGGGCCAATCTCGCCGGCCACGACAGCCACGGCGTCGGCATGCTGCCGACCTATGTGCGGCTGCTGCAATCCGACCTGCTGGTGCCGAACCAGACCGCCGAGACCGTGCTGGATGCCGGCGCGCTGCTGGTGGTCGACGCACGCCGCGGCTACGGCCAGCGCATGGCGGCCGATGCGGTGCGCCGCGCCATCGCGCGTGCGGGGGAGATGGGCGCCTGCGTGCTCGCCTTGCGCAACGCCGCCCATGTCGGCCGCATCGGCACCTACGGGGAACTCGCCGCCAAGGCCGGCTGCGTCTTCGTCGCCTTCGTCAACGTCTCCGATCACGCGCCGGCGCAGGCCACGTTCGGCGCCGCCGAGGGACGCCTCGGCACCAACCCGTTCTGCGTCGCGGTGCCGGGCAGCGACGGCCCGTCGCTGCTGCTGGACATGGCCACGACCACCATCGCCGCCGGAAAGGCGCGCGTCGCCTACAACAAGGGAACCAGCGTGCCGGAGGGCGCGCTGATCGACGCCGACGGCAAGCCGACCACCGACCCGACTGGTTTCATTCGCGACCGTCTCGGCGCGCTGCTCGCCTTCGGCCGGCACAAAGGGTCGGGGCTCGCCGTGATGTGCGAGATCATGGCGGGCGCCGTCGCGGGCGGCATGCGCGCGGACGAGCCCTATGGCGACGGCGTGCTCAACTCCATGCTCGCCATCGTCATCGACCTCTCCAAGCTGGGTGATGCGGCGGCGATCCGCGGCGACGTGGAGGCGACCAAGGCCTTCATCAAGTCTGCGCGCGGCGCGCCGGGCGTCGAGGAGGTCCTGCTGCCCGGCGAACCCGAACGGCGCAGCGCGGATCGCCGCGCGGACGGCATCGACGTCGATCCCACCACCTGGGCCGACATCTGCGCCGCCGCCGCCAAGCTCGGCATCACCGCGGCGGAGATCGATCAGGCGCTGGGCGCCAACGCAGGCTGACGCGAGACGCCGCGGCGCACGCCTCGGGCTCAAGTCGCGGCGCGTCGCACGGCATCCCTGGCGCCGCACACCGCGCCAGGAGCGGACCGCCGGCGCCGGGTCAGAAGCGGACGGACAGCGCCGCCGATCCGAACTGGTGCAGGCCGCCGCTCTGGCCGTGGAACTCCTGCGTCTGCGCCACATAGGCGAAGGTCAGGCGCATGCCATAGGCCATGACGGCGAAGCCAGCCTGCATCTCGCCCACATCCCAGACCGGGCTGACATGCGGCCCGCCGCGGAACACCGACTGGGTCAGCAGCAGGTCATAGGCGACCGCCTGTCCGTTCGCGCCGGCGAACACGTACCAGGCGAAAGGACGGGTCGGCGTGAACGCGTCCCCGCCGCTCAGCCCGGGGCGCACCCGCGGCACGCCGAAATCGGAGTCGAGGCCCTGGCCGAGGCGAAAGGACACGCCGACCTGCGCGTAGTCGCGCAGATTGCCGATGCCCACGGTCAGCGCCGGCAAGGCATCGGTCTCGAGCCCGGCGAACTGCGCGATCGGCAGCCGCCAGGTGCGCTCGTGCAGCACCTGGAAGGCAAAGGTGTTGTCGATCTGCGAGCCCCAGCCCTGGTTCCGGCCCTGGCCGATCACGCCGTGGAACGCGTTCTGCAGCGCCTCCGCGCCGGAGCCCGGCCCGACGATACCGAGACTCACGCCCAGCACGCTGCGCGTGTCGTCGGTGTCGCTCAGCAGCGAGAAGTTGGCGAGCAGCACGCCGGCATAGGGGCGGTCATGCGGGTCGGCGGGCGAGATGTCCGTGTTGGTGGGCGTGTAGATCTGCTGGGTCAGCGAAATGCCGACGCGCTGCAGCCCCTCCCCCCACAGGGAGCGGCCGAGACGCGCCACCACGTCCGGCACCTGGTCGGTGCCGGAGGTCCAGCCGAGCTTGAGGCCGTTGGTGTAGAGCCGGTCGGTGATGTCCCCGGCGGAGATCGACGCGTTCTCGTCCTGCAACGTCCAGATGTTGGCCGTATCGGGCTTGGGATCCGCCATTGCGGCGGACGCGGGCAGCATCGCCGCGGCGGCAAGGGCGAACAGTCTGGTCCGTCGAAGCATGGTCGATAACCCTCGGGCGAGGCGAGAAGGGGGCACAAGATAAGAAGCGATCGCAACCAGCCGCATCCGTGCTCCGGCGTCAAGCTGCCTCCCGTCTCGCCTGCCCAGGGGCTCAGCGCAGGCGCGCGGCGCCGGCGGCGGTCACATGGGCGAGCCGGCCACCGGCCACCGTGGCGACCAGACGCCGACTGTCCGGGTCGATCAGCACGAGGTCGGCGCGCTTGCCCACCGCGATCGTGCCGCGATCGGTGAGGCCCGTCGCGGCCGCCGGATTGGCCGAGATCAGCGCCCAGGCCTGCGCCAGCCCGAGCACGCCGCGTTCGGCGAGCATGAGGGCCGCGCGCATCATGGCCGGGTAGTAGTAGTCGGACGACAGCACGTTGCAGATGCCCGCCTCGGCCAGCCGCGCCGCCGAGGCCCAGCCGAGATGTGACCGGCCGCGCACGACGTTCGGGCTGCCCATCACAACGAAGTCACCGGCGGTCCGCGCCGCGGCGCCGACTTCCTCCGCCATCGGGAACTCGCAGATATGCGCCCCCTTGGTTCGGAACGCCTCGCGCAGCCCGATCGAGTCGTCGTCGTGGCTCGCCATCGGGATGCGCGCCTGGCGCGCCGCCGCGGCGATCCGCTCGAGCGCGGCGGGCACCGCGTCGGCGCGCGCGCCCACCCGTTCCGCAACTGACGTGAACTCGGCGAGGCTCATGCCCGCGCGGTCGCTGAACTTGGCCGCGGCGACCGGGTCCGCCAGCTTGCGCAGGATCGAGGGCGTGTGGTCGTTGAAGGCGAGCAGATGCACGCGCCCCGCGGCGATGTCGGCAAGAGCGGTGTCGAGCGCGTCGAGGTTGTACGCCTCCCAGCGCAGATGGACGCGCATGTCGCAGGTCCAGTGTTCGGCCTCCAGCGCCTCGAGCAGCGCGCGCCAGGCCCCGAGGCTGCGCAGGCCGGGCTCCCAGGACAGGGTGACGCCGTGGAACGCGGTGGTGATGCCGTTGGCGAGCAGTTGCGCCTCGGTGTCGCGCAGCGCTAGGCCGGTCGGGAAGTCGACGCCGGGCCGTGGCTGCAACTGCCGCTCGAACGCGTCGCCGTGGATGTCGACGATGCCGGGCAGCACCCAGAGCCCCGCCGCGTCCAGCGTCAACGCGGCCGGAGCAGTGGTGCCGATCGCGGCGATGATGCCGTCGGCGACGTGAAGGGTTTCGGGTTCCGTCCCATGCTGCGGCAACAGGACGTCACCGCCAGTGATGGTCAGGCTCTGCATGGGGACCTCTCAGGGTTCGAAGACGATCTGGACGCGGGGGGTGGGGTAGCAACCGATGCCGAACTCGACGACCGACCCGATCCGGTCGACGTTGACGTTCTCGGTGATCAGCACGGGGCGGTTGCGCGGCATCCGCAGCAGCTCCGCCTCGGTGGGCGTCGGCAGGCGGGCGGAGACGCGGGTCACCTGGCGGAGGTAGTCGGTGACCCCCACCACCTGCAACGCCTCGGTGATGCGGGGACTGGCGCGCAGCGCCTCGAGCAGGCCGCGGAAGCGGGTCGCGGGGAAATAGTGCCGCCCGAGGCTCACCGGCCGGTCGTCGGCAAGGCCCAGTCGCTCCAGCATCAGCACCCGCGCCCCGGTGCGCAGGCCGAGGGCGCCGGCGACCTGCGCGTCGGCGACCGTCTCCTTCAGCTGCAGGATGCGGCCCGACGGCTCCATGTTGTGCTTGCGGATCCATTCGGTGAAGCGGGTGCGGGGCTCGACCGTGTAGTCGAGCACGTCCTCGGCCACGAAGGACCCGCGCCCCTGCTCGACCCGCACCAGCCCCTCCCGCGAGAGCTCCTCGAGGGCGCGGCGCACGGTGTGGCGATTGACGCCGAACTGCTGGGACAGCTCCGCCTCGGTGGGCAGGCGGGCGCCGGGGAGCAGGGTGCCGCCGGCGATGTCCTGCTGCAGCCGGCCGGCGATCTGGCGCCACAGGGCGACGCCTTCGTTGCGCAGGACCGGCGGGCGCGACGGCTGGTCGCGCGGCTGCCGCGGCGGGTCGCCGTGCGGGTGAGCGGTGCGGATGTCGTGCTGGTCGCGCGCGGGGTCGCCCTGACGGGTGCGCGCGTCCTGCGGATGAGGCGACAGGTCGTCGTGATCGCGGGGCGGCTTCATCGGAACTTCATCCACGCCGTTGGCACTCCGTGCGAGATCGCCTTGACGATACTTCGGTGGCGATCTAGCTGTCTAGACATCTACACAGCGATCAGGTCGGCATGACCCAGACAATGCCAAACGATGATCCCACCGCGGCACGGCGCCGCTGGATGGCGGTGCTCGCCCGCGCGGACCGCGCGATGATCGAAGCGCGGCTGCAGGACGGACCGCCGCTCCCCGCCCATGTGCGCCTGCGCGGCCCCGAGAGCGGGCTCGTGATGGTGCGCGGACGCGCCGGCGGCACCGGCGCCCCATTCAACCTCGGCGAGATGTCCGTCACCCGCTGCTCGGTCCGCCTGCCCGGCGGGCAGGTCGGCCACGCCTACGTCGCCGGACGCGACCAGCGGCAGGCGGAACTCGCGGCGGTGCTGGATGCGTGGCTGCAGGACCCGGATCACGCGCCCCGGCTGCAGCAGGCGGTGATCGCGCCGCTGGAGGCGGCGCAACGGGCCCGCCGCGCCGAACGCACCGGCAAGGCCGCCGCGACCCGGGTGCAGTTCTTCGCCATGCAGGCCATGCGCTCATGAGCGGCGATCTCTCCCCCGGCTTCGCCGATCCGGTCACCGAGGCGCAGGCCTGCTTCCGGGCCGTGCTGGACGCGATGGCGCGTCCCGGCCGGCTGCACACCCTCGGCGGCGTCACGCCCCCACCCCCGTTGGGCGTGGCGAGCGCGGCGGTGCTGCTGACGCTGGTGGATCACGAAACCCCGCTCTGGCTGGACGACGGCCTGCGCGCGGCCCAGCCCTGGCTCGCCTTCCATTGCGGCGCCGCGGTCGTGGCGGATCCCCGCGCCGCCGCCTATGCGGTGGCCACGGACCTGGGCGAACTCGGGCGCTTCCATCCCGGCACGCATGAGATGCCGGAGACGGCGGCCACGCTGATCCTGCAGGTCGCCGGGTTCGGCTCGGGGCGCCGGCTGCGCCTGTCGGGTCCCGGCCTGCGCGCACCGGCCAGCTTCGCCGTCGCCGGGCTACCGGACGACTTCATCGCGCAATGGCACGCGAATCGTACGCAGTTTCCGTGCGGCGTGGACCTGATCCTGTGCGCCGGCGACCAGCTCGCCGCCTTGCCGCGCAGCGTCACCATCGAGGAGGGCTGAGCATGGCCTATGTCGCCGTCAAAGGGGGCGAGCGTGCCATCGACAACGCCCATGCCTGGCTGGCCGAGGAACGCCGCGGCGACCCCGCCCTCCCCGACCTCACCCTCCCCCAGCTCCGCGAGCAGCTCGGTCGCGCCGTCGACCGCGCCATGGCGGAGGGCTCGCTGTACGACCCCGATCTCGGCGCGCTGGCCGTCAAGCAGGCCCAGGGCGACCTGATCGAGGCCGCGTTCCTGCTGCGCGCCTACCGCACCACCCTGCCCCGCTTCGCGCATTCCCGCCCGATCGACACCGCGGCGATGCAGGTGGAACGCCGCATCTCGGCCGTGTTCAAGGACCTGCCGGGCGGACAGGTGCTCGGACCGACCTACGACTACACGCACCGGCTGCTCGACTTCGCGCTGGCCGCCGGCGGTCCGGTGCCGCCCGCGCCCCGCACCGACACGCCGGTCGAGGCGATGCCGCGGGTGTCCGACATCCTGCGCGCCGAAGGCATGATGGAGACCGATGCCCCGAGTGAAGCCGAACCCGGCGACCTCACCCGCGAGCCGCTGAGCTTCCCGGCCGAACGGGACGTGCGGCTGCAGGCGCTGGCGCGGGGCGACGAGGGGTTCCTGCTGGGTCTCGGCTACTCCACCCAGCGCGGCTATGGCGGATCGCACCCGTTCGCCGGCGAGATCCGCATGGGCGAGGTCACGGTGGAGATCGAGCCGCCCGAACTCGGCTTCGCGATCGAGATCGGCGACCTGGTCGTGACCGAGTGCCAGATGGTGAACCAGTTCAAGGGCTCGAAGACGGTGCCGCCGCAGTTCACCCGCGGCTATGGCCTGGTGTTCGGCTTCTCCGAACGCAAGGCGATGGCGATGGCGCTGGTGGATCGCGCGATGCGGGCCGAGGAGCTGGGCGAGGACGTGACCGCGCCGGCGCAGAACGTCGAGTTCGTGCTGTACCACTCCGACAACATCGAGGCGACCGGGTTCGTCGAGCACCTCAAGCTGCCGCACTACGTCGATTTCCAGAGCGAGCTGCAGAACCTGCGGCGCCTGCGCGCCGAGGTCGAGCGCGCCAGGGACCGCCCCGCACCCGCCCTGGTGGACGGGGACACGGATACGCCGACCACCGCCTCGCAAGCAGGATCGCTGCCATGATGGGCTACAATTTCGCGTATCTCGACGAGCAGACGAAGCGGATGATCCGCCGCGCGCTGCTCAAGGCGGTGGCGATCCCGGGGCACCAGGTGCCGTTCGGCTCACGCGAGATGCCGCTGCCCTATGGTTGGGGCACCGGCGGCATCCAGGTGACCGCCTCGGTGCTGGGGCAGCAGGACGTGCTGAAGGTGATCGACCAGGGCGCGGACGACACCACGAACGCGGTCTCGATCCGCCGCTTCTTCGCCCGCACCGCCGGCGTGCGCACCACCACGCATACCGCGGCGGCGACGGTGATCCAGACCCGCCACCGCATCCCCGAGACGAAGCTGCGCGACGACCAGATCATCGTCTACCAGGTGCCGCAGCCGGAGCCGCTGTTCCGGCTCGAGCCCTCGCGGGTCGAGACGCGGCGCATGCATGGGCTCGCCGATTACGGGCTGATGCACGTGAAGCTGTATGAGGACATCGCGCGCTACGGCCAGATCTCGATCAGCTACGACTATCCGGTAATGGTGAACGGGCGCTACCTGATGTCGCCCAGCCCGATCCCGTCCTTCGACAATCCGAAGATGGACCGCATGCCGGCGCTGCAACTGTTCGGCGCCGGGCGCGAGAAACGCATCTATGCGATTCCGCCCTGGACGGAGGTGCGCTCGCTCGACTTCGAGGACCACCCGTTCCGTCCGATCAACGCGCCGCATCCCTGCGGCCTGTGCGGCGCCACCGATTCCTACCTCGACGAGGTGGTGACCGACGACCATGGCGGGCGGCTGTTCGTCTGCTCCGACACCGACCATTGCGCCGAACGGCGGGCGGCCGGGCATGTCGGAACCGACGGCGTGAAGGAGGCGGCGGAATGAGCGACGCAACCCTGCTCTCGGCGCGCGGCCTGTCGCTGACCTTCGGCGCGGTTCCGGCCCTGCAATCGGTGGACGTCGACCTGTGGCCGGGCGAGCTGCTGGCGATCGTGGGCGAGTCCGGATCGGGCAAGACCACGCTGCTGAACGTGCTGTCGGGCCGGCGGGCGCCGGATGACGGGGCCGTCTGGTATCGCGATCCGGCCGGACGGCTGCACGACGTGCATGCCATGCCGGCGCCCGCCCTGCGCACGCTGCACCGGTCGGACTGGGGTTTCGTGCACCAGGACCCGCGGCAGAACCTGCGCATGTCGGTCTCGGCCGGCGGCAACGTCGGCGAGCGGCTGATGGCGCAGGGCGCGCGGCACTACGGCAGCATCCGTGCCGCCGCGCTCGAATGGCTGGAGCAGGTCGAGATCGATCCGGGACGGATCGACGACCTGCCGCGCACCTTCTCGGGCGGCATGCTGCAGCGGCTGCAGATCGCGCGCACGCTGGTGACCCATCCGCGCCTCGTGTTCATGGACGAGCCGACCGGCGGGCTCGACGTTTCGGTGCAGGCGCGGCTGCTCGACCTGATCCGCTCGCTGGTGGCGCGGTTGAACATCGCGGTGGTGCTGGTGACGCACGACATCGCGGTCGCGCGGCTGCTGGCGCACCGGATTGCGGTGATGCAGCGCGGGCGGGTGGTGGAGACGGGGCTGACGGATCAGGTGCTCGACGACCCACAGCACCCGTACACGCAGTTGCTCGTCAGTTCGGTCCTGAATGCATGAGTATGCAGGTACTCAGGGTTCTTGCGTCGTTGGTTCCTGGGATGATAATCCAGGCACCGGAGGACAGTTCCTGCTGTCCCCCGGCCCCGGTGGGTCAGAGGCGGATTCGGATGTGGATCTCCATCCGCCTCTTCCCCCACCGGATCGACACCAGCACTCTGAAGCGCATGGTCTCTCTCCGATGGCGACGGTGCCCTGACCGGGCACCTCGCCCGGTCTCCCGGGTCCGCCGCACGGCCGTTCAAGCCCGCGGCCGTGAAGGAACGGTGAACGGCCGGAGTGGGCGTCAGGACCGCATGCAAGGCGGGGGACGCAGGGTGGCCACCGTCCGCCCCGTCATGGCCGGGCTCGACCGGGCCTTCCGTCGCGGTGCCGTCCTCCCTGCCCTCCCCGCTCTCTCCGCTCTCCCCGTCATGGCCGGGCTCGACCCGGCCATCCCCAGCGGCACCGCCCTCCCCGTCATGGCCGGGCTCGACCCGGCCATCCCCGGCGGCACCGCTCTCCCCGTCATGGCCGGGCTCGACCCACTGCTGTCCGGGATGAAAAGCTCTGGACGCGGTGCATGGCTCTGATTCGAATGGGTTTTGCGACGACCTGTCCGAATCGAAGCTCGAAGGGAGCTAGAGCCATGCGGTTTCAG
>JAFKLG010000067.1 GCA_017304945.1 Rhodospirillales bacterium
GGCAGCCGCCCGCCCCGCCGCAATAACCATCGCCGAACCCGTGCCGCCCGCGTGGCGGCACGGGTCACGCGGCGTTCACCCCAGATCGCCCGCGCCGACGCGACGCCGGCCGCCTACTTCTCCCCGATCTGCTCGGCTTGCGCACCGCTGTCGGGGCGTGCGGGACCCAGCACCGGCTCGTCGCCCAACGGCTCCGCCTGCCGCACGTTGAACTGGCCGTTGCCGTCCAGCGACCGGCCCTGCGTCCAGCGGCCGTCGGGCGGCGGCATCCCCTCCCGATTCGTGCCGAAGAACGTGTAGCTGAACTCCTGCTTCTCCTGCGCCTGCGGGAAGCTGTTCGGAATCGGCAACGCCGCGGTGCCGCCCAGCTCCTCGATCGCCGCCAGCCACTGCTGCTGATGCATCGTGTCGCGCGCGATCAGGAAGCTCAGCATGTCCTTCATGCCCTCGTCATGGGCGGCATTGTACAGCCGCACCGCAAGCACGCGCCCGGTCGCTTCCGCCGTCACGTTGGCGAACATGTCCGCTGCCAGGTTGCCGCTCGCGTAGACATGCGAGCAGTCGAACGGCACGCCGTCGGAATTTGCCGGGAATGCCGACATGCCGGTCGAGAGCAGATGCCGCTGCAGCATGCCTTCCACCATGTGCCGCGGCCGCTCGCCGCCACCCATCACGGCATTCACCAGACTGCTCGACTGCACCGCGCTCTCCTGCAAGGTTGCAGGCGCCGTTTCGAGGTTGAGCGCGACCGCCGTCGCCAGCATCTCGATGTGCCCGATCTCCTCCGTCGCCGTGTGGAGCAGCATGTCGCGATACTTGTTGGTCGGCCCACGCGCACCCCAGGCCTGAAAGAAATATTGCAGGCAGACCCGGATCTCGCCCTCGATGCCGCCGATCGCCTGCTGCAGTTGCCGCGCGAACAGCGGATCGGGCGTGTCGACTCGAACCGGATATTGCAGGCGGGTGTCGTGGTAATACATCGCTGATCTCCATGCCGCGCGGGACGCGCAGCGTGGATATGCAACTCGATCGCATTTCCGGGGTTGCCTGCGCCGGCCGGATGCCCGACCGGTCCGGCGCCACGATCCCGCGACCTCGCTCCGCTTCATCCCGGTAAGCCACCGGCTCGCCCGGCCATGTTCGCCGGCCGCGGCGCGGCGGATGTCCTGACGCCCGCCCGATCCCGTGACGCCAAGAGCTTCGGCGCTCTCAGTCGACGCCGACCGCCTCCCCCAGCGTCTCGCCGATCGGGCGATGCAGCACGAGGTCGGCGATGTCGTCGAGGCCCGTCTCCTGCAGGTTCAGGATCACCAATCGCGCGCCGTTGCGCTTCGCCAATTCCGGGAAGCCCGCGGCCGGCCAGACCACCAGGGACGAGCCGATCGCGATGAACAGGTCGGCCATCAGCGTCTCCCGTTCCGCCCGCTGCATGGCATCAATCGGCATCGACTGCCCGAACGACACCGTCGCCGTCTTCACCCAGCCGCCACAGGCGCAATGCGGCACGATGCGATCGCGTTCGAAATCGACGCGCAGATCCTCGATTTCGTAGCGTTGGCTGCAGGCGAGGCAATGCGCGTAAGTCGTATTGCCGTGCAGCTCGATCACCTGCGCGTCCGGCACGCCGCTGTCCTGGTGCAGCCCGTCGATGTTCTGCGTGATCACCGCCGCCGACATGCCGCGGCGGACCAGTTCGGCCACCGCGCGATGACCGCGATTGGGCGTCGCCGCACGCAGGATCGGCTCCATCTCGAAACGGCGGCGCCAGGATTCCCGGCGCGCCGCGTCGGAGCGCATGAAATCCGAGAAGTCGATCGGTGTCTGCTTCGTCCAGATCCCACCCGGGCTGCGAAAATCCGGAATCCCGGACTCGGTGCTGATACCCGCTCCGGTGAACACCACGATGCGCGTCGCCGCGTCGATCAGCTCCCGCAACCTGGCCGGGTCGTGCTCCGTCATGCGCCTTGCCTCCTCTCGCCGGAATGTCGAGAGCCGCGGCGTCTGCCGCAAGAGCAGTCCGGTGCCGCGGGCACCCCGAACCGCCCTTGCATCCCGAGCGTTCGGCCGTTTCCGGTCAGAACGGTTCCGGATAGTGCCGCGCGTAGAAGCTGATCGGCGGTTTCGCCTCCGGATCGGTGACGATGTCGAGCAGTGCGGGCGCGCCACTGGCGAAGGCGGCGTCCAACGCCGCTCCCACCGCCTCCCCGCGCTCCACCCGCACACCAGCGATGCCGCAGGCGCGCGCGATCGCCGCGTGGTCGACGGCCGCGAAATCCACCGCGTCCGTATGGGCGCCGAAGATCGCATCCTCCGCATGCTTCTGATAGCCGAGGATGCCGTTGTTCAGCACCAGCACCGTGATCGGCAAACCAAGCCGCCGCAGCGTCTCGAGCTCCGCCCAGCTATGGGCAAATCCACCATCGCCGCACAGGCACACCACCCGGCTGGTCGGCGCCGCGAGCTGCGCACCGATCGCCATCGGCAGCCCCCAGCCCAGACCGGCGATCCCGCGCGGCGTCAGGAAGCGCTGGCCCGCACGCCGCGCCGTCAGCCCGCCGGCGATCCAGATCGAGGCATAGGACGCATCGGCCACCGCGATGTCGTCCGGCGTGAGGCGGCGATCGAGCTCCGCCATCACCCGTTCCGGCCGCACCGGCCCGCCATCCCGCGCGCGGATGCCGGCGACCGTCTCCTGCCACGCCGCGACAGCGGCCGCGATCTCCGCCGCGAGCGCCGGACGCGCGGCCGCGCGCGCGCCGAGGTCGTGCCGCAGCAGCGCCTCGCGCAAGGCGGCGAGCGTCCGCTTCGCATCGACCACCAGCCGGTGCGCCTCGTAGTTGCGGCCGATCTCCAGCGGGTCGACATCCAGATGGATGAAGCGGGCGTCGCGCGGGAACAGCTTCCAACTGTCGGTGCCGTTCTGGTTGGTGCGGTTGCCGACCAGCAGGATCACGTCGGCGCGGTCGATCATCGCGCGCATTCCGAAGGTCCGTGCGCCACGTGCCATGACGTAGCCCACCACGCCCATGGTCAGCTCATGGGTCTCGTCGGCGACGCCCTTGCCCATGGTGGTGGTGGCGACCGGCAGATGCGCGTCCTGCTGCAGCGCGGCGAGTTCCGCCGCGGCCCCCGACAGATGCACGCCGCCGCCCGCGACCACCACCGGATGCCGCGCCGTGGCGAGCAGCCGCGCCGCTTCCTCGATTGCGGCCGGATCGGCCGCCATCCGGTCGAGCGGATACACGCCGTACCGGGCCTGGCGGGGCGACGGCGGCGGCGCGGATTCCACCAGCAGGTCGGCCGGGACCAGCAGCACCGCGGGGCCCGGCCGGCCGGATCCGGCGGCCACGAAGGCCATGTCCACGTAGTCCTCCAGCCGGTCGGCGCGGTCGATGCGACGCACCCATTTGGCGACCGGGGCGAACATGTTCAGGTGGTCGAGTTCCTGGAAGGCATTGCGATCGGTGGTGTCTCGCGTGACTTCCTGCACCAGCGCGACCACGGGGATGGAGGCCTTCAGCGCCTCGGCCAGCGGCGCCACGAGCAGCGTCGCGGCAGGTCCGTTCTGCGCCGTCACCACCCCCACCCGGCCGGAGACGCGCGCATAGCCATCCGCCATGGCACCGCCGGCATTCTCCTGCCGATACGCCGCCTGCCGGATCCCCACGCTCGGTGCCGCCAGATGGAACGCACTCGGCAGGCTCTGGCCGAACGCGACGGTCACGCCGTGGCGGGCGAATGCCTCGGCCAGGCGAAGCGCGACGTTCGCATTGCGCGGCGTGGACGGGGCGGCGACGGGTTCCGGCATGACGTTCTCCTCGTTTTCCGCGTGCATAGCGCTGGATCCGGCCGGCGTCAGCCCTCGGCCACGTGCAGCCGCCGCACCGTGGCGCGGAACCGCGTCGCCGTCGCGCTCAGCCGGGTCCGCCGCATCACCAGGTGCAACGGCGCGACCGGCGCGCCGTGCGGCTCGAGGTCGCGATAGACCACCCCCGCCACCGTGAGCCGCCGCATCGACGCCGGCACCAGCGAGACCCCCAATCCGGCGGCGACGAGACTGAGCGTCGCCGTGAGCCGCGGCGCGTCCTGCACCACCCGGGGCGAGAACCCGGCCGCGTGACAGGCGGCCAGGATCGCGTCGTAGAGTCCAGGACCCGTGTGGCGCCGGTAGAGCACGAAGGCCTCGGCCGCGAGCTCCGCAAGACCGATCGGCCCACGTCCGTCCGCACGCAGGGTTCCGACCGGCAGGGCGGCGACCATCGGCTCCTCCGTGACGGGGTCGACGAAGACGCCCGGGGTCGCCCCGACCGGGGAGCGGATGAAGGCGGCATCCAGCCGCTCGTGCAGCACGGCCTCGACCAGTTCGGCGGTCCCGGCCTCGTCCAGGGTCAGCCGGACGTTCGGCACGTCCTCGCGGAAGGCGCGCAGCGCCGTGGGCACGATCGGGTGCAGCGCGGCGGAGCTGGTGAACCCGACTGCCAGTTCCCCTTGTTCGCCACGGGCGGCGCGGCGGACCGCGTCCTCCACCTGTTCGGCGCGGGCCAGCACGGCGCGGGCCTCCACCAGCAGCGCCTCCCCCGCCTCGGTCGGCTGCACGCCGCGCGGCAGGCGGCGCAGCAGCAGGACGCCGAGCTCCGCCTCGAGCCGGTGAAGGAGGCGCGTGAGGGGCGGCTGCTGCATCCCCAGCCGTTCAGCGGCGCGCGTGATATGGCCTTCCTCGGCCACGGCGACGAAGGCTTGCAGGCGACGGAGGTCGATCACCGATACCTCTGGAGTATGCAGATCGCACCGTACATGCACTGGCTGGCGTGCCGCCACCCACGCATGCTGGAGACGGCCCGCGACATGCCCGAGGAGAGTCCGATGTCCGAGACCGTCAGCCCGTCCGGCACGCTGCTGCAGTTCCTGTCCTGGGTTGCGCTGCGCCCCCGGCGGTATGGGGAGACGATGGAGGCGTGGCGCACCTCCTGCCCCCGCCTGTCGGTGTGGGAGGATGCCGTGACGCAGGATCTGGTACGGCTGGCCGGGGGAGCGGACCAGGGATCCGTCCGGGTCGAGCTGACCGCCGCGGGCGAGGCGCTGATCCGCCGCGGCTGACCCGCCGTAAGTCGGTCGCCGCGATGGGCCCGTCGTGATGGGGCGTCCGCGCGTCAGCCGCCCGTGGTCGCCGCCTCCGCGCGGACGGCGGGCAGGTCCTCCGCCGCCAGGCTCTCATGCGCGAGCAGCGCCGCCGCCCCGGAATCGAGTGCGTCGCGGTTGGCGCGCAGGATCCCGACCGCCCGCGCCAACGCGGATTCCAGCCGTGCCCGCACCGCGCGGTCGATCTCGTGGGCCGTCTCGTCGCTGAACCGCCGCGGACGCCAGAACGCCCCCGGCTGCTGCTCCAGGAAATGGCCGGGCTCCGTGTCCCAGGCGACCGGGCCGAGCGCGGGATCCATGCCGAACCGCAGCACCATGCCCCGCGCGATATCGGTAGCCTTGGCGAGGTCGTCCGCCGCCCCGGTGGAGACGTTGTCGCCCAGCAGCATCTCGGCGGCGCGGCCCCCGAGGAGGACCGCCATCTTGTCCTCGAGCTCCTGCCGGCCCATCAGGAACCGGTCATCCACCGGCCGCTGTAGCGTATACCCCAGCGCGCCGATGCCGCGCGGGATGATGGAGACCTTCTGGATCGGGTCGGTGCCCGGAATGGCGCGCGCCACCAGCGCATGTCCCATCTCGTGATAGGCGACGATGCGCCGCTCCTTCGGGATCAGGATGCGGGACTTCTTTTCCAGCCCGGCGACGATCCGCTCCACCGCCCCGGTGAAGTCCTGCATCGCGATCGCGTCCGCCCCCCGCCGCGTGGCGAGCACCGCGGCCTCGTTCGCCAGGTTGGCGAGATCGGCGCCGGTGAAGCCGGGGGTCAGCCCGGCGATGTCGTCCAGGTTGACGTCCGGCGCGAGGGTGAGCTTCGCGAGGTGGATCCGCAGCACGTCGGCGCGGCCCTTCTTGTCCGGCCGGTCGACCAGCACCTGCCGATCGAACCGCCCCGCCCGCAGCAGCGCCGGGTCCAGGATCTCCGGCCGGTTGGTCGCCGCCAGCACGACGATCGCGACTGACCGGTCGAACCCGTCCATCTCCGCCAGCAACTGGTTGAGCGTCTGCTCCTTCTCGTCCTGGCCGGTCACCGGAGAGACGCCGCGCGCCCGTCCCAGCGCATCGAGCTCGTCGATGAAGATGATGCAGGGCGCGGTCGAGCGGGCCTGCTCGAACAGGTCGCGCACCCGCGCGGCACCCACGCCCACGAACATCTCCACGAACTCGGCGCCGTTGGTGGAGTAGAACGGCACCCCCGCCTCCCCGGCCACCGCCCGCGCCAGCAAGGTCTTGCCGGTGCCCGGCGGCCCGACGAGGAGGATGCCGCGCGGGATATGCGCCCCCAGGCGGCCGAATTCCGCCGGCCGCTTGAGGAAGTCGACGATCTCGTGCAGCTCCGCCTTGGCTTCGTCGACGCCGGCCACGTCGTCGAAAGTGACCTGCACCTCGGTCTCGGGCGCCACCAGCTTGGCGCGCGAGCGCCCGATGGAGAACAGCCCGCCGGCGAACCCGCCCCGTCCGCCGCCCGCGCCACCCCCCATCATGGTGCGGGAGGCGAGCATCCACACGCCCACGAACAGCAGCGGCGGCAGCACCCAGGACAGCAGCGTCGCGAGCGGCCCGCCGGTGCTGACCGCGCTGTACTCCACTTTGTATTTTGACAGACTCGCCGCGAGGTCCGGCGGCACCTGCACCGTGGTGAAGCCGGTATGTCCGTCCGGCAGCGCCTCGGTCAGCGTGCCGCGCAGCACGTCGCCCGCGACGGTGACCTGCTTCACCTTGCCCTGCTCGAGATAGGTCTGGAACTGGCTGTAGGGAATCGCGGAAACCCCGCCATTCGACCCGCCGCCGAACAGGCCCAGCGCGGTGACGAGCAGGAGACCGAGGAAAATGAGCCAGATGCTGGAGGGAAGCTTGGTCCTGGGCGCGGGCAATCCGGTCTCCTGGCGCGGCGGCCTGCGCACCATGCCACGCGCTCGGGCGTTGACAAGCGCGGCGCGCCGGCGTCAAGCAAGCCCATGCAGTCCGCCGGGCTTTTCGACCTCCAGGTGAACGGCTACGCGGGGGTCGACTTCAACGATGCCGGCCTGACCGCGGCGGCCATGGACCACGCGCTGGAAGCGATGCTGTCGGCCGGGGTCACGCGCTGTCTGCCCACCCTGATCACCGCGGACGAGGCCACGCTGGGCGCCCGCTTCGCCGCACTCGACCGCGCCGTCGCTGAGAGCCGGCTGGGGCCGCTGATGGTGCCGGGCTGGCATCTCGAGGGTCCGTTCCTCAACCCTGGCGAGGGCACCGCCGGCTGCCATCCGGCCGAGGCGATGCGCGCGCCCGACCCGTCCTTGCTCGAGCGTGTGACCCGGGACCTCCGGCGCCCCATCCTGCTGCTGACCCTGGCGCCCGAACGCGCCGATGCCGCCCACGTGCTCGCCTGGGCACGACGCCGCGGCGTGCTGCTGGCGATGGGACACACCGCCGCCGACCTCGACACCGTCACGGGCGCGGTCGACGCCGGCGTGCGGCTGTCGACGCATCTCGGCAACGGCCTGCCACATCTGCTGCCCAAGTTCCTGAACCCGCTGATGGCGCAGCTCGCGGAGGATCGGTTGCACGCGAGCGTCATCGCCGACGGCATCCATGTGCCGATCCACGCCTTGCGGGTGATGCTCCGTGCCAAGGGACCCGAACGAATCGTGCTGGTGACCGACGCGACCGCTGCCGCGGCCGCGCCCAGCGGTCTGTACGGGTTTGCCGGCATGCGGATCGAGCATGCGGCCGACGGGTCGGTGCGCGTGCCGGGTGGGCGCACGCTCGCCGGGTCGGCGCTGCGCCTCGACCAGGCGGTGCGCAACGTCGTCGGATGGGGTCTCGCCTCCGCCGCTCAGGCCCTGGCCTGGGCCTCGACGTCCCCGGCCGACCTGCTCGCGCCGGCGCAGGCGGCCCAGGGTGTCGTGACGGAGGCGGGTTCGGTCACCTGGTCCGACGACCTGCATGCCAGAACAATTGTTCTCGGCAACCTACGCCTGCAACCCACCTGAACCGTTCGTTCATTTTTCCGGCCTAAGGCTGATGCCGCGAAGATCGCACATCACGCCAGGTCGAGGGACAGAATGACCGCACCCTGGCATCGCCCGTCGAGGGAGTTGCCGCCGTGCCCGTCGTCATCAACATCGGCTCGAACACCTATACCTTCAGCACGGTGGACACGCTCACATCGGGCGGCACCGACGACAGCGTCACCTTCACAGGGGCGCTGACGAACGCGAGCCTCGATTTCGCGGCCGGCTCGGATGTGCTGACGCTGGCGAACGTCGCCAACTCGCTCTCGGTCAAGAACGTCGAGACGATCAGCGGCGGGACCGGTGCCGACACGTTGACGCTGGGGACGTCGCTGTCCACCTCGATGACGGTCGATCTCGGCACCGGCAACGACACGCTGACCCTCGGCAATGCCGCCAACACGGGTTCGATCACCGGCGTCGAGACGCTGGCCGGATCGAGCGGCGTCGACGCGATCACGGTGATCGGCGTGCTGAACAATGCGAGCGTGGACCTCGCCGGCGCGGGCGACACGCTGACCCTGGCCAACGGCGCCAACGTCCTGACGGCCGCGAACGTGGAGACGCTGACGGGCGGCACCGGCGTCGACACCGTGACGCTCAGTGGAACCGTCACCGGCACCAGCATCGACCTGGCCGCCGGCAACGACGTGCTGAACCTCGGCGCCGGCCCGGCCACCCTGTCGGTGACCAATGTCGAGACGGTGGTGGGCGGCGCCGGGATCGACGCCGTCACGATGAAGGGCGCGCTGAGCAATGTCAGCGTCGACCTGGGCGCCGGGTCGGACACACTGAACCTGGACAACACCGCCAACACCCTCTCCGTCACCAACACGGAAACCGTGATCGGCGGATCGGCGGTCGATACCGTCACGCTGTCGGGCGCGGTCGCCAGTGCCAGCATCGACCTCGCCGGCGGCAATGACGTGCTGACCCTCTCGAACGGCACGAACTCGCTGACGGCGAACAACGTGGAGACGGTGACCGGCGGGACGGGCGCGGATTCCGTGACGCTTGCGGGGTCCCTCACGACCAGCATGACGGTCGACCTTGCGACCGGCAACGACACGCTCACGCTCGCGGCCGCCTCCGGCAACACTGGCTCCGTCACGGGCGTGGAGACGCTGGTCGGGGCCGCAGGCGTCGACGCCATCACCGTCATCGGCGTCCTGTCCAATGCGAGCCTCGATCTCGCCGGCGGCGCCGACACGGCCACGCTCGCCAACGGCGCCAACGTGCTGACCGCCACCAACGTCGAAACCATCACCGGCGGCACCGGCGTCGACACCGTTACCCTGAGCGGCACGGTCAGCGGCACCAGCGTCGATCTCGCCGCCGGCAACGACGTGCTGAACCTGGGCGCCGGCCCCACCACGCTGTCCGTCACGAATGTGGAGACGGTCACCGCGGGCAGCGGCGTCGATACCGTGACGATGAAAGCTGCGCTGAGCAACGTCAGCATCGACCTGGGCGCCGGCTCCGATACGGTGAACCTGGACAACACCGCCAACACCGTCTCGATCGCCAATACCGAGACGATCATTGGCGGGTCGGCGGTCGACACCATCACCCTGTCCTCGGCCGCGTCCAACGCCAGTATCGATCTGGCCGGCGGCAACGACGTGCTGACCTTCGGCAACGGGAGCAACACCGCGAGTGTTGCGAACGTGGAGACCGTGACGGGCGGCACCGGTGTCGACACGATCACGGTCTCGACCGCCCTCACCACCAGCGGCACGGTCGACCTCGGTAGCGGCAACGACACTCTGACCCTGGCCTATGCCTCCGGCAACACCGGGTCGGTGACCGGCGTGGAGACGCTGGTCGCCGCGGCCGGCGCGGACACGCTGACCGTCGTGGGTGCGCTGACCAATACCAGCGCCGATCTCGGTGCCGGGTCCGACGGTTTGGTCCTGGCGAACGCGTCCAACGTCGTGAGCATCGGCAATGTCGAGACGCTGACCGGCGGCACCGGCGCGGACACGGTCACGCTCACCAGCGCGCTGACCACCAACGGCACCATCGACCTCGGCAGCGGCAACGACACGCTCGCGCTGGCCAGCGTCGGCAATACCGGATCGATCACCGGCGTCGAGACCATCACCGGCGGAACGGCCGCGGACACGATTACCCTGGTCGGCGCCGTGACCAATGAGAGCGTCGATCTCGGCGCTGGATCCGACACGCTCAATCTCGCGAACGGCACGAATTCGATCACCACCGGCAATGTCGAGACGGTCAATGGCGGCACCGGCGCGGATACGCTGACCCTGCAGACGGCAGTCTCGAACGCCAGCATCGATCTCGCCGGCGGCTCCGACGTGCTGACCCTCGCCAACGGGACGAACACGCTCTCCGGCGCCAATGTGGAGACCGTCACCGGCGGCACCGGCGCCGACACTGTCACGCTGTCCAGCGCCCTCACGACGGGCATGACCGTGGACCTCGGCACCGGCAGTGACACGCTCACCCTCTCCGCGGCAGCCGGCAACACCGGGTCGGTGACACGCGTGGAGACGCTGGTCGGCGGCGCCGGGGTGGACGCCCTGACGGTCGTCGCCGCGCTTTCGAGCGGCAGCATCGATCTGGCCGCGGGCAGCGACTCGGTCACGCTCGCCAACGTCGCGAACACCGGCACCATCGCGAACATCGAAACGGTCACCGGCGGGACCGCCGCCGACACCGTTACGCTGACCAGTGCGGCGGCGAGCGGGTCGGTCGACCTTGCCGCCGGGAGTGACACGCTGACCCTGGCGAACGCCGCCAACACGCTCTCCCTCTCCGGCGTCGAGACGCTCACCGGTGGCACCGCGGCCGACGCCGTGACGCTGTCCGGGGCACTGACCACCGGCATGACGGTGGATCTCGGCACCGGCAACGATACGCTCACGCTCGCCGCGGCCGCCGGCAACACCGGCAGCATCAAGAACGTCGAGACGACGGTCGGCAGCAGCGGCGCCGACACGATCACTCTGGGCAGCGGGGTGACCGGGGCAAGTCTCGACCTGGCAGGCGGCAGCGATACGCTGACCCTCGCCAATGCGACGAATTCGGCCTCGATCGGCAACGTGGAGACAATCACCGGAGGCACGGGCACCGATACGGTGACCCTGAGCAGCGCGTTGACCACGAGCATGACAGTCGACCTCGGAACCGGCAACGACAGCCTGACCATGGGCGCCGGTGGCAATACCGGGTCCGTCACGCATGTCGAAACCCTGGTGGGCGGCTCCGGCGCAGACAACGTGACGATCAGCGCCGCCGTCGCAGGGACGAGCGCGGATCTGGGCAACGGCTCCGACACGCTGGTACTCGACGACACGGTCAACACGCTGACCATCAGCAACACGGAGACGATCACCGGCGGCACCGCCGCCGACACGATCACCCTGGGGACCGGCCTGACCACCGGCCAGCAGATCGATCTCGGCACCGGGGCCAACAAGCTGACGCTGGCGAACAGTGCCGGCACCGGGACCGTCAGCAACGTCGGCACCCTGATCGGTGGCACCGCTGCCGACACCGTCACGGTGGGTGCGGCACTCAGCAGCGCCACGGTCGATCTTGCGGCCGGCAACGACAAGCTGACCCTGGCAAGCGGCACCAACAGCCTGAGCGTCTCCAACGTCGAAACCGTGGTTGGCAACAGCGGGGCCGACACGGTGACCCTCAGCGCGGCAGCATCCAACGCCTCCATCGACCTGGGCGGCGGCAGCGACGTCCTGGTGATGGGCAGCTCCGCCAACGCGCTGAGTGCCAGCAACGTGGAGACCGTCACGGGCGGCACCGCGGACGACGTCATCACGCTCTCGAGCGGCCTCACGACCGGCATGACCGTCGATCTCGGCGCCGGCAATGATCGCCTGACTCTGGCAAGCGGTGGCAATACCGGCTCGATCACGAACACGGAAACGATCATCGGCAATACCGGCGCCGACGTACTGACGCTCTCGGCCGGGCTTGCCGCGGGAAGTCTCGACCTGGGCAGCGGTTCGGATCAACTGACCTTCGGCAACGCGGCCAACACTGCCTCGCTCGCCAACGTCGAGACCGTGACGGGCGGGTCGGGGAATGACACGATCACCCTCAACTCGGCAGCCTCGAACGCATCCGTGGACCTCGGCAGCGGCTCCGACAAGCTCGTGCTGTCCGGCTCCGCCAACCTGCTCTCCGTGGCAAACGCGGAAACCCTCCTCGGCGGCACCGCCGCCGACCAGGTCACACTGGGCTCCGCGCTCACCACCGGCATGACGGTGGACCTCGGCGCCGGCAGCGACAAGCTCACGCTTGCGAACAGCGCCGGCACCGGCAGTGTCGCCAACGTGGAGACGATCGTCGGCGGCACGGCCGTGGATGCGATCACTCTCACGAGCGGGACGAACAACGCGAGCATCGATCTCTCGACCGGCGCGGACACGCTCACCTTCAGCGGCTCCTCGAACGCCGCCACCCTGGCCAATGTCGAGACGATCACGGGCGGCAGCGCCGCCGATACCGTGACGTTGGCAGGCAGCCTGACCACGAACATGACGGTGGACCTGGGCGGCGGGAACGACAGGCTGACCCTCGCCGCGGGCGGCAATACCGGGTCCATCACCAATACCGAGACCACCATTGGCGGATCCGGCGCGGACGTGCTCACTCTCGGCGCGGCGGTCAGCAATGCGAGCCTCGACCTGGGTGGCGGGTCCGACACGCTGACCCTCGCCAATGCGACGAACAGCGCGTCGATCGGCAACGTCGAAACGCTGACCGGCGGAACGGGCAGTGACACCATCGTGCTGACCACCGGTCTCAACACGGCAATGTCGATCGACCTCGGCACCGGCGGCAACAAGCTGACGCTGGCGAACACAGCCGGCACCGGCAGCGTGAGCAACGTCGGGACCCTGATCGGCGGTTCCGCGGCCGACGTCGTGACCTTCGCGACCTCGCTTTCGAGCGGCAGCATCGACCTGGCGGCCGGTTCCGATGCCGTCACCCTGGAGACGGGTGGCAACAGCGCGACCGTCGCGAACGTGGAAACGGTGACCGGCAACACCGGCGCCGACGCGGTGACGCTCACCGTCGCCAACAACGTCTCTCTCGACTTGGCGGGCGGCAGCGACGTCCTGACCTTGGGCAACACCGGATCCACGCTCTCCGCGAGCAATGTGGAAACCGTGACCGGCGGATCGGGAACCGACACGATCACCCTCGCGTCGGCACTCACCACCGGCATGACCGTGGACCTCGGAGCCGGCTCCGACAAGCTGACGCTGTCGGCCGCGGCGGGGAACACGGGCTCCGTGACCAATACGGAGACCATCATCGGTGCCGCGGGCGTGGATGCCATCACCGTCAGTGCAGGAATCACAGGCGGCAGCATCGATCTCGGTGCAGGCTCCGACACCTTCACGCTCGACAACTACACGAACCGCTTGAGTGTCTCCAATGTAGAGACGGTGACCGGCGGCACCGGCAACGACACGGTGGCCCTGGTCGGGGGCGTGACCAACGGCTCGGTCGACCTCGCGGCGGGCTCTGATACGCTGACCCTGGGCAACGCCGCCAACACGATCTCCGTCGCGGGTACCGAAACGCTGACGGGCGGCACGGCAGCGGATGCCGTCACCCTGAGTTCGGCTCTCAGCACCGGGATGACCGTCGATCTCGGAGCCGGCAACGACAGGTTGACGATGGGCAACGCCGGCAATAGCGGCAGCGTCCTGAACATCGAGACCGTCATCTCCGGCAGCGGCGCTGACGCCCTCACGCTCGGAAGCGGCACCAGCAACGCCAGCATCGACCTGGGTGGCGGGAGCGACACGTTGACGCTCGCCAACGCCGCCAATGCACTCAGCGCCTCCAATGTCGAGACCGTCACCGGCGGCACGGGTGCCGATACGATGACGCTGAGCTCTGCGCTGACGACCGGCATGACCGTCGATCTCGGCGCCGGGTCGGACAAGCTGACCCTCGCATCGTCGGCCGGGAACACGGGCTCGATCGCCAATGCCGAGACGCTCATCGGCGGCAGTGGCGCCGACACCGTGACGCTCACGGGCGGGATCAGTAATGGAAGCGTCGACCTGGGCGGCGGCAGCGATACGCTGACACTCGCGAATGCTGCCAACGTCCTCAGGATCAACAATGTTAAGACCACGACCGGCGGGAGTGGAAACGACACGCTCACGCTGAGCGGGGCACTCACCACTGCCATGTCCATCGATCTCGGTGGTGGCTCGAACAAGCTCACCCTGGCCAGCGCTGGCGGGACGGGCAGTGTCAGCAACGTTGGCACGCTGATCGGCGGAACCGGTGCGGACGCGGTGACCTTTGCTGGATCCGTCGCAAGCGGCACGGTCGACCTCGGCGCAGGGTCGGACACTCTGACCCTCGCCGCCGGCGGAAACAGCCTGACCGCCGTGAACGTCGAAACCATCAACGGTGGGTCCGGCGCAGACCAGGTCACCCTCACCGCAGCCGCCAATATTTCTCTCGACCTGGCCGGTGGGTCGGACACGCTGACCCTGGCCAATGCCGCGAGCACCCTCACGATCGGCAACATCGAGACGGTGACGGGCGGAACCGCGGCAGACACAGTAACCCTGGGCAGTGCCCTCACGACCGGCATGACCGTCGATCTCGGCGCCGGAAACGACAAGCTCACTCTCGGCGCCGCGGCGGGCAACACCGGCACGGTCGCGAACGTGGAAACCGTTCTCGGCGCGGCCGGGGTCGATACGATCACCTTGGGTGCGACGATCACGAACGCCAGCGTGGATCTGGGGGGCGGCAGCGACACGCTGACGCTTGCGACCGGCGCGAACGCCATCAGCGTCTCGAACGTGGAGGCGCTCACGGGGAGCACGGGTCCGAACACGGTCACGTTCAGCGCCGCCACCAGCAACACCAGCGTCGATCTCGGATCGGGATCGGATAAGGTGACGTTCGGCGCCTTTGCAAACACCGCGAGCCTCTCCAACGTCGAAACCATCATCAGTGGATCGGCCGCGGACGCACTCACGCTCTCGAGTGCTCTGACGACCGGTATGTCCTTGGATCTCGGCGCCGGCAGCGACACGCTGACCTTGTCCAACGTCGCGAACAGCGGCTCGGTCAGCAACGTCGAAACGCTGATCGGCGTCGCGGCCGCAGACGCCATCACGTTCGGCACCACCGCGACCAACGCCAGTATCGATCTTGGTGGTGGTTCCGATAGCCTGACCTTCGCCAACACCGTGAACAAGGCGTCGGTCTCCAACGTCGAAACTATCACCGGCGGCTCTCTCGCCGATACGTTGCGGCTAGCCACTGCGCTGACGACTGGCATGACGGTGGATCTGGGAGCCGGCAATGATCTGCTGACCCTCTCTGCTACCGCCGGCAACACCGGAACGGTCAGCAATGTCGAGACGGCCCTCGGCAGCTCCGGAGCCGATACGATCACCCTGGGTGCCACGGTCGCCAATGCCAGCTTCGACCTCGGCGCAGGCTCTGATAGCCTGACCCTTGCGACAGGCGCCAATACGGCCACAGTCGCCAACACGGAGACCGTCACCGGTTCGTCCGGACCGAATACCGTGGTCATCAGCGGTGTGGCGAACAACGTCAGTCTCGACCTCGGCAGTGCGAACGACAGGGTCACGTTCGGGAACTTCGCCAACACCGGCACGATCGCGAATACCGAGACGGTCGTTGGTGGCAGCGCCGCGGACCTGATCACTCTCGGAACCGCACTCACCACCGCAATGTCGCTGGACCTCGGGGCTGGGAACGACGTCCTCACGCTGGGCAACGTTGCCAACACCGGCAGCATCAGCAACGTCGAGACGACCTCCGGTGGCACGGCAGCCGACACCGTCACCTTCGGCACGTCGGTGACGAGCGCCAGCATCGATCTCGGCGCCGGGTCCGACACCTTGACCTTGGGCAACTTCACCAACCGTGCGTCGCTCTCCAATGTCGAGACGATCACCGGTGGCAGCGGGAACGACACCGTATCGCTCGCCTCCTCGCTCACCACGGGAATGGCGGTCGACCTCGGCGCGGGCAACAACATCCTCACGCTTGCCGCGTCCGCGGGGAACACGGGTACGGTCAGCAATGTCGGCACGATCAGCGGCAGTGCCGGCGCAGACGCTGTGACTCTCGGTGGCGCCATCTCGAACGGCTCCGTCGATCTCGGCGTTGGGTCTGACAGCCTGCAGCTCGCGAACCAGACCAATCGCCTGACGGTGAGCAACACCGAAACGGTGACCGGTGGCAGCGCCAACGACACGATCGTGCTTTCGGGCAGCGTTGCGGCAACAGTGGTCGGAGGCGGGGGCATCAACTTCATCACCGGCGGCACTGGCGCCGACACCTTCGTCTTCGACCAGGCAAGCAGCGGGAACTACAGCACCGTCATGAACTTCAGTGTCTCCAACGGAGATCTGATCGGACTGGACGTGACAGGAAACGCAACTCTCTCGAGTGACACGTACAATCTCGGCGGCGCGGCTCTGGTCGACGGAACCAACATCAGCAAAGTCGTGAACGCCGCGGCCCGCCTGGGCACGACGCTCTCCTCCGGAGGAAATGGTGGGTTCGTTTACCAGCAGGATACCGGCGAGCTGTACTACAGCAGCAACGGTGCCTTTGCCGGCGGCGGAACCCTGGTGGGGGTGATCACGACCAACGGAACCACGCCATGGACCTACGACGCCAGCAAGTTCATCGAAGTCTAGGGCGAGGATCGAGGATCATGACCGCGGCGGCCACGACCATCTCGAGAGAGAACGTGGCCCCGATGGACGCAGAGCCCGCCCTACGCGCCTGGCATTCAGGATCGGCCGCACCTGCAGACGTGCTGCCGATCCTGCATCGCTCCGCCAGTTCGGCTGCCGATCACTCCAATCTCGGCGCCGTCCTTCGCGCCGCGGGTGACCTGCCCGCGGCCGAAGCGGCCTATCGACGAGCGATCGAACTCGACCCGCTCTTCGCCCCCGCGCACCACAACCTCGGCAATCTGCTCGCAGATCTCAATCGCCTGGATGAGGCGGCTGCATCCTACCAGTCTGCGCTGACTGCCAACTCCACCTACGCCGAAGCGGCAAATGCACTCGGCGTCGTCCGACAGCGGCAGGGGCGGCTTTCCGACGCGGAATCGGCCTTCAGGAACGCGTCACAGTGCGCAATGCGATGGGCCGAACCGCTGGTGAACCTGGGCGTGACGCTCCTCGGATTGGAGCGATATGCTGAAGCAGAACGCCTACTGCGCCAAGCGATCGTCCTCGATCCATCCAACGCAGCCGCGCATGGCAATCGCGGCGCGCTGCTGCTGCGCAGCGGATTCCCGATCGCCGCAGAGAGCGCCACGCGCGCTGCCCTCGCCCTTGCACCCGACGAGCATCGCTGGCGAAGCAATCTCGCCGGCTCCCTGCAGATGCAGGTCAGGCATGCCGAAGCGGAGCAGGAGTACCGTCGTGCACTCGCCCAGCGTCCGGACTACGCGTCCGGGCATGGCAACCTGCTGTTCGCCCTCAACTACCGTGAGGACCTGGACGCGCCCACGATCTTCGCCGAGTACCGAAGGTGGAACGCTCGCCACGCCGTTAAATGGCTTCCTCGTCACCCAGATACCGGCACCACCACCCCAACACACGACATCACACCCCTCACGTACGGCATTCCCTCCACCACTCACGACATCTCCGCCCCAGCTCACGATCTAACCACCCCATCGCACGATGTCGCAGGGCATGACCCCGCGCATCCAACCCCGGTCGCCCCTCCTCCGACCATTGGCATGAAGCGGCGGATGCGGGTTGCCTACGTCTCTGCCGACTTCCGGCAGCATGCGGTCGCTCTCTTCGCCGAACCGCTGCTTGCCGCGCATGATCGCGCACGCATCGAACTATTCTGTTATGCCGAAATCGCGGTCGAGGACGAAACCACACGCCGTTTTCGCGCCTTGGCGGATCATTGGCGTCCCACTCTCGGACTGTCCGACGAACAGCTTGCGCGAATGATCCACGAGGACGGGATTGACGTGCTGATCGATCTCGGCGGACACACTGCCGGGAACCGCTTGCTCACCTTCGCCCGCAAGCCTGCCCCCCTGCAAGTGGAGTACGTGCTCGGGCATGGGTACAGTTCCGGCCTCTCCGCAATGGACCTCTTCTTCGCGGATGAGCGCCTAGCGCCACAAGGGACCGACGCTCTGTTTTCCGAGCGCGTGGTCCGCCTCTCGAGGATACCGCTCGCGTATCGCGCTCCGCCCGACATGCCAGCGGTCGCGCAACTTCCGGCCGTCACGAAGGGGCACGTGACGTTCGGGTATTTCGGGCGGCCAGAGCGGATGACCGACGGTGTCGTCGCGACCTGGGCCCGTCTGCTTCACGCTGTGCCGAATGCCCGCCTGATGCTGAACAATCGCAACTTCCAGGAGGCCGCGTTTCGCCGCCTCTTCATCGATCGCTTCGCTGCCTGCGGCATTCATGCGGACCGCCTGGACCTCGTCTACACGACCCCCCAGCCAAACACCTGGAGCGCCTACGGGCAGGTCGACATCGCGCTCGATCCGTTCCCGCACAACGCCGGCACGACCACGATCGAGGCGCTTTATCAGGGCGTTCCCGTGGTCACCCTGGCGGACCGCCCGACGGTGGGTCGCTTCGGTGCGAGCATCCTGCACGCGGTCGGCCTCGAGGATTGGGTGGCGCACACCAGGGACGACTACGTGTCCCGCGCGGGCCGTGCCGCAACGGATCTCGAGGCATTGGCCCGCCTGCGCGCAGAGCTGCGCGACCGGTTCCTGGCCTCGCCCTTGGCCGACGCCGAAGGTCTTGCCCGAGAGTTGGAGGCCAGCTTCGCCAAATGCCTCGCGGAAATGACCCAGGCCTCCGCAGAGCCCTCGACCGCGCCGAACTCGGATCAGCCGCGCGCCACCCCACTCGGCCCCCCGCCAGCCCCCGAAAACCCACAAACAACGCTCCGCACCCTCTTCGCGCAGGGCGATCACGCCAACGCCGGTCGCCTCGCAGCGGATCTCCTGCGTGCCGACCCGGGTCACGCCCTGGCCGCCCATATCGCCGGCCTGATCGCCTATCACGAGAAGCGCTTGCCCGAGGCAGACCGGCTGCTCGCGATTGCACGCGCGCGCGCTCCGATGGATGCCGAAGCTCACGCCAACCACGCGGCGATCCTGCGTCATCTCGGTCGCCTGCCCGAAGCGGAGGAGGCAGCGCGCACCGCGCTCACACTGGCGCCCAATCGCCCGGAAACGCACAACAATCTCGGCAATATCCTGCGAGACCGGGGTCGCTATCCCGAGGCGATTGCTGCCTTTCAGGCTGCACTCGCGGCCGCCCCGGGCTTTGCCGACGCCTGGGCCAACCTCGCTTGGGTTTTCTCGCTCACGGGCCAGGCGCGCGAAAGCGAACGCGCCGCGCGGCAGGCGATCGCGCAGGACCCGACCAACGCCAACGGGCACAACAATCTCGGTCTTGCTCTGATGCGTCAGAGTCGGTTGGCAGAAGCCGAGGCAGCGCTGCGCCAGGCTCTCGCGCTGCGGCCCGACTTCGTCCTGCCCCACAGCAACATCCTGTTCTGCTTGAACTATCGGGAGGACCTCACGCCCGAGGCGCTGTTCACCGAATATCGGGCCTGGGATCAACGCCACGCCGCCCCCCTGCGCCCCACCCATGAGGCGCATCAGCTTGACCGCACCCCCGGTCGCCGCCTTCGCGTCGGATATGTGTCCCCCGACTTTCGCCAACATGCGGTGGCGCTGTTCGCCGAACCCCTGCTCGCAGCGCATGATCGCACTCAGGTGGAGCTGTTCTGCTATGCCGAGGTGCCGGTTGCCGACGAGACGACCGAACGCTTCCGCATGCTTGCCGACCATTGGCGATCGACGATCGGCCTGACCGACGCGGAGGTAGCGGACATGATCCGCGCCGACCAGATCGACATCCTCGCCGATCTGGCCGGACACACCGCCGGCAACCGCCTGCTCGCCTTCGCCCGCAAGCCCGCGCCCATCCAGATCGAATACATGCTGGGGCATGGCTACACGTCCGGCCTGTCCGCCATGGACGCATTCCTGGCCGACGACGTTCTCGCGCCGCCGGGCGCCGATCGCCTGTTCAGCGAACTCGTCGTCCGTCTGCCCCGGCTTCCGCTCGCCTACCGTCCGCCCGACGGCATGCCGCCCGTCACTCCCCTTCCCGCCCGCACCACCGGACATGTCACGTTCGGCTATTTCGGCCGCACAGTGCGCCTGACAGACACCGTGATCGGCACCTGGGCGCGTATCCTCCACGCCGTTCCGGGTTCGCGCCTCGTGCTCAACAGCGCCCCGTTCACCGAATCTGCTGGGCGCGACGCTTGCGCTGCCCGCTTCCGCGCCTGCGGCATCCCCGCCGACCGGCTCGATTTGATCTGCACCGCGCCCCAACCTGCGACCTGGGCCGCCTACGGGGGAATCGACATCGCACTCGATCCGTTTCCTCATAACGCCGGCACCACGACGATCGAGGCGCTCCACCAGGGCGTGCCGGTGGTCAGCCTGGCCGGGCGACCGACCGTCGGCCGGTTCGGTGCGGCGATTCTGGGGGCCGTCGGGCTGCAGGACTGGGTCACCAGCGACCCGGACGCCTATGTCGCCCGCGCAGTGGCGGCAGCCGCCGATCTCGACGCCCTGGCCGCCTTGCGCGCCTCCCTCCGCAACCGGTTCGCCCAGGGCCCACTCGGCGATGCAGCCGGTCTCGCCCGCGCCGTCGAGGCGGTGTATCGCAGCTTGTGGGAGGAATGGCGCTCAGGCCGAGGCGCCTCCGCGCGGCTGCACGCCCTGTTCTCCACCGGCCAGATGGACGCGCTGCGTCACGAAGCCGACCGTGTGCTCGCAAGCGATCCGACGCACCCAGACGCGTTGCACCTCCTCGCCATGCTCGAACTGCGTGGCAACGACTGCCCACGCGCGCTCGGCCTGCTCGACCAGGCCCGCCCCACCCCCGACATCCTCACCGATCGCGGCGTCATCCTTCGCATGCTCGGGCGTTTGGACGCGGCGGAGGCAAGCTATCGCGCAGCCCTCGATCTCGCCCCCGGCCATGTCCATGCCTGGGGAAATCTCGGCAACCTCCTCCTCGATGGACGCCGGCTATCGGAAGCGGAGGCCGCATTCGACGCGGCGCTCACCGCCGCCCCCGATCAGCCCTGGCTGCTGCGCGGGCGGGCGCTCGTCGCCCTGGCGCGAGAGGCGCCGGCCGAGGCGGAACCCCTGCTCCGCCGCGCGTTGCGCCACGCCCCCGAGGACCCCGACCTGCACGAGACGCTCGCCGCACTGTTAGGGCAGAACGGCCGCACGCTCGAGGCCGAAACCCACCACCGTGCGGCCCTGCCGCGCATCCGCGATCGACACCGCTGCCTGAGCAATCTCGCCGTCCTGCTCCAGGCCCAGGGCCGGCACGCCGAAGCCGAATCCTGCTTCCAGGAGGCGCTGGCCGTGCGCCCCGATTATGCCCCCGCCCACAGCAACCTGCTCTTCTCACTGAATTACCGAGACGATCTTCCGGCGGAGGCGATCACCGCCGCCTTCCGCACCTGGGATGCACGCCACGCCGCGCCTCTCACGGCCGCCGCCGCCCCCCACGACCACATCCCGGCGCCACACGGCCGTCGGCTTCGGATCGGCTACGTCTCCCCCGACTTCCGCCATCATGCCGTGGCGCTGTTCGCGGAACCGATGCTCGCGGCCCATGATCCCAAGGAGGTGGAGCTTTTCTGCTATGCCGAGGTCCCGGTCGAGGACGAGGTGACCGCCCGCTTCCGCGCCCGCGCGGACCACTGGCGGTCCACGGTCGGCCTCGACGATCAGGCCGTGGCGGACCAGATCCGCGCCGATCGGATCGACGTGCTGGTGGACCTCGCCGGGCACACCGCGGGAAGCCGGCTTCTGGTCTTCGCCCGCAAGCCCGCGCCGGTCCAGGTCGCCTACATCCTCGGCCATGGCAGCACCTCCGGCCTCGTCGCGATGGACGCCTTCATCGCCGATGCGACGCTCGTTCCGCCTGCTGCCGACGCGCTGTTCAGCGAGCGGGTGGTCCGGCTGCCGCGCATCCCGATCGCCTATCGCCCGCCGGCCGACATGCCCGCGCCGACATCGCTCCCCGCCCGCACGACGGGCCACGTCACCTTCGGCTATTTCGGTCGGCCCGAACGGCTGAGCCCACGTGTCATCGCGACCTGGGCCCGTATCCTGCGCGTGCTCCCGTCGGCGCGACTGGTGCTCAACAGCCGTCCCTTTTTCGAGCCCGCCTTCCGCGACCTCTATCGAACGCGGTTCGCGGAGGAGGGCATCGGGCCCGACCGCCTCGACCTCACTTACACACACCCGCAACCACGCACGTGGGAGGCCTACGGGCGCATCGATATCGGGCTCGACCCGTTCCCGCACAACGCCGGCACGACCACGATCGAAGCGCTGTGGCAGGGCGTTCCGGTTCTGACACTCGCCGACCGCCCTCCGGTCGGACGCTTCGGAGCGAGCATCCTGCGATCCGTCGGGCTCGATGACTGGATCGCCCCCGATCTCGATGCCTATGTGGCGCGAGCGGTCGCAGCGGCGACCCAGCTCGACGCGCTCTCGGATCTACGCGCCGCCCTGCGTGCGCGCGTACAGGCGTCGGCCTTGTGTGATGCGGACGATCTGGCCCGTTGCCTGGAGCGGACGTATCGCGAGCTGATCGAAGCTTGGCACGCCCATCGCGCTGTCCCGATCGCGGCGGAGTAGCGGCATGATCGTCGCCGCCAGCACCGCACGCATCTCCCCGCTCGCCGACATCGAGGACTCCGCGCGCGGTACCCGCATCGAGATCGGGGCGGAGGTGGTCATCGACTCGTTCGTGAAGATCAAGCCGGCGGGCGGGTCCGGCGATGTCGTGATCGGCGCCGGATCGGTGATCAACGCCGGGTGTGTGCTCTACACCGGGAACGGCATTCGCATCGGACGCAATGTGCTGATCGCCGCCAACTGCACGCTCGCGCCGACGAACCACGCCTTTGCCGATCCCGACCGCCCGATCCGCACGCAAGGGTTCCAACCAAGCCGCGGAGGGATCGAGATTGGCGACGACGTGTGGATCGGCGCGAATTGCGTGCTGCTGGACGGGGCGCGCATCGGGTCGGGCGCGGTGATCGGTGCGGGCTCGCTGGTCCGAGGGACCCTGCCGCCCTTCTGCCGCGCCTGGGGGCAGCCAGCCGAACCGCGCGACTGGCGTAAGGCGCCGTGATGCGGTTCACGATCCTGGGCGCCGCCGGCACCATCGGCAGCGCGCTGGCCGAGGCGCTGGAGGTGGAGGGACACGCCGTGACCCGCGTCACGCGTGACACGCTCCGCTCGACCCTCGCGGCAGGAGAGCCAGCCGGGCACGTGATCAACTGTATCGGGATGACCGGCGACTTCCGCACGCGGCCGCATGCAACGGCCGAGGCGCATGTGACGATCACCGCCGCCTGCCTCACCGCGCTGCGGTTCGACTCCTTCCTCTTTCTCTCCTCGACCCGCCTCTACGGGCGCGCAGCAGCGACTGCGGAAGCCACACCCATCCCATGCGCCAGTGGCGATCCCTCCGATCTCTATACGCTCACGAAGCTGACCGGTGAGGCGCTGTGCCTCGTCGATCCACGCCCTTGCGTGCGCGTGGTTCGGCTTTCCAACGTGTATGGCGGCCTCGCGCCCGACACGTTCCTCGGCGCGGTCCTGGCGGAGGGGTGCAAAGGCGCCGCGGTGCAGATCCGCCAGGCCGCCGACTCCGAGAAGGACTATGTCAGCCTGGCGGACGTCGTCGCCCTGCTGCCGCGGATCGCGGGCGACGGGCGGCACCGGCTGTACAACGTCGCGACCGGGCGCAACGTGCGGCACGATGCGATTGCCGCGGTCCTGCGCGCCCAGGGCTGGTCGGTCGGATTTGCCCCGAACGCCGCGACGCATCGCTTCCCGCTGATCGACACCACGCGCCTGCAAGGCGAATTTGCCCCGTCGTTAAGAGGTCTTTTAGACGACCTCCCTACCCTCGTGGCATCAGGACAGGAGGTCCGATGCTCACCATCGATGAGGCCGGTGGCCGTGTGATCCTCCAGCGGCCGGACGGCACGCGCGCCACGTACGCACTCGACACCCATGAGGCGTTCGAAGCTATCTCCGCCGCCTGGCTGCGCTGTGGCTGGGACACGAAATACGTCTACAGCTTCACCTGGATGGGCCGTCCCATCATCCAGTTGCCCGAGGACATGATCCGCATCCAGGAGGTGATCTGGCGCCTCCGCCCGGACGTGATCATCGAGACCGGCGTCGCGCATGGCGGCTCGCTCGTCTTCTACGCGAGCCTTTGTGCGGCGATGGGACGCGGCCGCGTCATCGGCGTCGATGTCGAGATTCGTCCGCCCAACCGCGCGGCGATCGAGGCGCATCCGCTCGCACCGCACATCATGCTGATCGAGGGCAGTTCCACCGACCCACGCACCATCGCGACCGTCGAAGCGGCCGTGGCGGCGGATGAAACCACGCTCGTCATCCTCGACAGCAATCACAGTCGCGATCACGTCGCCGCCGAACTCGATGCCTACGCGCCGCTCGTGTCCCCGAACTCCTACATCGTCGCCTGCGACGGGATCATGGCGCAGGTCGTCGGCGCGCCGCGCACGCAGCCCGACTGGAGCTGGAACAATCCGATCACCGCCGTCGAGGCCTTCCTGCAGCGCAATCCCGAATTCGTCCTCGAGGAACCCGACTTCGCCTTCAACGAGGGCCAGGTACGCAACCGCGTCACCTACTGGCCGAAATGCTTCCTGCGGCGTCGGCCATGAAAGCGGTCATCCTCGCCGGCGGCCTCGGTACGCGCATCGCCGAGGAATCGCATCTCCGCCCGAAGCCGATGATCGAGATCGGCGGCAGGCCGATCCTCTGGCACATCATGAACACCTACACCGTCCATGGTGTGACGGAGTTCGTGATCTGCCTCGGCTATCGCGGCCACATGATCAAGGAATACTTCGCCAACTACATGCTGCATGCGTCGGACGTCACCGTGGACGCGCGCAGCGGTGAGGTCACCTACCACCGCAACTACGCCGAACCCTGGCGCATCACGCTCGTCGACACCGGCCTCTCCACCATGACCGGCGGCCGCCTCAAGCGCGTCAGCCGCTATCTCGATCCGGACGAATGCTTCTGCATGACGTACGGGGACGGGGTCGCGGATATCGACATCTCCGCCCTGATCGCGTTCCACCGCCGCCATGGCCGCCTCGCCACCGTCACCGCGGTCACCCCGCCCGGGCGGTACGGCGCGCTGCTGATGGAGCAGGAGCGTGTGGTCGCCTTCACCGAGAAGCCGCCCGGCGACAACGGTCTGATCAATGGCGGGTATTTCGTGCTGCACCCGGCCGTGCTGGACCGGATCGAAGACGACGATACGCCGTGGGAGACGAGTCCGCTCGAAAGCCTCGCGCGCGACGGCGAACTCCGCGCGTTCCATCATCGCGGCTTCTGGCAGGCGATGGACACGCTACGGGATCGCCAGGCGCTCGAAGCGCTCTGGTCTTCCGGCCAGGCGCCGTGGAAGGTGTGGCACGGGTGAACCGTTCCCCCCATCCCGGCCTCGATCCCCGCTTCTGGGCCGGCAAGCGGGTCCTGCTGACCGGCCACACCGGCTTCAAGGGCGCCTGGGCCGCCTTGTGGCTGCATCGGCTGGGTGCCCGCGTCACCGGCCTCGCGCTGCCCCCGGATGGGCTGAACCTGTACGACACCCTGGGCATCGAGCGGTTCGTGCCCGCGTACCACGCCGACCTGCGCGACGCCGCCGCGGTCGCCGACGTGGTGCGCGCGTGCGAGCCGGAACTCGTGCTTCATCTCGGCGCACAGGCCCTCGTGCCCGTCGCGCATCGTCACCCGGTCGACACGTTTGCAACCAATCTGCTCGGAACCGTCCATCTGCTCGACGCGCTGCGCGACGTGGACGGGCTGCGCGCCGTGCTGATCGTCACGACGGACAAAGTCTACCTTCCCTGTCCGGACGGCACGCCGCATCGGGAGACGGATCGCCTGGGCGGGCTCGAACCGTATGCCGCGTCGAAAGCGGCTTGCGAGCTCGCCACCGCGGCGATGGCGCGCACCTATCTTGCGCCGCGCGGCATTCCGGTCGCGACGGCGCGCGGCGGCAACGTGGTGGGTGGCGGCGATTTCGCGAGCGGCCGCCTCGTGCCCGATGCCGTTCGGGCCGCCCTCACGGGTGTGCCGCTCGCCCTGCGCAATCCACAGGCCACACGCCCGTGGCAACACGTGCTCGATTGCCTCAGCGGCTACTTCGCCTATCTCGCCGCCCTCGCGGACCATCAGCCATTGCCGGCCGCGCTCAATTTCGGCCCCGCTCCCATTGCGGCGCCCATCACCGTCGCGGCGTTCGCCAACGCCATCATGGATGCGTTCGGCGCGGCCGCCGAATGGGCCGCCGATCCCGCCCCGCACCCGCCGGAAACGCACGCCCTCGCGCTCGACTCCACCCAGGCGCGCGCCGTCCTCGACTGGCGGCAGCGCATGCCGGCCCCGCTCATGCTGTCCGCCACGGCGGACTGGTACCGCGCCTGGGCGGCCGGCGAGCCGGACATGGAGGCGTTCACGCTGCGCCAGATTGCCGCCTACGAGGCTCTGCCATGACCGATCCGATTTGCCGGCTCTGCACCATGCCCCTGCGCCATTCGCTGGTCGACCTGGGTGCCACGCCGCTCGCGAACGCCTTCGTCACACCCGAACAGGCGGCGGAGGGCGTGGACCGCGCCTATCCCTTGCACGCGCGCGTCTGCGAACACTGCCTGCTGGTGCAGGTCGATCCGGTCGTGCCGGCCGACCACATCTTCTCCGAGTACGCCTATTTCTCCTCCTTCTCCTCGAGCTGGATCGCGCATGCGCGCCGCTACACCGCCGCGATGACCAGCCGGTTCGCGCTCGACCCCGAGTCGCTCGTCGTGGAAGTCGCGTCGAACGATGGCTACCTGCTGCGCCACTTCCAGACCGCCGGCCTCCGCGTCCTGGGCGTGGAGCCGGCCGCCAATGTGGCCGCCGCCGCGCGGGCGATCGGCGTTCCCACCGAGATCGCCTTCTTCGGCCGCGATACGGCGCGCGCGTTGGTCGCGCGGCATGGCCAGGCGGACCAGATGGTCGCCAACAACGTTCTCGCGCATGTCCCCGACCTGTTCGACTTCGCGGCAGGGTTCGCGATCATGCTGCGCCCGCAGGGTGTCGCAACATTCGAGTTCCCGCATGTGCTGAACCTGCTCGAACGGGTGCAGTTCGACACGATCTATCACGAGCACTACGCCTATCTGTCGCTGCTGGTCGTGGAGCGGCTGCTGCTCTCGGTCGGCCTGCGCGTCTTCGATGTGGAGCAACTCGCGACCCATGGGGGTTCGCTGCGGGTTTACGCCTGTCACCTCGATGCGCGTCACCCGCAGACCCAGGCCGTGCAGGCGCTGCGCCAGCGCGAAACCGACGCCGAACTCGACCGGATCGAGCGCTATCACGGATTCAGCCGCAAGGTCGCCGCCGTGCTCGAGGAGCTGCGTGCGTTCGCCGCCACCTGCCATGACCAAGGCCGACGCCTCGCCGCCTATGGCGCGGCGGCGAAAGGCAACACGCTGCTGAACTGCGCCGGGCTGTGCGCCGAGGACCTGGTCTGCGTCGCCGACCGCAACCCGGCGAAACAGGGCAAGCTGCTGCCCGGCAGCCACGTGCCTGTGGTGACGCCGGAAGCGCTCATCGCCGCGCGGCCGGACGACCTGCTGATCCTGCCCTGGAACATCGCCCCGGAAATCATCCGGGAGATGCAGCCGTTGCGTGCGCAGGGGACGCGCTTCTGGGCCATGACGCCGATGCTCCACGCACTGTGATGCCCCGCGCGCCATGACGTCTTCGCCGTGAAGTTTCTGCCGACATCACTCGCCGGCGTGATGCGGATCGCGCCGGAGCCGCATCACGATCCCCGCGGCCTCTTCGCGCGACTGTTCTGCCCGATCGAATGGGCGGCGGCCGGCCTGGCGCCGTTCAGCCCCGTGCAGATGAACCTCTCCCGCAATCCGACCCTGCACACGTTGCGCGGCCTGCACCTGCAGCATCCGGCCCATGCGGAGGCGAAGCTGGTGCGCGTCACCCAAGGCCGCATCTTCGACGTGGCACTCGACCTGCGACCGGAAAGCCCGACCTACCTTCAATGGGCGGGCGTGGAGCTGGATGCCGAGGGGATGCAGGCGCTGTTCATCCCGGCCGGTTGCGCGCACGGCTTCCTCTCGCTCGCGCCGGACACCGACGTGCTCTACCTCATGGATCGCGCGCATGTGCCGAACCAGGGCCGCGGCGTCCGCTGGGACGATCCGCGCTTCGCGATCGCGTGGCCGGCCGAACCGGTGCTGATGGATGCCCGCGACGCGTCCTGGCCGGATTGGACCAACTGAATTCCCGGCTCACAATCCAGAGAACCCGACCAATCGCAGCGGTGGCATCTTGCGATGGCATCCCAATCTGCCGGTGGCTTGCTGCTGTCCCACATCGTTGGAGCCTGCCATGTCGGAGCTGGACGCCCTTGTGGCGCGGCTGACCGCGCTTGAAACCGTCACGCGGCAGTTGATGACCCATCTCGCCGTGCGGGCGGACGATCCGCGCCGGTGGGTCGCGACCCGCAAGACCCTCGCCCTCGCCGCGCTGGAGGCAGAGCCACGGGCGGAGATCGAACGGGTGCGGCACGCGATCGACGGGTTCTTCGACCCGCTCGAGACGGTCGCGACGGCCTATGCGCAAACCGGGTCGGGTGGAACGTCGCCGTCCCGTGGGCGTTGATGGCGTGACGTCATCCTTGCGGAGAAAGCCACGTCCATGGTTCGCCATCTCGCCGTCACGATTGGACTCATCGGTGGCCTCGGCGTCGGGCTGATGGCTCAGTCCGATGGGCTCTACCTTCGCGGCGCCGCGGCGCAGAGTGCCCAGACGCGTCCGCCGGTGCCCGCGACGCCACCGCCGAGTGCCCAGCCAGGCCCCACGACCACGCCGCCGGAGCAGGTGGCCCCCGGCGGACGGGGCACGCTCAGCGACCAGTTGTCGAAGGGTCAGGGCACCCTGACGCCGCCGAAGGTCGACCCCGACATCGCCCGCAAGCCGCCCGCCACGACCGGCAACATGCCGGTGATCCCGCCGCCCGGCACCGCAGGCGGCAACTCCTCAGTGGTCCCGAAATAGGGCCCCGTGCGCCGCGCCGGCCCCTCAGGGCAGACGGCCCCACCCTGTCGGCCCCGCGCGGCGCCGGTGCTCAGGCCAGCGTCCGCAGCGCTGCGCAGACCTGCTCGACCTGGGCGTCGGTGAGTTCGGGATAGAGCGGAAGGCTCAGGACCTCGTTCGCCGCGCGTTCGGTCGCCGCACAACGTGCCGGCCCCAGGGCAATCCGGTCGCGATAGGCTGGTTGCAGATGCACGGGCTGCGGATAGTGGATGCCTGAGCCGATCCCGGCCTGCCGCAGGCGCGCCTGCACCGAAGCGCGCTCCGCCGTACGGACCACATACAGGTGGAACACGTGGCCGGCCTCGGGACGGCGGGCGGGCGGCTGCAGCGACGTGCCGGCCAACGCCTCGTCATAGGCCGCGGCGATCGCCTGCCGACGCGCGTTCTGCGCATCCAGATGCGCCAGCTTGACGCGTAGGATCGCTGCCTGCAGCTCGTCCAACCGGCTGTTCACGCCGACATCGTCGCTGATGTAGTGGGTTCGCCATCCATACTGCCGGAGCGCCGCCACCCGTCCAACCAGCTCGGGATCCTGGCTCGCCACCGCGCCGCCGTCGCCCAGCGCCCCCAGGTTCTTCGTGGGATAGAAGCTGAACGTGGCGGCCGCGCCGAAACCGCCCACGCGACGTCCGTGCAGCGTCGCGCCATGCGCCTGCGCGCAATCCTCGATCAGCGCCACCCCATGGCGCTGGCACAGCGGGCGGATGGCATCCAGGTCCGCCGGCTGCCCATACAGATGCACGGCCAGCACCGCCCGGATGGGCGGCACGCCGGCGGGCGGATCTTCCAGCACCGCGGCCAGCTCCGCCGGATCGAGCGTGTAGTGCAGCGGGTCGATATCGACCAGCACCGGCGTCGCACCCACCATCTCGATGGCCGCGACGCTCGCCACGGCGGTGTGGGACACGGTCACCACCGCGCTGCCAGAGCCGATGCCCAGCGCGCGCAGGGCGAGCGCGATGGCGTCGGTCCCGTTGCCGCAACCGGCGGTCGCCGGCACGCCCAGCCAGGTGGCGAATGCCTCCTCGAACGCCCGCAGCTCCTGCCCGAGGATGTACCAGCCGGACGCCAGGGTGCGGGCGACGGCCGCATCGATCTCGGCCTGCAGGGCGCGATAGCCTGCCCCGGGATTGGCCTGCGGCACCGTGATGGGCGGGGGGGAAGCGGTCATACCAATGGTCTCACTCGTCAGGCGTCAGGCCGGTCGCGTGCCGCGCCGGTGAGGCGCGGCGCGGGGAACCCGGGTCAAAGATAATCCGCCAGCCGCGGGCGGTACCACTCGAGCGTGCGGCGGATGCCCTCTTCCAGGGAAATGGCCGGCGCCCAGCCGGCGGCCGCGCGGAACGCGCTGTCGTCCGCATGGTAGCTGCCGATATCGATCCGCGCCCGGTCGGCAGGAAACTCGCGAATGTCGAAGCGTGCGGGCGGACCCGCCAGCCGCACCGTCATCTCGGCCAGGTCCAGCAGCGAGGCAGGAGGTGATCCGCCGATGTTGAAGATGCCGCCGTGGCAAGCGGGGGATTCGGCGGCGCGGATGAACGCCTCCGTCACGTCGTCCACATAGGTCATGTCGCGGAGCTGGGAGCCGCCCCAGACCTCGAACGACTTCCCCTCCAGGACGCAGCGGATCCAGATGCCCAGGAAGGTCTGCCGCGCATCGCGGATGCGCAGGCGCGGGCCGTAGCAGTTGGTCAGCCGCAGCGACACCACCGGCCGGCCGCGCACCCGATGCTCCAGCATCCAGTACTGCTCGCCCGCGAACTTGGAGACACCGTTCGCATCGGGCGGCGCCACGGGCTGGTTCTCGTCCACCGGCAGCTTCTGCACGCGGCCGTAGAACTGCCGTGTCGAGGCATGCACCACCACCGCGTCCGGCGCCGCTTCCCGCGCCGCCTGGATCAGCCGCACCTGCGCCACCGCATTGACCGCGATATCCGCAAGCGGATCGGCCTGGCCACCCATGTGGCTGGTCTGCGCGGCCAGGTTGAAGATCACCGAGGCGCCTTCGCACAGCGGACGCAGGTCGATGTCGCGGATATCGCCGCGCACCAGCTCCACGCCCGAGTGTTCCAGGTTCTTCGGATTGGCCCCGCCGCCGAACAGGAATCCGTCCAGCGCAACCACCCGCGCGCCGCGCGCGGACAATGCGTGGCACAGATTGGCGCCGAGGAACCCGGCCCCGCCCGTCACCAGCACCCTGCGGCCCGTCCAGTCCATCTCAGTTCCCCATCGCCTTCGTCCCCAGCGTCGCCTCGCAACATGGCAACTTCATGCGGAATTTCCGCTCGGATCGTGCCGATCGAGGCGCGGCGGCGGCTCGCGGGCGGGCCCTGGCATACGACTGTCGGGCCCCGCGCTGCGCATGATTTCACTGAAGCCGAACAGCAGCATCAGCAGCCCGCATACTACCTCGGCCCCACTCAGCGCCCGCACCAGCATGGCGGTGGGGGCGATATCGCCATAGCCGACCGTCGCCATGGTGACCACGCTGTAATACAGCGCGTCCACGAAGCTGATCCGGGTCGGCGTGCCATGAATGGCGAACTGCGCCTCGGGCGAGGTCAGGTCGGCGATGCGGTAGAGACAGGCGAACACCACCAGGATCAGCGCATAGAAGGTCAGGAACGCCATCATCGGCATGATCAGCCGGTCCAGGCGGGCGGTGACGCTCTCGAACACCATGGCGACATCCATCATCACCAGCACGACGTCTCGCACCGACAGCATCACGAAGATCGCGATCACTGCCATGTAACCGATCAGGGTCAGGCCGAGCGAGATCGGGTCGAGCGACATGCGGGGCAGCAGGAAGGAGGAGGCGCCGACCAGCAGCGTGCCGCCGAACCAGCGGCTCAGGCGCGGCAGGTGCTCGAGCTCGCGCAACCGGCGCGCGTGGATGATCCCGAACACCTGGCGGCGGCGCAGCAGGCAGCCGACCAGGAACGCCACCACCGGCAAGGCCAGTCCGATCAGCGTCAGCCCTCGTGACGCGGTGGCGAAGTTGGCGCTGCGGAAGAACTCGAACTGGCAGGCATAGATCGCGAGGAAGTTCGCGACCGTCATGCCGAAATGCGCCCCGCCGGGGAACAGCAGGTAGAAGAAACCGAAGCCCACGCAGCAGGTGGCAACCGCGCCGATCGCGACCGACCAGTCGGCGCCGGCGGCAACCGCCACCAACCCGACCAGCCCGACCGTGAACAGGAGCGAGCGCAGCCAGTGCTCGTCCAGCCGCGGCTCCTTGTGGCGCGACCGGCCGCCCCGCTGCCGGGGGGCAAGCCGCGCCTGATGCGACCGCCCGTCAGGCAAGGGCGGCGATGGCGGTGATCTCCACGCGCCAGCGCGGATCCACCAGGCGCGCCTCAACCGTCGCGCGGGCCGGCGGGTTGGCGCGATCGAACCAGGCGTCCCAGGCGCGGTTCATCGCCGGCGCCTCGGTGATATCCACCAGGAACACCTGGACGGACAGCAGCTTCGACTTGTCCGTGCCCGCCTCGGCCAGCAGCAGGTCGATCTGACGCAGGATGTCGGCGGTCTGCGCTTCGGTGTCCCGGGTGGGGTCGTCCGCCACCTGACCGGCCAGGTAGACCGTGTTGCCGTGGATGACGGCGCCGGACAGCCGGCCTTCGGGTTGCAATCGGCGAATGCTCATCTCGGAATCCTCACGCGAACGAGCGCGGAGACTAGCCGATTCCGCCGGAACGCAGCAGGCTCTCCCGCGGGCCCGCGAGCAGGCTCAGCACCCAGGTGCCGCCCGCACTCAGCACGATCGCGGGGCCGGTCGGCACGTCGACATGGTACGACACCAGCAATCCGACCACGGACGCAATCAGCGCCAGCACCACGGCGGCGCGCGCCTGGCCCGCCACGGAATTGGACCAATGTCGCGCCGCAATCGCCGGCAGCATCATCAGGCCAACCGACATCAGCGTGCCCAGCGCGACGAAGCCCGCCACGACGCACAGCACGACCAGCGCCATGAATCCCAGGTGCCAGATCGCGCCGCGCCCGGTGGTGATGGCGAGGAAGCCGGGGTCCAGGCTTTCGAGGATCAGCGGCCGCCAGATCACCGCGAGCCCGAGCAGCGTCACCGTGGCCACGCCCGCCATGGCGAACAGCGCGGTGTCGTCGACCGCGAGCACGCTGCCGAACAGCAGGTGGGTCAGGTCGATTCCGCGCTGGGCGGAGACCAGCACCACGCCCAGTGCGAGCGCGAGCAGGTAGACGCCGGCGAGTTGGCTGTCCTCACGCGCGCCGGTACGCCGCGCGAGCGCGCCCGCGATCAGGGCGACGGCGAGCCCGGCCACGACGCCGCCCAGCCCCATGGCCCAGACGGACAAGCCCGCCACCGCGGCGCCGACGGCGAGCCCGGGCAGCACGCCATGCTGCAGCACGTCGCTCATCAGGCTCATGCGGCGGATCACCAGGAACACGCCCAACGGCGGCGCGGCAACCGAGAGGGCGATGCAGCCCGCCAGGGCGCGGCGCATGAAGCCCAGGCCGAACGGCGCCAGCAGCAGGTCGTGCATGGGTCAGGCGGCGGCGCGCGGAAGCCGGAGGGGGCGGGTCCGCAGCAGGCCTGCGCGCCGCCGGTTCGCCTCGTTCAACGCGCGATCGGTGGGTCCCCACGCGATCGGCGTGCAGGCGAGCAGCAGCGTGTCGGGGAACACGGCGCGGACCAGGTCGAGATCGTGCAGCACGGTGATGATGGTGCGGCCTTCGGCGTGCCAGGCGTCGATCAGGCCCAGCAGCAATTCCTCGGTGGTGGCGTCGACCGCGGCGAACGGCTCGTCCAGCAGCAGCACCGGCGCGTCCTGCAGGATCAGCCGCGCGAACAGCACGCGCTGGAACTGGCCGGTGGACAAGGCGGCGATCGGCCGGTCCGCATGGTCCGGCAGCCCGACGGTCGCGAGCGCATCCCGCGCCGCCTCCTGGACCGCCGCCCCGATCCGGCGGAACGGCCCGGAGCGTCCGGCGACGCCCAGCGCCACCACGTCGCGGCAGGTGATCGGGAACTGGCGGTCGAGTTGGCTGGCCTGTGGCAACAGGGCGATGTCGGCGGAGGCCAGGCTGCCCCGGTCGATGCGGCCGCCGGCCAGCGGGTGCAGCCCGACCAGGGCGCGCAGCAGGGTGGTCTTGCCGGCGCCGTTTGGCCCCACCAGCGCGGTCAGGCTCCCGGGCGGAAAGCTGCCGGACACATCCTGTACCGCGACATGGCCCCCATGCCGCAGCGTGACCTGGTCCAAATGGAGGGGTGGCGGCGGCATCACAGCGCCCAGGCCACGACGAGCCAGAGGCATGCGATCACGGCGGCAGCGAGGCCGCACCGGGCCAGGACGCCGGAGGTCGGGGCGAGTGGGTCAACCATGTTACTATATAACGTTGCACGGCTTGGGCGGCCGCGCAAGGCAATCGGCGGTCACACGAGGTTCACCGCCGCTGCGCGCCCGATCTGCGGGTGGGCCGGCCCAGGGGAGTCGGCCGAAGGGGGCCGGTCCAACGAGCCGGCCAAGGGGTCGACCAGGGGCCGACCAGCAGGCCGGCCGTGGCAGCCGCCGTGATCAGCCGGCGGAGGCGATCTGCTGCTGCATGGCGCTGATCAGCGCGTCCACGCTGCTGTTGTTGTGCGCGAGGAAGGAGGCGTAGTCGCTCCGCTGCGTCAGGCGCAGGGACGTGCCCTCGGCGATCACGTCGATGATCTTGGGCGCGTTGTTCGGGTTGGCGATCACCCAGTCCACGTTGGTGGGCGGATTGTTGGGCCGCTCGACCACCGTGGAGACGAGCTCGTCCTCATCCTGGCTGCGGCTGCGGCTGATGGTGAAGCGCACGCCCTGATACTCACCGAGTTTGGCGGTGATGGAGGTGACCAGGACCTGGTGGAACAGCGCAAGATAGCGCTTCTGCTGGTCCGGCGTGGCGGTGCGCCAGAAGCGGCCGAGGCAGAAGCGGCCGACGCCGTCCACGTCCACCGCCTGGTCGATGATCTGGGTCAGTGCCTGACGCTTCTCGGCAGCGGAACCGGGGCCGTTGACCACGCCGACCAGCTTGTCGCCGGTGGTCTTCACGAAGGTCACCGCGCGATCACTGCCCGCCTGGGCCAGGGCGACACGGGCGACGCCTGGCAGCGCCGTGAAGGCCGCAGCGGCCGCGGCGAGGGTCAGGACTTGGCGACGATGCAGCATTCGGCGTGGTTCTCCGCTGTCAGGGGCCGTTCCCGGTGGGACCCGCCTGCTGCGGGAACCACACGGGGATGGTGGCGCGGTTGTCGTTCCGCAGCGCCTCGATCTGTGCGTGGCGGTGCTGGCGATACAAGCTGCGGAATGTCGCGTACGGGTCCAGTGCCGTCTTCTTGATCTGGTCCAGCGAGTCCAGCACGCGTTCGCGGGCGTCCACGGCGCTGAGGGCGAACTTACTCCAGCCCAGCGCGGTGACGGCGGCGCCCTGCCCCACCCAGGTGAACGGATCCTGCACGATATCGACGCCGAAGCCCACCGCGTCGCGCGGGTCGGAGGGGCCGAGGACGGGCAGGAACAGGAACGGACCTTCCGGCACGCCCCAGCTCGCGAGCGTCATGCCGAAATCGGAATCGTGGTTCGGGTAGCCCCACTCCTTCGCCACGTCGAAGATGCCGAGCACGCCGACGGTGGTGTTGATCAGGAACCGCATCGTCGTGTCGCCGGCGCGGCGCGGCTTGCCTTCCAGCATGTCGTTCGACAGCTGGACGGGCGTGCCGAGGTTCGACAGCATGTTGTGGATGCCTTCGCGCACCTTCCCGGGCACGACAAAGCGGTAGGCCTGGGCCGCCGGACGCAGGATCACGGTGTCGAGCCCGTTGTTCACCGCGTAGAAGACGCGGTTGGTCGGCTCGAGCGGATCGTTCGTCGCCTTGAAGTCGGCGACCGCATCGGGATCGTCGGCCGGCGGCGGGGTCGCACAGGCAGCCAGCGACAGGGCCAGCAAGCCGGCCACGGCGAGCTGATGCCACATCCGGGGAAGCGGGTTGAGCGAGGGGAACACGGCGCGCATCGGCTCCTCGGGACTTCCTCAGGCGAGGGTGGGCGCGGCGAAGAGCCGAACCGCAATGGGAAAAAGAGAGATCGAACAGGACGGTCACTTAGGGTGCCCCGCGCCGTTCGCCAGCACCAGTGTGCCGACGTTCCGCACGAAACCGAAGCGGTTGTAGCATGCGCGCCCTCAGGCGCAACAAAGCGGGTGCGCAACGGGGCGTGAACCGCGCGCCCCACCCGCGTCGTGCAAAGTCCTTGCATCGACGTGAAAAACCGGGAATGCCAGAGCCATGAGCGACGCGACATTGGACGATCCGAAGCCGATCCTGCGGCGTTGGCTGAGCGGCGAACGGGTGGGCCCCCTGCCCGTCCGCAGCGCCGAGCAGGCACCGCCGCAACTGTCGTTCGAGTTCTTTCCGCCGCGGACCGAGGCTTTGGAGCAACAGCTCTGGACCTGCATCCGCCGGCTGGAGCCGCTCGCCCCCCGGTTCGTCTCCGTCACCTACGGCGCCGGCGGCTCCACCCAGGCACGCACGCACGCGACCGTCGCCCGCCTGGTGCAGGAAACCAGCCTGGTGCCCGCCGCCCACCTCACCTGCGTCGGCGCAACCCGCGACGAGGTCGATGCCGTCGCCCGCGCCTATTGGGAGGCCGGCGTCCGCCACATCGTCGCGCTGCGTGGCGACCCGCCGCCCGGCACCGAGTACGCGCCGCATCCGGGCGGCTACCCGTACGCCGCCGACCTCGTGGCCGGACTGAAGCGGATCGCCGATTTCGAGATCTCCGTCGCCGCGTACCCCGAGACGCATCCCTCGGCACAGAGCCCCGATGCCGATCTCGACAACCTGAAGCGCAAGCTCGATGCAGGCGCGACGCGGGCGATCACGCAGTACTTCTTTGATACCTCGGTCTATCTCCGCTTCCTGGAGCGTTGCCTCGCCGCCGGCATCACCGCGCCGATCGTGCCGGGCATCATGCCGGTGTCGAACTTCGCCCAGGCCGCCAAGTTCTCCGCCATGTGCGGCGCCTCCATCCCGGCCTGGCTCGGACGCATGTTCGAAGGCACGGAGGACGACGCGGAAATCCGCCGCATGGTCGCGGCCGTGGTGGCGGCGGAACAGGTGCGCGTGCTGCAGGCGAACGGCGTGGACGAGTTCCACTTCTACACGCTGAACCGCCCCGACCTGACCTATGCCATCGCCCATATCCTGGGCGTCCGCCCGGTGCGCACGCTGGCCTGACCGCAGGCGGCTCGCCCGCCCGCGGGCTGCCGGAGCTTCCCTGCGGGTCCGCCGCGGCCGGTTGGCCACGTTCACATGACGTTCTATACCCGACGGGTGCCAGGACCGTCGCATTCATGACCAGCTATCTCGACCGCCTGAACCCGGCCCAGCGGGAGGCCGTGGAAACCCTCGACGGCCCGCTGCTCGTCCTGGCGGGCGCCGGCACCGGCAAGACGCGCGTGCTGACCACGCGCTTCGCCCATCTCCTGCTGACCGGGCGCGCCTATCCCGGCCAGGTGCTCGCCGTGACCTTCACCAACAAGGCCGCGCGCGAGATGCGGGAGCGTGTCGCCGCCATCCTCGGCCGCCCCGCCGAAGGCCTCTGGCTCGGCACCTTCCACGCGCTGTGCGCCCGCATGCTGCGCCGGCATGCCGACCTGGTCGGACTGACCTCCGGCTTCACCATCCTGGACGGCGACGACCAGCAGCGGCTGCTCAAGCAGGTGATGGAAGCCGAACGCATCGACACCAAGCGCTGGGCGCCCCCCGCCATGATGGCGGTGATCCAGCGCTGGAAGGATCGCGGCCTGCCGCCCGCCCGCGTGACCCCCGCCGAGAACACCGACTTCGCGAACGGCCGCGCCCGCGCCATCTACGCCGCCTACCAGGACCGGCTGCGCGCACTGAATGCCGCCGATTTCGGCGACCTGATGCTGCACATGACGGAGATCCTGCGCAGCCATCCCGACGTGCTCGCGCAATACCACGGGATGTTCCGCTACATCCTGGTGGACGAGTACCAGGACACCAACCTGGTGCAGTATCTCTGGCTGCGGCTGCTCGCCCAGGGCCATCGCAACATCTGCTGCGTCGGCGACGACGATCAGTCGATCTACTCGTGGCGCGGCGCGGAGGTGGAGAACATCCTCCGCTTCGAAAAGGATTTCGAGGGCGCCCACATCGTGCGGCTGGAAGCGAACTATCGCTCCACCGCCCCCATCCTCGCCGCCGCCTCCGGCCTGATCGCCCACAATGAAGGCCGGCTCGGCAAGACGCTGCATCCCGGCCGCGCGGACGCGCAGCAGGGGGAGAAGGTGCAGGTGATCGGCGTGTGGGATTCCGATGAGGAAGCCCGCATGGTCGGCGACCGCATCGAGGCGCTGCGTCGCGACGGAAACGCGCTCGCCGAGATGGCGGTGCTGGTGCGCGCCGGCTTCCAGACCCGCGCCTTCGAGGAGCGGCTGATCACACTCGGCATCCCCTATCGCGTGGTCGGCGGCCTGCGCTTCTACGAGCGCGCCGAGATCCGCGACGCGATCGCCTATATGCGCGCGACGGTGCAGCCGGCCGACGACCTGGCCTTCGAGCGCATCGTCAACGTCCCCCGCCGTGGCATCGGCGAGGTCGCGCTGCGCGCCATGCACGAGACGGCGCGATCCGAGCAGATGCCGCTGTCGCTCGCCGCGGCCAAGCTGGTGCAGACCGGCGGCGTGAAGGGCAAGGTGAAGGAGAGCCTCGGCACCCTGCTGCAAGGGTTCCTGCGCTGGCGGGAGATGCTGGAGCGCGACGGCCACGTCGTCACCGTCGCGACCTTGCTCGACGAGAGCGGCTACACCGAGATGTGGAAGCAGGACAAGTCGCCCGAGGCACCGGGCCGGCTCGAGAACCTGAAGGAACTCGTGCGCGCGCTGGCCGATTTCGAGACGCTGGGCGGCTTCCTCGACCATGTCTCGCTGGTGATGGAGAACGAGGAGAATGCGGAAGGTGACCGCGTCTCCCTGATGACGCTGCACGGCGCCAAGGGGCTGGAATTCGACACCGTGTTCCTGCCCGGCTGGGAGGAAGGCCTGTTTCCCAGCCAGCGCACGATGGACGAGTCGGGCGCCAAGGGGCTCGAGGAGGAGCGGCGGCTCGCCTATGTCGGCCTGACCCGCGCGCGGCGACGGGCGATCGTAAGCCACGCGGCCAATCGGCGCATCTACGCGAATTGGCAGAGCTCCATCCCCAGCCGGTTCCTGGAGGAGCTGCCAGCCGAACACGTCGAACTGGCGGGATCGGCGGCGCTGGCGCGGGATGCGCGGGTCGCGGCGCTGCCGAGTTTCGGCGGGCAGTTCCCGCTGGTGGCGCGACGGACGCGCACCGTCGAAGCCTGGGAGCAGCCGGCCCGTCCGGCGCGGGCGGACGCGATCCCGGTCGGTGCGCGCGTGTTCCACCAAAAGTTCGGCTACGGGACGGTGACCGCAGCCGAGGACGAGAAGCTGGACATCGCCTTCGACAAGGCCGGCGCCAAGCGCGTGCTCGACCGCTTCGTAGAGCGAGCGTGACGGGCGCACGAACCTTCCCCTCCCGTCGCGGGAGGGGCGCCCCAAGCCTTCACCCGTCCCCCTCCCGTTGCGGGAGGGGGTCAGGGGGAGCGGGCGTCCCGTGAGTTCGCACGACCAACCCCAACGCCCCCTCACCCCATCCCTCTCCCGCAAGGAGAGAGGGGGATTCGACGTCGTTTGACTGGACCGATGCTGCATGCCGCCACGCCACACCACCCCACTCGAGACCGTCGCCGTCACCGTCCCCGAGGCCGCGCTCGAGGCCTATGAGGCGGCGCTCGACTCCGTCTGTGATACGGTCGGCTTCTTCCGCGACGAGCGAACGGGCGACTGGCGTGTCGAGGGCGTCAAGCCGGTCGGCGCGCAGGAACCGGAACTCGCGTCCGCCCTGGCGCTCGCCGCCGCCCTGACCGGCGTCACCGCCACCGCCGACCGCACCGCGACCGAGGCGGAGGGCTGGCTCGCCCGCACCTATGCGTCGTTCCCCGAACAGGCGATCGGCCGGCGCTTCGCGGTGCGCGGCACGCATCTGACCGGGCCGGCGACACCCGGCCGGATCACGCTGACGCTCGATGCGGGCGTGGCGTTCGGATCGGGCGAGCACGGGTCCACCCGCGGCTGCCTGATCGCGTTCGAGACGGTGGCGCGCCGCCGCCCGCGGCGGATCCTGGATCTCGGCACCGGGTCGGGCATTCTGGCGATGGCGGCCATCAAGCTGCTGCACCGGCCGGTGCTGGCGACCGATATCGAGCCCTGGTCGGTGCGCGTCACCGGCCGCAACGCGACGCTGAACCGCATCCGCCCGCTGATCCGTCCGTTGCTGGCGAATGGCTGGCAGCACCCGGCCGTGCGGGGCGCCGGCCCGTACGACCTGGTGTTCGCCAACATCCTGGCGCGGCCGCTCTGCCTGATGGCGAAGGATCTCGCGGCGGCGCTGGCACCGAGCGGAACGGCGATCCTGGCCGGGCTGCTGCACACCCAGGTCCACTGGGTCCTGTCCGCCCACCGCCGCCACGGGTTGCGCCTGGAGCGCATGGTGCGCCAGGGGAACTGGACCACGCTGGTGGTGCGGAAGGCGTAGCAGGCCCGGTCGCACCACGCGCCCGTGGCGTGGTCGGCGACGCCCCTCGCGCCGCGGTCGCGACGCCCTTCGCGGCGTGGTCGGCGACGCCCCTCGCGGCCTGGTCGGCGACGCCCGCCCCCCGGTGTCATGGTCGGCGAAGGCCGACCATCCACGACTGCGCGCGGCACCGAAAGTCGTGGATGGCCGCCCTGCGGCGGCCATGACACGGGGGCAAACACGCGGCGGCCATGACACGGCGGTGGGGACGGCCTCCCTCAACACCCGGCCATGACACGGGGGCAAACCTGCGGGGGCGATGACACCGGGGGGGCCCCGGCACAGCCCCCGCGCTCACCCCTCGTCCAGCGCCGCCTCGGCCGTGCGCACCGCCTGCAGCGGCACCGGGGCGCGTCCCACGACACGGCCGCCGACGCAGGCAAGCCAGGCCCCGTCCGGCGGCTCCCCGGGCCGCAGCTCCACCACCCGCGCCTGCGGGTCGCGCGCCACCGCGGGAAACGAGCGCCAGCCGGTCGATAAGGGGCCCTGAACGCGAACGACGCGGGCGATGGCCTCGCCCGCGTCGTTGAACCCGATCCACTCCAGGGTCCGGGGGGTCACCCCGACACCCTCGTCTTGCCGTCCCCGCGTCCAATGGAGGCGGGAACCGCTCATCTAGCCGTGGCCGCCGACACCGGCGGCCGCCATCAGGCGCTCTTCGCCATGATCTCGTCCGCGATGTTCCGCGGCACCGGATCGTAGTGGTGGAACTGCATTGTGAAGGATGCGCGCCCCTTGGTCATGCTCCGCAGATGGGAAATGTAGCCGAACATTTCCTTCAGCGGAACCAGCGCGCGCACGATCACCGTGGAGCCCGAGCTCTCCTGGTTCTGGATCTGGCCGCGGCGGCGGTTCAGGTCGCCGACCACGTCACCCACGTGATCCTGCGGCGTGGTCACCTCCACGTCCATGATCGGCTCGAGGATGATCGGGCCGGCCTTCTTCATGCCTTCGCGGAAGCAGGCCTTGGCGGCGATTTCGAACGCGAGCGCCGACGAGTCGACGTCGTGGTACTTGCCGTCCACCAGGGAGAACTTGAAGTCCACCGTGGGGAAGCCGGCCAGCACGCCGCTCTCCGCCTGGTTGCGGATGCCCTTCTCGACCGCAGGGATGTATTCGCGCGGCACCGCACCGCCGACCACGTTGTTCTCGAAGACGATGCCCTCGTTCCGTTCGGTCGGCTCGAAGACGATCTTCACCTCGGCGAACTGGCCCGACCCACCGGTCTGCTTCTTGTGGGTGTAGGTCTCGGTATGCGTCTTGGAGATGGTCTCGCGATACGCCACCTGCGGCGCGCCGATATTCGCGTCCACGCCATACTCGCGGCGCAGCCGGTCGATGATGATCTCCAGGTGCAGCTCGCCCATGCCCGACAGGATGGTCTGGCCGGTCTCCTGGTCGGTCTTCAGCCGCAGCGACGGGTCTTCCGCCGCCAGCTTCTGCAGGCCGATCGTCATCTTCTCGACCGCTTCCTTGGTGCGCGGCTCGACCGAGATGTCGATCACGGGCACCGGGAAAGCCATGCGCTCCAGCACCACCGGATCGTCCTGCGAGGCCAGCGTGTCGCCGGTGCCGGTGTCCTTCAGGCCGACGAAGGCGGCGATGTCGCCGGCCTCGACTTCCTTGATCTCCGCCCGCTTGTCGGCGTGCATCTGGAACATCCGGCCGATGCGCTCGCGGTGCCCCTTGGTGGTGTTCATCACCATGTCGCCCGACTTCAGCGTGCCGGAATAGACGCGCACGAAGGTCAGCGTGCCGTACTTGTCGTTGATGATCTTGAAGGCGAGGCCCGAGAAGGACGCCTTCGGATCGGCCTTGATGCGGCGGCGATCCGGATGGTCGGCCTCATCCTCGCCTTCCTCGAGCGCGACCGCGATGCCGGGCACGTCCAGCGGGGACGGCAGGTAGTCGATCACCGCGTCGAGCAGCGGCTGCACGCCCTTGTTCTTGAACGCCGTGCCGCACAGCACCGGACGGAACGCGCCGGAAATGGCGCCCGCCTTGATGCAGCGCTTCAGCGTCTCGACCGAGACGTCGCCCTTGTCGAAGTATTCCTCCATCGCCGCCTCGTCGACGGAGAGCGCGGTGTCCAGCAGGTTCTGCCGGTACTCCGCCGCCTGCTCCGCGAGGTCGGCCGGGATCGCCTCGTCGTGGAACTTCGCGCCCAGCTCGCCGCCTTCCCAGATGATCGCCTTCATCTCGACCAGGTCGACCACGCCCAGGAACTTGTCCTCGATCCCGATCGGGAGCTGCAACGGCAGCGCCACGATGTCGAGCTTCTCCTTCAGCGTCGCGAAGGCGCGGAAGAAGTCGGCCCCGGTGCGGTCGAGCTTGTTGATGAAGATGATGCGCGGGACGTTGTAGCGGTCCGCGAGGCGCCAGTTGGTCTCGGACTGCGGCTGCACGCCGGCCACGCCCTCGATGATGAAGATCGCGCCGTCCAGCACGCGCAGGCTGCGGTTGACTTCGATGTTGAAGTCGATGTGGCCGGGCGTGTCGATGATGTTGATGCGGTGGTCTTTCCACTCGCAGGTCACGGCCGCCGAGGTGATCGTGATGCCACGCTCACGCTCCTGCTCCATGTAGTCGGTCGTGGTGTTGCCCTCGTGCACCTCGCCGATCTTGTGCGACACGCCCGTGTAATACAGAATCCGCTCGGTGGTCGTCGTCTTGCCCGCGTCGATATGCGCGGTGATGCCGATATTGCGAATCTTCTCGAGCGGCGAGCCTGACACAGGAACCTCCATGCCCCCAGGAGGGGCAGACCGAACTTGCATAGCGGAGCAGGCGCGTGATCCGGTCCGGATCCCGGAGACCCGAACCCGCGCGCCCGATACAGCAGGCCGGCTGACGAGCAGCCGGTCACGAATGCCGGTCAGATGCGACAGAGCCCAGGGTTTTGCAAGTGCGAATTGCGCACGGCGCGCCCGCAAGCCATCACGGGGCCACAGCCCGCCCCGCGACGGCCACGCAACCCACCATGACGGTTTATCACAGAACGATACATGGGCGCGCAATAGGCTTCGCACCATGGACACCGCCACCGCTCACGCGCTCGTGCGTTTCGGCCTGGGACACCGCCCCTCCGACCCGGTGCCGGCGGACCCCGTCGCCTGGCTGCTCGCCCAGCTCGCCGCGCCCGATCCGCTGGCCGGTGCCGCCCCCTCGAGCGCCGAGGGACTCGCCGCCCTGCGCGCCGATCGCAAGGACAAGCCGCCGCCCGCGCAATCCCGGTCGGCCGCGCTGTTCCGCGCCGGCGCCCGCGCCCAGCTCGCGCACGCCGTGGCCACCGACCTGCCGTTCCGGGAACGCCTGGTCTGGTTCTGGACCAACCACTTCACCGTCTCCGTCCGCCGCGGCCAATGCGCCGCCGTGCTGCCCGCCTTCGTCGCCGAGGCGATCCGGCCGCACGTGACCGGACGCTTTGCCGACATGCTGCTCGCCGTCATGCGGCACCCGGCCATGCTGCTCTATCTCGACAACGCCAGCTCGATCGGGCCGGACAGTGCGGCGGGCCAGCGCAGCCGGCGCGGACTGAACGAAAACCTCGCCCGCGAATGCCTCGAGCTGCACACCGTCTCGCCCGCCGCCGGCTACACGCAGCAGGACGTGACCGCCTTCGCCGCCATGCTCACCGGCTGGTCGATCGACCTGCGGGCCGATCCGCCCGGCTTCCGCTTCCGCCCCGGCGCGCACCAGCCCGGCACGCAGACCGTCCTCGGCCAGGCGTTCCCGCCCGGCGAGGCAGGTGGGCTCGCCGCCCTCGCCTTCCTCGCCGCCCATCCGGCGACGCATCGCCACCTCGCGACGCAGCTCACGCGGCACTTCGTGGCCGACGAGCCACCGCCGGCCGCGATCCGCGCGATCGAGGCGGTGCTGCGCGACACCAACGGCGATCTCGGCGCCGCCGCGGCCGCGCTGGCGCGGCTCGAGACACCGCCCGGCGCGAAACTGCGCACGCCGCAGGAACTGGCGGTGGCGAGCCTGCGCGCGCTCGACCTGCCCGAGGACCGCCATCCCGACCTCCTCGCGACCCTCGCCGCACTCGGCCAGCCCTTCTGGCGCGCACCGGCGCCGAATGGCTGGCCCGACACGGCGGGCGACTGGGCGGGTCCGGAAGCGATGGTGCGCCGGATCGACTTCGCCTGGACCGTTGCCGGCCGCAGCAACGCACCGGATCCGCTGGCCCTCGCCGAGACGGTGCAGGGTCCGTTGCTCGACCCGGACACGCGCCTTGCCATGCAGCGCGCCGCCTCGCGCCGTGAGGCGCTCACCCTGTTCCTCGCGGCCCCCGCGTTCCAGAGGCGCTGACATGCTCACACGACGCTCCGCCCTTCTCGGCCTGACCACCGCCTTCGGTCTGGGCAGCGCGCGGATCGCCGTCGCCCAGGCCGCGACGGACCGCCGCTTCGTGGTGGTGATCCTGCGCGGCGCCATGGACGGGATGGCCGCCGTGGTCCCCTATGGCGACGCGGCGCTCGCCGGCCTGCGCGGCCCGCTGGTCCCGCCGGAGCCCGGCCAGCCGGACGGATTGCTCGACCTCGGCGGCCGCTTCGGCCTGCACCCGGCGCTCGTCAACCTGCACGCGATGTATGCGGCGGGCGAGTTCGCGCCGATCCATGCGGTCGCCGGTCCCTACCGCATCCGCAGCCATTTCGAGGCGCAGGACTGCCTGGAGAGCGGTGCCGACCACCGCATGACCAGCGGCTGGCTGAACCGTGTCGTCGCCGCGCTGGGGCCGACGCCCGAGTCGGAGGCGCTGGCGATCGGCGTCACCGTGCCCCTGCTGTTGCGCGGTGGGGCGGAGGTCGGCACCTGGGCGCCGCACGGGCCGGCCACCCCCACGACGGACCTCTACGCCCGCATTGCGGCGCTGAACGCGCCTGATCCGGTCACCGGCACCGCGATCACGGAGGGGCTGCGCGCCCGCGGCTTCAGCGACGCCGTGCTGCAGGGCGTGCCGGCGGAGCGGAACCGCTTCGCCTTCCCGGCGCTCGCGGCCGCGGCCGGAACGCTGCTCGCCACCGCGGACGGGCCGCGCATCGCCGCGCTGGAGCTCGATGGCTGGGACACGCATGCAGCCCAGGCTGCGCGCGTGACGGGCCCGCTGCGGCAGCTCGACGCGGGGATGGCGGCGCTGAAGACGAGCCTCGGGCCGATCTGGGCGCGGACCACGGTGCTGGTGATGACCGAGTTCGGCCGCACCGCCCGCATCAACGGCACCGGCGGCACCGATCACGGCACCGCCGGGGTCGCCTTCCTGCTCGGTGGCGCGGTGGCCGGCGGCCGGGTGCTTGGCACCTGGCCGGGCCTCGGGCCGGGCCAGTTGTTCGAGGACCGCGACCTGGCGCCCACCACCGACCTGCGTTCCGTCGCCAAGGGCGCGCTGGTGGCGCAATTCGACCTCGGCGCGCCGGCGCTGGAGCGGATCTTTCCCGGCAGCGCCGGGGTGGCGCCGATGGCCGGGCTGCTGCGCGTCTGAGCGGCGGGACGGACGGCGCGGCGCATTCCGCTCCGACCGCGGCCCGCCGTCAGGTCGGGCGCGGCATGGCGGGGACCGCTTGCGCCGCCGGACGGGCCGACCAGGCGCCACCGGCGATCGAGGCAGCCACGGTCAGCCCGTAGGCGACCAGCGCCACCGCGATCGCCGCGAACACCGCCCACAGCCCGGCGCCGGAGCGCAACGCCAGTGCGGCGCCCGCCACCGCGACTGCCAGCCGCACGAACTGGCCCAGCACCGGCCACAGCATGCGCCCCGCCCCCTGGGAAGCGAAGTACAGCACCAGGCCGAGGCCGAAGAATCCATAGAACGGGCCGACCAGGCGCAGGTACAGACTGCCGGTCGCCAGCATCGCCGGATCGGTGTCGAACAGCGCGAGCCAGGCGACCGGGTGCAGCGCCGCGAGCACGCCGATCGTCTCGGTCACGGCAAAGCCCAACCCCGCCCCGATCCAGGCGGCCCGCAGCGCGCGCTCCGGCTGGCCGGCGCCCATATTTGTGCCGACCACCGCCACCAGCGGCGCACCGATGCCGAACGAAAGCGGGACCAGCAGGTATTCCAGCCGCGAGCCCGTGCCGAAGCCGGCCAGCGCGGCCGACCCGAACGTGCCCACCATGCCGGTGGTCGCCATGATGGTCAGGTTGGTCTGGAACGAGCTGAGCGAGGCGATGCCGCCCACGCGCAGGATCGCGGTGAACAGCCGGCGCTCCAGCGGGACGCCGAACAGGCGCGGCCGCACCACGCTGCGGCCCGACCAGAGATACCAGGCCAGGATCGCGGTGCCGACGACGTAATAGGTGACCAGGGCGGTGGCGCCGCCGGCCACGCCGAGGCCGGGAAACGGGCCGATCCCGAAGATCAGGCAGGGCGAGAGCGGGATCAGGAACAGCGCGCCGCCGCAGATCACCGCCGCCGGCACCATCATGTTGCCGGTGCCGCGCAGCGCGCTGGCGAGTGCGTTCATCACCCAGAGCAGCACGGAGCCGGCGAACACCACGTTGGAATAGGCGAGCGCCGCATCGAGCGCCGCCCCATGCGCGCCGAGGCTGCGGTACAGCGCCGGCCCGAACCCCAGCACGAGCGCGGAGCACAGGAGGCCGAGCAGGCCGTTGATGACGATGGCATGGGTGACGAGGGCGGTGGCGTCGTCGCGTCGGCCGCCGCCCAGGGCGCGCGCGATGGAGGAGGAGATGCCGCCGCCCATGGCGCCGCCGGAGATCATCTGGGTCAGCATGACGCCGGGGAACACCACGGCGACGCCGGCGAGGGCATCGGTGCCGAGATGGCCGATGAAGTAGGTTTCGATCAGCCCGGTCGCCGATTGCGCCAGCATCAGCACGACGTTGGGGGCGGCGAGGCGCAGCAGCAGCGGCACGAGCGGCGCTTCGAGCAGGGCGCGGGTGCGGGCATCCATCTCCCGCCGCGGATCCCGCACGCCGGAATGCGGGTCTCGGAGCCCATCCCGCGAGGGCAGCCCGTCCCGCGAGGCAAGCCCGTCCCGCGAGGCAAGCCCGGCCGGCGAGGCAAGCCCGTCCCGTGAGGCCTGGACATCTTCACGAGGTTCAGACCGACCGGTCATCTTGGTCGCGGACGCGGACGGGGCGGGCGGGGTCATTGGTGCGACTCCTTCAGACCAGCAGCCGGGTGAAGACGATGCGGTGGAAGCGATGCAGCGCGGTCGGATCCTGGTCGACCTTGCTGCGCAGCACGGCGCCCTCGAACGCGTCGATCAGGAAGGCGGCGAGGCTCTCCGGATCGTCGTCGGTCCGGAGCGACCCATCCTGCTGGGCCTCGCGGATGCAGGTGGCGAGCAGGCGGGTCCAGGCGGCGTAGACGAGGTCGAGGCGGTCACGCACCAGCCGCGACTGGCCGGCGAGTTCGGCGGCGAAGTTGCCGATCATGCAGCCACGGCCGAACGCACGGCCGCCCCCCGCAGGCATGGCACTGCGAGGCTCGCCGCCGCCCGCCGCGAGGGTGGGACCGCGAAGTTCGCTGCCGCCTGCCGCGAGGGTGGGACCGCGAAGTTCGCCGCCGCCTGCCGCAGAGGCGGGAGCGCGAAGTTCGCCACCGCCGCTTCCGCGAAGTTCGCTGCCGCCTGCCGCGAGGGCGGGATCGCGAAGTTCGACGCCGCCGCTCCGAGCGGCGATGCCGGCTCCGGTCTTACCGTCGAAATAGGCGCGCAGCCGTTCGAGCGGCGGGCGCGTCTCGTCGCTCAACACGCGCTGGGCGCGGGAGAGACGATCTTCCCAATAGCGGCCCAGCACCTCGGCGCCGAACTGCTCCTTGCTCTCGAAATGATTGTAGAACGAGCCCTTGGGCACCTGCGCGGCGTCGGTGATCTCCTGCACGCCGCAGCCATTGAAGCCTTGGCTGTGCAGGACTCGGAGCCCGGTTGCGATCAGATGCTGGCGCATGTCCTGGCGTCGCATCCAACCAATATGACCGGTCGGTCTGGACTCCACAACCCCAGCGCGCTCGGCCGCGCCCGGCGCCGAGGGCGGGTGAACCGTCTGAGGTCACGCCGCGCGGCAACTACCCCGCCGCGGCTCCCGCAGCGCCGGCAGTCCCGGTCGCTCCCGCAGGGCGCCGACGACTAGCGTGCGCGCCAACGACCTACGTGGGCGGCGACGACCTAGGGGTGGGCGCCGACGACCTACCCGAAATCCCGCGCCAGTTCCTCGCGCACCGGCATCGGCACCGTCGCCATGTGGCCATAGGCGGGGTGGTCGAAGCCCAGCACCACCTCGGTGCCGGGATGCGAGAACGCGGCAATCTGCGCCATCGTGAAAGGCAGATGCACGAACTGCACCGAGGACGCCTTGCCGTCGGCCGTCGTGCGGTCCTGGTCGGCTTCCGGCACGCCGCGGATCACCTCGCTGCCGACGCGCAGGAACACGTGCTCCTCGATCGCGCCCATGCTGCCGAGGACGCGCTTGCGCCGGATCGGGTCGTCGACCTCGATCATGAAGGTGGCGACCAGTTCCTCGCCGTTCGGGATCAGCGGGTTGTACGCCTCCAGCTCGCCCGCGACCTGCTCCTCGCCGCCCTTCTCGATGTGGATCATCTCCTGCACCTGGAGCCACATCGTCTCCCAGTTCTCGAAGTAGAAGGTGACGTAGGGACCCACCTCCACCCGCCGGTTGCGCTTGCGGGCGGCAACGCGGCGGCGGGACTCGGCGCGGACCTTCGCGTACTCCGCCATCGGCAGGATGTCGGAGGGAGCCAAAGCGTGCTTGTTCGGCATGACGAAGCCTCCGCTCAGGCGAGCCCGTAGGCCCGCGCGAACAACTGGATCGGGTGTGTCACCAAGGTGGGCACGGGCGCGTCGCCGCCAAGCTTCTCGATGCCCTGGGCGATGTGCACGCCAGCCAGCGGGCACTCGGAGGTGACGAATCCGGCCCCGGCATCCCGCGCCTGGCGGGCCACCGGCCGACCGACCTTCAGCGCGGTCGGGAAATGCTCCTGCTTGAAGCCCCAGGAGCCGCCATGGCCGGAGCAGCGCTCGATCACCTTCACCTGCGCCTCGGGGAGCAGGCGCAGCATCTCGGCCGCCTTCTGGCCCATGTTCTGCGCCCGCGCGTGGCAGGCCATGTGCACCGTCATCGGCCCCTCGGCCTTGTCGAGGCCGGGCGCGAGCCCCTCCTTGCGGGCGATGTCCACCACGTATTCGGCAACGTCGAAGGTGGCGCGCGCCAGGTTGGCGACGTCCGGGTCGTCCGGCACGATCAGCGGCCACTCGAACTTCAGCATCAGCGCGCAGGACGGCACCAGCGCGATCACGTCATAGCCCTTGGCGATCCACGCCTTCATGCCCTGGGCGACGGTGCGTGCCTGGCCGGCGACGTCGGCGAGCCGGCCCTGTTCCAGCAGCGGCATGCCGCAGCAGCCGGGATACACGACCTCCGTCTCGACGCCGTTCCGCGCCAGCACCGCGCGGGTCGCGAGCCCGACCTCGGGCTGGTTGAAGTTGCCGAAACACGTCGCGTAGATCACCGCCTTGCGGCCGAAGGCCGGCGCCTCGCGATTCAGCTCCGGCGTCTCGGCCGCGCGGTTCACCAGCGTCTGGCTGGCATAGGTCGGCAGCTCCGCCTCGGGATGCAGCGCGGCCTGGCGGCGCAGGATCGGCCCGACCGTCGTGTTGTCCCGCCGCGTCGCCCAGTTCGCGAGCGGCGCCACCATGGTCGCCAGCCGGCCGTTGCGGTCGGTCGCCGCGAGCTCCCGGTCGGCAAAGGAGAGCTTGGCCTCGGCCGCCTCCATCGCGCGGTAGCGCAGCATCAGATGCGGGAAATCGAGGTCGAACTCGTGCGGCGGCACGTACGGGCACTTCGTCATGAAGCACATGTCGCAGAGCGTGCAGGCGTCCACGACCGACTTGAAGTCCTTGCTGTCCACGCCGTCGAGTTCCTGGGTCGACGATTCGTCGACCAGGTCGAACAGGCGCGGGAAACTGTCGCACAGGTTGAAGCAGCGCCGGCAGCCGTGACAGATGTCGAACACCCGGCGCAGCTCGCGGTCGATCTCGACCGGATCGACGAAGCCCGGATCCTGCCAGGCAATGGGATGCCGTGTCGGCGCCTCCAGGCTGCCTTCTCTCATGAGGGTCTTCTGCTCCCGGAAGGAAACCCCCTCCCCGGCAGGAGAGGGGGCGTCGACGGATCAGGCGAGCTCGTTCAGCGCCTTCTGGAACCGGCCGGCATGCGAACGTTCGGCCTTGGCCAGCGTCTCGAACCAGTCGGCGATTTCCTCGAAGCCTTCCTCGCGCGCGGTGCGCGCCATGCCCGGATACATGTCGGTGTATTCGTGCGTCTCACCGGCGACCGCGGCGGCCAGGTTGTTGTTGGTGCTGCCGATCGGCAGGCCGGTGGCCGGATCGCCGACCGCTTCCAGGAACTCGAGGTGGCCATGAGCGTGGCCGGTCTCGCCTTCCGCGGTGGAGCGGAACACGGCGGCCACGTCGTTGTAGCCCTCGACGTCCGCCTTCTGGGCGAAATACAGGTAGCGCCGGTTCGCCTGCGACTCGCCGGCGAATGCGGCCTTCAGGTTGTCCTCGGTCTTGCTTCCTTTGAGCGCCGCCATGGCTAATCCTTTCAGCTTCTCTGACGATGGTTGACCGGTGACCCGGCCGCGCGGCCTGGCGCGTCCAGACCCCCCGTTTCCCCAACGTCCGGCAGGTTAGGCCAATCATCGAGTGGATTGAAGTTCGCCGCTTGATGATATTTTTCGATCGTTCCGTCCCACGGCAGCGATCCAGGCGTGTCCCGCCCGCACCCAGGCGCCCAGCGGCCAGCCTTCCCCGGTGGCCAACGTTCCCCCGGAGCCGCTTCGTCAGGGACGGAGGGGCGCCTGTTCATCGCCGGCCGCCGACCACCCGCAGGCCGCGAGGGCCGCCCGCATGTGCGCCGGCGGCGGCGCGGTCGCGGCGACCGGCGGATCGAGGCGCAGATGGATCGCGCGGGCGAGCAGGTGCAGCGGTCCGGGGCCGCCGCCATACACCGGATCGCCCAGGACCGGGCACCCGAGTGTGGCGCAGTGGACGCGCACCTGGTGGGTGCGGCCGGTGTGCGGATGCAGTTCGAGCCAAGCGATGCCGTCGCCCACGCCGCGCAGCCGCCAATCGGTCACCGCCGCCTGGCCGGCGGGGTCGACCTGCATGCGCCAGCCCGCCTGCGTGCTGATCCGTTGCAGCGGCGCGTCGACCGTGCCCCGGTCCTGGGCGGGGCGGCCGCGCACGACCGCCCAATACGTCTTGCCCGCCCGCCCGGCCGCGAATTCCTGCTGGGCCGCGATCAGCGCGGCACGACGCAGCGCCACCACCAGGCAGCCGGCGGTGTCCGCATCCAGCCGATGCGCGAGCCACGGCCCGTCCTTCCGGCGGGACAGCAGCGGAAACCAGTCCTCGACGTTGGCGCCGCCGCGCGGGCCGGGATGCACCGGCAGGCCGGCCGGCTTGTCCAGCACGACGAACCGCGGGTCCTGGAACAGGATCGGGGGCAGCGGCCGCATCCCGCCAGGCAGGGCCGCCGCGCCCACGCCCACTTACGCGGCGTCGCCGCGCCGGCGCAGCAGCACCCGGCCCAGCCAGCCCAGCCCGGCATTGATGGCGATGCCGGCGAGCGAGAGCAGCACCAGGGCGGCGAACATGCGGGCGATTTCCAGCCGGTAGCCGGCCTCCAGGATGCGGTAGGCGAGGCCGGAGGCGAAACCGCCGGAGCCGGCGACGAATTCCGCGACCACCGCCCCCACCAAGGCGAGCCCGCCCGAGATGCGCAGGCCGGTCAGGAAATGCGGCAGCGCCGCGGGCAGCCGCAGCAGCGTCATGGTGCGCCAGCGGCTCGCCCCGTAGAGGCGGAACAGGTCGCCCAGTTCCGGTGCCGCGGCAGCCAGGCCGCTCGCCGTGTTGGCGAACACCGGGAAGAACGCGACGATCGTCGCGCAGACCACCAGCGCCGCGAACGGATTGCCGACCCAGACGATGATCAGCGGCGCGATCGCGACGATCGGCGTGACCTGCAGCACCACCGCCCAGGGCTGGATCGCCGCCTGGGCGAGCCGGCTCGCCGCCATGGCGATGGCGAGCGCCGCGCCCAGCACGGCGGCGACCGCGAGCGCGACGAAGGTCACCAGCAGGGTGGAGGCGAGCGAGCGCAGCAGCCCGATCGGATCGGCGAGGAACGCGGCGACGATCGCGATCGGGCCGGGGACAAGGTAGACGGGCACGTGGAAGGCGCGCACGGCGCCCTCCCACACCGCCAGCGCGAGCAGGCCGAACAGCAGCGGCGAGGCGCGCATGGCGAGCGACGCGTCTTTCATGCCGAACGCTCCCTGCTCCGCGCGGGATCGCCCGATGCAGGATCGGCCGCCGCCAGGTCCGCCACGGGCGCGCCGTGACCGAGCGCCTGCTCCATGGCGGCGGTGATGTCGGCGACGAGGGTGGCGTAGGCGGGGTCGAGCCGCGAGTGACCCCACGGCAGCGGCGAGGCGCGTTCCGACGCGATCCGGCCCGGACGCGGGCTCATCAGCACGATGCGGCGGGCGAGGAAGGCGGCTTCGTAGATCGAGTGGGTCACGAACACGACGGTGCAGCCGATCGCCTGCCACAGCGCCAGCAGGTCGGATTGCAGCCTGTGGCGGGTGAACTCGTCGAGCGCGGCGAACGGCTCGTCCATCAGCAGCAGGCGCGGACGGGTGACCAGCGCGCGGGCGATGGACACCCGCATCCGCATGCCGCCCGAGAGCTGGCGCGGGCGCGCCGCGGCGAATTGCTCGAGCCCGACCCGCGCGAGCGCCTCGCGCAGCCGGGGCGCCGCCTGCTGGCGCGAGATGCCGCGCAGGCGCAGCGGCAGGTAGACGTTCTCCTCGGCGGTGGCCCAGGGGAGCAGCGTGGCGTCCTGGAACACGAAACCGACCTCGCCCGGGGTCGGGGCGTGGCCTTCCTGCCAGACGAGACGCCCGGCATCCGGCTGGTCGAGTCCGGCGATCAGGCGCAGCAGCGTGGATTTGCCGCAGCCGGAGGGGCCGAGCAGTGCGACGAAGTCGCCGGGTTCGAGGCGCAGCGAGACGTCGCGGAGGGCCTCGGTGCCGTTCGGAAACCGTCGCCCGACCCGTTCGATGCTCAGCATGAGCCGTCCCGCGTCGCCCCCTCTCCCCATGCGGGAGAGGGATGGGGTGAGGGGGCGATCGGGGTGATGGCACGATGGAGGGAACCCATGATGGCCCCCTCCCCCTGGCCCCCTCCCGCCGAGGGAGGGGGAACGCGCGTGCCGGTCAATGCAGGCCGACGCGCTTGTTGACGAATTGCAGCGTGTAGGCGCTGCCCACGTCGAGACCGGCGGGATACAGGCCCTCCGACTTGGTCGCGTCGTAGAAGGCCTGCCAGCGCGCGGCGGTCATCGCGCCGATCCCGTCCTTCGCCGCGTCGCCCGAAGTCAGGATGCCGTTCGCCTTCAGCGCTTCCCGCCCGTAGGCGATCAGCGCGTCGGTCATCTCCGGATTCTCCTTCCGGATCAGCGCGTTCCCCGGGGCCGGGTCGCCGTTCAGGTACGCGTACCAGCCTTCGACCGACGCATCCACGAAGCGCTGCACCAGGTCCGGCTTTTGCGCGATCATCTGGTTGGAGGTCGCGATCAGGCTCGCATAGCCCTGGAACCCGGCATCCGCGACCAGCATCACCACCGGCTGCTCGCCGGTCGCCTGCTTGATGGAGAACGGTTCGGAGCCGAGGAACCCCTGCTGGATCGCCTTCTTGTCGGCCAGGAACGGCGCCAGGTTGAAGGTATACGGGCGGATCTGGCTGTCGCTGTAGCCGAATTTGGCGCGCAGGAAGTTCCACCAGCCGACACGAGTATCGCCGCTGATCATGATCGGCTTGCCCTTCAGCGCCGCGAAACTGTCGTTCCCCTGGCCGGGATGCGCGATCAGCACCGACGGGTCCTTCTGGAACATCGCGGCGACCGTGCGGAACGGGATCGACTCCTTGACGAAGTTCAGCGCCAGGAAGGAGTTCGAGCAGATCGTGAAATCGAGCCGGCCGGCGAGCAGCAACTGGGTCTGGTTCACCTGCGGGCCGCCCTGGCGGATCGTCACGTCCAGCCCGTGCTTGGCGTAGATGCCGGTTGCCAGCGCCTGGTAGTAGCCGCCGTACTCCGCCTCCGCCTTCCAATCGATCCCGAAACTGATCCGATCGGCCGCGTGGGCCGTTACAGCACTCAACCAGATGGCGAGGAAGGCGGCGAAGCGATGCATGGACGTCTCCCCATCCGTCTGGAATGCTGGTCGACCGAGGCCTGCAGAATGGCATCGAACGTGACGGAGGCAAGATGCAGGCGAGCGGCGGGATTCGATACGGGCTGCAGGGACGGCGCGCCCTGCTGACGGGCCATCGCGGCGGAATCGGCGGTGCGATCGGAACGATACTGGCGGAAGACGGGGTCGAAGTGGTCGGACTCGACCTGCCGGACTTCGACCTGTCCGACACCGCGACGCTGGAGCCGCGGCTGGACGCGCTGGTCGCCGCGCGCGGTCCGTTCGACATCCTGGTGAATGCCGCCGGCGTGACGGTGCTGGGCAGCGTCACCGAAACCCCGCTCGCCGAGGTGGAGCGGGTGATGCGGGTGAACTTCCTCGCTTCCTACGCGACCATGCGCGCGGTGTTGCCCGGCATGGCGGCGCGCCAGCGGGGCGCGGTGGTCAACATCGCCTCCGACCAGGCGCTGATCGGCAAGCGGGTCAGCGCGGCCTATGGCGCGAGCAAGGCCGCGATCGCGCAGCTCTCGCGCAGCGCCGCGCTCGACTGGGCGGAGGGCGGGATCCGGGTGAACTGCATCGCCCCCGGCAGCACCGACACCGCCATGCTGAGCGACGTGATCCACGGCCTGGCGGACCGCTACCCGGACCGGTTTCCGACCACCTCGGCCGAGTTCTACCGCGCGGGCGTGCCGCTGGGCCGCTTTGCGCGGCCGGAGGAGATCGCATCGGTGGTCGCCTTCCTCGCCTCGGACGCCGCCTCCTTCATCACTGGCGTGGTGCTGCCGGTCGATGGCGGCGGTACCGCGCAATGAGGTCCGGCCCGCGCACCGGTGACCTGATGCGGGACCGCTGCATGCAGGAACACCCCATCCGATACAGCCGCCCCCGCAGCGTTCGCGGGGCGGCGACGTGAAAGTCGCCCTGGTCACCGGCGGCACCCGCGGCATCGGCGCCGCCGTCGCCGACCGCCTGCGGCACGACGGTTGGCAGGTCGTGATCTCAGCCCGAACATCCCCCCTCCCCTCGCGGGAGGGGGTTGGGGGGAGGGGGTCGCCGGCGGATCCCACCCAAGCCGCGGCCGTCCCCTCCCCGTCGGTGCCGGTGTTCCTGCCATGCGACGTGGCCGATGCCGCCGCCGTCCAGGCGCTGTTCGCCGCCATCCAGGCCCGCTTCGGCCGGCTCGATGCCCTGGTCACCTGCGCCGGCATCGCCGGCGCCAACCGGCTCGACGGCGACGACACGCTTTGGCATGCCATCGTCGGCAGCAACCTCCACGGCACCTATCACTGCTGCAAGGCGGCCCTGCCCCTCCTCCCCGACCAGACCGGCCGCATCGTCACCCTCGCCTCGGTGCTCGGACTCCGCGGCGTGCCCGACCAGACCGCCTACTGCGCCGCCAAGCACGGCGTGGTCGGGTTTACCCGCGCCCTGGCCCTGGCCCTGGCGCCGCGTGGCATCACCGTCAATGCGCTCTGTCCCGGCTGGGTCGATACGGACATGGCGCACCAGCGCTTCCTGGAACTCGGCCTCACCCCGGACCAGGCCGCCGCCGGCCTGCCCACCGGCCGCATCGTCGCACCAGCCGAGGTGGCCGACGCGGTCACCTGGCTGCTGCGACCCGAGAGCCGCAGCCTCACCGGCCACGCCCTGCCGCTCGACGGCGGCGGTCTCGCCCTGCCATGAACGCCCTGGTTCCGGTCCCCCGGATCATCCCTCGGATCATGAGGAGCGCCGCATGAGCGGAACCCCACGCGTCAAAGCCGGACTCTGGGTCAGCATGGCGCTCAGGCTGGGCGACAAGGACGGCCGGCCGGGCATGGTGCTGCGCAAAGGGGACCCGGATGCCGGGGGCGTGCTGGTGGTGCTGCGCGGGCGTGAGGGCGGCCTCAGCGTGCTGTCGCAAATGCGCTCCGCCGACGGCGAACTCGCCTGGATGCGCGCCACCGGCCCCGGCCCGGTGGACCAGGAAACGGCGGACGCCTATGTCGCGCGGCAGGTCCGGTTCGACCCGGACCTGTGGGTGCTGGAATTCGAGTCGCGCGACCTGCTGCCCCCGTTCGAGGCGAAGCTGGTCGAGTAGGCGGCCACAGTCCAGGCGCAGGGCCGCACCCCGCACCTGGGCGCGGTCACAGCCCCCAGAACGCGGCGATCTCGGTGGTCGCCGCCACCCCGGCCAGCGGCACGAAGGGCGCCGCGCGCCCCTGCGCGATCGGATACCCGTGCGCCAGCCCCGGGATGGTCCACAACTCGACGCCGGGGGCGGCCGCCGGCCCCCAGCGCCGACAGCGGATCGGGCCCCGGCTGATATCCGTGGTCGGCGTCTCCGGGAGCCCGAGCAGCGCGCGCCATTGCAGCGCGAGCAAGCTGGCGTTCGCCGGGTCGACCACCGTGTCCGCACCGCCCTGCCAGATCGACAGGCGCGGCCAGGGCCCGGCATGCGCCGGGGGCGCAACCTCCCGCACCGCCGCCACCCAGGCGTCCGCGCTCTGATCGGGCCCGGCCTGCGCCATGCGCGCCAGCGCCTGCATGGGGGAGTGCGCGGCACCGACCGGCAAGCCGGCGACCACCGCCCCCGCGGCGAACAGCTCCGGATAGGCGGCGAGCAGGGCCGCCGCCATGGCGCCCCCCGCCGAGAGTCCCACCACGAACACGCGGCGCGGATCGGCGTCGAAGCGGGTCAGGCCGGTTGCGACCATCTCCGCGATCGACTCCGCTTCCCCGCGGCCACGCGCGGTATGGGCGGGCTGGAACCACCGGAAGCAGCGATGCTGGTGATTGAGGTCGCTCTGCACCGGCAGGATCAGCGGGACGCCGATCCGGTCGGACAATGCCGCCCAGCCCGCCGCCGTCGCGAAGCTGGCCGCGTCCTGGCCGCAGCCATGCAGCACCACGATCAGCGGCTGGTGCGGCTTGATCCCGCCCTTCGGCCGGCGCACCAGCATGCGCAGCCGGCCGGGATTGCGGCCGAACGCCGCGACCTCCTCGATCCCTGGTTCGGTTCGGCGTGGCCGAGCGGGCGGCGCGGTTGGAGTGCCCAGTCCAAGTTCCGCCTGCGCGATCTGCGTGGCGAGGCGAACACCCCGCCGGAGAACCTTCAAGTTGCGCGACCACTTCATACCGGACCGACTTTCTCTATAGCCGATCCCATATGCTGCGCTGCAACATGCGCTTCAACTGGCGGGGGGCAGCAATGCCCTCGCCGCGTCGCAGGCTGCGAGGCATGATGCGGTATACGATCGCGTTCAAGGCCGAGTCGGCATGGTGCACCTGACCAAACTGGCGGTGGGAATCCGCGACATCGACCACCTGCGCTCGGTGCAGGCGGACCGGCTGCGCAGCGATCCGCCGCTGCGCCATCGCACGCGCTCCTTCCCGCGCCGGCGGGAGGAGATCCTCCAGGGCGGCTCCCTCTACTGGGTGATCGCCGGCGCCACGCTGGTGCGCCAGCGCCTGCTCGACATCGTCGAGGACCAGTGGAGCGACGGGTCGGCCTGCACCGCCCTGATCCTCGACCCGACGCTGGTGCAGGTGGCCGCGCGGCCGACCAAGCCGTTCCAAGGCTGGCGCTACCTCGCCGCCGACGATGCCCCGCTCGATCTGGACGAGCTGCCCCCCGCCCTCGGCGAAGGCGATCTGCCGCCCGCGCTGCGCACGGCATTGCGGAGCCTCTGCCTGCTCTGAGGCCGAAGCGCCCCTTCGCTCATCGGGAGAGCGGGTAAGTCTGGCGGGGCGGTCACCCAGCAGAACGAAGAATACCGGCTCGTCGTCCTCCTTCCGGACAAGTCGATCCCGCGTCGCAACGGCAAGAGTCCCGGCTCGAAGGCGGCCTGGCGGCTCATTGACAAGCATCAATTTTTATCTTGTCGCCCGCAGACGCCGTGCTACACTCCACACACTCTTACAAACTTCGACCAGGGGCGTGCCCTTCCGGAAAGGGGTGCGCCCCTCTTTTTTCCAGCCAATTGCCCTGGCGCGCTCGGTTCGGTTGCCGGCCGCCGGGGTTCGGTGCACAAGCCGGCGCACATGAACCCGCCCCCCACACAACGCGCGTCACGCCACGCGCCATGAGCCATGTTCATGTCATCGGCGCCGGGCTGGCCGGGCTGTCTGCGGCTCTCGCGCTCACCGAGGCGCCGGGCTGCACGCTCACTCTGCACGAAGCCGGCCCTGCCGCCGGCGGCCGGTGCCGCTCCTACCACGACCGCGCGCTCGACCTGCGCATCGACAACGGCAACCATTTGCTGCTGTCCGGCAATCACGCGGCGGCCGCCTACCTGGCGACGATCGGGGCGAGCGACCGGCTGCACGGGCCGGACACGCCGGTGTTTCCGTTCTTCGACCGCCGCAGCGGGGCGCGCTGGGCGGTGCGGATGAACCAGGGCCGCCTGCCGTGGTGGATTCTGTCCCCCGGCCGGCGCGTGCCCGACACCCGGCTCTCCGAATACGCGGCGCTGATCGGCTTCGCGCGCGTGCGCGACGACACGCCCGTCGCCGACATGATGCGCCACGGCCGTCTGTATGAGCGGCTGGTGGAGCCGCTCGCGGTCGCCGCGCTCAACACGCGGCCGGAGACGGGGCTCGCGCGGCTGCTGGGCGCGGTGATCCGGGAGACGATGATGCAGGGCGGTGCGGCCTGCCTGCCCCGCTACCCGATCGGCGGCCTGTCCGATGCGCTGGTGGACCCGGCGCTCGACCTGCTCCGGCGCCGCGGCGCCGAGATCCGGTTCAGCCACCGCATCGCCGCGCTCGAGATCACCGACGGGCGCGTCACCGCGCTGCGCGGCCCCGACGGCACGCTGCCACTCGGTTCGGATGACGCGGTGGTGCTGGCGGTGCCGCCCTGGGTCGCCACCGGCCTGCTGCCCGGCCTGACGGCGCCGGACGCCTTCGAGGCCATCGTCAACCTGCATTTCCGTCACCTGGCGGATGCGGCCGGCGACCCGGCCGGAGCGCTGCGCGAGGCCGGGCTGGTCGGCGTGGTGTCCGGCACCGCGGAATGGATCTTCCGCAAGTCCGACCACGTCTCGGTGACGATCAGCGCCGCCAACCAGAGGCTCGACCAGCCCGCCGACCAGCTTGCGGCGGAGGTATGGGGCGACATCGCCGCCGCACTCGGCACCGCCGCCCCCCTTCCCGCCTGGCGCGTGGTCAAGGAGAAGCGCGCGACCTTCGCCGCCACCGCCGCGCAGGAGGCCCGCCGGCCGGGGGCGCGATCGCCGCTCGCCAACCTGGTGCTGGCCGGCGACTGGACCGCGACCGGGTTGCCGGCCACGATCGAAGGTGCCATCAGGTCCGGTCGAACGGCCGCGACCCTCCTGCGTGCCGGCTGACAGCGGCTTCCGGACCTGAAATGCCATTCGAGACGACCCTCGCCTCACCGGTGACTGACGACGCGTTGGCCGAGACCATCGCGCGCGCGCAGTCCGCGCTCGAGCAGCGGCAGAAGCCGGACGGGCACTGGGTGTTCGAGCTCGAGGCGGATGCGACGATCCCCGCCGAATACGTGCTGCTCGAGCACTTCCTCGACCGCATCGACGCACCGCTGCAGGCGAAGATCGGCGTCTATCTGCGGTCGATCCAGGGCGCGCATGGCGGCTGGCCGCTGTTCCACGATGGGGCGTTCGACATCTCGGCCAGCGTGAAGGCGTATTTCGCGCTGAAGGCGATCGGTGACGATCCGGACGCCCCGCACATGCGCCGCGCGCGGGAGGCGATCCTGGCCGCCGGCGGGGCGGAGCGGACCAACGTGTTCACCCGCGCCCAGCTTGCCCTGTTCGGGGAAGTGCCGTGGCGGGCGGTGCCGGTGATGCCGCTCGAGATCATGCACCTGCCGCTGTGGTTCCCGTTCCACCTGTCCAAGGTGTCGTACTGGTCCCGCACGGTGATCGTGCCGCTGCTGGTGCTGATGGCGCTGCGTCCACGCGCGCGGAATGCACGCAATGTGCACGTGCCGGAGCTGTTCCGGACCCCGCCGGAGCAGGTGAAGGACTGGATCCGCGGCCCGTATCGATCCGCCTGGGGGCGGTTCTTCAAGCAGCTCGACACGGTGCTGCGCGCCGCCCAGCCGTTCTTCCCGCGCCGCCCGCGCGAGAGCGCGATCGCCAAGGCCGTGGCGTTCGTCACCGAACGGCTGAACGGCGAGGACGGGCTGGGCGCGATCTACCCCGCGATGGCGAACACGGTGATGATGTTCGACACGCTGGGCTATCCGCCCGACCACCCGCACGCGGCGATCGCCTGGCAGGCGGTGCGCAAGCTTCTGGTGGTGCAGGAGGATCGTGCCTACTGCCAGCCCTGCCTGTCGCCGATCTGGGACACCGGCCTCGCCGGCCACGCCATGGCGGAAGCCGGCGCCGCGACCGATGCCGCCTGCGACTGGCTGCGCGGTAAGCAGATCACCGAGACGGTGGGCGACTGGGCGGTGCGCCGGCCTGGGCTGCGCCCGGGTGGCTGGGCGTTCCAGTACGAGAACGCGCACTACCCGGACGTGGACGACACTGCCGTGGTCGCCATGCTGCTGCACCGGAACGGCGATCCCGCCCATGACGAGTCCATTGCCCGCGCGCGGGAGTGGATCGTCGGCATGCAGTCCTCGGACGGCGGCTGGGGCGCGTTCGAGCCGGAGAACACCCACCACCACCTCAACCACATCCCGTTCGCCGATCACGGCGCGCTGCTCGACCCGCCGACCGCGGACGTGACGGCACGCTGCGTGTCCTTCCTGGCGCAGACCGGCATGGAGACGGACGACCCGGTGATGGCCCGCGCGCTCGCCTATCTGCGGCGCGAGCAGGAGCCGGACGGAAGCTGGTTCGGCCGCTGGGGCACCAACTACATCTATGGCACGTGGTCGGTGCTGTGCGCGCTGAACGCCGCCGGCGTGCCGCCCGAGGATCCGATGGTGCGCCGCGCGGTCGCCTGGCTGCTGTCGGTGCAGCGCGAGGACGGCGGCTGGGGTGAGGACGAGGAGAGCTACGCCCAGGCCCCGCATGGCCGCTACAAGGAGAGCACGCCCTCGCAGACCGCCTGGGCGCTGCTGGGCCTGATGGCGGCGGGCGAGGCCGAGAACCCGGGCGTCGCGCGCGGCATCGCCTATCTCTCGTCGACCCAGCGGACGGACGGGGAATGGACGGAACTGCCCTACACCGCGGTCGGGTTTCCGCGCGTGTTCTACCTGCGATACCACGGATATCGCCTGTATTTCCCGCTGCTGGCGCTCGCCCGTTACCGCAACCTGCGGCGTGGCAATACGCAGCGTGTCGCCTACGGGTTCTGAGCTGATCGGGATCGTCGTCGGCCTGGCCGCGGAAGCGCGTCTCGCGGCGGGGCTGGGCTGCGTGGTCGAGATCGGCGGCGGGACCCCGGCCGGCGCGGAAGCCGCCGTGGCGCGGCTGATCGCGCGCGGTGTCACGGGCGTGGTGAGCTTCGGGCTCGCAGGCGGGCTCGACCCGACGCTGCGGCCGGGCATGCTGGTGGTGCCGGAAGCGGTGGTGGTGGCGGACGCGGTGCCCGAGGGTGGGGTGCCGAAGAATGGGGTGCCCGAGGGTGGGGTGCCGGAGGGCACGGTGCCGGAGGGTTTGGCGCCCGCGGACGCGGCGCGGCCCCCGTCCCCCGTGTCATGGCCGGGCTTGGCCCGGCCATCCACGACTCATGAAGCCGCGAGCCGAGAAGTCATGGATGGCCGGCCTCCGCCGGCCATGACACATCGATTGGAGCCTTCGCCGGCCATGACACATCGGTCGGCGCCTTCGCCGGCCATGACACAGAGGGCGGTGCCTTCGCCCGCGCGGCCCGTTGCCTTGGAGGCTTCCGCAACCCTCTCCCGCGCCCTCGGCGGAGCCACGCCGCACCTTCTGCTCGCCCACACCGCCGTCGTGGCCACGGCCGCGGCGAAGCGGGACTTGCATGACAGGACCGGGGCGCATGCGGTGGATCTCGAGTCCGGGGCGGTCGCGCGGGCGGCCGCGGCGGCCGGGATCCCGTTCGCCGTCCTGCGCGCGGTGTGCGACCCGGCGGAACGCGACCTGCCGCCGGCCGCCCTCGCCGCGCTCGACCAGCGTGGTGCGATCGGGTTGCTCCGGGTGATCGGCTCCGTGCTCGCCCATCCGACGCAGCTCCCCGGGCTGCTCGCGCTCGCCCGCGACGCCGCCGCCGCGCGGCGGGCCCTGCTCGCACGCGTCAGGCAGATCGATCAGCTCTCGATCTCGACCTGATCCTCGATCTTCGCCGGGTCGAGATCCATGCCGAGGCCCGGCAGGTCGGGGACGCCCAGCATCCCGTTCTCCGGCACCAGCGGATGCGCCAGGAAATGCTGGTTGATCGCATTCCACTTCACCAGGAACTCCTGGTACGGCGTCAGCGACGGTGACTGCGCCAGCGAGAAATGCAGGCCGACCGGCGTCGAGTGCCCGTGCGGGATCACCACCAGGTCGTGCACCGAGGCATAGGCGGCGATCTTCAGCGTCTCCGACAAGCCGCCCGCCCAGTAGATGTCGGGCTGCAGCACGTCCAGAGCCTCGGCCTCGACGAAGCGCTTGAACCCCCAGCGCGTGTACTCGTGCTCCGCGCCCGAGAGCGGGATGCGCGTCGCCGCCTTCACCCGCGCATAGGAGTCGATGCGGTCGGGCATCACGCATTCCTCCAGCCAGCGCGGGCGGTATTCCTCGATCCGCTCCGCCAGCTCCGCGGCGTAGAGCGGGTCGAAGGCCTGCCAGCAATCGAGCATGATGTCGTACTCGTCGCCCAGCGCTTCGCGCAGCGTGCGCACCAGGGCGACGTTCTGCGCCAGCCCCTCGGCGCCGCTGCCCGGCCCATGGCGAAAGAACCATTTCTGCGCCGGATAGCCGCGTGCCTTGTATTCCTGCGCCCGTGCCCGCACCCGCCCGAGGTCGCGCACCGCGAACCCGAGCATGGAGGCGTAGCAGGGCATGCCATCGCGTGTGGGGCCGCCCAGCAGCCGGTAGACCGGCACGTCGAGCCAGCGCCCCTTGAGGTCCCACAGCGCACAATCCACCGCCGAGATCGCCAGCATCGCATCGCCCTGGCGGCCATGCACCATGAACCGGTGCATCTGGTCCCACAGCGCCTCATGCGCGATCGGATCGCGGCCCAGCAGCAGCGGCCGCAGCCGTCGCGCCACATACAGCGCCACCATGTCGGGCAGCGGGCCGGCGATGCCGATCGGACCTTCGTCGGTCTCGATGCGCAGGAAATGCTGCTCGAGCGCGAAATGCGTCGCATCCCGCTGGATGCCGCCTTCGAAGTCGTCCCGCGCGCGATAGGCGGGGTAGATGTCGATCGGCCGCACCAGGCGCTCTTCCCAGAACGGCGCCTCGGTCGGCATCGTGCCGCGAAGACGAAGCAGGCGAACGGCGGTGATCTTCATGACGGTTCCTCGCACGCGTTTTCGGCATGTAAGCCGCGCCGCCGTCCTGGCCGCAATGCTGGCGCTGCCGGCAGCCTGCGCGCCGCCCCCACCGGCCTGCCCGGCCGGCGCCGGCCGGCCGATGCTGCTGGCGATGCTGTATTTCGGCCGCGCGGCCGCGAGTGACGCGGTGTGGGCGCGCTTCGTCGACCAGATCGTCGTGCCGGCGCTGCCGGACGGGTTCACCGAACTGGATGGCGACGGTGCCTGGCTGAACCCGACCACCGGCACGACGGGACGGGAGCGCAGTACGGTGCTGGTGGTGGCCATCGAGGACCGGCCCGACCGCCGTGCCGCGCTGGAGCGCGTGCGCGCCGCCTACCGGCAGGCGTTCCACCAGCAATCGGTCGGCCTGACCCTCACCCAGGTGTGCGGCGACTTCTGACCAGCCCCCCTGTCATCGCCGGCCCCCGCGCGGTGGTGGTCGGGGTTCCTCGTCCTGGCGGCTCGTCGCGGCAGGGTGCCGGTGGGGATGCCCGGCGCGATGGTCGGCCATGACGGTGGAGCGCGCGCCTGCTGCCACAAAGGGGCGGCTTGCGGTGGCGCGCGCCCGGCGGCAGGGTCGCCCCATCAACCGCGGGAGGCTGCGATGACCGGTGCCGGCATGACCTATCGCTCCCTGGGACGCAGCGGGCTCAAGGTCTCGCCGCTCTGTCTCGGCACGATGATGTTCGGCGGCCCGACCGACGAGGGCACCGCACGGCGCATCATCGACGATGCGCGCGAGCGGGGCATCAACTTCATCGACACCGCCGACGCCTATAACGGCGGCGAGTCCGAGGCGGTGGTGGGCCGCGCGATCCGCGCCCATCGCGACTGGTGGATCCTGGCGACCAAATGCGCCAACCCGACCAGCCCCGGCCCGAACGGGCGCGGGACCTCCCGCCGCCACGTGATCGCCGCCGTGGACGCCAGCCTGCAGCGGCTGGGCACGGACCACATCGACCTGCTCTATCTGCACAAGGAAGATCATTCGACGCCGCTGTCGGAGACGGTGCACGCGCTCGCCGACCTGATCCGCGCCGGCAAGATCCGCCATTTCGGCGTCTCCAACTACAAGGCCTGGCGGATCGCCGAGATCTGCCGGCTGTGCGACGAGGCCGGCATCGACCGGCCGGCCGCGAGCCAGCCGCTCTACAACGCGCTGAATCGCGAGATCGAGGTGGAGCACCTGCCCGCCTGCGGCCATTTCGGCCTGGGCGTGGTGCCCTACAGCCCGCTCGCGCGCGGCGTGCTGACCGCGAAATACGCGACCGACGCGGCCCCGGCGCCGGACAGCCGCGCCGGACGGCAGGATCGGCGGATGCTGGAATCCGAGTGGCGGCGGGAGAGCCTGGAAATCGCCCAGGCGATCGCCGCGCATGCGCTGCACCGCGGCGTCACGCCCGGCCAGTTCGCCACCGCCTGGGTGCTGCACAACGCGCTGGTGACCGCGGCGATCGCCGGCCCGCGCACCGAGGACCAGTGGCAGGACTATCTGGGCGCGCTCGACTGCCGGCTGGGGCCGGATGACGAGCGGCTGGTGGACGGGCTGGTGCCGCCGGGCCACCCCTCGACGCCCGGCTACACCGACCCGCAATACCCGGTGGAGGGCCGGCCGGTCTGGTCGATGTGACGGGGTTGGAGCCGCCGGCGGGTCTGCGGTAGGATCGTCGGCGTGTGTCCCCGTAGCTCAGCAGGATAGAGCACAGGATTCCTAATCCTGGGGCCGTGAGTTCGAATCTCGCCGGGGACACCAACCCTCGCAGGACGATAACGGGCCCACGTTCCCGTCGGGCTGTCCATGATCCATGGCGGGGCTTCAACCGCACCGGGCCAGGTCGGAAGCGAAAGATACCCAGATTTGCGAATCATTATCATCTACGGTAGGTCATAGGCAGGTTCGGGTGAACCTCGGCTGACGTGATCGCCCGGAATCCAAGGCACGAACGCTTGGAATCGAGATGGGCGACAAGGATCGGCGTTCTCTGTTGAGGCACCTCGTGGCAGGACACGACGATCTGGCGCGCCGACTGAGTCGACGCTTCGGAGCCGTAGAGGCAGCGGATGCCCTGCAGGATACGTTCATAAGGATCGGGCAGGCGGAGGCGCTCCCGCCCATCAAAGATCCTCTCGCGTATCTGTTCCGAGTTGCAGTCAACCTGGCGACCGATCATCGCCGCGCCCATGCCCGGCAGCGCCTCGACGCGGGCGAAGTCAGCCGCTTGCTCGAGATCCCGGACAAGGCCCCCGGACCTGCGGCTATCGTGGAGGGGCGGCTTCAGATCGAAGCGCTCTCCGAAGCCATCCGTCAGTTGCCGGAGCGCCGGCGCGCCATCTTCCTCGCGGCCAGGGTGGAAGAGCTTCCGCACCGGATCATCGCCGATCGGTTCGGCATATCGGTGCGGACCGTCGCCTATGAAATCGAGCGCGCGCTGGATCACTGCGCGACGTATCTCGGAAGATGACGCGCTTGACGTTGCAGAGCGAGCTGTCTCAAACCGTCCTCCTGGTGCGAGGGAGTTTGGACCCGCCGAAACGTGGGCGATCCTATGGTCGAGAGCCGGGATTTGCATCGTGGCTGAGCGCTGTCAGGCCGACGATGAGGCTTTGCGCAAGGAAGCGCGCCGTTGGATCGTGCGGCTGACCTCAGGCGCGGCAACCGATGCCGATGCCTGGCGACTGTCTCTGTGGCGGAACCAGAGCCCGAGGCACGAGGCAGCCTACGTGGAGGCAATCCGGCTCTGGCACCAGCTTCCCCGGGCGGCTGCTCGGCACGCCACGATTGATGAGGCGCAACACCAGCCCCGCCTGATCCGCCGCAGAAGAGCAATTCTCGGCGGTGTCGGGCTGGCGGCTGCCGTCTCCGGGTTGGTCGTGGGCGCCGACAGGTTGGCGGTCATCCCCACTCTTGGCGAACTCAACGCACAATACCGGACCGGCACCGGCGACCGGCGCCGGTTGGTGCTCGAGGACGGAAGCGTCGTCGAGATGAATACCCGGACGAGCCTCTCGGTGCGCTACGACGGTTCGGAGCGGCGCGTGGAACTGGCAGGGGGCGAGGCGCTGTTCACCGTCATGCCGCGATCGGCGCGCCCCTTCATCGTGGCAGCCGCCGGCGGGGAAACCCGTGCCGTCGGGACAGTCTTCGACGTCCGGCGGGACGCCGAGGCGGTGTGCGTCACTTGCCTGGAGGGGCGGGTGCGAGTCCAGCGTTTCGAGGAAATCGAGCTCCAGGCAGCGCAACAAGTCTCCTACTCGTCGGACGGACTCGGCAGGTCACGCTCCATCGACGCGGATCTCGTCACGGGCTGGCGGCAGGGTGTGCTCGTCTTCCGGGACGAACCGCTGTCGCGCGTGGTCGCCGAACTGAACCGCTATCGGCCTGGGTTGGTCCTGCTCGCCGGGGCCGACAAGGCGGGCCGGCGTGTCAGCGGCGTGTTCCACCTGGACCGCCTGGACGAGGTTGTGACGCAAATCGCGCGCACCGCCGGGCTGCGGCCGCTTTCGCTTCCAGGCCAACTCGTGATCCTGCGGTAGAGCGGATCCGTCCGCAAAAAAGTTCCAGGGCGGCTTGCAGTCCGTTCCTCTTCCAAACGTCCCACGTATTGAGAGCCACTCGCAATTGCGGTGGCGAGTGGGAAAGGGTATCCAATGCATGTGGCCGGAGCTCAGCTCTCGACCGCTCGGACGGGCAGCACTGCAAAGACTTCGTCCCGCACGCTCGTTCTTCTTGCCGGCCTTGCCTCCGCCCTGGTCGCCGTGTCGGAGCCCGGCTTCGCGCAAGTGCGACGCGAAGCAGCAGACCACCCCTTCGCCACGCCGCACTTCCGTGTCCCGGCGGGCCCGCTGGACCAGGCGCTTGCGGCGTTTGGTGCCCAAAGCGGCTTCCAGCTGGTCTACGACAGCAACTTGACCGCCGGCCGGATGTCGGAAGGCCTCGCGGGCGTGATCCCGCCGGAAGTGGCGGTGCAGCGGCTCCTCGCCGGCACCGGACTCGTTGCAGAGGAAACCGGACCTCATTCCCTGACGCTCAGGTCTGCGGCAGGGGGCGACCAGGGGGCGATGACCCTGCCGCCGGTCGCTGTCGAGGGGCGGACCTCACTGCCCCAGGCGATCGTGGGTAATCCCCCGCCGGTCTATGCAGGCGGGCAGGTCGCCAGCGGCGGGCAAGTCGGGCTCCTTGGCAACCGCAGCATAATGGACACGCCATTCAGCCAGACCAACTACACGGCTCAGGTCCTGCAGGACCAGCAGGCCCGCACCGTCACGGACGCGTTGAACAACGATCCATCGGCCAGGCTGAGCTGGAACGACATGAGCTACACGACAGCGCCGTATATTCGCGGCTTTCCGGTCAGCTCCTGGGACTTTGCGCTGAATGGCCTGTTCGGCGTCATCCCTGGGCTGGCGTTCAGCGCCGATTCGGTGGAACGCGTCGAAGTGCTGCATGGCCCCAGCGCCCTGTTAAACGGGATGCCTCCGTTTGGAAGCCTGGGCGGGATCATCAACATCGTCCCCAAGCGGGCGGCGGACGAGCCGCTGACGCGGCTAACCGCGACCTACGGGTCGGACAGCCAGTTCGGCGGGCAGATCGACATCGGACGGCGGTTCGGTGAGCAGAAGGAATGGGGGATCCGCTTCAACGGAACGTACCGGAACGGGGATACGTCGACGCGCAACCAGTCGCAGGACCTGGGTGACGCAGTGCTGGGATTGGATTACCGGGGCGATCGTGTCCGCTTCTCACTCGACCTTGGATACCAGAACCTGGACGTGCAGGCGCCAATGCGGCCGACTTATCTGTCGCCCGGTGTCGCCGTTCCGAAGGCGCCGGATGCAGGCGCCAACTGGTTTCAGCCATGGACGTTTGCGCATACGAAGGACTGGTACGGCGCGCTGCGAGGCGAGTACGACCTGGCTGAGAACTGGACCGTGTTCGGCGCGGTGGGTGGCCGACAGGACCGCAGTTACCTGCTCTCGGGCTTTGCCACGATCAACAACGCCAACGGCAATCTTACGGACGCCCCGTTCAACTTCCCTGTCTACCACGACAGCGACTCGCAGGAGGTCGGCCTCCGCGGCCGCTTCTCGACGGGGCCGGTCGATCATCAGGTCGCCTTGACGGCAGATCGCATCCATGACGAGTCGGGCAGCCTTTTTCCGGTCGTGGCGACGATCGCGTCGAACCTCTACGCCCCGGTCGTCATCCCCGAACCGAACTACCCTCGGCTGGATGCGCCGCGCCTGAGCGCGGTCGATCTGACGAGCGTGGGGTTCGCCGATACGATGTCGGTGCTCGACGAGCGCGTGCAACTGGTCTGGGGCTTGCGACAGCAGCAGATATCATCCCGCAATTTCAGTTCCACCACCGGCGCGGTCACGTCGAAATACGATAGCGATGCGCTCTCGCCCGCAGTCGGTTTCGTGGTCAAGCCGCTCGAGAACGTCTCCTTGTACGCCAGCTACATCGAGGGCCTGCAGCAGGGCACTGTCGTCGGGATTGGCTATGCCAACGCAGGGCAGGTGCTACCTCCATTCGTTTCCAAGCAGTACGAGGTGGGTGCCAAGGTGGATTGGGGGCGCCTGATCACGACCCTCTCCCTGTTTCAGATCACACAGCCGAGTGGGTCAGCCAACCTGGCGACGAACCTCTACTCGGCTGACGGCGAGCAGCGGAACCGCGGGATCGAGCTGAACAGCTTCGGACAACTGACGGATCAGGTGCGCATCCTGGGCGGGGTCACGTTCCTACAGGGACGGCTGACCAGCACCGCGAACGGCACCTTCAACGGAAATACGGCGCCCGGCGTGCCCGATGTCCAGATGAACGTCGGCACTGAATGGGACACGCCCTTCCTTCCGGGCCTCACCTTATCGGGGCGCGCGATCTACACCAGTGCGCAATACTATGACAACGCCAACACGCAGCAGATTCCAGGCTGGGTGCGTTTCGACCTCGGCGCGCGTTACACGTTCGAGGTACGGGGCAAGTCCATCACGGTGCGCGGCAACGTCATCAATGTTGCGAACAGCGGTTACTGGGCGGCCGCCAACCCGACCTACGGCCTTTCGCTCGGCATGCCACGGACCTTCCTGCTGTCGACAAGTCTCGACTTCTGAGTTGTGCCACTGCGCTGCTCAAGCCGCAGTGTGAGCGCCTGCTAGAGCAGATGCGAGACCCGCGTGGTATGTTTTTGATGACTCCGTCTCTAGAATAGAGCAACATCAGGGAGCCATGCCAAAAAAAAGGGGAGGTTGCCGTGACAATAAACAATGCGCTTCTGAACCAGTTTGTCGGCAAGATGCTGGGCGACCTGGGGGGAGCAGCGAGCGTGCCCCTGGTGCGGATCGGGGATACGTTGGGGCTCTACAAGGCCCTGCACAGCCATGGCCCGATGACCGCCGAAGACTTGGCGGCGCGCACCCGTGTCCATGAGCGCTATCTTCGCGAGTGGCTGTCGTTCAACGCAGCGTCTGGTTACCTCGCCTATGATCCTCTGAGCGGCCGCTTCGAGCTTCCGCCAGAGCAAGCGATGGTCTTCGCCGTCGACGATAGTCCCGTGAACTTGATGGGCGCTTTCGACTTGATGGCGGCGATGCAGAAGAACCAAGGCCAGATCGAGGACTCGTTCCGAACTGGAGGCGGCGTGCCCTGGGGCAACCTCCAATGCATGTTCTGCGCCACGGCTCGGTTTTTCCGCCCTGGATACGAGAACAACATCGTCCAACAATGGTTACCCGCGCTCGACGGTGTGACCAGCAAGCTGGAGAAGGGCGCTGCGGTGGCTGACGTGGGATGCGGCTGCGGCTGGTCGACGGTGATCATGGCCAAAGCGTTCCCGAACAGCCGCTTCGTTGGTTACGATTACCACGAGGCTTCGATCCAAGACGCCAAGGCGCACGCGCGCGAGCATGGGGTTGAGGCGAACACGCGCTTCGAGGTGGGAACCGCCAAGGATATCCCGGACGGCGACTTCGATCTCGTGACGTTCTTCGACTGCCTGCACGATATGGGTGATCCCGCAGGTGCGGCGGCCCACGTCAAGCGCATGTTGAGCCCGCAAGGCACATGGATGATTGTCGAGCCGATCGCCGGAGATCGCCTCGAAGACAATTTGAATCCGGTGGGGCGGCTCTACTACGCGGCTTCGACCATGATCTGCGTGCCCACCTCGCTGTCGCAGGAGGTCGGCGCGGCGCTCGGCGCACAGGCAGGGGAGGCGAAGCTGCGCGACATCGTGACGGCGAACGGATTCAGCCAGGTGCGTCGGGCAGCCGAGACACCATTCAACATGATCCTCGAAGCCCGCGTTTAGCAACGCAGGAGGTTGCGGACGACTTCATGGCGAGCAGAACTGGGAGGTGTCGCTTGCATCCTCCACTGAACTCCGCCAGCAACGCGCTGTCGTCCGCCACGACCTGATCGACGTAGCCCCGCGTGAGGCTATGGTCCGGAAGGTCCGTCTGCGATGCCACCACGTTCAACGGCGAGGGCGCTTCATTCCGTGTAGGACGTTTTGTCTTCATCACAGAACGCAGCATGTCACGAGCGGCGGCAGGCCCTCGCCGATTCGCACGAACCGAGCCGTTCTCACCAAAGCGCTCTTTCGAAATCCTGGGGCGGTGTCTTCGCATCTCGCCGAGACCACCACATCGCGACCATTCAACATCCGGCCCGCGAAAACCGCTTGCCTGAGTTCAATCTCTCACCGCCCCAGCGCCCCGACCCGGCAGAACGTCGCGACGATCCGTCCCCCTGCCCTGACCGTGCCACGCAAGGAGCCCGCCACCTTCGAGCGGCCGCCCGCGCGGCAGCGATACGGCATCGGGATCTCCAGGATCCGCAGTCGCGCGGTAGCCGCCCGCATCTGCATCTCGATGTTCCAGCCATAGGTCATCTCGCGCATCTCCAGGGCTTGAAGCGCCTCCCGCCGGATCGCGCGGAAGGCGCACATGTCGCTGTAGTGCACGCCGGTCAGCAGGCCCATGCCGAAACCGGCGATCCGTCCCGCCGCGACCTGGTGCCACAACATGGATCCCGGCTCGCGCTCGCCGCGCGTGCGGGAGGCAAGCACGAGGTCGTGGCTGCCCCGCAGCACCGGCCCCGCGATGGTGCCGATCAGGTCGCCTCGGTCCGCACCGTCGCCATCCATGAAGACGATCACCGAACTGTCCGGATGCGCCGCCGCGGCTCCCATGGCGCAGGCGCGGCCATAGCCGCGACCGGCCTCGATCACCCGCGCGCCCGCCGCGCGCGCGATCGCCTGGGTGCCATCCGTGCTCCCACCATCCGCCACGATGAGGTCGGCGCGATAGGATTGCGGGATCTCGCGAAGAACGGCGCCGATCGACGCCGCCTCCTCGAATGTCGGGATGACGAGGCTTACAGGCTCCATCGCATCCCACAGTTCCGGCAGGGCGCCGGCGGCGCGTCGGACAAGAGGCTGGTGCGGAAGTCGCGATAGGCCGGGCTGTTCCAGATCTCCCGCAGATCCTGCTGCGTCGCGTCACCCAGCGTGTAGTTGCCGTAGCCGCGCACGGAGAATGGCGCGATGCAGCAGGGCAGCGCGCGGCCGTGCGCGGTGAAATACATCAGCGACCAGGGGCGGCGGCAGGACGACCACCCATGATCGCCCTGCCGCTTCAGGCTCAGCCCGGGTTCGGTGGCGCCCGACGCATCCAGCATGACGCCGAGCGGATGGGCGACGAGCTGGGCGGCCTCGATGGCGGCGCGCTCCATCGCCTGGGTGCTCTCGAACAGCGAGTTGTCAGCGGTCGCGCGCCCGTAGCCTGCCTCGTCGAAGACCAGGCGCTGCAGATGGACCTCGGTCACACCCATCTGCGCCGCCAGGCGTACGAAGGACGGCAACTGCTCGATCGTTTCCCGCAGGCCGGTGAGCCACAGCGAGACGCGCGGGGTCGTGGCCCCCACCTGGTGCTGATACGCGGTGAACTTGCCGACGTCGCGCACGATGCGATCGAAGAAGTCCTTGCCGCGAATCTTCGCGTAGGAGGCGCGATCCGCCGCATCCAGCGACACGCGCAGCTCGTCGAGTCCGGTGTCGATCAAGTCCTGGAACCGGCGCGGCTGCAGCAACGTCCCGTTGGTGTTGAACAGCACGTAGGTGCCGCGCGCCTTCAGGTAGCGGATCATCCGCGGCAGATCCTTGACCAGCATCGGCTCGCCGACCCCGTGCATCACCACGCGGGCGACGTTGGGCACCTGGTCGACGATCTTCGTGAACAGCTCCCAGCTCATGTCGGCGGGAGGCTCGAGTTCCTCGAAGGTGCGCGGGCAGGTATCGCACAGGAGGTTGCAGCGGTTGGTGACCTCCAGATAGAGGCAGACCGGGGGCTGTGCCGCGATCGCCGATCGGTCGGCGCCGACCTCCTCGAAATAGCGGCGCGGGTCCTTCAGGACTGTTGCAGTGTCCATCTCGTTTCTCCGTTTCCGGCCTCGTGCCGGAGAGTGAGGGCGCGGCCACGGCGCAGGTCCACGGCCAGCAGCACGATCGCCGGGACGTAGATCAGCGAGGGCCACCAGAAGCGGTCGCTGGGGACCGGCTGTTCGATCAGCAGGAGGGGAGCGGTCGCCAGCCACAGCAGGCTGCGCGACGGCGCGACGACCGCCGGCACGGCGAGCCAGGCGAAGTACCAGTGGTAGTGCGGGCTTGCCGCGGCCGTCGCCACGGCGGCCAGGACACCCACGTCACGGCACAGCGCCCGTACGTCGTCGGCCGGCATGCGGCGGCGCATGATCATGACGGATAAGATCGCGAAGCCCGCTGCGACACAGGCTGCATAGATCGGCACGGCATCCCTCGGCAGATCCGTCAGCAAGGACAGGCCGGACAGCAGCCAGATGCCGGTCCCGCTGACGAGCCCCTCCTCCTGCCCGTAGCCAGGAAGGAAGCCCAGCACCTGCCATCCCGCGCTGCTGTAGAGCGCGTAGCAGGCGACGATCACTCCGAGACCCGCCGCTGCCGGTCGCCAGAACCGCCCGCCCCGCACGAAGGCCGGCGCGACGACCAGAGGAAGGAACTTGGCGAGCACCGCGCCGGCAAGCGCGACACCCGCCCAGCCATCATCGCGGCGCGCCCGCAGCAGCAGCGCGAGCCCGAGCAGGCCGATCGCGATGGCATCGACATGGCCGTCGCTCGCAAAGGACCACAGCACGAGCGGGTTCCAGGCGTAGATCAGGATGCGGTCCGGCGGCAGTGCGGCGCGGGACAACAGACGCAGCAGGCAGGCGACGGCGAGCGCCTCGAACGCCACCATGACGAGGCGCATGGCCAGCACGCCGCCACCGAACCAGCCCACCGCCGCGAACACGATCTGGGCCACGGGCGGGTAGATGGTGAGCGCGTAATCGGCGCGGTTGATGTGCGGGTAGACCTCCGTGTCACGTAGATCCGCGAGAGCGGGATCGGCGGGCACGTGACGGTACGGATTGATGCGCGCCGCCTGCACGCGGCCGTCCCAGACATAGCGGTAGATGTCGGACGACAGCGCGGGCGGTTCGGTGAGCAGCACGGCTCGCAGCGCGACGGCCACCCCGAGCACGACCCAGAGAGCGTGGCGCGGGGTGGGACGGCTCAGCACGAGACGGACGGCGGCGAAATACACCGCACCGGATCCGACCATCAGCGCGGTCAGGCTCACGAAGCGCGTGGTGCCGCTGGGATCGGGAACGACGAGCAGCAAGCCGACCACGATGATCAGCACCAGCGTGATCCCGAGTGCCACCAGCGATCGAAGCTGACCCGTCATGCCGCGGTTGCCGCGCGGCCGAATGCGGTCAGCCCGAGCGCCTCGATGGCGCGGCGGGTCCAGCGCGCGCAGCCCCCGCTCTCGGTCTCCCGCACCAGTCGCGCCAACGCCTCGGCATCATCGACATCGTACCAAGGCGGCAGCTCGACGAGATCGAGGCCGGCCTGAGCGGCGCGTACGCGAGTCGTCTCGGCGACGGTTTCGGTACTCCAGGCGATGTCGGTGAACAGCGCGGGATGAGGCTGCCGCATGCCGAGGAAGTAGTAGCCGCCGTCATCGCAGGCGCCGAGCACGACGCGTTTGGCGTCGCCGGCGAAAAGGGTTCTTGCCGCCAGCGCGAGATGAGAGCTGGGCAGCGTCGGCGTGTCGGAACTCAGCACGCAGGCGGCGGAATGGCCGCGTGCCAGCATCGCCCGGACCGCCTGCAGCAGGGAGCGGCCGAAGCCGTCTACACCCTGGGGCATCGGCCCGGCGCCGTCCGCGAGCACCAGCCGCGTGCCGGGTGCGAGATGCGGCGTGAGGATCGCCTCCGTGCCGGCGGGTGCATAGGCGGCGTAGCCGGCGATCGGGGCGGCGTTGGCGGCCGCCAGCACGATTTCGGTCGTGTCGCGCAGGAAGGCAGCGCTCAGCCGCGCCGCGTGTTCCGGGCGCAGCGGCGGGCAGAGGCGCGTCTTCGAGTACCCGGGCCGCGGCGACTTCGCCATCACGCCGATGGCGCAACTGGCAAATGCGCTCGAGATCCGCTCCCACCGCTCGTCCGAACCACCCATAGCAGCGTGCATGTTGATTCCTTCCACCATCGTGCCGAAGTCGCTTCGTTCCCGCTCAATGCGATGGCTTGGCGAGCCCGACCCTGATGATCGTATCGTCCGCAACATCCGAGCTGCCGCCTGGCACGAAGGTGGGGAAGCGTCGCAGCTCGTCTGGGGTGTAGGCGACGACTTCCATGTCCTGACCGAGCAGCACCATGGCATCGACGGGCACGGCGATCGGCCGGGTGCCCCATCCAAGGAACCCGCCGAATGCGATCACCACCATGATCTCGCCGTCGGGATTGCGGACCACCTGCCGAACTCGCCCAAGCACGTTCTGGCTTTCGACGGGCTGCAGCACCGCTCGGCCGAGCAGGTCGCCGACGCGCACCGGCTGCGGAAATCGCATGGCGGCGGATTGGGCAAGGCTCATGCCGGGCGGCGGCGGCATGCCGCCCGGCGTTGGGCTCTGCGCCCAGGCGCTGCCTGCAAGCGCTGCGATCGCCGCCACCGCAAGCGCGCCGGACACGATCGCGCGTTTCATAGGCCGGCGAACCAGGGAAAGCCCTTCGCTTCCCAGAAGCCGCCGGGGTACGTGTTCGTCACCTCGATCGCGGTGACCCATTTCGGGTTCTTGTAGCCGAGCTTGGTCGCCATGCGCAGGCGTACCGGGTAGCCGAACGGATCAGCGAGCGTCTCGTCGCCATACTTCAGCGCCAGCAGCGTCTGCGGATGCAGCGCCGTCGCCATGTCGATGCTGCTGGGGTAATCGTCCGCGGTCTTGAACGCGACGTATCGTGCGCGCAGGTCGGCGCCGCAACGCTCGAGCAGGGTGCGCAGCGGCACACCGGTCCAGCCACCGATATAGCTCCATCCCTCGACGCAGATGTGCTTGATGACCATCGCGCGTTGCGGCAGCGCGTGCAGATCCGCCAGTGTCCAGGGCCGCTTGTCGGCGACGAGCCCGGCGAGCTCGAGACGCCACGATGCGCCGTCCACCGGCTTCACCTCCGTGACGTCGTAGTAGGCGTTGAACTTCGGCGGCCGCAGGATCATCGACTCCGGGTAGGTGGGCGCGAGCCGGTTCGGATCGAACAGCCAGGCCTGCACGGTGTCGTTGAACCGGGAAATCGCCAGCAAGGCCGACTCCACCGATTCCGGGCGGTCCACATCGCAGCCCGTCAGCATCGCGAGCGCGCCCAGCGACACCCCGCCGCGAATGAGCCCGCGTCGTTCCAGTGAACGGATCAGCGGCTTGTGCGATTCCAGCACACTCGCATCCGGGATCGTGTCGGGACGGAACCTGGATCTCATCGCGCGGGCTCTTCCTTGTCAGGGGCCGACACGCCAAGCCGGGGGCCGCCGCTCAGCATCGCCAGCAATGTCTTCGGAACGAGCAGCGCCAAGGTTACGTGCACGACGAGAAATCCAACGATCACCGCCATGCCAGCGAAGTGCAGCACGCGCGCCGTCTGAAATCCGCCAAGCGCAGCGACGAGGCCGGAAAACTGCACCGGCTTCCAGATCGCGAGTCCGGTGACCACCTGCGCGATGCCGGCCAGGATGACCACGATGTAGAGCAGCTTCTGCACCGCGTTGTAGATCGTGAGATCGTCGTGCGCGATCCTGAAGTGCAGCGTATCGACGACGGTCTGCACCAGCTCGGCGGGGCGGATCGGGAACAGCTTCTCGCGGAAACGGCCGGTCACGAGCCCATAACCGAGATAGATCAGCCCGTTGATCGCGAGGAACCACATGCCGGCGAAATGCCAGTTGAGGCTCCAGGCCGCCCAATCACCGAGGCGCCAGAACGAACCGAAATGGAAGCCGCGGATGATGACGTCGTCGTCGTAGATCCCCCAGCCCGAGGTGATCATCACCAGCATCACCACGGCGTTGACCCAGTGCATGATCCGCAGCGGCAGGGGATGCAGGCGACGGCCGGAACGCGAACTCTCGTGCATGTGCACTCTCCTCTCGACGCAGCGGCGCCGCCGATCAGTTTCGTGGGCAGGGATCGTTGCCGACGTCCGACATCCGCCTCACCACCGCGAGACGAACAGGAGGATGGCGCGACCGAGCAGGGTGACGATCGCGCAACCGACCGTGTACCAGACCGCGATGTAGAGCGGGTCGTCCGACGGGCAGGCAAACACGAAGACGAAGGCGCCCCAGCCGGCGGCGGACAGGGCCGCGGCGAGCGCCGTGCCCTCACGATCCGTCGGCGCGCCACGGCGCAGCAGGATTGCCATGCCGATCGCGGCCGGCAGCGAGAGCACATCCATCTTCCAGACGCATTGCAGGCCATTTCGCCAATCGAGGCGGTGCAGGAGCTGGCCGAGATCGCTGCCGCCCGCATCGATGAGCCAGCCGCTCGCGAAGATCACGGCCATGCACGCAAACATCCAGCGCAGTCCACGACGCGGGGATCGGAGCGGATCCGCCGCGAGGATCGTGACGCTCGCGCCGAGGCCGGCGATAGTTCCCATGCTGGCGAGCTTCCACCACAGCGACGGCTGATCCATCGCCGCCGGCATGTCCGGACGCATGAAGCCCAGGCCCAGAAAGACCGCGATCTCCGCAACCGCCAAGGCCAGCAGCAGCATGGCGTCGCGAACCGGGCTGCGAGGCCTGACCGGCTGCAGGTCGCGGCTGAGCTGATCGACCAGCGACTCAGTCCGCATCGGCATCGGCCCGGACCATGTGCGCGAGCCGCTTCAGTCCACGATGGATGTTGACCTTGATCAGCGACACCGACTGCCCGGTCACCCGGGACGCTTCCTCCGTGCTGTATCCTTCCAGCTTGACGAGCCGGATCGCGGTCGCCTGCGACGGCTTCAGCTCGCCCAGCAGACGCTGGAACGTGGACCCCGCAACCGCGCCCTCGACGTCGTCCGGCGCCTGCATCGTCTCATCCAGCGGTTCGGTCGCATGCGCCTTCAGCGCGCGCAGCCGATCGATCCATTTGTAACGAGCGATCGCGGCCAACCACGGTCCGAACGGACGCGCGGGGTCGTAGGTGTGCCGCTTCTCGTGGATCGCGAGAAGCACGTCCTGAACCGTGTCCTCGACGGCTCCCGGCGGTAGCCGACGTCCGAAATATCGCCGCAGCCACGGCGTCACTGCAACGAGCAACGCGCGATAGGCGCGGGCATCTCCCTGCTGTGCCGCAGCCATCATCTGGTCCCAGTTCAAGCTGGGTGCATCGCCGGCCGTGAAATTCAGTATCGCAGCCATTGCGGTTCAACCCAGTCCAGCGATCCGGCGCGGAGTCGCGCCGCTTACGCCACGGATCATCTTCGGCGCCGGGTGCCGGATGGTTACACCGCCGCTTGCTGCAAACCGATGCCGTTCCATGGGATCACCGCCACGCTGGGGACCTAAGCAGGATGCGTCCTACGTGTTATGGAATATGCATTCTAGAACGAGACATGCTCGGTGACCAGCATCGTTGCGCTCCGGCCGCTTTGGTCTGCGCCCCGGCGTGGCATCGCCGCGCAGCTGTAACCGACCGGCCATGTGCGCGAATGATCCTATCGCGGCGCACGTGCTCCTCGCTCGTGCGCCGCCCGTCATCCACCTCGTCCTGAACAGGGAGTTTGCAATGCGTCTTCGGCTCCTCGCCGCTCTCGGCCTGCTCGCACCGACCTTCGCGATGGCGCAACCGGTGGAGCGGCCGGTGGTGCTGGAGCTGTTCACCTCGCAAGGGTGCTCGTCGTGTCCGCCCGCCGACGCGAAGGTCGCCGAACTCGCGCGCACGCGTCCCGATCTCCTGCCGCTGACGTTCCACGTCACGTATTGGAACGGTCTCGGCTGGCGCGATCCCTTCTCGCTCGACGCGGCCACCGAACGCCAACGACACTATGTCGCACTCGGCGTCAGTTCGGAGGTCTACACCCCGGCACTCGTGGTGGACGGGACGCTCGACGTCGTCGGTTCCAATCCGTCGGCGGTCGATCGCGCGGTGCGACAGGCAACCTCGAGCCAGGAGACCGCAGCCGATATCGAAATCCAGCGCGGCAGCAAGGGGCTGACGGTGCTGGTCGGTGCCGGAACGGGCCAGGCGCGCCTGCTGCTGATCGGCTATGACCGGCTGCACAGGACCCAGGTCGGCCGTGGCGAGAATCGCGGCCGGACTCTCGAGGAAGCCAACATCGTCCGCTCGATCCAGGTACTCGGTGCATGGTCGGGCAAGCCGATCGCCCTACAGGCGCCGCTGCCGGAGGGGGAGCAGGTCGCAGTCCTGCTGCAGCGGGCCGACGGCCGCATCGTCGGCGCCCGCGTCGCGCATGGCACGTCGTGAGGCGGACGGCGCTACGACGCGCGCGGCCGGCGTGACGCGAGCAGCACCCCGATCCCGATCGCACCGATGGCAATCCACTGCATCGGCGCCGGAACCTCTCCAAGCACCGGAATGGCGATCAGCGAGGCGACCGCGGGGAGCAGCGCGATGATCGCGGTGGCCGCGGTAGGCCCGAGCAGGGCGACGGCACGATTGAAGGAGATGACGGCGAGGCAGCTCATCGCCACGCCCTGGTAGAGGATCTGCACCACCAGTTCGGATGGCGACGCGAGCGGCAGCCGGCTCACGCCGGACAGCAGGTAGACGGGCAGGAACAGCAGTGCCGACCACGTGCAGATCAGAGCGGCCGCCTGCACCGCCGAAAGCGAGCTGCGGCGGAACAGCAAGGTGTAGATCGCCCACATGAGTCCCGCGCCGAGCAGGGCGGCCAACCCGATGCCGCTGGGGAAGCCGTGCTTGACCGCGCCGACGCCGACCAGGCACGCCAGTCCCAGCACGATCGCGGCGTAGCCAATCCAGCGCGCCCGTCCCTGCCGCTCACGCAGGAAGATCCAGGCCAGGACGCCGGCCAGCACGGGCATGATGGCCGGCGTGATCGATGCGGCTTCCATCGCCGAGGTGAGGCGCAGGCCGCCGGCCACGAGCAGCACGAAGGGCAGGCCCCAGAGAAGGGAGAGCAGCAGCCCCTCGCCCCAGGCGGCGCGTCGCAGGCGCAGCCCCCGTCGCATCAGAACCGGGGCGAGCACGATGGCACCGACCCCGAAGCGCAGCGCCGCGATGTCCGCGACGCGCAGCGCGTGGGTCACGCTCAGCCGCGTGACGACGAACCAGCCGGAGAAGATCGTCAGCGCCAACAGCGCCCAGGCGATGCCGACGAGCCGCCGCCGCACGACGCCGCGCGTGGCCTCGGCGGCGCCGTGCGGAAGCGGCACCGCGAGTGTCTGGGACACCGCTCACCCCTGCGGAAGCGCGCGCAGCGCGGCGAGGATCGCCGCCGGCTCAGCGCGCTGGCGGTAGTCGACGTCCACGTGGGCGAAGGCGATCCGTCCCTCGCGCGCGATCACATAGGTTGCCGGGACCGGCAGCTCCCAGCTTTCGTCGCCGTTGATCCCCGGCAGAGCCTTGCCGTTCCCGCGCAACGCGGCCCGCAGCTCCTCGGGCAGCGCGTAGACCAGCCCGAAGCTGCGGGCGACCTGGTTGCCCACGTCGCTCAGCACGTCGAAGGTCAACGCCTCCGTCTGTGCGGTGGACAGTGACTGGTCGGGGAGCTGTGGCGAGATTGCGACCAGCCGCGCGCCCAGCGCAGTGATCTCGGGCAGGATCGCCTGGTAGGCGCGCAACTGGATGTTGCAGTACGGGCACCATCCGCCGCGATAGAACACGACGACGATCGGCCCCCGCTGCAGCAGTTCCCCGGAGGAAACCAGCCCCCCGTCGACACCGGGCAGCGCGAACACCGGCGCGATCGCGCCGACCCCGGCCGCCGCTTCCCGCGCGAAGCTGGTCCTGAGCTCCTCGATCTTCGCCTCGTACAAGGCAACCCGGCCGGGGGGCGCCGTGCGCGCGAAGGTGGCCTTGAACTCCGCTAGCTGCCGTTCCAACGCCATGCCGAAGACCCCTTCCCGTTGCACCTGACGGGCGTTCGCGGAGATCCCTGCCATGGGGCCGTCACCCGCACCGTTCTGGTACTGGTGTTCTATAATTCTCTCGCGCATCGTGGCAAGATGCGGCACGCAGGTCAGGTGAAGTTGGCAGAATGGCGAGACCGAGAGAATTCGACGAAGGCGCGGTGCTCGACGCCGCGGTGCAGTGTTTCTGGGCGCATGGATTCGAGACGACGTCGGTCCGGGATCTGATGGCGCAGACGGGCCTCACGGCCGCCAGTCTCTACAACGCGTATGGCGACAAGCGCGCGATCTACCGGACCGCGCTCGACCGCTATATCGAGACCAGCATCGGCGCGCGCATCGCGCGCTGCGCGGCCCTGCCCCCGCGCGAGGCCTTGGGCGGGTTCTTCGACGAGATCCTGCGCCGCTCGCTCAGCGATCGCGAGCACAAAGGCTGCATGGTGGTGAACTCAGCGCTGGAGATGGCGCCGCGGGATCCCGAGGTCCGGCAGGTGATCGCCGCGGCGTTGGTGCGGATCGAGGCCTTCTTCCGGTCGTGCGCGGAGCGCGGCCAGCAGGATGGAACCATCACCCGGGCCATGTCCGCGACGGCGCTGGCGCAGCATCTGCTGGGCGTGCTGATGGGCGTCCGGGTGCTGGCGCGGGTGCGGCCCGAGAAGGCGCTGCTGCAGGGCATCGTGACGACGGCGCTGGCCACGCTGGACGTATGACGGTGGGGGCCGCGACCCGCTTGCGGCCGCCTCCGCCGCCACGCCCCTCGGCGCGCGGCGGAGGCGGCCGTGATCGCGGCGGCGCCTATCGCGGCAGCAGGTTCGTCTTCGCGAGGTCCAGCACCTCGTCGCCGCGACCGCTCATCACGGCGCGGATCAGCCACAGGCTGAAGCCCTTCACCTGCTCCGCATTGATCGTCGGCGGCATCGACAGCTCCTGCGTCGCCGTCACCACGTCGAGCAACGCCGGCCCGTCATGCGCCAGCACCTCGGCGACCGCGGCCGGCAGCGCGCCCGCTTCCTCGACCCGCACCGCGTGAA
>JAFKLG010000068.1 GCA_017304945.1 Rhodospirillales bacterium
GCGGCGGCGGGCAGCGGCGTCGCGAACAGCTCCTCGGGCGTGGTGTGGCGCAGGATCCATTCATACGCGGCGCGATCGAGCACGCGGTCGGGCGCGTCCAGCGCCGCGCGGCGGCGATCGAGGTCGGGCGCGAACTGGAACATGCCAACCGCCCCGACGGTCGCCGCGGCCGCGGCAAGCGCGCGCCCGATCCCGGTGACGTCACGCGCGAGCCAGCGGGCCAGCGTGATGCCGATCAGGCAGGCCCAGGCCGCCTGCAGGTAGACGTGGTAGTGGTGCGGCGCGATCACCAGCACGTCGCAGCCGGCGCCGATCCCGGCCTGGCAGGCATAGTGGCGCGTGAGCCCCAGGCCGCACAGGCCGATCCAGGCGGTGAGCGCCGCCGCGGCGGGGCGGGGCAGGGTGCGCAGCACCGGCATGGCGAGCAGCCCCGGGAGGTTCAGCAGCAGCGCGCGCCCCGCCGCCTCGGGCACCAGCAGGCCGTGCACCCAGGCGCCGGGGATGGGATTGGCGATCGCCAGCCGATAGGTCTGCAGCAGCGGCAGCAGGAAGGGCAGGCTGACCACCAGCGCGGTCGCCCCGGCCAGGACGAGCCATGCCAGGCCGCGCGGGCGGAGCGCGTGCGTGGCGAGGACGGTGGCCGTGGTCATGCCGGCGAGCAGCAGGGCGGGGACGGTATGGGCCAGGAAGATCAGGCCGATCGCGCCGCCCAGCAGCAGGGCATCGCGCCAGTGCAGGGCCTGGACCCGCGCGATCAGCAGCCAGGCAGCCAGCAGGAAGCCTGGCCACACCAGCGCGGGCGTATAGGTCCAGGGCGTGTAGCCGGCTGCCTCGTCCCCCGCCATCGTGGCGCCGCCATACAGCACCAGCACGGCGGTGGCGGCGAGCGCGGCGCCTTCGCCGGCGATGCGGCGGACCAGCAGGAAGCAGCAGAGCGGGGTGGCGAGGTTGAGCCAGGCGCCGGCGCGTACCCAGGCGGGCAGCAGGTCGGCGCCGGTGAGGTGGAAGGCGCCGGCGGCGAGCGCGTGGACCAGCGGCGGGTACCAGCGCCAGGCGCCTGCCTGGATCGGATCCTCCCACAGCTTGCCGTCGCGCAGGCCCTGGATGAAGCCGAGGTCGCGCAGGATGTCCTCGTCCGGCGGCACGGTGAGGGCGCCGGCGAACCACACGCCCTTGGCGACGCAGAGCAGCAGCAGGGCGCAGAGGCCCATCCAGGGACGCACCCAGGCCACCGCCTCGGGACGGACGCGGGCGGGGGCGGTGGCGGTCATCGTGGTCTCCGGCGGGGGCGGGACCGGAGCCTAGCCGGACGGGTGGTTAACCGGCGGTAAATTGCCGCGCAGGGGCGGAGGGGGTTGGTTCGGCGGTTCCGGGGGTGTGTTGGCCCCCCCACCCCGGCCCTCCCCCGCGAGGGGGGAGGGGGGTGTCTTCCGCTCGCGCGGGGCGGGGTCAGTTCAGGCGGAGGTCGATCAGGTGCTTCGGGTCGGGCGCGAGCTCGCCGCGTTCGACGCGCTTGACGATGTCGGTCAGCGCGGCATTGGCCGGGGTCGCGAGCCCCACCTCCTCGCCCTTGCGGGTGATGAAGCCGTTCAGGAACTCGATCTCGGTGCGGCGGCCCTTCACCATGTCCTGCCCCATGGAGGGCCGGTGCTCGCCGCCGCCGGCCTTGTTCACCTCGGCCAGCCGGTGCTCGTCGTATTCGCGCACCGCGGCGGCATCGCCTTCGCCGGCGCGGGCGATCACCTCGGGATCGATGTGGTGGATCTCCTCCAGCTCGTAGCCCAGCGCCTGGCCGACGCGGATGGCTTCGGAGCCGAGACGCGCGCCGAAGCGGCGCAGCACGTCGTTGCGCAGGATGTCCTTGCTGACCAGGCCGGTGGCGGCGGACATGCCGTTCGCCATCGCGTTGGTCACCAGCTTCGACCAGCGCTCGCCCCAGAGATTGCTGGTCACCAGGGCGGAATCCGCGAGCGCCACGAGGCGGCGGATCTCCTGCACGCGGTCGGTGATGCGGCCGTGCACCTCGCCGGTGCGGAACACGGTGTGCTTGGTCCCGCTCTTGCCGGCGGCGCGCTTCACGTGGCCGGGCTCGCACAGATCGACGGTGATCGAACTCGCGATGCAGCCGACCACGCGGCCCCAGCCGACCACGCCGGCGATCGTCTCCTCGTTCATGCAGTTCTGCAGCGAGACGACGAAGCCGTTGGGCGAGAGATACTGGGCGATCATCGTGGTCGCCCATTCGGTGTCGTACGACTTCATGCAGACGAAGGCGATGTCGATCGGCTGCTCCTTCGCGAGCGACTGCACGTCGGTCAAGTGCAGGGCGCGGACCGGCGTGCTCCACTCCGGCACGTCGCGAATGTGCGAGACCTTGAGGCCGCGCGCGCGCAGCGTCTCGACGTTTTCCGGCCAGGGATCGATGAAGGTGACGTCCTCACCGGCCTGCGCCATGTGCGCGCCGGCATAGGCGCCCACGGCGCCGGTGCCCATGATGGCGATCCTGAAGCCCATGACGGTCCCCTCCGTTTCTGTCGCTGCGAGTTTCCCCAGCCGGCGCGGAAAGGCAACCGGCGGGTCAGGCCTGCTTGCGCCACCAGGCGTGCAGCATCTCCCGCGTGACGTCCTGCGGCCGGCAGATCGGGATCGGCTGGCGGGTGATCTTCTCGAAGCGGCCCTTGCAGGATTTGCCGTTGCTGTCCTCGGTCTGGAGGGGGCAGACGCAGCGGCCGGCATAGGGCGCCTGGCTCTCGTCCATGATCGCCTGGCGGGCGCGCATGTCGGCGACCTGGCGCAGCACGTCCGGGGGGACGCTGGGCAGGTTGGGATCGCGGAGCAGCGGTTCGGCCTGGGCGGCGGGCGCCGCGAGCAGCAGGCAGAGCAGGAGGGCGCGGCGGGATCGGACCATCCCCGAACTGGACCGAGTGCCGCCGATTCGTGGCAAGCGCGGGCGGTCAGGCGCCCCGGATCAGCCGGATCCGCAGCGCCTTCGAGAGGCTGTCGATCAGCGCCACGGTGATCATGATCAGCACGATGATGTAGGCGACCTGGTCCCAGGCGTTGATCTGGATGCGTTCCGACAGGCGCAGGCCGATGCCGCCGGCGCCGACCAGGCCGAGGATCGTCGCCTCGCGGGAGTTCGACTCGATCTGGTACAGCGTCTGGCTGATCATCACCGGCAGCACCTGCGGCAGCACGGCATAGCGCAGCGCGGCGATCCGGCTCGCGCCCGTGGCCTGCACGCCGTCGAGCTGCTTGCGCTCCGTGGTCTCGATCGCTTCGGCGAACATCTTCGCCAGCACGCCGAGATCGGCGACGAAGATCGCGAGCACGCCGGCGATCGGCCCCAGCCCGACCGCGCGCACGAAGACGAGCGCCCAGATCAGTTGGTCGAGGCCGCGGCAACCGTCGAAGATGCGCCGCGTCAAGAAGCGGAAGACGCGGGACGGGATGACGTTGCGCGCGCCGAGGAAGCCCAGCGGCACCGCGACCAGCGCGGCGAGCGTGGTGCCGAGATACGCCATCGCCACGGTCTCCGCCATGGAGCGCAGCAGTTCCGCGTGATCCCACTCGGCGAATTGCGACCAGTCGACCATCAGCCGCACGATCACCCAGACCCGCGGCAGGTTGGTGAACACGCGGTCGAAGTCGAACAGCCAGTGCAGGTAGAGCAGGTAGGAAAGGGCGAGCAGCCCGACGGTCCAGCGCAGGGCACGGCTGCGCAAGGGCGCGCCGAAGGCGGCGGGCAGGCGGGCGCGCGTCGCGGCGATGTCGGCGGCAGTGATCGTGTCCAGGCGGATCGTGGTGTCGCTCATGCCTTGGTCCCCAGCGACCCGATGAAGCGGTGGCGGATGCGTTCGGAGAGCAGGTCGATCACCACCACGATCACCAGGATCAGCAGGCAGATCGCGCTGACTTCCTCATAGATGTTGAAGCCGATCACGCGCCGCAGTTCCTGGCCGATGCCGCCGGCGCCGACGAAGCCGATGATCGTGGAGGAGCGCACGTTGATCTCGAAGCGGAGCAGCGCATAGCTCAGGAAGCCCGGCAGCACCTGCGGCACCATCCCGTAGCGGATCTGCGCGACCCAGGAGCCGCCGACCGCGCGGATGCCTTCCACCGCGCGCAGGTCGGCGTTCTCGTTCAGTTCGGAGAACAGCTTGCCGAGTGCGCCGGTGCTGTGGATGCCGATCGCGAGAATGCCGGCGAGCGGGCCGACGCCGAACGGCCAGACCAGGATGAAGGCGAGCACCACCTGCGGGATGCTGCGCAGCGCCTCGAGGAGGCGGCGCACGGCCATGACGGCGAGCGTGCTGCGCACCAGCGTGCGGGTGGCGGGGAAGGACAGGACGAAGGCGGCAGTGAAGCCCATGACGCTGGCGAGGATCGCCATCTGCACGGTCTGCCACAGCAGCACGAGATAGACGTCGATGCGGTAGAACCAGTAGGCGATCGACTGCGGCTGCTTCACGCCCTGGAACAGGTGGTCCCAGGCCAGCACGGGAACGGGGGCGGCGCCGCGCGCGGGCTCGATCGAGAACAGTTTGCCGAAATACTCGCCGATGCGCGGCAGGCCGGCGGCGACCTGGGCCGGCGAGAAATCCGTATAGGCCGCGGCGATCACCAACAGCAGCGCGGCGATCGCGACCAGCAGGAGGGTCTCGGCGCGGCGGGCGCGTTGCAGGCGGCCGAAGCGCTCCTGGAACAGGCGCCAGGACGGATCTTGGGTGGGGTGGAGCGTGCTCATGCGGCGAAAGGGGGCGAGCGCATGACCCGCCCCGCCCGTCTCAGGACCGGCTGCCGCGCTTCTCGGCTTCGCGCAGGTCGATGATGTCCTTGTAGAGGTCCATCGTCGCCGGCGCGTAGCCGACGCCCGCGCCCTGCTCGATTGCGTCGTAGACGTCACGATGCGACTTCGGCAGGTCCATCAGGAAGTCGGCGAACTGCTTCTTCAGGCTGGCCGGCAGCGCGGTGCGGACCGCCCACGGGCCGTTCGGGATCTTGCCCGACTGCCAGATGATGTTGACGTCCGACATCTTGAGCATGCCGCGATCGACCATCGAGCGGAGGTTGCCGCGGCTGTAGCCTTCCGACTTGTCGCCCTGGCCCGAGGTCCAGGTGACGCAGGCATCGTACTGCTTGTTCAGCACCGCGACGACGCCCTGCTCATGCCCGCCGGCGAAGCCGGTGCGGGAGAAATACTTGCCGTCGGTCAGGTCGACGCCCTTGGAACGCAACGTCGCGCTGGGGATCAGGTAGCCGGAGGTGGAGTTCGGATCCGCCCAGGCCAGCGAATGCCCCTTCATCTTCTCGAGCGAGTCGATGCCGCTGTCCTTCCGGGTCACCATCACCGAGTAGTAGTAGGTGGACCCGTCCTTTTCCTGCGGCACGACGATCGGCTCGATGCACTTGCAGTCGAGATACGCGCCGGCAAAGCCGGAGGCGCCGAATTCCGCCGCGTCGAGCTGGCCCGCGGCGATGCCCTGCATGACGCCGGCATAGTCGGCGGCGGGGAACAGCTTCACCGGGACGCCGAGATTCGCCTCGAGCAGCTTCTGGAACCCGTCATAGCGCTTCAGCCGGTCCTGGGTGTTCTCGCCGCCCAGGATGCCGATGCGGAATTCCTTGACCTGGGACTTCCAGTCCTGGGCCTGGCTCTTGGCGGGCACGCCGAGGCCGAGGCCGACCAGCGCGGCCAGCGCAAGCCGGGTGAAGGTGCTGCGACGCATCCTGATCGTCTCCATTCCGTTACATATGAAACTATCGTGTCACGGCGCGGCCGCGCCACGGGGCGGGGCTAGCGAGCCAGCGCCGGCATGTTCGCACCCGCCAGGCTGGTCGACGTGATCCGCTCGTCGATCTGCTCGGCGCCATGCTCGCCATAGATCGCGCGGACCGCCGGTTCGGTCAGGTCCTCGGGGGCGCCGTCGAACACGATGCGGCCGTTCGACATGCCGATGATCCGGCGGCAATAGGCGCGGGCGGTGTCGAGCGTGTGCAGGTTGGTCAGCACGGTGATGCCGTCGCGCCGGTTGATGTCGGCCAGCGCGTCCATCACGATCTTGGCGTTCAGCGGGTCGAGCGAGGCGATCGGCTCGTCGGCCAGCAGGATGCGCGGCTCCTGCATCAGCGCGCGGGCGATCGCGACGCGCTGCTGCTGCCCGCCGGACAGCGCGTCGGCGCGGTTCAGCGCGACCTCGGCGAGGCCCAGCCGGTCGAGCGCGCGGACCGCCAGCGCCCGCTCCGCCTGGGTGAACATCTTCAGCAGCACGCGCGGGCCGGACATGCGGTTGAGCCGCCCGGTCAGCACGTTGGTCAGCACGTCGAGGCGGCTGACCAGGTTGAACTGCTGGAAGATCATCGCGGTGCGGGCGCGCCAGGCGCGCAGTTCCGCCCCGGCGAGCGCGGTCACGTCGCGGCCATCGGCGATGATGCGGCCCTCGGACGGCTCGATCAGGCGATTGATCAGGCGGAGCAGGGTGGACTTGCCGGCGCCGGAGCGGCCGATGATGCCGACCATCTCGCCGTCTTGGATTTGTAGCGAGGCATGCGCCACGGCGACCTTGTCGCCAAATCGGCGGGTGAGATGGTCCAGTTCCAGCACGGTCAGCCCTGCTTGATGCGCGCGCCTACTCTTTCGAGATGGCGTCGCGGCGGCAATAGCAGCGTGGGTCCGAGCGGTGTGTGATCCTTTGGTGACGCGCGGGAATGAGGCCAGCGGGTGGCGGGGAGGCGGGTGGGAGTCGTGGATGGCCGGCCTGCGCCGGCCCTGACACGGGGACGGCCAGCGCCCCTAATCGTCATGGCCGGCGCAGGCCGGCCATCCACGACTGCCCGCGCTTCCTGAAGCGCTCCAATCCAATGCTCATACGGTCAGTGCCGCGGGTGTCACGCCGTCTTGGCCGCGATCGTCTGCACCAGGTCGCCCACGCTCTGCAGACGGTCGAGCTCGCGGGTGTTGAACTTGATGCCCCAGCGCTCCTCGCTCGCCATGATGATCTCGATCTGCTTGAACGAATCCCAGCCCTTCACGTCCTTGGCGGTCAGCGCGGGCGTCAGTTGCAGGTCGTCGCGCATGAACACGTCGGCGAAGATGTCCTTGAGGGCGGCGTAGATCTCGGGTTCGGTGGCCATCGGTCTATCCTTCGGCGACATGGATGAACGTCTCGGCAGGCGTGAAGCCGCCGAGATCGAGACTGTTGCGATTCCCCCCCTCCGGCGTCGTTTGCATCACCGTGAAGCCCAGCTTCGCGTAGTGGTCCTTCACCATGCCGTTCTTCCTGGTCGGGACGTACTCGCCGACCAGCCGGCGGGCACCCAGCCGCTGCGCGTTGGAGGCGATCAGGTTCAGCGTGGTCGGCTCCACCTGGCGGCCCAGCACGCGGCAGCTCATCAGCCAGGTATCGATGTACAGGTCCTTGTCCGGCTGCAGCCGCCCGATGACGATCGCGATCACGCCGTTGTCGCCGAACCGGTCGGTAAGCCGCAACTGCAGCCCGAACGCCGCCGGATCGGCCATGACGGCGAGCACGTCCTCCTCGGTGTAGCGCTTCGTCGTCAGGTTGAACTGGTTCGACTTGTTGATGAGCTGCACGATCCGCTGCAGGCCGATGCGGTCGAACGGCCGCACGATCAGCGTCATCTCCAGCCCGCGCAGATAGGCTTCGAGGTCGGTGGCGGAGGATTTCAGCGCCTCCCGCGCGCGATTGCCCTGGTATTGCGCGGTGCGCTCGCGGTCCTCCTCGGTGACCGCGAGGCCCTCGAAATAGCCGGCATCGGCAAGCGCGAGCGGGAAGGAGACGGGATCGTCCGAAACCTCCGGCACCGCCACCATCGGCAGTTCCTGGCGCACCAGGTTCCGTTCGAACGGGTTGTCGTCGACGAACACCAGCGAGTCGAGGCCGATGTTCAGCTCCTGCGCGAGGCTGCGGATGTTGTCCGCCTTGTTCGACCAGTTGGCGACGAAGCCCGCAATGTCGCCGCGCCGCAGCACCATGTCGGGGTGTTTCTCGAACGGTTCGAGCGCGTTCGCCTCGTCGTTCTTCGAGCACACCGCAAGGATGATGCCGCGGCGGCCGAGTTCGCGCGCATAGTCCTGGAAGGCGACATAGGCCTCCCCCAGCGCGCTGCCCTGGCCGAGCGTGATGCCTTCCAGGCCGTCGTCGCCGATGACGCCGCCCCACAGCGTGTTGTCGAGATCGAGCACCAGGCACTTGAAGGAGCGGCCCTGCTTCGCCGCGGCCCAGCGGCCGACCAGGTCGCCGTAGAGCGGCGCGGCCGGCGGCGCGACTTCCTGCTTGGAACGGTGCCACAGCCCGGCATCGTGCCACTTGCCGATGCCATCGCGGGCCGCCCGCTCGTCCACGGCCAGGATATCGACGCCGTCTTCCTCGGCGGCGGCGCGCAAGGCCTCGTTCAATCGCGCGACGAAACGGAGGCGGGAGCCGGGCAGCCGGTGTTCGTTGTTGCCCAGCACCGACAGATGGATGGGCAGCGCGGCCTGCTGCAGGATCGGCGCCTTGAACGCCTCCCGCGCGAGTCTCCAGGTTTCCCGCACATGCGCGACTGTGTCCGCCAGCTGCGCGGCGGCGGCGTCTGCGTCCATCGCGGCGGTCACGCCGGCGGTCAGGTGATGGGCGTCGAACGCCAGCAGCACCGCGGTCGGCTGGAAGGCATGCAGCGCCGAGTCCGAGTCGGACAGTTCCTGCAGATACTGGCCGTAGTCGTTCTCATAGGTGTCGATCCAGATGCCGCGACGCAGGCCGGCGACGCGGATGGCCGGCAGCAGATGCGTCAGCGTGCTGGAGCCGAGGACCGCGAGGCGCACGGGCTTGGTCGCGAGGCCGGCGGGCGGGGTCGGGAACAGCCGGCGGGCCGCCTCGTCCAGTGCGTTGGTCAGCACGAAATTGATGCGGCCATTCGCCAGCGCGACCGCCTCGTCCCAGGCGGCATTTGGATCGGACCCGAGTGCACGCAGCCGGGACCGCCAGTCGGGGATGGTGGGGAGCCAGTGGAGTTCGGTCACGGCGTCGATCCCATTCCGTGGGCACGGCAGGCGACGGTGGATCCGCCCTCGTCAGGCGGTCTCTAACAGTTGATCCCCGCGCTCTTCAACAACCATAGGCTGTCGGACTTCGTCCCGGACCAAGGCCGCGAGCACGTCATGCCAGCAGCCGATGTCGGCGGGCGTGTCCGGCCCGTCATGCGGTGGCAAAGGCGGCACTCGTCCGACCAGCCATCCGCCCGCCTCCCGGGTCACCATCCCGGCGGGGTGCGCCGCGTCGGGTCGGCAGAGCAGCACCAGCCGCCGTCCGCGCATGGCGCGTCGGACGCGATCGAGCCCCGCATCCGCGCCGCGCCAAGCCTCGAGCTGGTAGGTGAAGCAGCGGCGGCCCGCTTGCAGCTCCGCCCGCAGCGCGGCGTCCACGCCCGCGAAGCAGGACTCCAGCATCCTCGCGAGCGCCTCCAGCGGCAGCGCCGCCGCGTCCAGCGGGCCGCGGCCGTCGAGCCCGGTGAGCCGGCTCAGCCGCGCCAGGTCTCCATCGCCGCGTTCCGCTCCCAGGCTGACGAACCTGTCCAGCAACCGGGGCAGCGGGTCCGGATCGGCGGCCGGGGCCCCGCGCAAGACGGGAGCGTCCGCCGCGGGGCTGGCCGAAGGGCCGTCCCGCTCCGCCTGGAGGTCGGCGGCGTCGGGGAACTGCCGCAATCCGAACGCCAGGGCCTTCTCCGCGGCCTCCACGTGGCCGGCGGCACGCAGGCTGCGCACCAGGCCCAGCATCGGCGCCGAGTCGTCGGGCAATGCGGCACGGGCGGATTCGAACCCGGCGATGGCCTCCGCCCAGTCCCCCGCTGCCTCGGCCTGCCGCGCGCGCGCCAGGGTCAGGGCCGGGGAGGGACCGTGCCGGCGCTCCGCCTCGTCCAGCAGCGCCGCCGCTGCCGCGCCCTCGCCAAGGGCCATCGCCGCCGCGGCGCCGGCCGTGTAGCCCAGCGTCTGGCCGGGGAACCGCGCCCGCACCGACCGGCAGATATCCGCGACCAGCTCCCAGCGCGCGCCAGCCATTGCCTCGCCGACCGCCGCGACCAGGGCGGCGGAGTCGAGCAGTGCCGGTGTCAGCGAATCCAGCGCAGCGAGCCGCGCGTCGTCCGGGAAGCGCGCGCGTGCCGTGGCGATCCGCTGCGCGGCCTCCATCGGGTCCGGCCGCGCGGCCGCCACCTGTGCCGCGGCGATCCAGCTTGCCGGATCGTCCGGCAAGCGGGCGGTCGCCGCCGCCGCCATGTCATCGGCGGCATCGAACGCGCCATGCGCCAGCAACGTCGCGACCGCGCCCAAATATCCACTCGTCGCGTTCGGCCGTGCCACCCGCAGCGCGGCCCAGGACTCCAGCGCGTCCAGCAACCGACCCTGGCGGGAGGCTGCCGCGGCCTCCGCCTCGGCCAGCGCGGGATCGTCGGGGAAGCGCGCCCGCCCCGCGGCGACCACGATCGCCGCCTCCGCCGCGCAGCCGGTCTCGAGCAACAGCGCGGCGGCGCGCGAGAACGATTCTGAACGGCAAGGAAAATGCTGGCGCAGCAGGGCAAACCGCGCCAGCGCATCGGCGACCCGTCCCTCCGCCCAGGCAGAAGCCGCGGCCGCGGACAGCGAATTGTAGGTCAGCGCCGCGTCCGCGACGTGCGACGGCGGCATGGAGCGGGCATCGGTCGACTGGCGCATCGGGCCATGGTTACACCGCGGGTGCGGGCCGGCGCCACGGCAACCCGGAAGACAGCCATCGTCAATCCGTCCCCAATCAATACCTAGGGGTAACGGAGGGGGATATCCCCAGCATTTTGTAGGTCGGGCCTTGAATCCCGTTGACCGATCCCGAACCCCAGGGTACGTCCGAGATGTGACAACCGTCGAGTCCCACCCCTTCATTCGACTGCGCGGCCGCTCCTTCATGGCGCTGGTCCTCGCCCCGGAATTGCCGTTGGGCGAATGGCTGGCCGCATTGGATGCGCAGATCGATCGTTCCCCCAGCTTCTTCGAAGGCCGGCCCGTGGTCGTGGACCTCGCCGGCCTCCCGCGGGAGCTGCCCGATGCCGCCGGCCTGCTGCAGGAGCTGGAGCGACGCGGCATCCATATCATCGGCACCGAAGGCGCGCACCCGTCCTGGCAAGGGATCGAGGCCTGGGGCCGTCCGCTGCCGAATGCCGGCAAGCCGGGACGCCCGATCGAGGTGCCCGACGAGCCGCGCGACACGTCGGCCGCCGCCGATCACGGCGGTGAACCGAACTCGCTGGTGATCGAGGAGCCGGTGCGCTCCGGCCAGTCGATCGTGTTCGAGCGGGGCGACGTCACCGTCCTCGGTTCGGTGGCCTCCGGTGCCGAAGTGATGGCCGGCGGCTCCATCCACATCTACGGCACGCTGCGCGGCCGTGCGATCGCCGGCATCGCCGGCAACGGCCGCGCCCGTGTCTTCTGCCGCAAGCTGCAAGCCGAACTCGTGGCGATCGACGGTGTCTACCAGACCGCCGACGACATGCCGTCTGCGCTGATCGGCCGGCCCGTCCAGGCCTGGCTCGACGGCGAGCAGATGAAAATGACCGCTCTCGACTGAACGCGCGATCTACTCAAGGGAGACGACACCGATGGCCAAGGTCTTGGTCGTGACATCCGGCAAGGGCGGCGTCGGCAAGACGACCTCGACCGCCGCGCTCGGCGCCGCCCTCGCGCAGAGCGGGGAGAACGTCGTCGTCGTCGATTTCGACGTCGGCCTGCGTAATCTCGATCTGATCATGGGGTCCGAACGCCGCGTGGTGTACGACCTGATCAACGTCGTGCAGGGCGACGCCAAGCTCAACCAGGCGCTGATCCGCGACAAGCGCGTGGAGACGCTGTCCCTGCTTCCCGCGTCGCAGACCCGCGACAAGGACGCGCTGACGCCGGAAGGCGTGGAGCGCGTGGTCGGCGAACTGCGCGAGAAGTTCGACTGGGTGATCTGCGACAGCCCCGCCGGCATCGAGAAGGGCGCGCTGCTCGCGATGCGCCATGCCGACGTCGCGGTGGTGGTCACCAACCCGGAAGTCTCCTCGGTGCGTGACTCGGATCGCATCATCGGCATGCTCGACTCGAAGACGGTGAAGGCCGAGAAGGGCGAGCGGATCGAGAAGCACCTGCTGCTCACCCGCTACGACCCGGCCCGCGCCGCCCGCAGCGAAATGCTGAAGACCGACGACGTGCTCGAGATCCTCTCGATCCCGCTGCTCGGCATCATCCCCGAAAGCGAGGAAGTGCTCCGCGCCTCGAACATCGGCGCGCCGGTCACGCTCAACTCGCCGTCCAGCGCCGCCGCCCGCGCCTATTTCGATGCGGCGCGCCGGCTCAAGGGCGAGAAGGTGGAGATCGTGGTGCCGCTGCAGCGCACCGGCATCATCGGCAAGCTGTTCGGACGGAGGGTCGCATGAATCTTCTCGACCTGTTCCGCAAGAAGCCATCCGCGCCGGTTGCGCGGGAGCGGCTTCAGGTCCTGCTCGCACATGAACGCGGGGCGCATGGACAGTCCGAACTGCTGGCCAAGCTGCAGGAGGAAATCCTCCAGGTGATCGCCAAGCACATCAAGGTCTCCAAGGACCAGGTGCACATCAAGGTCGACCGCGCCGACGAGATCGCCACGCTCGAAATCGACGTGGAGATGCCCGACCTGTCGCCGCTCGCCCCGTCTCGGACGCCGCTGGCCTCCGCGCGGAGCTGACCACGGCCGCTTTTCTGCGGCAGGCCGACGGCGCCGAAACCTGGCCGATTCCGCCGTGCGCCTCGCTGCACTGCGTGAGGACCGGGTCGCCGGCCGAGCAGTTGGCGTGACGCGGAGTCTGCGCGTGCGCCGATCGTGTGGTGCCGGCCATGGATGACCGAAGCAGCCTGTGGATCGCCGCACCGCTGCTCGCGCTGGCCGTGCTGGCCGCGTGCGGGATCGCCTTCCCGACCGACTTCCTGCTGGGCACCGCGCCGCACTGGACCCGCGCCACCGGGGACGCCGCGCAGCACGTGATCGGCGGCCGCTATTTCACCGCCGATGCCTGGCGCCTGCCGCTGCTGTTCGTCCCGGCCCTCGGCTTTCCGGACGGGACCAATATCGGCCTGACCGACAGCGTGCCGGTCGCGGCGCTGATCGCCAAGCTGGGCCGCGGGCTGTGGGGCGCGGAGCGCATCTATCTCCCGGCCTGGATCCTGGCCTGCTGGGTCCTGCAGGGCGTGGCCGGCGCGATCGCCCTGCATGTGGCGGGCGTGCGCCGCGTGGCGCCGCTGATCCTCGGCGGGCTGCTGCTCGTCTTCACCCCGGTGCTGCTGGCGCGGTTCGGGCATGCCGCGCTGAGCGCGCATTTCCTGCTGCTGCTCGCGCTGGCGATCCACTTGCGGGCGATCCGCGCCCCGGCGGGTCACGACCGTGGCGGCCAGGGCCTAGACGGTCGCTTTCCCGCTCACACCCGCGCCGCCGATCGCGTCTGGCTGCTCTATCCGCCGCTGCTCGTGCTCGCGCTGCTCACGCATGTCTACCTGCTGGCCATGGTCGCCGGGTTCGCGCTCGCCACGCTGCTGCACGGGCTCTGGACCGAACGGCTCGGCGTGGGCGGCCTGCTGGTTCGGCTCGCCGCGATGGCGCTGCCCGTCGCCGCGACGCTCTGGCTGATCGGCTACTTCGCCCTCGGCCCGATGCCCTTCAAGGCGTATGGCGAGTGGCCGCTGAACCTCGCCGCCCCGCTCTGGCCGGGATGGAGCCTGCTGACCGGCACGCCTGGCGAACCCGCGGTGATCGGCTTCGAGAGCTATGCCTGGCCGGGCGCCGGCATGCTGCTGCTGGTCGTGCTCGCCCTGGTCGGTGCCCGTGCGCGGCTGCGTCCGCTGCTGGCGGCGCATGGCGCGACCCTGATCGCGATGCTCGCGGTGCTGATCTTCGCCGCCACCTTCGCGGTCCGGCTGGGGCCCTGGACCATCCTCGGCCTGCCGCTCCAGACGGTGCGGAACGCGGTGATCGCCGGCAGCCAGGCCGGCGGCACCCTGCACCGGCTGCTCGCGGCGCTGACGCGGGCGGACTGGGTGCGCGCCGGGCTGTACGGGCTGGTCCTGGTCGGCTTCGCCGGCGGCGTCGCCTTCCATCTGTGGCGAACCCGGCGGCGGCGCGCGCTCGCCGTGCTGGGCACTGCGGTCGTGGCGGTCGCGGCGGCGGCCGTGCTGGCGCCGCACGCCGTCGCGCTGGTGGTCAGCAACTTCCAGGGCTCTGCCCGCTTCGTCTGGATGCCGGGCTATCTGCTGGCCGTCCTCGCCATCGCCGGGGTCTGGCGCGCCTTCCGCCCGCCGGTGGCGCTCGCCTGCCTCGGCGTCGCGCTGCTGCTGCAGGTCGCCGACACCGAACCGCTCTGGGCGCGGTTGCGCGCGTATGCAACCGAGCAGCCGCCGGCGCTGCCGGATGCGGCGATGATCGATGCGGAGGTGGCGGCCGCGCACGAGCTGGTGCTGGTGCCCACCTATCTCTGCGCCTATGCCGAGGGGCTCGCCCCGGCGGCGGAGGACGCGCTGGTCGACCGGATCACGCAGCTCGAACTGGCGGCATCGCGCACCGCGGTGCCGATCAACTCGGTGCGGACCTCCCGCATGTCGTCGGTGGACCAGGCCGGTCTGGCTGCGCGATGCGCGGCAGCGCGGGACGCGGCGCGCGATGATCTCCGCCGGACGGGACGGCTGACCGTGGTCCTGGCCGGCGCGCCGGCGGAGGAGACATTGCTGCGGGAGCTCGCGAACGACCCGGCCTGCACCCGATCGGCGGTCGGATTGCTCTGCCGCGGAGGAGGGGCGGAGCCGTCCGGCGCGGCGGGGGCGAGGTGACCGGACCGCGCGTTCAGGAAGCCTGGGGCGAGGCGGCCAGCAGGCGCTCGATCGGGTCCCACACGAAGGCGGTCTGCATCAGCATCTGCCCGGCGAAGCGGATTTGCGCCTCGGCCGCCGGCTTGCCGCCCAGCCGCTGGTAGAACCAGCGGGACGGATTGTCGCGCAGCACCCAGAGATAGGCGGACTTGCAGCCGGCCTCGATCAGGTGCGCCGCGGCGGCGCGCATCAGGCGGCGCCCCACGCCGCGGTCGCGCCAGTCGTCGAGGACGTACAGCGTCTCGACCTCGCCCTCGCCCAGCCGCTTGCCGCCGATCTCGCCGCCGCGGGCGCGGCCGGCGGTGCTGAAGCCGATGATGCGGGGGGTGCTGCCGGGGGGCAGGTCCTGGCCGAAGGCGGTCGCGACGGTGACGCCCGTGCCGTTGCGGATCGCGGCGTCGTAATGCGCAGCCTGCCGGGAGACGGAGAGGTTGGCGAGATAGCGGTCGGGCAGGATGCCGGGATAGGCGCTGCGCCAGGCCGCGACATGCACGGCGGCGATCGCGATGGCGTCCGCCGGCCGCGCCTTGCGCAGCGAGATCGTCATGCCACGCGCTCCAGCACCGCGGCGAAGAACCCGTCCGTGTGGTGCCGCGCCGGGGTGAGCGACAGCCAGTCCCCGGTTCCTCGCGGCGGCGGCTCGACTGGTGGCTGCAGGGCAACGCCACGCCCCGGCTGCTGGTGGGCGTAGCGTAGACCAAGCGTCCGCCGATGCGAACCAGCGCCTGCGCCGCATCGAGGATGCTCGCCTGTTTGGGAAGCAATTCCAGGAGATCGGCCTCGCGCAGCCGCGAGCGTGCATCGGGGTTGCGGCGCCAGGTGCCGGTGCCGGTGCAGGGCGCATCGACCAGCACGCGGTCGAAGCTGCCGGCGCGGCGCTTGGCCCATTTGTCCCCGGCCGCGACCAGGTGGCGCTCCACGTTGTGCACGCCCGCGCGGCGGAGCCGGCGGACCGCTCCGTCGAGCCGCGGCGCGGAGACGTCGCAGGCGACGACCTGTCCCTTGTTCTGCATGGTGGCGGCCAGCGCGAGCGTCTTGCCGCCGGCGCCGGCGCACCAGTCCACCACCCGCATGCCGGGCTGCGCGCCGACCATCAGGGCGATGAGCTGGCTGCCCTCGTCCTGGATCTCGACCAGGCCGGACTGGAAGGCGGGGCCGGTGGTGACCGGGCGGCGGCCGGCGATGCGCAGCCCCCAGGGGGAGAGCGGGGTCGGCTCCGCCTGCCAGCCTTCGGCGGCGAGCGCGGCCTGCGCCTGCTCCCGCGTGGCCTTCAGCAGGTTCACCCGCAGGTCGAGCGGCGCCGGTGTCGCCATCGCCGCCATCTCGGTCGCCAGCGCCGGTCCGAAGCGCGCGGCGAGCCGTGGATGCAGCCAGTCGGGCACTTCGAGCCGCACCGGTTCCGGCATGGCGGGATGATCGAGCGTATGGCCCTCGAGCCGCGCCAGCCGGGCATGCTCGTTGCGGCCGAGGATCTCCGGGGCGAAGCGGCCGCCCGAGTAGCTCTGCGCGAGGCCGGACAGCGTCCAGCCCTCCAGCAGCAGGGAGGCGCCCACCAGCAGCCGGGGCGTGGCGTTGCCCTGCAGCCACCAGTCGAGCCGCCGCCGCGCCCGCAGCACCTGCCAGACGCGGTCGGACACGGCGCGGCGGTCGCCGGAGCCGATGTAGCGGCGGGATCGGAAGAAGTCGTTGGCGACGGCGTCGGCCGGGCGGTTGGGCGCGTCCTCCACCGCCTCCAGCAATTCGATCGCCGCCTGGTTGCGGGCTGCCGGGGTCACCCGGACGCTCCGGCCCGCGTGCGGCGACGAAAGAGGGGGCGGGCGCGGCCCGGCGGCAGGCTCACGTCGGCAGCCTCACGCGAGCGCCGCGGGCAGGTCCGCCAGCCGGCGCAACTCGGTCGCGTCGGTCGCCAGCCCGTATTCCTGCGGCTGCGCCTTGCGGTTCAGCCAGAACACGCGGAAGCCGAACCGCGCGGCGCCGAACGCGTCCCAGGCGTTGCTGGAGACGAAGGCGATCTCCGCGGGGGCGGCGGCGAACCGGTCCGTGGCCAGGCGATAGACGCGCGGGTCGGGCTTGAACACGCCGGCCGTCTCGGCGCTGAGCACGGCGTCCAGCACTCCGCCGAGGCCCGCATGCGCCACCGCATCCGCCAGCATCGTGGGCTCGCCGTTCGACAGGATCGCCGCTTCCTTGCCGTCCGCCCGCAGGCGTCGCAGCGCCGGTTCCACGTCGGGATAGGGGGTGAGCTTGCGGTAGGCCTGCAGGACGTCATCGAGCAGCGCCTGGTCGGTGATGCCGTGGGCCGCGGCCGCCCAGGCCAGGGCCTCCCGGGTCAGCGCCCAGAAGTTGCGATGCGCCCCGGCCAGGCTGCGGATCCAACTGTATTGCAGTTGGCGCAGCCGCCAGGCGTTGCTGATCTCGGGCCAGTTCGGACCCAGGCGGCTCGCATGCGCCTGCATCGCGGAATCGACGTCGAGCAGGGTGCCGTAGGCGTCGAACACCACGGCCTTGATCGCCGGCATCGGCGGGATCCTTCCGGTGACGGCGCCGCGGCGCCTCAATCCTGGCGGTAGTTCGGCGCCTCGCGGTCGATGGCGACGTCGTGCACGTGGCTCTCGCGCAGGCCGGCGCCGGTGACGCGGCGGAAGCGGGAGTTGGTCTGCAGCGCCGCGATATCGGCACTGCCCGTGTAGCCCATGCCGGCGCGCAGCCCGCCCACCAGCTGGTGCACCACGTTGCCGACCGGCCCCTTGTAGCCGACCCGGCCCTCCACGCCCTCGGGCACCAGCTTGAGCTGATCCTTGATGTCCTGCTGGAAGTAGCGGTCGGCCGATCCGCGCGCCATGGCGCCGATGCTGCCCATGCCGCGATACGATTTGTAGGAGCGGCCCTGGTAGAGGAACACCTCGCCGGGTGCCTCGTCGGTGCCGGCGAGCAGGGAGCCGATCATCACCGAATCCGCCCCGGCGGCCAGCGCCTTGACGATGTCGCCGCTGGTGCGCATGCCGCCATCGGCGATCGCCGGCACCCCGTTCTCCCGGCAGGCGGCGGCGGTCTCCATCACCGCGGTGAACTGCGGCACGCCGACGCCCGCCACCACGCGGGTGGTGCAGATGCTGCCGGGACCGATGCCCACCTTCACCGCGTCCGCCCCGGCCGCGATCAGCGCCAGCGCGCCTTCCGGCGTGGCGACGTTGCCGGCGATCACCTGCACGGCGTTAGAGGCCTTCTTGATCGCCTCCACCGCCGACAGCACGCCCTGCGAATGGCCGTGCGCGGTGTCAACCACGATCACGTCCACCTCGGCGCCGATCAGCGCGCGGGCGCGGGCGTGCCCCTCGGGCCCGACGCCGGTCGCGGCGGCGACCCGCAGCCGGCCCAGCTCGTCCTTGTTGGCGATCGGGTGGGATTCGGCCTTGTCCATGTCCTTGACGGTGATCAGGCCGATGCAGCGATACGCGTCGTCGACCACCAGCAGCTTCTCGATGCGGTGCTTGTGCAGCAGCCGCCGCGCCTCGTTCGGGTCGACGTCGGCGGTGACGGTGACCAGGTTCTCCCGCGTCATCAGTTCATAGACCCGGGTGTGCGGGTCGCTCGCGAAGCGGACGTCGCGATGGGTGATGATGCCGACGAGCCGGTTGGTCTCCCGCTCCACCACCGGGATGCCGCTGATCCGGTGGCTCGCCATGATCGCCTTGACGTCGGCGAGCGTCTGGTCCGGATGGATGGTCAGCGGGTTCACCACCATGCCGGATTCGAACTTCTTGACCCGGCGAACTTGCGCCGCCTGGTCCTCGGGGCTGAGATTCTTGTGCACCACGCCGATCCCGCCCAGTTGCGCCATGGCAATCGCCATGTCGGCCTCGGTGACGGTGTCCATGGCCGCCGAGATGATCGGGATGTTCAGATTGATCGTGCGGGTCAGCCGGGTCCGGGTGTCGGTGGTGGACGGCAGCACCTGCGAATAGGCGGGAACGAGGAGAACGTCGTCGAAGGCATACGCTTCCTCGATCCGGGACGCGACACGGCGCGTCGACTCGGTGAGGGCGTCAGCAGAGATATCCGGAGCCATGGGCGGGGCCTTTCCGCAACCTTGGCGGCTCCACATAGGCGTGTGGCCGCGAGTCCGCAAGCACGACAAGATGAACGCCCGCGCTTGCCTGCACTGCTCCGCCGGGTCAGTGGCACTTGAACGCGTCGAACGGCTCCCGGCAGGCGAGGCAGCGGTGCAGCGCCTTGCACGCCGTCGATCCGAACGCGCTGATCTGTTCGGTGCGCGCACTGCCGCAGCGCGGGCAGGCCGGGGCGGGCGCCCCGAACAGCGCGGCGCGGCCGGTGTGGGGCGGCGGCGCGATCCCGTAGGCGGACAGCTTGTCCCGGCCCGCCGCGCTGAGCCAATCGGTGGTCCAGGCCGGGGCGAGGGTGGTGCGCACCCGCGCCGACCGGAAGCCGGCGCGGGCCAGGGCCGTCTCGATCTCCACCGAGATCATCCCCATGGCGGGACAGCCGGAATAGGTGGGCGTGATGGTGACCTCGACGGTCTCGCCCTGCAGCCGCACATCCCGCAGCACGCCGAGATCCGCGATCGTGAGCACCGGGATCTCCGGGTCGGTGACCTGCTCCACCGCGGCCCGTGCGCGGGCCAGCCGGTCCATGTCGGGCGGGGCTGCCCCGCTCACCAGCGCGCGTCCGGATAGGTCCGCGGCAGCACCTGCATCTCCGCCAGCATGCGGCCGAGATGTTCGGTGTGCCGCCCCGCCCGTCCGCCCGACTGCATCCATCCGTCGGCCGGGCGTCGCAGCGTCGCCCGCGCGATCATCGCGGACACCGCTTCCTCCCAGTCCGGCCGCAACGCCGCCGGGTCGGGACCGGACCGCACCGGCTCGAACAGCTCGCCGGTGTAAGGCCAGAGCAGGTCGAGCGCGTCCTGCGCGCGCCGGTGCGACTCCGCGGTTCCGTCGCCCAGCCGCACCAGCCACTCGGCGGCGTGCCGCACGTGATAGGCGGTTTCCTTCTCCGCCTTGGCGGCGATCGGGCCCAGCAGCGGATCCGCGACGGCGGCGCGCCAATAGAGGTCGCTCGCGACGGAGACCAGGAACAGCCGCGCGATGGTCACCGCGAAATCGCCGTTCGGCAGCTCCACGATCAGCGCGTTGCGGAACTGATGCGCGTCGCGGCGATAGGCCAGCGCATCCTCGTCGAGTTCCGTCGCCTGGTACAGCGCCCGCGCCTGGCCGATCAGGTCGAGCGCGATGTTGGCGAGCGCCAGCTCCTCCTCGAGCAGCGGCGCGCGGCCGGTCCATTCGCTGAGCCGGTGGCCCAGCACCAGCGCGTCGTCGGCGCGGGCGAGCAGCAGGGCGCGGGCCGGCGTCTCGTCCAGCGTGATGGAGGTGGTCGCCACGTCACATCGGTCCCGCGTCACATGTGCCCGACATCGTCGGGCACTTCGTAGAAGGTCGGGTGGCGGTAGATCTTGCTGCCGGTGGGCTCGAACAGCGTCTCCTTGTCGGCCGGGTCGGAGGCGACGATCGCGGCGGAGGGCACCACCCAGATCGACAGCCCCTCGCCGCGCCGCGTGTAGACGTCGCGCGCCGCCTGCAGCGCGAGCGTCGCGTCCACCGCATGCACCGATCCGACATGCTTGTGGGCGAGTCCGTTGCGGGCGCGCAGGAACACTTCCCACAGCGGGATGGGCGCTTCGGGCGCGGGGGAGGCGGTCATGCTCAGGCCGCCTTCGCCCGCTGCTTCGCGGCATGCGCGCGGGCCGCCTCGCGCACCCAGGCGCCGTCCGCATGCGCCTGCCGCCGCGCGGCCAGCCGCTCCCGGTTGCAGGGGCCGTCGCCGGCCAGCACGCGGCGGAACTCCTCCCAGTCGATGGCGCCGAACCGCCAATGCCCGTCTTCGAACCGCAGGTCGGGGTCGGGGAAGGTCAGGCCCAGATAGTGCCCCTGCGGCACCGTCGCATCGACGAATTTCTGCCGCAGCGCGTCGTTGGTGAACCGCTTGATCTTCCAGCGCATGGAGGTGTCGGAGTGGCTCGACTGGCTGTCGGGCGGCCCGAACATCATCAGGCACGGCCACCACCAGCGGTTCAGCGCGTCCTGTGCCATCGCCTTCTGTTCGGCGGTGCCGCGGCAGAGCGTCAGCATGATCTCGTAGCCCTGGCGCTGGTGGAAGCTCTCCTCCTTGCAGACGCGGATCATGGCCCGCGCGTAGGGGCCGTAGGAGCAGCGGCAGAGCGGGATCTGGTTCATGATCGCCGCGCCGTCCACCAGCCAGCCGATCGCGCCGATATCCGCCCAGGTGAGCGTCGGGTAGTTGAAGATCGAGGAGTATTTGGCGCGGCCGGACAGGAGCTGGTCCACCAGCTCCTCCCGCGACACGCCGAGCGTCTCGGCCGCGGCGTAGAGATACAGGCCGTGCCCGCCCTCGTCCTGCACCTTGGCGAGCAGCGCCGCCTTGCGCTTGAGCGAAGGGGCGCGGGTGATCCAGTTCCCCTCGGGCAGCATGCCGACGATCTCGGAATGCGCGTGCTGGCTGATCTGACGCACCAGCGTGCGGCGATAGGCCTCGGGCATCCAGTCGTTCGGCTCGATCCGCTCCTCCGCGTCGATCCGCTCCTGGAAGCGCGTGGCCTCGGGGCTCGTGTCGGCGAGCGGGGTGGGGGCGTTCAGGGCCTGGCTGTACATGCGCTCACTCCAGACGTCTGCTCATTCGGGCCAGAAATCGGGGGAGATGACCTGCTCGTAGGGATAGGAGCACGTGGCGGGGAAAGTCGACCGGGACAGGCCCGTGTCCCGTTGCGCCTGGATGACAGCGAGCGTCCATGCCTCCGCCATCGCCTCCGGCGCCCGCGAGGAGAGGCTTGGGTTGTCAGCGAGATGGTGGTCCAGCCGCAAGCGGTGCTCGGCAATTGTCAGGCGCTGCGTTCGATCCCGCAGCCCCGGCTGATATTGCCATTGCAGCAGGACCCGCAGGAGCGCGGTGAGCCGCTCGACAAGCTCCCGCTTCTCGGACCGACCGATGCTCTCGATCTCTTCGGCGATGTTCGCAATGTCGGCCTGCGCCAGCTTGCCGGCGCGCAGCAGCGCCGCCTGCTCGTTCGCCCAGGCGTAGAAATCGCGGTCGTACAGGCTCTCACCCATCCGGAACCCTCCGGGTCCATGCCGGCGCCGGGGTGGCCATCCCCACGGCGCCATGGAAGAATATGGGGCAAGCAAGGAACGCCAGGAAGGTCCGTGATGGATTTCGCCCTCACCCCCGAACAGGCGCAGATCCGCGAGCAGGTCGCCCGCCTCTGCACCCGCTTCGACGATGCCTATTGGCTGGAGCGCGAGCAGACCGCGACCTTCCCCGATGCCTTCGTCAACGCGATCGCCGACGCCAACTGGCTGGGCATCGCCATGCCCGAAGAGTACGGCGGCGCCGGTCTCGGCATCACCGAAGCCGCTCTCCTGATGCAGGCCATCGCCGAATCCGGCGCCGGCATGAGCGGCGCCAGCGCCATCCACATCAACATCTTCGGCCTGCACCCGGTCGTGGTTCACGGCACGGCCGAACAGAAGGCGCGCATGCTGCCGCCGCTGATCGCGGGCAAGGACCGCGCCTGCTTCGGCGTCACCGAACCGAATGCCGGCCTCAACACTACCGAGATCACCACCCGCGCCGAGAAGCGCGGCGACCGCTACGTGGTGCACGGCACCAAGATCTGGACCTCGACCGCGCAGGAGGCCAACAAGATCCTGCTGCTCGCCCGCACCACCCCGCTCGACCAGGTGAAGCGTAAGACGCACGGGCTGACGCTGTTCTACACCGACCTCGACCGCCGCAACGTGGACATCCGCCTGATCCACAAGATGGGCCGCCACGCCGTCGACTCGAACATGGTGTTCTTCGAAGGGCTCGAGATCCCCGAGGAGAACCGGATCGGCCAGGAAGGCGAGGGGTTCCGCGCCATCCTGCACGGCATCAACCCGGAACGCGTGCTGGTCGCCGCCGAGGCGGTGGGGATCGGCCGCGCCGCGCTCACCCGCGCCGCCCGCTATGCCCGTGAGCGCGTCGTGTTCGGCCGGCCGATCGGCCAGAACCAGGGCATCCAGCACCCGCTGGCGCGCAACTGGGCCGAACTCACCGCCGCCGAACTGCTGGTCTACAAGGCCGCCTGGCTCTACGACACGAAACAGGAGTGCGGCGCCGAGGCCAACGCCGCCAAATACTTCGCCGCCGAGGCGGGGTTCCGCGCCGCCGAACAGGCGGTGATGACGCATGGCGGCATGGGCTACGCGGCCGAGTACCACGTGGAGCGCCTGTTCCGCGAAGCCATGCTGCCGCGCATCGCCCCGGTGAGCCGCGAGCTGATCCTGAGCTTCATCGCCGAACGCGTGCTGGAGCAGCCGAAATCGTACTGAGTCCGGCCCGCCCCGCAAGGGGTGCGGACCGGCGTCGCGATTCCGATTCTTCTTCATAACGTTCTCTCGGCGTTGCCCGATTTTCGTGGATATTGGCTCGTCCCCGAGTCTATTGCGCGATCCGTCCCGCGCCGCTTGCCGCATCCCGACCCCGCGCGGGCCCCAGGACGTCGCGCATGATCTTCGTCAACATTGCCTGCTACCGCGATCCGGAAATCGTGCCGACACTGGCCGACCTGTTCCGCAAGGCCCGTCATCCGGAACGGATCACCGCGGGCGTCGTGCTGCAGACCATGCCGAGCGACGGCATCGACGTGGTCCATCCGCGCGCCCGTGTCGCCCGCGTCGGCGCCGACCAGTCGATGGGCGCCTGCTGGGCGCGCGCCCTGGGCTATCTGCTGTGGCAGGGCGAACCCTTCGTGCTGCAGACCGACAGCCACATGCGCTTCGCCCCGGACTGGGACCTTCGCCTGATGGCGCAGCTCGAGGCCTGCCCGGCCCGCAAGCCCATCATCACCGCCTACCCGCCCGGTTACGAGCCGCCGGACACGCTCACCACCATGGACACGGCGTTCCTCGCCGCCAAGGAGTTCAACCACCACGGCGTGCTGCTGCAGCAGGGCCTGGTCGAGCCGCCGCCGCCCACACCGAAGCCCACCGCCTTCCTGGCCGCCGGCTTCCTGTTCGGCTCCGCCGCCTGGCTGCGGGAGGCGCCCTATGATCCGAAGCTCTATTTCCATGGCGAGGAGATCACCCTGGCCGCGCGGCTCTGGACGCATGGCTGGGACTTCTTCGGACCGACCGAACCGATCGTCTGGCACCAGTACGACAAGATCGTCCGCCCGCTGCACTGGAGCGACAATCGCGAATGGGGCGATCTCGACGCGCTCTCCCTTGCGCGCATCCGCCGCCTGCTGGACATGACGCCGCAGGAAGGTGACGAGGTGGTCGACCTCTCCGGCTATGATCTCGGCAGCGTTCGCACGCTGGCCCAGTACCAGGCGATGTCGGGCGTCGATTTCCGCGCCCAGACCATCGCCCCGCACGCGCTGGCGGGGCAGTTCTCCCTCGTCCCCTGAGCGGGGAGCCGCGTTCGGCCTCCTGGACTTCGACCCCTTGTGGTTCGAGCGCGTGAGTCGTGGCGCCAACCGCGCGGGTGCACGCGCGTGATCGCGGCTCGGCCGTGCGCCGGCGGCGATCACGCGCTAAGCTCACCTGCAGGGAGGACCAAGTCCATGAGCACACTCAGGGTCATTCGCGCCGGCGCCCGCCCGACCAAGCAGGCGCCCGCCAGCAACTTCACCGGCACCGTCTTCTCCGACGAGGTGGTGACCGGCACCGGCCCGTCGCGCATGCGCGCCTCGGTCGTCTCCTTCACCCCCGGCGCGCGCACCTTCTGGCACAGCCACCCGGTCGGCCAGACGCTGTACTGCCTGTCCGGCGCCGGCCGCGTGCAGAAGGAGGGCGAGCCGGTGCAGGAATTGCGCCCCGGCGACGTGGTGGTGATCCCGCCCGACATCCGTCATTGGCACGGCGCCGCACCCGACCGGCTGTTTGCGCATCTCGCGATGTCGGAGCTGAACGATCGCGGCGAGGGCACCGCCTGGTTCGAGCCCGTCTCCGACTCCGACTACGCCGCCCGACCCGCGCCCGTCACCTGACCGCGCACCGGTCGATCGCGTCCAGCCTGAGCCCGCACGGCCCACCCGCGCATCACTCCAGCGCGGATCGGGTGCGCGCCGCAGCCTCGTCTCAGGCCGCCGAGCCCAACGTCGCGGCGGCGGCGCGACGGGCCGGCGGCCGGTGGGCGCAGGCGCCGAGATAGAGCGCCAGCACCGCAAGGACGAGCATCGCGAGGTCGGCCAGATCGGCCCACCCGTTCCCGCGCGCCTCCGCCCCCAGCCCGCGCCCGGCCAGTTCGGGGAGCCGCGCCACCAGCAGCAGGAGCGCGACCGCCCGATGCGGCCGCATCGCCAGCCGCAGCGGGTTGGCGCGTTCGCCCCCCACCCGCTGGAACAGGCGGCGCAGGCTGAGCAGGGCGGTGATGCCCAACAGGAGCAGCACGAGGTGCAAGCCGACGCCGCCCAGGTCGCGGCCGGCAAGATCGGTCGAGAGCCGTGGCGCCTGCGCCAGCAGCCACGCACCGGCGGCCAGATCCGTGCACATCAGGGCGGCCCGATTGCGCGAGACGCCGACCGCCGCAAGCCGCTCGACCAGCGGCTGGAACACCCGCTCGATCAGCGCGTCGTCGACGAGTCCGAACCCGACCGGCATCGATGCAGCCCTGGAAGATTATTGCGGCCACATATCATTTCGCCTTGCGGAGTCAAGCATTCTGCAGGCGCTGCCTGCAACGTGGCCGGATCGGTCCCCGCGGCTGCGTGATCATGGGCATGCGCGGCGCCGGTGCCCCGGGATGCGCCGCATCGGCACCCTCGGGAGCGCGCCATGCAGCGCGGCGCTCCGATCGCCGATCCCGACCGTCCCGATCGAGGAGACCGCGGCGCGAAAGCCCGATCTGATCGAAGAGGCATTGACATCGGGCAACGAGCCCGTAGCACTTCCCCCGCACTCCCCAGATCGAAGGCCGTCAATGTCCTCCCTTCAACTCGGCATCATCGTCTTCGTGCTGGTCTTCGCGAGCGCCTTCTTCGGCCTCTGGCTCAGCCGCGTCCTGCCGCCGCATCGCCGCGACTCGCACACGCAGGACACCATCAAGCTCGGCATCGGAATGATTTCCGTCCTCGCCTCCCTCGTGCTCGGCCTGCTGACCGCGAGCGTCAAGAGCGCCTTCGACACCACCAACTCGGAAATCCGCAGCTTCGCGGCCGACCTCATCCTGCTGAACGACACGCTCGTGGGGTACGGATCGGGAACCGCGCCGGCCCGCGCGCTGCTGCGCGAGTACACCGCGCGCGCGATCCAGGATCAGTGGCCCGACGAAGCCACGGCCAAGGTGAAGACCGACGACAAGGATGCCGGCAAGCTGCTGGAACAGGTGCGGAGGGAGATCCTGGGGCTCCCGGCGAATACGCCGGAAACCGGGGGCCTCCGCTCCAGTGCGTTGTCGCTGGTGGAGACGCTGCTGCAGACGCGATCGCTGCTGATCGCGCATTCCGGCTCCTCCATCCAGCCGGTGTTCCTGTGGGTCCTGATCTGCTGGATCATGCTGATCTTCGCGAGCTTCGGCTTCAACGCGCCGTTCAACGCGATGGTCACCGCGACCTTCTTCACCTGTGCGGTGGCCCTCGGTTCCAGCCTCTTCCTGATCTCGGAGATGGACGGTCCATTCGACGGGGTAATCCGGATTTCCAGCGAGGCGATGCGGATCGCCTTGTCGCACATGACCGGCTGAGGCACCGGTCGGCGCGGCGATGCCTGCCGCGCTGGCCGAGCACCTGGGTCTCCGAAAAGGCGGAGCGGCCGGCGCCACGCGCTGAGTCGCGACGGCCGCCCTGCCTCACACCGTCGCGGTGCCGCCCAGGATCACCGTCGCCTGCGCCGACAGCACGCCGCCATTGCCGTGCACGATCGCGGTTTCCGCCTCCGCCACCTGCCGCGCGCCGCATTCGCCACGCAACTGCCGCACCGCCTCGATCAGCAGGAACAGCCCGTACATCCCCGGATGGCAATAGGACAGGCCGCCTCCGTTGGTGTTCACCGCGAGGTCGCCCTGCGGCCCGATCCGACCACCCTCCACGAAGCGGCCGCCCTCGCCCTTGGGGCAGAACCCCAGATCCTCGAGGAACAGGATGGTGTTGATGGTGAACGCGTCATACAGCGCGAGCACGTCGATCTCCGCCGGCGTCACCCCCGCGGCGGCATAGGCCTGCCGGCCCGACTCGATCGCGCCGGTCTTGGTCAAATCCGGCATGGAGGAGATCGAGGCGTGCGTGATGGATTGCCCGCAGCCCAGCACCCAGACCGGTTTCCGCCGCAACGACCGCGCGCGCTCCGGCGTCGTCATGACGATCGCGCCGCCGCCGTCGGTCACCAGGCAGCAATCGCGCACGGTAAATGGGTCGCTGATCTTGCGCGCGGTCAGCACGCCTTCGATGGTCAGCGGCTTCTTCTCCCACGCGGCGGGATTGAGCAGCGCCCAGGCGCGCGCGGCGACCGCGACCTCGGCCATCTGTTCACGCGTGGTGCCGAATTCGTACATGTGCCGCGACGCCGCCATGGCATAGGCGGAGGCCGGCAGGAACGGCTTGAACGGCGTCTCGTACGGGTTGTACTCGCGCGCGCTGGCGGCGCGGCGGCCCACCGTGCGCTGCGTGCTGCCATAGGCGATCACCGCGACCGTGCAGAGCCCGGCCTCCAGCGCCGCCTGCGCATGCGCGACATGAATCTCGAACGACGAACCGCCGACGATCGTGCTGTCGGTATAGGCGTTCGGCAGGCCGAGATATTCGAGCAGCGACATGGCGCTGGTGCGGCCCTGCGTGGTGGCGCAGAACACGCCGTCCACGTCGCGCAGCGTGAGGCCGGCATCGTCCAGCGCACGCACGATGCCCTGCGCCATCAGGTCGATCGGGCTCATCAGCGCGGCGACCGCGCCGAGATCGGATTCGGCGGCGCCGACGATCGCCGCCCCGCCCCTGGTCAGTCCGCTCATGTCAGGCGCCCTCCGCCAGGGTGAACACGGGATAGGGCGGTTCCTCGCCCTCGGCGGGATGCACCCGGAAGCGCACGCGCTGGCCGATCGCGACGCTGGTCGGATCGACGTCCTCCACCCGGCTCATCAGCCGGAAACCTTCGTCCATGTCGATCAGCGCCACGTTGAACGGCGCGCCCTGCGCCGGGTGCACGACCGTGGTGGCATGCACCGTGCCGAGTCCCTTGCTCACTCGCCAGTCGAGATCCGTGGCGCCGGTCTCCGGGCAGACCAGGCGGGGATAGAACACGGCGCGGTTGGCGGATGGGCTGAACTGATAGGCGAGCTCGCCGCGCTCGAGATGCGCGATGTAGGTGGCGAGCGGCGATTCGGTCGCGGCCGGCATGGATCGGATCCCTCCAGGTTCGGGGCGACCCTAGCGCGGGATCGGCGGAGGCGCACGTGCCGGGGGCACGAAACAGACGCGTTCGAGCGACCGTGCGGGATCGGCGCAGGCGCTCATGCGGGCCGTGACTCACGCGACCAAACACCACCGCGCGTCCCGATCACGACCGCGCGGCAGGCGAACCGGCGCCGGCACGCAGGCGTTTCGCGATCGAGAGAAGTCGAACCAGAGGAGGTCGCCATGCGTAAGTCCCACTGGCTGAGTGGTGCCGTCCTGGCCGTGGCGCTGGGCGGAGCGGCACAGGCGCAGACCGCGCCGCCGCTGAGCTACGAGCAGCCGCTGTCGCCCGCGGGCATCGTGAGCGTGCAGGAGCGGCTGCGCGCCGCGGGCGTCTATGCGGGCCAGGCCGACGGCGTGTGGGGGCCGGACAGCGCCGCGGCGTTGCAACGCTACCAGCAATCGCACCAGTTGCAGGTCACCGGTCAGATGAACCAGGCGACCGCCGCGACGCTGGGGCTCGACCCGATGTCGCTGCTCAATGCCCCGGCGGCGTCCACCGCGGCGCTGCAGCCGGCCGACCAGCTCCGCCCCGCCTCGGTGCGGGCGATCCAGTCGCGGCTGGCCGCGCTGGGATTCTATCGCGGCGCGGTGGACGGCGTGTGGGGGCAGTCGACGCAGACCGCGATCCAGTCCTTCCAGCAGGGGCGCGGATTGCAGCCGAACGGGCAGCTCAACCCCGCCACCGTCACCGCCATGGGGCTGTCGCCGAACGCGCTGGCGTATCGCTGAGGCGCCGGCGCGCCCGCTGCCGACGAGCGCTCGCTGCCGACGACCGGCCGCTGCCGACGGAGTGCTCGCTGCCGACGAGCGCCAGGCCCGTCGGCAGCGACGGCGTCAGACGACGCCGAAGTCGATCAGGTTGCGCACCGGCGCACCCGACTTGAGCTGCGCGAACCCGTCGTTGATCTGATCCAGCTTGATCTTGCCGGAGATCAGCGTGTCGAGCTTCAGCCGTCCCTGGCGCCACAGCTCGAGCAGCCGCGGCATGTCGACGCGGAACCGGTTGCCGCCCATCGAGGTGCCCTGGATCTTGCGGTCGCGCAGGAAGTCCGCGCCGTGCAGCTCGATCTTGGTGCCGAACGGGATCATGCCGATGATGGTGGCGACGCCGCCCGGCGCCAGCATGCCGAAGCTCTGTTCGGCCGCGCTCTTGAGGCCGATCGCCTCGAAGCTGTACGGCACGCCGCGCCCCTCGGTCATGTCCTTCACCGCCGCGACCACGTCGACGTTGGAGGCATTGAGCGTGTCGGTCGCCCCCATCTCCTTCGCCTTCTCGAGCTTGGACGGATTGGTATCGATTGCAATGATCTTGGACGCGCCGGCGAGCGCCGCGCCGTTCACCGCGGACAGGCCGATGCCGCCGCAGCCGATCACCGCGACCGTCGAGCCCGGCTCCACCTTCGCCGCGTTGAACACCGCACCCACGCCGGTCATCACGCCGCAGCCCACCAGCGCCGCGCGATCCAGCGGAATGCTCTTGTCGATCTTCACGATCGCATGCTCGTGCACCAGCATCTGCTCGGCGAACACGGAAAGATTGAAGGCCTGATTGAGGACTTCGCCTTTCCACTTCATGCGCCGTGCCGCGCCCGGCAGCAGCTTCACCTCGGTGTTCTCGCAGAGATTGGTGTGGCCGGTGATGCATTGCGCGCACTCGCCGCAGAACACCGACAGGCAGGTGATCACGTGGTCGCCGGGCTTCACGTAGGTGACGTCCTCACCCACCGCCTCCACCACGGCCGCGCCTTCGTGCCCGAGCACCGCGGGGGTGGGGAATGGATAGAGGCCTTCCATGAAGTGGAGGTCGGAATGGCATAGCCCGGCATAGGCGGTGCGCAGCAGCACCTCGCGGCGCTTCGGCTTCTCGATCTCGACGTTCTCGATCGTCAGCGGTTGATGGGGGGCGTGAAAGACCGCGGCCTTCATGGCGTTACCTCCGTCGATTGCCGGGGCAGCCTAGCAGCCCCCTCGGCCGGTCGCCCAGGGGGCGGGACAGGAGGGAGGAACACCGAGAGGCACCGTCCCCACAAACGAACGGCGCCGCCCCCAGGGGGAGCGGCGCCGCGTCGAGACCTGAGCCGTCGGCGGGATTACATCTTGCCGGCGCCGCTGCCGCCGGACCCGGTGCCCATGCCCTGGCTGCCCGTCTGAGCGCCGGCGCCCGACATGCCGGACATCCCGGTCGAGCTGCCCGAAGCGCCGGTGCTGCCATACGCGCCAGTGCCCATGCTGCCGCCGGACATGCCCGACGACCCGCCACGCGCGGCCTGCAGGCTCTGCGCGTTCAACTGGTCAGCCGAGTTGTCGGCCGCGCTGGCCTGGCTGCCGCGGCTGCCGCTGCGACGCATGCTGCCGGACGAGGAGTGGGTGCTGCTGCCCGACATGTGGGAGCCGCTGCCCATCTGGCCGCTCATTCCGGTGCCCGGCGTGCCCGCCGCGCTGCCGCTGGTCGTGCCACCGCTCGCACCCATGCTGCCGGGATTGCCGGCCGCACCCATGGCCCCGCTGCCGGTGCCCAGGCCCGTGCCGCCGCGACCACCGGAGGGGGACATCGTGCCGCCGCCGGTCATGCCGCCGCTGCTCATGCCGCTCGGGCTGCCGCTGGCTCCGGTACCGCCGCCGCCGGAGCTTCCGCCGCCGCCAGCCCCACCGCCGCCGCCGCCACCACCACCGCTTTGGGCGAAGGCCGGGACGGCTGCCATCAGCGCAATCGCACAGACCGAGGCGATCAGACCTTGCTTCCGCATCGTCATCTCCTTCCGTTGCCGAACAGGCCACCGCCGCGCCGTGCGCGCCGCTGGCCCCGTGCACTGCTCAACGTTGGGGCGACGGTCGGGATGCATGCATCACGACGGGGTGTCTGCGACATGCCATGCGCAAGACGGCCCGCTGCCGGCGCAAATGCGGCCTCCAGCGGGACGGCGCCCGATCTTGCCGATCCGCCGCACCTGCTTCACACCTGAGCGATCCCAGGGACGAGAGATGCCAGGCATGACGACTGCCGCCGCCGCGACGATCCGCAGCATCATGAGCTCCGAGGCGTTTCGGCGCGCGGCCGCGACGCTCGCCGCGGAGCACGAGCGCACGGTGCGCGACATCATCACGCTGACCGAGATCGAAGCGCCCTCCTTCCAGGAAGCGCGCCGCGCCGCGGCGTGGCGCGACATGGCGATCGCGCATGGCCTCTCCGAGGTGGAGATCGACGCGGAGGGCAACGTGACGGCGCTGCGCCGCGGGCGCGGCAACGGCCGGCTGGTCTGCATCGCCGCGCATCTCGACACCGTGTTTCCCGCCGGGACCGACGTGCGAGTGCGGCGGGAGGGCACGCGGCTGCTCGCGCCCGGCGTCGGTGACGACACCCGCAGCCTCGCCGTGCTGCTCGCCTGGAACCGCGCGCTCGACGCCGCCGGGATCACCACGCGCGACGACCTGCTGTTCGTCGCGGATGTCGGGGAAGAAGGGCCGGGCGACCTGCGCGGCATGCGCCATCTGTTCACCGTGGGGCGGTACAAGGACCGGATCGCCGCCTTCATCACCGTCGACAGCCCGGACATGGATCACATCGCCGTGGGCGGCGTCGGCTCCAAGCGCTACCGCGCGACGTTCAGCGGCCCGGGCGGGCACAGCTACGGCGCATTCGGCCTCGTCAACCCGCTCTACGCCATGGCCGACGCCATCGCGCGGCTCGGACGCATCCAGGTGCCGGTGAAACCCAAGACGACCTACAGCGCGAGCGTCACCGGCGGCGGCACCTCGATCAACTCGATCCCCAACAGCGTCTGGACGGAGTTCGACCTGCGCTCCGAGGCGCGCAGCGAACTCGAGCGGCTGGAGCAGCAATTCCTGTCCCTGGTCGATGCCGCGGTGAATGCCGAGAACGCGGCGCGGTCCACGCGCGCCGGCAAGATCGCGGTGACGCTGCAGAAGATCGGCGACCGCCCGGCGGGGCAGACCGCCGAGGCGGAGCCGCTGGTGCAGTTCGCCCGCGCCGCGATCGAGGCGCATGGATTCCGCCCCGACTTCGAATGGTCGTCGACGGATGCGAACATCCCGATGAGCCTCGGGATTCCGGCGATCAAGATCGGATCGGGCGGAACCGGCGGGCGCGCCCACTCACTCGAGGAATGGATCGACGTGGAGCCCGACGCCAGCCTGCGCGGCATGACGGCCGGCCTCGCCACCGTCATCGCCGCCGCGGGCGGACTAGCCTGACCATCCCACTCCGTGTCATGGCGGGCGCGGGCCGGCCATCCACGACGTCCGGTCCACCCCCGGCCACCTGGTTCTCCCCGCACGACCGCGTGCCGCCCGCTCGACGCACCGGAACGTCAACAGGCCTGTGCTGGCTGGCATGCCGGGGAAGGGCCATATTTCGTGCATGATTGCACACAGATACGACGTCGGTGACCGCGTGCGGTTGATGCGCGGCCCGTTCGATGGCGACGTTCCCGATGGTGTCTACACGATCTCCCGCAAGCTGCCGGTCGAGGGCGCGACCTGCCGCTATCGGCTCCGGCACGACAGCGACGGGCATGAGCGGGTGGTGCGGGAGGAGCAGATCGCCTCCCAGGCCTGATTGCGGCCACGCGCCAACCAAGATCGCGCGTGGGTCGGCGGCTGGCCATGTGCGCAAACGAGAACGCGCCGTCCGCTCGCGAAAATGCAACGATCTGGCGATGCGGTGATTTGAGCCGCCGCGTGCGGCTCCGGCGATCGGGCCGGCCTTCCCGGCCGGCTACTCGCGGATGCGGGCGAGCGTCGCCGCGGTGGAATGACCCGGCAGCACGCCCGCGAGCAGCACCTTGCCGCCCCAGCTTTGCACCTGCTCCGCGCCGACCACCTGATCCAGCGTGTAGTTCGCGCCCTTGATCAGCGCGTCGGGGCGCAGCGCCTCGATCAGCGCCTCGGGCGTGTCCTCGTCGAAGATGCACACGAGGTCCACGCTCGCCAGGCTGGCGAGGATCGCCGCACGCGCGGCCTCGGGCTGGATCGGGCAGGGCGGACCCTTGATGCGCGAGGCGGAGGCGTCGCCGTTGAGGCCGACCACCAGCCGGTCGCAGCGTTCCCGCGCTTCCTCCAGCATGTGCACGTGGCCGGGGTGCAGCAGGTCGAAGCAGCCATTGGTGAAGCCGACGCGCCAGCCCTTGTGGCGCCAGCGCTCCACCTGCTCCACCGCCTCGTCGCGGCCGACGATCTTGCGCAGGGCGCTGCGCTGCGGGGACAGCGCGGCCAGCAGGTCGTCCTGCCGCGCGACCGCGGTGCCGACCTTGCCGACGACGATGCCCGCGGCGAGGTTCGCCAGCCGCACCGCCGTGGGCAGCTCGATCTGCGCCGCGAGCGCGGCGGCGAGGGTTGCGAGTGCGGTGTCGCCGCAGCCGGACGTGTCGTAGACGTCGGCGGCCTCGGCCGGGAAATGCTGGGTTCCCCCGGCTTCCACCAGCGTCATGCCGTCATTGCCGCGGGTCACCACCACGGCGCCGAAGCCGTGGCGTCGGCGCAGCTCCTCGCCGGCGGCGACGATCGCCGCCTCACTGTCCACCGGCATGCCGGTGGCGGCCGCGAGTTCCTGCCGGTTGGGCATGACGATATCGGCCCCCGCGTAGCGGGCGAAATCGCTGCCACGGGGATCCACCACCAGCTTGCGGCCGGTGCGCTTGGCGGCTTCCACGAAGCGCGACGCGAGATCGGCGCCCAGCACGCCCTTGCCATAGTCGGACAGCACGGTGACCGAGGTCGCGGCCATCGCGTCCCCGGCGATGCGGGCCAGCCGGTCGGCGAGTTTCGGATGGATCGGGTCGGTGTCTTCCCGGTCGGTGCGCAGCAATTGCTGGCCGGCGGCGATCAGCCGCGTCTTCACCGTGGTGGTGCGGCCGCCCTGCACCAGTAGCCAGGGCTCCACGTTCGGCTGGCCGCCGATCAGGCCGGTGAGGTCGGAGCCTTCCTGGTCGTCGCCCACCACTGCGATGAAGGCGGTGGCGGCCCCCAGCGCGGTGAGGTTGCGCACCACGTTGCCGGCGCCGCCCGGCAGCGCGACTTCCCGCTCGATCGTCAGGATGGGCACCGGCGCTTCCTGGCTGATCCGCGAAACCGATCCGTACGTATAGCGATCGAGCATGACGTCGCCGACCACCAGAACGCTGGCGTGGGACAGCCGACGCACGGCCTCGGCCAGATCCGGATGCGGCTGGTCGGGCTGCTGCGACGGTCCGAGCGAAATCTGGTTCATTGCCCCTGCCGTAACGTGCCGGCAATAGACTTGCAAGCATGGATCATGTGCTGAGAAAGCCGAGCTGGTCGGTTTCGAGGACGAGGCAGGTCAGGACGCCGCCCATGACGGCGCCGGTATCGATACCGATGCGATTGGGGCGTACCGTCGGCTCCTGTCGCGGTGTATGGCCGTGTACAACCACCATCCCGTGATCCTGTTTCGAGGAGAGGAACGGCTCCCGGATCCACAGCATGTCGTGCCGGGTTTGCTGCTCCAGCGGCACGCCCGGGCGAATGCCCGCATGCACGAACAGATAGGGGCCGATCTGCACATGGGTCGCGAGGTCGCGCACGAACAGCAGATGCGCGCGGGGGATGCGGCTGGCCCAGTCCCGCTGCGGCAGGGAGCGCTGGATGCCCCAGCTCATCAGCGAGTCCGCTCCGCCGTTGGAGAGCCAGACCTCCGCGGCCTCCGCCTCTCCCGAGGCGAGCGCGCTCAGCATCAGGTGTTCGTGGTTGCCCATCAGGTTGACCACGCGGCTGGCCGGCACCGGCGGGCCGGCGATCAGCCACTCGATCACCTGCGCGCTTTCCGGCCCGCGATCGACGTAGTCGCCCAGATGGATCAGCGTCGCCTCGGCGACCGGCCGCGCGGCCAGGTCCTCGGCGATCAGTTCGTGCAGCGCGACCAGCCGCTCGAGGCAGCCATGCACGTCGCCGACCGCGTAGACACGCTGGCCAGGCGGCAGGGTCGCGGGGGCGGAAACGAGATCGACCATTCGGGGCCAAAGGTAAGCCAGCAGGGGGAGCACTCCAAGGGTTTGTGCAACCGCCGGCAGCGGGACGGTGGCCGCCTCAGCCCCAGCGCTCGAGCCTGGCGTGGCGGGCGCGGACGGTGACCCAGGCCGTCCAGGCGAGCTGCGGCGGCAGCACCAGCAGTGGGACCAGCGGCTTCCAGGCCGAGGGCGCGGCGATGAACAGCAGGCAGCACAAGCCGCCATAGATCGCGAAGCCCCAATGGATCAGCGTGACCGCGACGGCCGGCACGCCGGAGCGCTGGGCGACCTGGTAGAGATGGCCGCGATGCGCCGCGGTGATCTGGTGGCCGGCGAGGGCGCGCCGCGCCAGGGTGAACGCCACGTCGTACAGCACGCCCGACAGCAGCATGGGCATGAGCAGCAGGGAGAGCTCGATCCCGTCGAAGCGGCTGGCGACCACGGCGAGCACGGCCAGCATGAAGCCGCAGAACTGGCTGCCGACATCGCCCATGAAGATGCGGGCGCGGGGAAAGTTGAACGGCAGGAAGCCGACGATCCCGGCGGCGAGCATCAGGGCGGCGAAGTAGCCGAACCAGCCGCCATGGGTGGCGGCGATCCCGGCCAGGAAGCCGCAGGCGATCAGCGCGACGCCGGCGGCGAGCCCGTTCAGCCCGTCGATGAAGTTCATCGCGTTGGTGGTGAACAGCAGCCAGGCGAGGGTGGCGAGCGGGCCCAGCCAGCCCAGCATCAGCGGGCCGACATAGGGGATGCGGTAATCGGTGACGTAGAAGCCGCTGCCGACCACCACCAGGGCGGCGAGCACCTGGGCGCCCAGTTTCACCACGAAGGGCCAGTCGAACAGGTCGTCGAGGAAGGCGACCGCGGCGATCGCGACCGAGGCCGCGAGCATGCCCTGGAAGTACGGGTCGGGCAGGCGGGCATAGGCGGCGAAGGCGTAGGTCAGCCCGATTCCCACCAGGAAGGCGACCAGGATGCCGACGCCGCCGCCCTTGGGGGTGGGGCGGTCATGCGCCTTGCGTGCCGCGGGCGTGTCCATCACCCGTACCGCGATCATCACGCGGACCACGGCGGCCGAGAGCAGCGCCAGGCCGGCAGCGAAGGCGAGATGGCGAAGGAGGGCGGCGATGGTCATACGGCATCCTGGTCACGGGGCGGCGCAATCTGCCGCGTCCGTCACGCGCTGACCATGTCCGGATTGGGCCCGTTGCCGCGTCCGTTTGCAGGCGGTGAGGGAGGGCGTGGTGGCGGCCGGAGACGGGCCCGACCCGCGGGCGCATGAGGCGCCAAAACGCCGAATGGGACGACCGGCGGTGCCGGTCGTCCCATCATCGGCTCATGATCGCGTGGCGGCGTTGGCGGCGGGGGGATGCGCCTGGCCGCCGCGCCGATCAGAACCGGTAGCCGATGCCGGCGCCGATCACCATCGGGTTCAGCGAGGTCTTCGCCTTGATCGCGCCGCCGTTGATGCTGGCCTCGGTGTTGACGAAGATCTGCTTGAAGTCGACGTTCGCGAACCAGCGGCCGGCGAAGTTGTAGTCGAAGCCCACCTGCACGGCGGCGCCGACGTTGTTGCTGAGACCGAGGCTGGTCACCGCGCTGGTGCCGGCGCCCGGTGCGCTCGAGTTGTAGAAGAACGTCACGTTCAGGCCGGCGCCCACATAGGGGCTGAACCGCTGATGCGGCATGAAGTGGTATTGCAGCAGCAGGGTGGGCGGCAGCACCCAGGTATTGCCCACATAGTAGCTGCCCGAGGACAGGGCGGAGCCCTTCGCATAGATGTTGTGCTGCGTGGTCGCGGCGATCAGCTCGAGCGCGACGTTGTCGGTGAGGAAGTAGGAGAAGTCGAGTTCCGGCGCGGCGGTGTTGGAGGTTTCGACATGGCCGCCGATCACCGAGATGCTGCTGCTGGAGTTCAGCGGGATCACGCCGATCGCCCGCGCGCGCATCATGAAGGCGCCCGCTTCCTTGCCGACGGGCTTCTCGTCCCACACGCTCTGGGCGGAGGCCGCCCCACTGAATGCCATGGCGCCCACGAGGGCGGTGGCGAGCAGAAAATGTCTCATGATCTCTCCTCGGCGGGCGCGGTCCTCACAACCAGGACGCGAGTTTTTGTGCCGAGAGAGAAAAACCATCCGGTGACCGGAATGGCCTTGACCTAGGTCAACGATGTCCCGCTGCCGCACTCATCGGGCGAACTGTGGCCTGTCGGCCACAGTGGCGTCCGCCACCCGGGAGAGCGGGTGTGAAGCAGCCGTCGCCAGCGGAGGGCGCTGCAGCCGTCGCCAGCCGAGGGTCAGCCGCAGCCATTGCCGCGGAAGGAGAAGGACCGCACCGTTCCCTCCACCACGGCAAAGGTGGTTTCGCAGAAGGTGGTGATCACCTGCGGCGGCAGCCCGCCATACGGGCCCCAGAAGGGCGGCCCGAACGGGTATCCCGGGCTGCCGGGCACGATCTCCGTCTGGCCCTCGTCGTAGGCGAGGTATTTCACCCCTTCCGTCTCGTAGACCCGGTTCGGCACGCCGAGTTGCTGCACCAGCACGCCCTCGCGCTGGCCGATGAACGGCGCAAGCCGCGCCTGGCGCGCCGCCAGCCCGTTGGTGCAGGCGGCGAGGACCAGGACGAGCAGGATCGGAACGGCGCGGCGCATGGCATGCTCCCTGTGGATGGCGACGACTGTCGGGCCGGTGCGGGTGGCGCCGCAAGCGGGTCCGTGGCTCAGGCCAGGTCGGATGGCGGCAGCCACAGCACCTGGCCGATCCGGTCGGCGCCGGCCGCGATCATCGCGAGCCGGTCGAAGCCCAGCGCGATGCCCGCACAGGCGGGCATGCCATGCGCGAGGGCGGCGAGGAAGTCCTCATCCAGCGGCCAGTCCATCACGGGGTCGCCGCCGTAAATCGCGGCGCGGCGGCGGCGATCCTCGGCGAAGCGGGCGCGCTGCTCCTCGGCGTCGGTCAGTTCGACGAAGGCGTTGGCGAGTTCTATGCCGCAGACGAACAGCTCGAAGCGTTCGGCGACCCTGGGGTCGGCCGGGTCCCGCCGCGCGAGGGCCGCCTGCGCCGCCGGCCAGTGGGTGAGAAAGGTGGGGTGGTCGCGGCCGATCCGGGGCTCGACGCGTTCGAGCAGGAGACGGAAGAACAGGTCCTCCCAGTCCTCGCCGTCGCGCAGGCGGGTGCCGGCCGAGGCGGCGAGTGCGGCGGCATCGCCGGCGGTTCCCAGCAGATCGGCGCCGGCGTGGCGGTGGAAGGCCTCGGCGACGGTGAGGCATTCGATGCGGGAGAGGTCGGTGGTGACGCCGCGGCAGGTCACCACCGGCGGCAGAACGGCGCGGAGCAGGGCGGTCGTCTCGGCGATCAGCGCGTCCATTCCCGCACCCGGCGCATACCATTCGAGCATGGTGAACTCGGGCGCATGGGTCGCGCTGGCCTCCCCGTTCCGCCACACCCGGGCGAGTTGGAAGATCGGCCCGGCGCCCCCGGCCAGCAGGCGCTTCATCGCGAATTCCGGGCTGGTGTGGAGCCAGAGCGGCTCCTCGCGCCCGTCGGGGTGGCGCCGCCGGGTGGCGAAGGGATGCAGGTGCACCTCCTCCCCCGGGGCGGGCACGGCATAGGGCGTCTCCACCTCCAGGTAGCCGCGACCGGCGAAGAAGGCGCGCGTCGCCGCGGTCAGCCGCGCGCGGCGGCGCAGGAAGGGCAGGCGCGCGGCGAGCCGGTCGGGGTGCCAGGCGGGTTTCGCGGGAGGGGGCGCGGGGCGGGGGGCGGCCGGCTTGGTCATGCGGCGGAGCCTAGCGCCGGATCGGCGCGGCGTCCCGTGTTGGGAAGCGCGTTCCAAGCGCTGGTCCGAACGGGGCCGGCGCGTTGACAGGGGGCAGCCGAACGGCAAGCCTCCGGCCGCATAAGAATGTCTTTCGGGGGAAACGATGCCTGCCTTCACGCGCCGCACTCTTCTCGGCACCGCTGCCGCGTCCGCCGCCGCCACCGCGGTGCCGCTTCGCCGCGGCCGCGCGCAGTCCGCCCCGATCCGCATCGGGATCCTCACCGACATGAGCGGTCCCTATGCCGAGGCGACCGGTCCCGGCGACGTGCTGGCGGCGCAGTTCGCGATCGAGGATTTCACCAAGCAGCATCCCGAGATCAAGGTCGAGCTGCTGCAGGCCGACATGCTGCTGAAGCCCGACGTGGGCGCGACGATCGCGCGGGGCTGGTACGACACGCAGGACGTGGACGCGATCTTCGACATCCCGCATTCGGGCGTCGCGATCGCGGTCGGCCAGGTGGCGAAGGAGAAGGACAAGGCGGTGATCTTCACCGGCGCCGGCATTCCCGACCTGACCGGCAAGTACTGCTCCCCCAACCAGATCCAGTGGACCTACGATCTGTGGTCCAACTCCAATGCGGTGACCCGCGGCCTGGTGCAGGGCGGGCGGGACACGTGGTATTTCGTGAAGTTCGACTACATCTCCGGCCACACGATGGCGAAGGACACCGCCACGATCGTCGAGCAGATGGGCGGCAAGGTGCTGGGCATGAGCGCCTATCCGTTCCCCGGCACCACCGACTTCTCGTCCTATCTGCTGGCGGCGCAGGCCAGCAAGGCGAAGGTGCTGTGCCTCGCGAATGCCGGCGACGACACGTCGAACTGCATCAAGCAGGCGCGCGAGTTCGGCCTGCCGCAGGGCGGCATGACGATCTGCGCGCTGGTCTACCAGGACTACATCGTGCAGTCGGTCGGGCTCGACCAGGCGCAGGGCATCGTCGGCTGCATGCCGTTCGTCTGGACCAAGGACGAGGGGACGCGGGCGTTTGCGGCGCGGTTCATGCCGCGCTACCACAACGCCGCGCCGAACTATTATCACGCGGGGTGCTACTCGGCGGTCACCCACTATCTGAAGGCGGTCGCCGCGCTGGGACCGGACAAGGCGAAGGCGAGCGGACGGGCGGCGATCGCGCAGATGAAGGCGATCCCGGTCGACGACCCGCTGTTCGGGAAGGGGCATGTGCGGGCGGACGGCAAGCACATCCACGACACCTATGTCTGGCAGACCAAGGCGCCTGCCGAATCGAAAGGCCCATGGGACTTCTTCAACCTCGTCGCCACCATTCCGGCGGAGAAGGCATTTCAGCCGATGGATCCGCAGACCTGCGCGCTGGCGAAGGCCTGACCCCGCACGACCCACCGCCTGACGGCTCGGACGCGAGCGGCCCCGGCGACGTTACGTACGCGGCGGCGATCGGCCGGGGCGAGCGCACGCTGCGCACCGCCGCCGACCTCGCCGCCGCCGGCCTGATCCCGGCCGCGACCGAACCCGCGGTCGCGGCGGTGGAGCAGCGCTATGCGATCGCCGTCACCCCGACGATGCAGGCGCTGATCGCGCGGCCCGACGATCCGATCGGGCGGCAGTTCATCCCTGATCCGGCGGAACTCGCCACCGCCCCGCACGAGCTGCTCGACCCGATCGGCGACGACGCGAAGTCGCCGCTGAAGGGCGTGGTGCACCGCTATGCCGATCGAGCGCTGCTGAAGCCGCTGCTGGTGTGCCCGGTGTATTGCCGGTTCTGCTTCCGGCGCGAGCATGTGGGCCCCGATGGCGGCCTGCTGAGCGAGGCGGAGCTGGCGGCGGCCTATGACTGGTTCGCGGCGCGTCCGGCAATCCGCGAGGTCATCCTGACTGGCGGCGACCCGTTGATGCTGTCGCCGCGCCGGCTGGGCGGGATCGTCGCCGCGCTGTCGGCGATTCCGCATGTGGAGACGATCCGTGTGCATACCCGGCTGCCGGTCGCCGATCCGGCGCGGCTGACCGAGGCGCTGGCGGCGGCGCTCGAAACCGATCGGGCGATGTGGGTGGTGGTGCATGCGAACCATGCGCGCGAGTTCACCCCGGCCGCGCGTGCCGCGCTGCGCCGGCTGCAGGCGCGGGCAATCCCGGTGCTGGGCCAGTCGGTGCTGCTGCGCGGCGTGAACGACACTCCCGAGGCGCTGGAGGCGCTGTTCCGCGCCATGCTGGCCGCGCGGGTGAAGCCCTATTACCTGCACCAGCTCGACCCGGCGCCGGGCACCGCGCGGTTCCACGTGCCGATCGAGGAGGGGCGGGCGCTGCTGCGTGCGCTGCGTGGCCGGGTGACCGGGCTCGCCTGGCCGACCTATGTGCTCGATATTCCGGGCGGGTTCGGGAAGGTGCCGCTGGGTCCCGACTACCTGCTGGACGGGCCGGCGGTGGCTGATCCGGCGGGAGCGGTGCACGCTCTTCCGGCACCGGGTTCGGAGCCCGCGCCGACGGAGTGGTCTTAACGTATCTTCAACGATGTTCTGTCTCCGTAGGGCCCTGCCCTGGAGACACGCGCCATGCTCGCCCGCCGCTCCCTGCTTCGCTTTGCCGGGCTGTGCCCGCTCTGCGCCACGGCTGCTCGCGCCGGCGAGGGCGCGCATTGGGGGTATGAGGGCGCTGACGGGCCGGAGCATTGGGCGGCGCTTTCGCCGAACTACGCGGCCTGCAGCGCCGGCAGCGAGCAGACCCCGATCGACCTCGCGGCGGGCATCCCGGCGCAGACCGGCCGCATCGGCTTTTCCTATCACCGCCAGCCGCTGCAGGTGGTGAACAACGGTCACACGATCCAGGTGAACACCGCCCCCGGCAGCCTGATGATGATCGGGGAGACCGGCTACGAGCTGCTGCAGTTCCACTTCCATCACCCGGCCGAACACCTGCTTTCCGGCAAGGCGGCGGCGATGGAGTGCCATTTCGTGCACCGCTCCGCCGCCGGGGCGCTCGCGGTGGCCGGCGTGTTCCTGCAGCCGGGGCATTTGAACACGGCGCTGGTGCCGATCTGGCGGGCGATGCCGGCCTCCGCCGGGCCGGTGCAGACGGTGGCGAACGTCTTGATCGATCCGGCCGCCCTGCTGCCCCGGGACCGCACCTATTTCCGCTACATGGGTTCGCTGACCACGCCGCCCTGCACCGAGGGCGTGATGTGGACGGTGTTCCGTGACCCGATTCCGCTCGCACCCGAACAGATCCGAGCGTTCGCGGCGCTGTTCCCGATGAATGCGCGGCCCGTCCAGAAGCTGGGGCGGCGGTTCCTGCTGGAATCGGGGGTGTAGGGGCGCTGCCCGACGCCCGCGGCCGACGCCCGCGGTCCGTGCGCCCGCGATCCGCGCACCCCCGGTCCGCACGCCTGCGGCCGCGCCCCGGCCGATGCCTGCGGATGAGCGGACCCGCACCGGACCCGCACGTGCCCCGCCAGCTTGCCCAGCCTGCCTCATCGGTTTAGAAGCCCGCACCTCCATTCTTTGAAATCGAGACGAGCGATCCGATGAAGCAGCAGGCGAACCTCATTCGCGCCGGCCAGGTGATCGAGCACGAAGGCCGCCGCTGGACCGTGCTCAAGCAGCAGATCATCACCCCCGGCAAGGGCGGCGCCTTCATCCAGGTCGAGATGCGCGACCTGAAGTCCGGCAACAAGACCAACGAGCGCTGGCGCACCGCCGACACCGTCGAGCGGCTGATGACCGAGGAGCGGGAGTACACCTACTCCTACACCGAGGGCCAGAACCTGGTGCTGATGGACCCGGAGACCTACGAGCAGACCCACATCCCGGCCGATCTGCTGGGCGATCTGGCGCCGTACCTGCAGGACAACATGCCGGTGACGGTCGATCTCGTGGAAGGTGACCCGGTCGCGATCCACATCCCGGCGACCGTGACGCTGGAGATCGTCGAGGCCGATCCGGTGGTGAAGGGGCAGACCGCCTCCTCCTCCTACAAGCCCGCGCGGCTCTCGAACGGCGTGAAGACCAACGTGCCGCCGTTCATCGAGGCCGGGGAGCGGATCGTCGTGCGCACCGAGGACGGCAGCTACGTGGAGCGTGCCAAGGGCTGAGGGAGACTCCCGATGGCCCTGCGCCTCTCCCCCCACATGACCGTCATGGCGAACGCCGCTCAGAAAGCGGCCAAGCGCCTGCTGCGCGACTTCGCCGAGGTCGAGCAGCTCCAGGTCAGCGTCAAGGGCCCCTCCGACTTCGTCTCCCAGGCCGACCTGCGCGCCGAACAGACGCTCAAGGAGGAGCTGACCAAGGCGCGGCCGGGCTACGCGTTCCTGATGGAGGAGTCCGGCGCCTCCGGCTCCGACAACTGGGCCTGGCGCTGGGTGGTCGACCCGCTCGACGGCACCACCAACTTCCTGCACGGCATGCCGCACTGGGCGATCAGCATCGGGCTCGAGCGGCGCCTCCCGGATGGCGGGTCGGAGATCGCGGCGGGCCTCGTCTACAACCCGGTGGTGGACGAGATGTTCTGGGCCGAGAAGGGCGCCGGCGCCTTCGTCAACGAACGCCGCCTGCGCGTCTCCGCGCGGCGCGAGATCAGCGAGGCGGTGTTCGCGACCGGCATTCCGTTCGGCGCGGTGGCCGCGCCCAAGCGGTTCGCCTTTGCCCGAACGCTCTCGATCCTGATGCCGCAGGTCGCCGGCATCCGCCGCTTCGGCGCCGCCGCGCTCGACCTCGCCTGGGTCGCCGCCGGCCGCTACGACGGATACTGGGAACTCGGGATCAAGCCCTGGGACATGTCGGCCGGGCTGCTGCTGGTGCGCGAAGCCGGCGGATACGCGACCGACCCGGACGACGCCGACCCGCGCGACACCGGCAACGTGGTGGCCGCCAACACGCATCTGCATGCGCGGCTCCGCGCCGCCGTGGTGGAAGGCCTGCACGCGCGCGGCTGACGGACGGACGGGCGACGGGTCCGTCATGACCGCCCGCCCCAGGCTCCGCCGCCTGGCGCGCCCGCTGCGGCAAGCAGCGGTACTGGCCCACGCCTGGGTCGTCGGACAGGCCCGCCGCCTGCGGCCCCACCCGCCGGAGGTGCGCGCCGGCGACCTCCCCCTCGGGCCGCGCGTCGCGATCTACGCGCATCACGATCCGGACGGCGCGGTCCGGCCCTATGTCCGCCACGCGGTGCACGCGCTCGCCGAGGCCGGATACGCGGTCGTCTTCGTCAGCAACGGTCCGCTCGCCCCCGCCGCCATCGCGCGCCTCCGCCCCGACACCGCCCGCATCGTCGCCCGCGCCAATCGCGGCTGGGACTTCGCGGCCTGGCGCGACGGCCTCGCCACCGTCGCGGCGCCGCAGCGCCTCTCCGCCCTGATCCTCACCAATGACAGCGTCTACGGCCCGCTGCGCCCGCTCGCCCCGGTGCTCGCCGCCCTCCCCGAGGCCGATCTGGTCGGCATGACCGACAGCACCGAGATCGCCTGGCACCTGCAGAGCTGGTTCCTGTGGTTCGGGCCCGCTGCGCTCCGCCATCCGGCATTCGCCCGCTTCTGGCGCGGCGTGCGCGACCTCGGCCACAAGGACGCGGTGATCCGCCTCTACGAGGTCGGCCTGTCCCGCCGCCTCGGCGCCGCCGGCCTGCGCTGTGCCGCCGTCGCGCCGGCCGCGCAGCTCGCCGCGGCCGCGACGGCCTCCGGCTGGGTGCCGCCCGACCGTCCGGCCGGCTGGCCGTTCAATCCCGCGCATGATCTCTGGGCACCGCTGGTCCTGGCGGGCGGCGTGCCGTTCCTCAAGCGCGACCTGCTCGCCGACCGCGCGCGGCGCCACGTCGCGCCGGAGGCATGGCGCGACCTCGCCGCCGCCACCGGCTACGATCCGGCGCTGATCGCGGACGATCTCGCCGCCACGCGCGACCGCCGCCGGGGAGGCGGAACGCGCAGCGCGCAACCGACGTGAACGATCGTGCCGCGGGTTGGTTGCAGCAGGAAACTTTACAGATGTTTCAATTGCGACGAACCCGCTCGCTCGCCCAGCCTGCACGCGAACGTCCAAAGACAATCCTGATCCGGGCCCCTCTGGCGGGACGCCGTTCGCGAACGGCCAACCCGTGATGTCGGATCACCGTGTCGCGCGCGGTGATCGCTGGGCCTGAACCTCTGCTCCGCGTGCGGCCGATCCAGGCAACCAATGGAGCGAGACAATGGACAGCATCATCAATGGCGTCGCGCGCTTCCGCGACAGCGAGTTCCCGCGCCAGCAGGCGTTGTACCGGCACCTCGTGCATGCGGGGCAGAAACCGGCGGCGCTGATGATCTCCTGCGCCGACAGCCGCGTCGCACCCGAACACATCACGGCCTCCGGACCTGGCGAAATCTTCGTCTGCCGCAACGCCGGCAACATCGTGCCGCCGGTCGCGCAGGTGAATGGCGGCGTGTCGTCCGCAATCGAATATGCGGTGCTCGCGCTGGGCGTGCGCGACGTCATCGTCTGCGGCCATTCCGACTGCGGCGCGATGAAGGCGATCCTGCAGCCGGACTCGCTGGCCGGCATGCCGAACGTGCAGGCATGGCTGCGCCACAGCGACGCCGCGCTGCGCATCGTGCAGGAGGCATATCCCGCCTCCGCGCAGGCGAACCTGCTGCACGCGCTGGCGATGGAGAACGTGGTCGCGCAGGTCGGGCACCTGCGCACGCATCCCTCGGTCGCGGCCCGTCTCGCCACCGGCCAGCTCACGCTGCACGGCTGGTTCTTCCACATCGAAACCGGCACCGTCATGGTGTTCGACGGCCAGGCGAAGACGTTCATTCCCCTGCCGGAGAGCGGCGCCTTGCCGGTGGCGGTTGCGCCCGATTCGCGGCGATCGATGTCCGACCGCGTCGTCTCCGCCATGGCGGAGGCGGCCCGATGAGCGGCGGCAACCGCTTCCTGCCGGCACGCGACGTGCCGGCCTCGATCGTCGTCTTCCTGGTCGCCCTGCCGTTGTGCATGGGGATCGCGATGGCCTCGGGCATGCCGGCCGCGAGCGGCCTCGTCACCGGCATCGTCGGCGGCCTGCTGGTCGGCGTGCTGGCCGGCTCGCCGCTGCAGGTCAGCGGGCCGGCGGCCGGTCTCGTCGTGCTGGTCTACGAGATCGTGCAGCGGCAGGGCGTCGCCGGCCTCGCGGTGGTGCTGCTGATCGCCGGCGCCTTCCAGGTCGCCGCGGGCCTGCTGCGGTTCGGCGGCTGGTTCCGCGCCATCTCGCCCGCCGTGGTGCACGGCATGATGGCGGGCATCGGCATCCTGATCGTGCTGAGCCAGGCGCATGTGCTGATGGACGGCACGCCGGCGGCGGGCGGCATCGCCAACCTGCTCGCCTTGCCGGGGGCGATTGTCGGCATCGGGCCGCTGGACGGCACCGGCGCGGACGCGGCGCTGGTCGTCGGCGCGGTCACCATCCTGGGCATGATCGGATGGGAACGCTTCCGGCCGCGCCGCCTGTGGGTGGTGCCGGGCCCGCTGGTCGGGATCGTAGCCGCGGTGGTGCTGACCGAATGGTCGGGCCTGGCGGTTCGCCATGTCGAGGTGCCGGCCGCCTTGGCGGACAGCCTCCGCCTGGTGTCGCCGGAGCAGGTCGGGCTGCTCGCCGATCCGGCGATCTGGGCCTCCGCCCTGGCCCTCGGCTTCATCGCCAGCGCCGAGACGCTGCTGTCGGCTGCCGCGGTCGACCGCATGCATGACGGTCCGCGCACCCGCTACGACCGCGAATTGCTGGCGCAGGGTGCCGGCAACCTGGTCTGCGGGGCGCTGGGCGCCCTGCCGATGACGGGCGTGATCGTGCGCAGTTCGGCCAATGTGCAGGCGGGCGCGGCGTCGCGCTGGTCCGCGGTGCTGCACGGCCTGTGGCTGCTGGTCTGCGTCGCGCTGGCGCCCTGGCTGCTGCAGCTGATCCCGACCGCGGCCCTGGCCGGAATCCTGCTCGTGTTGGGCTGGCGCCTGGTGAGCCTGCGCCACGTGCGCGCCTTGCTCGCGCGCCATGGCCCGATCACCGCGGCGATCTGGGGCGCGACGGTGGTTGCGGTGGTGGCGGTGGACCTGCTCACCGGGGTGCTGCTGGGGCTGGCGCTCGCGCTGGTGGAGGTGGTGCCGCATCTGCGCCGGCCGGCCTTGCGGATCCGCGAGCATCGCACCGCCGAGGGCACCGCGATCCATCTGGCGGGGACGGCGACCTTCCTGCATCTGCCGCGCCTCGCACGTGCGCTGGAAACGGTGCCGGCGGACGGACCGGTCAAGGTGCGGGGGCGCGGCCTGCGCTTCCTCGATCACACCTGCGCCGACCTGCTGGAGGATTGGCGCCAGCAGCGGCGGGCGCGGGGACGCCAGGTCGAGCTGCAGGGCGGCCCGCTGGTCCGCTGCGGCGAAACCGGGTCCGGGCACGGATGAGCGTGGCGGCGCGCCGTTTTCAGCCGGCGCGCCGCCCTCGGTCGAACGCCGCCAGGCAGAGCGCCGGAGCCTCCGGCCAGGACCGGTGGCTGAACGAGGCGAGCATGTGCGCATAGGCCGCGCGGGTGAGCCCGTAGGCCTGCGCCACCACGGCATCCATCTCCGCCCGCAGCGCCCATCGCGCCGCGGGCGCGGCGAGCACCGGCCACGTGCTGCGGCGCCGGCCGGTCTCAGCGGTCCACAGCGCCGCATAGCCGGCATGATTGCAGCAGAGCCGCAGCGCCGCGTCCGCGAGGAAAGCCGCCGCTGCCGCCTCGAGTGCAGGCAGCGGCAGGCTGCCGACCAGATACAGGCTGAGATGCGCCGCCGCCTTCTGCCGCACCAGCCAGTCGAAGGCGAAGCTGTTCATCAGCGCGCAGAGCAGCAGCGCCGCACCGATCGGGCGCTGCTGCGGCGTTCGCTCCACCACGGCGGTATGCCCGAACACCACGCCGGGTGGGGCGATCATGGCAATCGCGGTCCGCTCGTCGGTGCTGCGCGCGACGTCGCGGAAGGCGAGGCGATAGTGCCGCGCCGCCGCGACGGTGCGCGGCGACAGCGCGGCGGCCGGCACCGCGTAGCGCGGGCCGGACTGCCAGGCATCGGTGAACTGGTGGAAGCTCTTGCCCTCATGCATGGGCAGGCCCTGCCCGACCGGCCGGAACGAGGCGGAATCCGCCGTCATGTGCAGGTCGGTGCCGAACCCGATCCCGCTTGCCGCGCACCAGGCCTCCAACCGCGTCGGTGCAGCGGGCGAGGCACTCAGCCGCGTTGGTGCGGCGCACGGGGCTGCCGTTCCGCGGTCCGGTCCGCCGCTGGCCGCGGCGCCGCGCTCCAGCCGCTGCAGCACCGCGAGGTCCGTCGCGCTGCGCAGCTCCGGCAGTGCGAGATGCGGGCCGCTTGCCGCCAGCAGCGCGGGGTCGAGCCGCAGCCGGCGGTCCGGCTGCGTCAGTTCGGCGGGATCCGTCAGGTAGAAGGCCGCGTCGATCGCCACGGTCGGGCCGGGCCGCCGCGCCACCACCAGGGCGAATTTCGCGCGGCTGTCGATGTCGAACAGCTTGCGCCGGTTCTCGAACGACCAGCAGGTCTCCCACTGCGTCCGTTCCAGGAACAGCCGCCGCACGCCGGTGCTGCCCTCGTTGGCGTGGAAGGCGGAGGGCAGCAGCAGCCCGATCGCGCCCGCCGGTCCGGCGAGCTGCACGGCGCGTTCGGCGAACAGCCGGTAGGTGTCCAGGTTGCCGCCCGTGGCCTCGTGTCCCAGCGTCGCGCGCTGGTGATGGAACAGCCGGTCGGCGAGCGCCTTCTGTCGGGCGAACCCGGCGCGATAGGCGGCAAAGGCGGCGGCGACGGCGGGATCGGCGAGTACCCGCGCCTCGATCGCGGCGCGCGCCGCCTTGGTCGGCGCGTCCAGGATACGCAGGTCCCAGCCCGCCGCGAAATCCTTGGCGAGCGGCTGCAGCACGCCCCAGGGCGGGTTGCCGATCACCGCGTCGAAGCCGCCGGCCGCGAACACGTCGGGGAATTGCAGGTCGAAGGACAGCGCCTCCGCCCCGGCGGCCTCGAGCGCCGCCTGGGCTTCGGTGAGCCGATCCGGCCAGGCGCCGGTCTCCGCCACCGCCCGCGCCAAAGCGAGCCAGGCATCGTCGCCGTCGCGCCGCCGCAGCGCCGCCGCACCGGACCAGGCGCGGGCGAGCCGGCGCAGCGGCCCCAGCGTGTCCGCCAGCCGCGCGGCGGCCTGCTGCTTCAGCGCCAGATCCGCCACGTCGCGCCCCAACGTCGCGTCGAGCGCCGCGATCTCGGCCAGCGCCGTGTCGCGGACGGCAGCGAGGCGCGCCGTGACCCCGCGCGCCAGCAGCGGATCGAGCGGCTCGCCGCCCACCGGCAGCGTGGCCAGGTCGGCCAGGAACGGGCCGGCCAGCGAATCCCCCACGAGCAGCCGGTGGTCGAGGAAGGTGAGCGGCAGCCCCTCGGCATGCGATTCGAGCCAGAGCGACAGTTTCGCCAGCTCGACCGCGAGCGGATTGCGATCCACCCCGTAGAGGCAATGCACCGCGACCAGGCGCCGGCACAGCGCGGCGGCGCGAGCCTCGGCGAGGGCGCCGCCGCCGCGGCTGGGCAGATAGGCGGCCAGGCTGCGATCGGGATCCGGCAGCGCGCCGATCCGCCCGCGCAGCAGCGCCGCGCGCGCGGTGAGGCGCAGGCGCTCCGCCGCCGAGGCCTCCGGCGCGGCGCGTTCCGCCTCCGCCGCCAGCATGTCGCAGCGGCGGCAGGCGGCATGCAGCGCCTCGCCCAGCACGCGGCAGGCCTCGACCAGGAAATGTCCGCTGCCGGTCGCCGGATCGAGCAGCTTGAGGGCGAGCAGCGCGGCCGGATGCGGGTCGTCGCGCGGGCTGCGTGCGTCGATCAGCGGGGCGAGGCTGCGCTCCACCAGCAGACGGACCAGCGGGTGCGGCGTGTAGAAGGCGCCGCTCGCCTTGCGGCCCAGGCCGGGCCGCAGCAGGAACCGTCCGGCCGGGATCGTCTCCACCGCGACGATCCCCTCGGCGGTGCGCGCGTCCGCCGCGGGCACCACCGCCTCCAGCCGCCCCCGCCGCAGGCGGACCAGCTTGCGGTCGGCGATCGCCGGCTCGAGGTCGAGCAGGGCCTCGTAGACGCGGCCGAGTTCCTCGACGTCGAGCGCGCCGTACTGGATCCGCGCCCGCGCCTCGGCGCCGGGTTCGGTCCAGAGCAGCCGATCGAGCAGGCTCGCGACGCCGCGCTCGCCCCAGCGTGCCGCATCCAGCAGCGGCGTCGCGGCGGGCCCGAACAGCGCGCCCCCGAGTGGCGGGATCGACAGGTCGGCGCAGTCGAGCCCGTCGCGGACGGCGCGGAACGTCGCGCGCAACCCGTCCTCCAGCATGCGCGCGGTCTCCGCCCCCTGGTCCAGCACGCGGCGCGCGAGCGGGGCGAGGGCGCGCAGCGGCGACAGTCCCTGCTGCCAGGCCGGGGTCGCGACGAAGCCGAAGCCGCAGGCCGGATCGGCGGTGCTTTCGAGCCGGAACAGGAACAGCAGCCGGTAGACCATCACCAGCGCCTCCCGCCAGAGCTGCGCCGCGAGCGGGGCGGGTTCGCTGGGATCGGCGCCGACCGGCGTGCCCGCCGAAGCGGCGCCGGCCGCGTGCAGGGCGGCGTTCTCCGGGTGGTCGAGCACCGCCTGGACGAAGGTCTCCACCGCGGCGCGCGCCTGAAGCCGCAGCATGCCGGTGACCCGCACCTGGGCGAGGCGGGCGGCGTCGAGCAGGGCGGGGAGCGCGGCGAGACCGGCGGGCGCGAGCAGCGCGAGCAGCAGCCGCACGCCATCCGGGGCCGTCGGCGTCGCGCAGGCGGCGAGCGGCAGTTCGATGCGGGTGTCGGACCGGGCCGGGTCGGCGAGCAGCAGGCACAGCACCGCCCCATCGGTCAGCAGGCCGGCGTGCTCCCCCCGCGCGCGCAGGACGCGGAAGGCGGCCCGCCGCGGGCTGCCGCGATCCACGCGCGTGCCGCGGCCGGCGTCGGGCGCGAGGTCGGCCGCCGCGAAGCTGCGCAGCGCGGTCCCGTCGGCGGCATGGCTGAGCCAGCCGCCATCCTCCAAACCCTCCCGCGTCGGCACCGGCGGCTGCCGCCGCGGCCCGCGATACCCCGCGCAGGCCAGGATCGGGGCGAGTACCTGGGCGTGGAGGCGGGCCGGACCGGTTTCGCTGCCCAACCGGCGCAGCCCCGTCGCCACGCGCGCCCAACCGGCCGGCGGGGCGGGCAACAGGCGGCGGCGCAGCAATTCCTGCGGCAGGTCGAGCCGCAGGAAGGACTCGGTCAACGCCGACCCGATCACCCGGCAGTCGGCGAGGTCCGGCAGCGCCCCGCTCACGCCGGACCGCGCAGCAGCAGGCCGATCGGGGAGAGCTGCAGCGTCTCCCAGGCGAGGCGGCGCTGGCGCCCCTCGCTGCGGGCGCGCGCCAGGGCGAGCACCTCGTTGGCGGCCTGGCGCTGCGCCGGCGTGGCGGCCGGATCGGCGGCGAACAGGCCGAGACGCCGCAGCGGATCCGGATCCGTCCGCCAGTCCGGCGCCGCGGGTCCGGCGAACAGGTCGGCGAGGCGCGGCTGCACCGGCCCGCAGAGCGCGGCAGCGCGATGGCGCAGCCATGTCTCGAGCGTGCCTGCCTCCGCCGCGGCCGCGGCTTCCCGCTCCGCCCGCAGCCGGTCGGCGAGCTGCATGGCGGCGGTCCGGACAACGTGCTCCGCTTCGGGCAGGCGGCGCGTGGCCCAGCCGGCGAAGTGCCGCTCCCAGACCGTGGCGGGGGCCTCGGCGGTCGCCACGGCGCGGCGCCGGGTGGCTGCGCCGTCGGCGGCGGCGGTGTCGAACCAGGCCGCCGCATCGTGCAGCACCGCCGGGGGCGCGTCCGGCCGCAGCCGCACGGCGAGCACGCGCTGCCAAGCCAGGATCGACCCGGCATGCAGGGAGGCGGCATAGGTCACCACCGCCTCGACGCCGCCGTCGGAGCGGATCGCCGCCACCACCGGTTCGGCCTGCCGCATGCGGTCGATGCAGCGCCGCACCAGCGGATGCGCGCGGCCGATCTCGGTCGGGTCGAGCGTCCCCCGCGCCGGATCCCAGCCGGCCAAGCCCGCGAGATCCGGTGCCCAGGCGGCCGGGACGCGCACCAGGCCTGGCTCCTCGGGCGCCCGCGCATGCACGGGCGGTTCGGCACCGCCTCGCCGCGGCGGCGGAGCGGACGGCACCTCGCCCTGCTCGCTCGCGAGGGCGGCGCGGACGAACCCGGCCAGGTCCACGCCCGCCGCGACGACGCGGCTGCGCCGCACCGCGCGTTCCGCCGTCTCGAGCCGCGCCGCGTCCGCCTGCAGCCCCTGGCCGGCCAACCAGCCGTGCCGCAGCGCCATGCGCTCGAACCCGTCATAGGCTCGGTCGATCTCGCGCAGCAGGTCGCGGAACGCCGCCGCCTGGGACGCCTCCGCCGACCGGTCCAGGGTCGGCATCGCCGCGCGCGGGTCCGGAAACAGCGAGGCCTGCGGCTCCGCCAGGGCCTGGTCTATGCGCCCATCCGGCCGCCTCGCGAACCAGCCGGAGCCCGGGGGGATCGGCGAGCCCTCCGGCCCCGGCGACAAGGCGGCCTGGGCTTCCGCGAACGCGTCGTCCGGTTCCGCCGCCGGCTGCCCCAGCGTGTCCGGCATGAAGGTCAGCGCCGCGCGGGCCTTCTCGTATTTGCCGATCAGCCGCAGCAGCAGCGCTTCCTCGAACGTGTCGGCGAGATACAAATAGCGGATCAGCGGCTCCGCCACCTGGCCATAGCGGTCGATGCGGCCGTTGCGCTGCTCCAGCCGGTTCGGGTTGTAGGGCAGGTCGAGATGGATCAGGTCGCGACAGCGCCGGTGCAGGTTCAGCCCCTCGGCGAGCGAGTCGGTGCTCACCAGGATCACCTCGTCCGCCGAGGCGCATCGCTCCGCGGCGGCGGTGCGGGCCGCCTCGTCGTCGACGCCGCTGATCGCCAGCACCTCGCCGCCGATCCCGGCCGCGCGCAGGGCGGCACAGGCCGCATCCTGGCTGTCCGCGTATTCCGTGTAGACCAGCACGTTCGCGCGCGGCCGATCGGCGCGGATGGCGCGCACCGCCGCCACCAGCCCGGCGAGCTTGGGATCCTGCGCCGCCGCCGCCTCGCCCAGCGCGATCAGCCCCTGCAAGGCGGTCGCCTCGCCGCCCGAGAGCCGCGCCGCGATGTCCTCGGCCTCCAGCGCGGCGAGTTCCGCCTCGTCCGCGGCCGGCAGCACGCCGTAGCGGGCGAGCTTGCGGCGATAGGCATGCAGCGCGCGAGCGCGCTCCCGCGCTTCCGCGGCGTCGCCCTGCCCCAGGCGCGCCGCGACCACACGCAGCGTCGCGACGCAGGCGGCGATGGTGGAGACCGACCGCTTCAGCAGCGCGACGAAGGCCAGCGCCTCCCCACCGCGCGCGGCGAGCCGCGGCAGCACCAGCGCCGACAGCGCCGCGTGGAAGCGCCGCACCGCCGGATGCGGCATGGCGATCGCCACCGGAACCACCTGCCGCGCGCGGAACAGCGGCGCGCCGGTGCGCCGGTCGCGCAAATGCTGCTTCAGCCGGCGCACCACGTGGCGGCGATAGGCGGTGCCGTCCGGCAGTCCCGCCGCGTCCACCAGGCTGGGATCGAGCAGCGCCAGCAGGGAGCCGAAATGCGCGTCGTCCCCGTCATGCGGCGTGGCGGTGAGCAGCAGCAGCCCGTCGCCGGTGCGCGCCAGCACCTCGGCCAGGCGCCGGCGCTGGGTGACGTCGCGCGACGCCGCGGCACCGACGCAATGATGCGCCTCGTCGATGATCACCAGGTCCCAGGCGGTGCGCTCGAGTTCCTGCAGCACGTGCTCCTGCTTGGCGAAGTCGAGCGCGGTCAGGCACAACGGCACCGCGTCGAACGGATTGCCGCCGCGCTCGCGCACCCGCCGCTCCGCCTCCAGCGCCGCGGCATGGGTGATCGGCTGGAAGCGCAGGTCGAAGCGCAGCCGCAGCTCCTGCTCCCATTGCCGCAGCAGCGCGCCGGCCGGCGCCACCACCAGGATGCGGTGTGCCCGCCGCCGCGCGATCAGATCGGAGGCGATCACCCCCGCCTCGCCCGTCTTGCCCAGACCCACACCATCGGCCAGCAGCAGGCGTGGCCGCGGCAGTTCCAGCGCGCGCAGCATCGGCACGAGCTGGTAGGGCTCGAGCGCCACCCGCCCCGGCGCGGCGGCGAGCAGCGTGCCCGCCCCCGGCACCTGGTCGAGCAGGCAGGCCATGTGGTGCAGCCGCCATTGCGCGAGCGGCTGCACCCGCGCGGGGTCCAGCGCCGTGGCCAGCGGCGTCACCGGCTCGTGCGGGGTCAGCAGCGTCCAGGTCAGGCCGCGCGCCGCGACCCGCTGCCCTGCCGCAATCTGCATGTCTTGCCGGACCGCCGTCGTTCGGGGGAAACCCGCCGGGGCGGCACGACATCACGTCGCGATTGCCGTTCGGTTAAGGGAGGCAACGAACATGGCGGATCCACGCTTTGCCGGGAAAGTCGGACTGGTCGCGGGCGGCGCCTCGGGGATCGGCCGCGCGATCGCACGCGGATTGCACGCAAACGGCGCGCAGGTGGTGGCGGGCGACCTGGACGCGGACGGTCTCGCCGCCCTGGCCGCGGAACTGGGCGAGGGCTTCGCCTGGACCCGCAGCGACGTGACGCGGGAAGCCGATGCCGAGGCGCTGGTCGCGCTCGCGGCAACCCGGTTCGGCGGGCTCGACCTCGCGTTCAACGTCGCCGGTGCCTCCCGGCCCGGCTACATCGTCGACCTCGCCGAAGCCGATTGGGACTTCACGGTCGATCTCTGCCTCAAGGGCGTGTTCCTCGGCATGAAGCACCAGGCGCGACAGATGATGCGCGGCGGGGCGGCGGGGCGCAGCGGCGCCGCCATCGTCAACATCGCCTCGCTGAACGCGCATGTGCCCATGCATGGCGGCTCCGCCTACGTGGCCGCCAAGGCGGGGGTCGAGATGCTGAGCCGGAACGGCGCGCTCGAGTTCGCGCCGTTCGGCATCCGGGTGAACGCGGTGCTGCCCGGCCTCGTGCAGACGCCGCTCACCCGCCGGCATTTCGACAACCCGGACGCGCATGCCGCGTTTCTGGAGCGCATCCCGCTCGGCCGCGCCGCCCAGCCGGAGGAGATCGCCGGCCCGGCGCTGTTCCTGGCGAGCCCCGACGCGGCCTATGTCTCCGGCGCCAGCCTGCTGGTGGATGGCGCCTGGGCGGTCAGCGGCTACCCGGACATGCGCCCGTTCCGCGGCCCGGTCGCCTGGAACGCGCGCTGATCCCAGCCCTCGGCTGACCCCACCGGGAGCACGGTCAGGGGCAGAACGATCACGCTGGCGTGCGTCTGCCCCCGCCGCTGCGATTCGGCTGTTGCCGCATCGCAGCATGTGCTTTCCACGCCACCGCGCATGCCGCAAACATGCACTACTCGCATTCCGTCCTTGGACCATTGCGGACTCGCGAAGTACACGGCGTCGTGAGGAGAATCCAAATGGCCAAGACCGAATGGTGGCGCGGCGCGACGATCTACCAGGTCTATCCGCGCAGCTTCCTGGACACGAACGGCGACGGCGTGGGCGACCTGCCCGGCATCACCGCTCGCATGCCCTATATCGCCGCGCTGGGCGTGGACGCGATCTGGCTGTGCCCGTTCTTCCCCTCGCCGCAGGCCGATTTCGGCTACGACGTCAGCGACTATACCGGAGTCGATCCGCGCTTCGGCTCGCTCGCCGACTTCGACTCCCTGCTCGCCCGCGCCCACGGGCTGGGCCTGCGGGTGCTGATCGACCAGGTCTGGAGCCACAGCTCCGACCGCCACCCGTGGTTCCGCGAGAGCCGGTCCAGCCGCGACAATGCACGCGCCGACTGGTACGTCTGGGCCGATCCGGCGCCGGACGGCACGCCGCCCAACAACTGGCTGTCGGTGTTCGGCGGCGCCGCATGGACCTGGGAGCCGCGGCGGCGGCAATACTACCTGCACCACTTCCTGTCGCAGCAGCCGGCCTTCAATCTGCACAACCCCGCGGTGATGGATGCGCTGCTCCAGGCGGGCGCGTTCTGGCTCGACCGGGGCGTGGACGGGTTCCGCCTGGATGCCGTCGACTTCCTGCTGCACGACCGCGCGCTGCGGTCCAACCCGCCCGCCCCCTGGACCGGCCCCACACCGGCCAAGCTGTTCGCGCTGCAGGAACACCGGCACGACATGCTGCAGCCCGAGGCCACCGGCCTGCTCGCGCGCATCCGCGGCCTGCTCGACCGCTATCCCGGCCGTGTCGCGCTGGGGGAGATCTCGAGCCAGCCCGGTGCCTACAACCGCGTGCTCAGTTGCACCGCCGGCCAGGACCGGCTGCACATGGCCTACACGCTGAGCCCGCTGCGCGGCGCGTTCGACTGGACCACCGTCTCCGCCCTGGTCGACGCCCAGGCCGAGGCCGCGGATGGCTGGCCTTGCTGGTCGTTCAGCAACCACGACGTGGAGCGCGCGGTCAGCCGCTGGAACCCGGAACGGGGCAGTGCGCCGCCCAGCCCGGGTTTCGCGCGCCTGCTGATGGCGCTGCTGCTCTCCCTGCGCGGGTCGGTCTGCCTCTACCAGGGCGAGGAGCTCGGTCTCGGCGAAGCCGTCCTGAAGCAGCACGAGCTGCGCGACCCGTTCGGCATCGCCTACTGGCCCGAGTTCCGCGGCCGCGACGGCAGCCGCACCCCGATGCCCTGGGCCCAGCATGAACCGCAGGCCGGCTTCAGCCATGGCACCCCCTGGCTGCCGGTCGGCGCGGAGCATCGGCGGCAGGCGGTGGACGTGCAGGAGGCGGACCCGCACTCCCTGCTGCATTGGACCCGCGACTTCCTGGCCTGGCGCCGCGCCCAGCCCGCCCTGCGCTACGGCACGCTGACCTCGCTCGGCCTGCCCGCGCCGCTGGTGGGCTTCGTGCGCCGGCACGAGCAGGAGGCGGTGATGTGCGTGTTCAACCTGTCGAACCAGCCGGTGGCACTGGACCCGTCGCTGCTGGAGGGAACCAGCCCGCTGCACGCGGGCGGCGTGCCGGTGGTCACGGGCGGAACGTTGCCGCCGTTCGGAGCGTCCTTCGCCCGCGTGCCGGTGCTGCAGCCGGCTCCCGCGCTGATCCCGACTGCCTGACGGCTCGCCCGCTGACGCGACCCGCCCCGCCCGATCGGTCGCCCGTTTCCACGACCCGCCCGCCTGACGGCTCGCCCGCTTTGGCCGGTCCGGCGCGGGCGTCGAGGCGGGGTGGCCGAGCGGCTGGGCAGGGTCGAGGGGTGGGCCGGGGCGGCGCGCGCGTCGGCCGGAGGCTCAGGCGACGGCGACGCAGCCGGCCGGCTTCACCTTGCGTTGGGTCGCGGCGGGGAAGCGCGCCAGCTTGTCGGCGGGGCGCACCGGCCGGCGCACCAACTCGCCGCCGCAATTGGGGCAACGACCGCCGAGCACGCCCTCGGCGCAGGTGACGCAGAAGGTGCACTCGAACGAGCAGATCCGCGCCTCCAGGCTCGCGGGCGGCAGGTCACGGTCACAGCACTCGCATCCAGGTCGCAGCTCGAGCATCCGGTTCCCTCCGTCATCGGCGGCCGACCCTGGCGGCCGGACCGCGCGCTATCCCAGGACCGCCCCGCGTCGGCACGGGCGGACCAATCCCAGCCGGCCGCGCGGGCGCCCCCTGCGTGAGGCCCCGGGACCGGCCCCAGGTACCAACCCCCGTCCGGCCTACTTCACCAGCGCGTCGTCGATCTCGTTGGCGCGCTGCGCCGCCGGCCGGGCGCTGACCCGGCGCCAGTAGGTTTCGAAGGCCGGCCGCTTCTCCAGGATGCCGAACTGCATGCCGAAGCCGATATGCGACCCGACATACACGTCGGCCGCGCTGAACGTGTCCCCGGCCAGGTACTCGCCTGCGGAGACCGCCGCCTCCAGCGTATCCAGCGTCGCCGCATAGGTGCCGTAGCCGACCATCCGCTCCCGCTCCGCCGGCACCTCCAGCCCGAGAACGCGGTCGGTGGTGGCGGCTTCCAGCGGGCCGGCGGCGAAGAACAGCCAGCGGAAATACGGGCCACGCCGCTTGTCGCCGATCGGCGGCGCCAGGCCCGCGGCGGGAAACACGTCCGCCAGATAGGCGCAGATCGCCGCGCATTCCGTCACGACCACGCCGCCATGCGTGATGGCAGGCACTTTCGCCATCGGGTTGATGGCGCGATAGGACGCGGACTTCATGGTGTCGTCATAGCCGAGGAGCTCGGTGCGGTAGGGGGCGCCCACCTCCTCCAGCATCCAGCGCACGATGCGGCCGCGGGATTGGGGGTGGGTGTAGAACACCAACTCGTCGCTCATCCGGCGTCTCCTCTCCTTTGGACGGACGCCTTGCTATCACGAGACCCGCCTGCGCGGGATCTGCATCTTCGCGCGATCGGCGCCCCTGGCGACCCGCGACCCGCGTCCCATCGCCGGCGCCCGGCCCACGCCCGGTCGCAACTCTGGCGTCCGATCGCGCGCCGGCTCATGCTGTCGCCGCAAGATCAACGGGAGCGGGAGAACGGCATGCCGGCACTGTCCTTGAACCACTACACGATCCGGGTGCGCGACCTGGAAGCCACCAAGAGCTTCTACACCGACGTGGTCGGCCTCAGCGTGGGCGACCGTCCGCCGCTGCCGTTTCCCGGCTACTGGCTGTATTGCGGCGGTATCCCGACGGTGCACCTGATCGGCCATCGCGCCGAGGATCCGGTGATCGCCGACCAGCCCGGCCAGCCGGCGGAGACCGGGCGGCTGGACCACATCGCCTTCGCCTGCGAGGGCCTGGCCGACATGAAGGCCAATCTCGGCCGCCGCGGGATCAAGTATGACGAGCGTGTCCTGCCGCGGATGAACATGACGCAGCTCTTCTACTACGACCCGGACGGGATCGCAGTGGAGTGCAACTTCCCGGCCGAGGAAACCGTCGCGCGATCCGGCTCCGGCTACTGATCGCTTCCCCCGCCGGCGGGCGCGCCGCATCCGGGAACGGGGCGGCCGCCGGGATCCGCGACTGAGGCGACCGTCGCGGGGGGTGTGGCTGCCGGACGCCGCGACCGTCACGCCGGATGCGGCTGCCGGACGCCGCGACCGTCGCCACGGCGCGGCGGTTGCTCCGGCGTCTCGGCGGCAGGCCGGAACGTTGACATTCCGCTGCGGGTATGGCTCCCCGGCAGGGCAAGCGCTCGCCTGACGCCGTGGCAGTGCCGTTCCGGCTCGTCGGTCAGGCGGGCTCAAGGAGCGTCTGCATGAGTTCCAGCCAGTCCGGCAGCAGCATCTCGACCGACGACCTCACGATGGGCGCCCGGTTGCGCGCGATCTTCGGCGGATCGATCGGCAATCTGATCGAGTGGTACGATTTCTACGTCTACAACTCCTTCGCGCTGTATTTCGCCAAGCAGTTCGCGGCGCCTGCCGCCAGCTCCACCCAGCAATTCGTCAACGTGTTCGCCATCTACGCCGTGGGCTTCCTGGTGCGCCCGATCGGCGGCGCGGTGCTGGGCACGCTCGCCGACACGCGCGGACGCAAGGCGGCGCTGACGCTGTCGGTCGTGCTGATGTGTTCGGGCTCGCTGATCATCGCGGTGCTGCCGGGTTACGCGCAGATCGGCGTGGCCGCCCCGCTGCTGCTGCTGTTCGCCCGTCTGCTGCAGGGCTTCTCGCTGGGCGGCGAATACGCGTCCTCGGCCACGTATCTGAGCGAGATCGCCACGGCGCGCCGGCGTGGCTTCTACAGCTCGTTCCAATACGTGACGCTGATCGGCGGCCAGGTGCTGGGCAGCCTCACGCTGCTGATCATGCAGCACATGTTCACCTCGGCCGAACTGGAAGCCTGGGGCTGGCGCGTGCCGTTCATCCTGGGCGCCGCCTGCGCGCTGTTCGGCCTCTACCTGCGGCGCAACCTGATCGAGAGCCAGGAATTCCGCCACGCCGCGCGCACGCGCACCGCGCATCCGTTCCGCATGCTGATGGAGCACAAGCGCGAGTTCTTCCTGGTTCTCGGCCTGACGATGGGCGGCACCACCGCGTTCTATACCTACAGCACCTACATGCCGACCTTCCTGGTCAACACGGTGAAGCTGACGCGCGACCAGGCGACCCTGATCTCCTTCATCACGCTGCTGCTCTATGCCTGCATGCAGCCGCTGTTCGGCGCGATCTCCGATGCGATCGGGCGCAAGCCGGTGCTGATGTGGTTCGGCATCCTCGGCACGCTGTGCACGGTGCCGCTGCTGACGACGCTGTCGCACACGCATGAGTTCCTGACCGCGCTGCTGCTGATCCTGGCCGCGCTGGCGATCGTGTCGGGCTACACCTCGATCAACGCGGTGGTGAAGGCGGAGCTGTTCCCGGCCGGCGTGCGCGCGCTGGGCGTGGGCCTGCCCTATGCGATCGCGGCGTCGCTGTTCGGCGGCACCGCACCGTACGTGGCGCTGCAGCTCAAGGCCTGGGGGGTGGAGCCGTATTTCTACTGGTACGTCTCCGGCCTGATCTTCATCTCGCTGATCGTCTACGTGACGATGCGCGACACCAGGAAGGAAACGCGGATCATGTCGGACTGACCGCCGGCCACGGGGCGGCGGCGAGCGCGCGCGTGGTCGTGGCGGCCCAGGCCAGGACATGCCGCCACGCCGCCCGATCCCCGGCCCGTCGCCCGGCGGTATGAGGAGGAGCCTCGATGCAGCTCACGATCAGAAGCGCGCGGCCTGACGACGAAGCGTTCGTCGTCGCGCTGTGGCGCGCCTGCGGTCTCGTGGCCAGCTACAACGACCCGAACGAGGATTTCCGCTTCGCGCGCGCGGGTGCGGCGTCCGACGTGATCGTCGGCGAAGACGCGCAGGGGGTCGTCCGCGCCTCCGTCATGGTCGGGCATGACGGGCATCGCGGCTGGCTCTACTACGTTGCCGCCGATCCCGCCTGCCGCGGCGTCGGCTACGGGCGGCAGATGGTCGAAGCGGGCGAGACGTGGCTGCGCGCGCGGGGAGTCCCGAAGGTGCAGTTGCTGGTGCGCCAGACCAACACCAAGGTCGTCGCGTTCTATGAGCGCCTTGCCTATGAGGTCGCGCCCAGCATCATGATGTCGAAGTGGCTGACCGAACCTCCCGACTGAGCTCCGGCGCGCCGCTGCCTCAATACCCGGTGCGGGTCGCGGCAACCTGGTAGTGCTTGCGGGGGAATTCCTCGCTGTGGTGCCGCAGGCCCTTGCCGCCGCGCATGCCCATGTCGCGATACGGGCGCGCCCGCAGCTTGGCCACGTCGAGATCGATTCCGAGCCCTGGGGTGGTGGGCAGGTCGACGAACCCGTCGGCGACGGTCAGCGGCTGCATCGCGATCTCGTCGCAGGCGGGCTTGAGGTTGATGAAGCATTCGGCGATCCAGAAATTCGGAATCATCGCGGAGAGCTGCACCGTCGCGGCCAGCCCGACCAGCGTCGAGTTGTAGTTGTGCGGCGCCACGGCCACCGCGTGCGGCTGCGCCATCGCGGCGATGTCGAGCATCGCGGTCATGCCGCCGCAATTGCAGATATCGGGGTTGATGATGTCGGCCGCGCGCGCCGCCAGCGCCTGCGCGAATCCCTCCCGTGAATAGATCGCCTCACCGGTGACGATCGGCATCGGCAAGGCGCGCCGCACCTCGGCGACCAGCTCGATGTTGTCGCACAGGCAGGGTTCCTCGTACCAGCCGATGTCGAATTCCGCGATACGCTGCCCGATGCGGATCGCGTGCATCGGCGCGAGCCGGCGATGCACCTCCACCAGCAGCGTGAAGTCGGGACCCAGCGCCTCCCGCATCGCCTTGACGTAGCGGACGACGTGATCCTCGTCCTCGCGATGGATGAAGCTGCGCCAGGGACCGGGGAACGGATCCCATTTCAGCGCCGTGTAGCCCATCCCCTTGACGCGCAGCGCGCGTTCCACGTTCTGGGCGATGCTCTCGGTGCCGCTGGACCAGCCATTGGCATAGACCTTCACCTGTCCGCGCGAGGCGCCGCCGAGCAGGTTGTAGACCGGGAGGTTGGCGTGCTTGCCGACGATGTCCCACAGCGCGAGTTCGAGTGCGCTCCAGGCCGAGAGCAGGTCGAGCGAGGCGCGCCGCATCGCGAAATCCTCGAACAGCACCTGTGCCGTGTGCCGGATCGAGAACGCGCTGCGGCCGATCAGGTACTCGCCCATATGCTCCAGCAGATGCGCGATCACCGGCTCCTTCCCTGGCGTGACATAGGCCTCGCCCCAGCCATGCAGGCCGTCCTCGGTTTCCACGCGGCAGAACAGCAGGTTCTTCGCGGTCCCCGGGTCGAACAGGAACGTTTCGATGCGCGCAATCTTCATGGCCGGCTCCTCCGTCTTCGTTGCGGACGACGCTAGGCGCGGCGCGGATCATCGGCAATGCGCGTGTTCCCGGCCTTGTGAGCCGCGACGCGTGATGACGGGGCGCATGATCCGGCGCCCAGCGGCGAGTCCCTGGGCCAAGACATGGAGGAACGTGATGATGCCGCCTCATTCCCCGCGCGCGTCGCGGCGCCACGTGCTGGGCGCCGTCGGCGCAATCGGTGCAACCGCGCTTGCCGGCCGCGCCTTCGCGCAAGCCGCACGCGCGGATCTCGGCACGGCGCCCAGCGTGGTGACCAATCCGCCGCGGCAATGGGGGCCGCACGCGCCGCCCTCGATCTATCCCGATCCCGACATTCTCGTGCTCGATCCCTCGTTCAAGCCGCTCTTGCTGGGGATCACCGCCGTGCACCGCGTGGCGACGGGGTTCCTGTGGACGGAGGGACCGGCCTGGTCGAGCGAGGGCCAGTATTTCGTGTTCAGCGACGTGCAGGCGAACACGCAGTATCGTTTCCTGTGGGACAATCGGCGGGTCACCGGGTTCCGCAAGCCGTCGAACAACTCCAACGGCAATTCCTTCGACTTCCAGGGGCGGCAGTTGTCGACGGAGGATTTCTTCCGCCGCGTGATCCGCTGGGAGCATGACGGCACGATGACCGTCATCGCCGACAATTTCGAGGGCAAGGCGCTGAACTCGCCGAACGACCTGGTGCCGCATCCGGATGGCAGCATCTGGTTCACCGACCCGGCCTATGGCGACACGCTGTCCGAGGGACATCCGGACGAGGCCGGCGGCCCCACCAATCCGGATGGGGTGTTGAATCCGCGGATCGGGGCGCCGAATGCGGGCGCGATCGGCGGCACCAGGCGCGTGCTGCCGACGCAGACCTATCGCTGGGATCCGAGCGGGAGGTTGGACGTGGTGATCGGGGAGGACCAGTGTCCCGATCCGAACGGCCTGTGTTTCTCGCCCGACTACAAGACGCTGTATGTCTGCAGCACCGGCAAGTCGCCGGGTGATACCGGGCCGGGCGGCAAGGGCGTGATCCTGGCCTTCGACGTGCAGGGCAGCAAGCTGTCCAACATGCGGCAGTTCAGCGACATGGTGGTGGACGGCGTGCATTGCGGGCCGGACGGGTTGCGGGCCGACGTCTCCGGCAATCTCTGGTGCGGATCCAACGCGCCGCTCGGGTATTCCGGCGTCATGGTGTTCAACCCGGCGGGCAAGCTGATCGGGCGCATCCGGCTGCCGGAGGTCTGCGCCAACGTCACGTTCGGCGGCCCGAAGCGCAACCACCTGCTGATGTGCGCGAGCCAGTCGCTGTACATGCTGCAGGTGCAGACGCAGGGCGCATCGCCGGGGTGAGCACACGGCCGCTCGGGGTCGAACCCGCCGGCGCGGCTGGCGGGGCTCGCCCCGGGTGCTAGGCTTCCCGCCAAGCAAGGCGGGAGGAAAACGTGGAGTTCCAGCAGATCACCTACGTGGTGCAAGGCACCACCGCGATCATCACGCTGAACCGGCCGGAGAAGCGCAACGCGCTCAGTGCCCAGCTCCTGCGGGAACTGAACGCGGCGCTGCTCGAGGCGGACGAATACAACCCGGTCCATTGCGTGGTGCTGCGCGGCGCCGGCCCGCATTTCTGCGCCGGCGCCGACCTCAACGAATACACCGCCGGGCGGGGGCCGGATTATCGCGGCCGGCAGGAGATCGACGACGACATCTGGCGGCTGGAATACGGGCAGCGGCTGCGCATCCAGCTCTTCGACATGCACAAGCCGGTGATCGCCCAGGTGCACGGGACCTGCATCGGCATCGGCACCGAACTCGCGTGGTTCTGCGACATGGTGATCGCGGCCGACGATGCGCGGATCGGCTTTCCGCCGGTGCGCGACCTGGGCACGCCGCCCGGCTCGATGTGGCTGTATCACTGCGGCCCGCAATGGGCGAAGCGGCTGCTGCTGACCGGCGACAGCCTGAGCGGGGCCGATGCGGCGAAGATCGGCCTGGCGCTGAAATCCTACCCGGCGGCGGAGCTGGAGACGGAGGTGATGCGGCTGGCGGACCGTATGGGGCTGGTGGACCCGCATCTGCTGTCGGCCAACAAGCGCATGGTCAATCTCGGGCTCGAGCTGATGGGGGCGCGGACGCTGCAGCGGATCGGGGCGGAGATCGACGCGCGCGGGCATATCGCGCCGATGGCCCGCGCGTTCCGGGAGACCATGCGCACGCATGGGGTGAAGCACGCGTTCCAGAAGCGGGATGCGGCGTTCGGCGCCGGCACGGTCCGCGTCGAGGGCCGCGACCCCGACTGAGCGCCACGCCGGCGCGCTGGAAGGGGACCACGCGCGCCATCACGTCGGCACGCGGCGTCGCCGCGAGGTGGGGTCAGCCGTCCTGCCCGAGCGTCGGCAGGCGCGCGGCCTGCGGCAGCGAGGGCTGCGGATGGCAGACCGCGAACAGCAACCCGGCTCGATAGGCGGTGTGGCGGATCGCCGCCTCCGCCTGCAGGTGGACGCCGTGGAACAGCGCCGCGACCACCACGATCACCGCGACGATCGGCGCCAGGCGCAGCGGCGGCGGCGGGCCGGCGAAGCGCAGCAGCGCGGTGGCGCCGCACAGGCCGACCAGGGCGCCCAGCACCACCTCCGGCAGCGAGTGCGCGCCCAGCACCAGGCGGGAGATGCCGATCACCACGGCGGCGAGCAGCGCCACCGGCAGGATGCTCATGCGCCGGCCGGTGAGCAGCGCGGCGAGCCCGCCGGCCACCACGGTCGCCGCGGCCACATGGCCGCTGGGGCTGCGGATATCCATCGGGCCGAACAGCGGCGAGCAGGCGAGGAAGGTGAGTTTCAGCGCCAGCATCACGCTGAACGTGCCCGCCACGGCGATGAGCCAGACGAGGGCGCCGCGCCGCCAGCCCTGGGCGGCAAGCGCGAGCGCGATGGCGACCACCAGCGGCAGGATCACCGCCTGGTCGGCGAAGTCGGTCAGGAATCTCACGGGGGCGCCTTATGGCACGGGCGGCAGGGGGAGGGGCAGGAGTTTCGGCGATCATGACGTGTTGTGAACAAGCCGTCAGGCGCCGACGAACTCCTCCGCGCGGTAGCCCTGGGCGAACAGCAGCGCCCGCAGGTCGGCGTGATCAACCCGCGCCCGCGCCGCGGCGGCGACGATCGGCTTGGCATGGTAGGCGACGCCCAGCCCGGCGGCCTGGATCATGTCGAGGTCGTTGGCTCCGTCGCCGACCCCGAGCGTCGCCTGCATCGCCAGGCCGCGCGCGGTGGCCAGTTCGCGCAGCGTGGCGAGATTGGCGTCGCGGTCCAGGATCGGCCCCTGCACCCGGCCGGCGAGGCGGCCATCCGCCTCCAGCAGCACGTTCGAGCGGTGCAGGTCGAAGCCGACCGCCGCCGCGACCCGGCTGGTGAAGAAGGTGAAGCCGCCGGAGACGAGCGCGGTCATCGCGCCATGCGCGCGCATGGTGGCGACCAGTTCGCGGGCGCCCTGGGTGAGCTGCACGCCGGCCCAGGTGCGTTCCAGCGCCTCGACGTCGAGGCCCGTCAGCATGGCGACGCGTTCCCGGAGCGCGGCCTTGAAGTCGAGCTCCCCGTTCATCGCGCGGGCGGTGATGGCGGCGATCTTCTCGCCCAGGCCGGCGAAGGTGGCGAGTTCGTCCAGCGTCTCCGCGGTGACGATCGTACTGTCCATGTCGGCGACCAGCAGCCCCTTGCGGCGGCCGGCCACCGGGCTGGCGATCGCGTCCACCGGCGCGCCATCCAGCGCGGCGCGGACCTGCGCGAGGTCGGGCGGCGTGGCGAGCGGGATGTCCGCGGCTTCCCCCGGCGACAGGACGAGCGGCGGGCCGCCTTGCACCGCGTCGCGCACCCGCGCGACCTGGGCGGGGGTGAGGGTGAGGGCGCGGCGGTCCGCGATCAGCGTGAGTACGTGGTCCATGCGCGGCGGACCCTGGCAGCGGGCCGGCGGGACCGCAAGCGGCGTGGGGGCGGTTACAAGCGGCGGGGGGCGATCGGTTGAGGTGGAGCAAAGCGGCCGGGCGCGCCGCGCGGGATCGCGGGCTGGCCGGGGTCATTCTATGCTGGCGGCGTGCCACATGCCCTGCCGCTCGCGCTGATCGTCGCCGGCCCGACCGCGAGCGGGAAGTCGGCGCTTGCGCTCGACATCGCGGCGCGGATCGGCGGCACGATCATCAATGCCGATTCCATGCAGGTGTATCGCGAACTGCGCGTGCTGACCGCGCGCCCGACCGTGGCGGAGGAGGCGCGCATCCCGCACCGGCTCTACGGCATCCGCCCCGCCGCCGAGGCGGGCAGCGTCGCCTGGTGGCGCGAGGCCGCGCTGGCCGAGATGACGGCGGTGCGGGCCGCCGGCCGCGTGCCGATCCTGACCGGCGGGACGGGGATGTATTTCGCCAGCCTCACGGACGGGCTGGCCGCGGTTCCCGATCCCGGTCCCGAGGCGCGCGCCGAAGCGCGGCGGCTGCTGGCCGATCAGGGGCCGGCCGCGCTGCATGCGAGCCTCGCCAAGGTGGATCCCGCCACCGCGGCGCGGCTCCGCCCCTCCGACGGGCAGCGGCTCGCCCGCGCCTGGGAGGTGTGGCGCGGCACTGGCCGCGGCCTGGTCGCGTGGCAGGACCAGCGCCTGCCGCCGGCGCCGTGGCGCTTCGCCGCGATCCGGCTCGACCCGCCGCGGGAGGCGCTGCGCGCCGCGATCGCCACCCGGTTCGCCGCCATGCTGGCGGCCGGCGCGCTCGCGGAGGTGCGGGCGCTGCTCGCGCTGGCGCTCGACCCCGCGCTGCCGGCGATGCGCGCGCATGGCGTGCCGGAGTTGTCGGCGCATCTGCGGGGCGAGATCGACCTCGCGGAGGCGGGCCGGCGGACGGAGCTCGTCACCGGCCAGTACACCAAGCGGCAGGCGACCTGGTTCCGCCATCACCCTCTGGCATCGCAGGCTTGCACGCACACGATCCATGCGCGGTACGCTGGTCTGGCGCAATTTTCGGAAAGCGACATGGCAGATTTGTTCGCGTTTATTGAACGTGTGGGTTGACGGGCGGTCGCTCCACGGCCTATCGGTCCGCCTCGACAACCGGGAGCCGAACCATGTCGGCAGCACAGAGCCAGGCCGGACAAGCGCAGTCCGGCGCAGAAATCCTCCTCCGCGCCCTGAAGGACCAGGGCGTCGAGGTCGTATTCGGCTATCCCGGCGGCGCGGTCCTTCCGATCTACGATGCGCTGTTCAACCAGAATGCCATCCGCCACATCCTGGTCCGCCATGAGCAGGCGGCGGTGCACGCGGCCGAGGGCTATGCGCGCTCCACCGGCAAGGTGGGCTGCGTGCTGGTGACCTCCGGCCCCGGCGCCACCAATGCCGTGACCGGGCTGGTGGATGCGCTGATGGACAGCATCCCGATCGTGTGCCTGACCGGCCAGGTGCCGACGCATCTGATCGGCAACGACGCGTTCCAGGAAGCCGACACGACCGGCATCACCCGGCCCGCCACCAAGCACAACTACCTGGTGAAGCGGCCCGAGGACCTGGCGCGCGTGGTGCACGAGGCGTTCTACGTCGCCCGTAGCGGCCGGCCCGGGCCAGTGGTGATCGACCTGCCGAAGGACATCCTGATCGGTCCCGCGCCGTATACCGAGGCGACGGTGCAGCACGCCTCCTACCGGCCGCGCACCGAACCCGATCCGGACCAGATCGCCCGCGCCGTCGCGCTGCTGAAGCAGGCGAAGCGGCCGATGGTCTACACCGGCGGCGGCGTGATCAACGCCGGCCCGGAAGCGGCCGCCGCGCTCACCGCTTTCGTGCGCGCGACCGGGTTCCCGATCACCCAGACCCTGATGGGCCTGGGCGCCTATCCCGCCTCCGACCCGCAGTTCCTCGGCATGCTGGGCATGCACGGAACCTATGAGGCGAATCTCGCGATGCATGGCTGCGACGTGATGCTCGCGATCGGCGCCCGCTTCGACGACCGCGTCACCGGCCGGCTGAACGCGTTCAGCCCGGACAGCCGCAAGATCCACATCGATATCGACGGCTCCTCGATCAACAAGAACGTGCCCGTCGAGGTGCCGATCATCGCCGATGCCGGCCGCGCGCTCGAGGCGCTGCTGGCCGCGTGGAACGCGGACCCGCGGCAGACCGACAAGCCGGCGCTCACCGCGTGGTGGCGGCAGATCGACCAGTGGCGGGAGAAGCAGTCGCTGCGCTTCACCCAGGACCCGACCAAGGGCGCGATCATCAAGCCGCAACATGCGATCCGGCGGCTGTACGAGATCAGCCGCGAGCTGGGGCGTGACACCTACATCACGACCGAGGTCGGCCAGCACCAGATGTGGGCCGCCCAGCATTTCCCGTTCGAGAAGCCGAACCGCTGGATGACCTCCGGCGGCCTCGGCACCATGGGCTACGGCCTGCCCGCCGCCATGGGCGTGCAGATCGCGCATCCCGACGCGCTGGTGATCGACATCGCCGGCGAGGCCTCGATCCTGATGAACATCCAGGAGATGGGGACGCTCGCGCAGTACCGGTTGCCGGTGAAGGTGTTCATCCTGAACAACCAGTATATGGGGATGGTGCGGCAGTGGCAGGAGCTGCTGCACGGCAGCCGCTACTCCGAGAGCTACTCCACGGCGCTGCCCGACTTCATCAAGCTGGCGGATTCGTTCCATGCGAAAGGATTGCGCGCCGAGAGCGTGGACCAGCTCGACGACGTGATCCGCGAAATGCTCGCCTGCCCGACCGCGGTCATCGCCGACATCGCCGTCGACCAGGCGGAGAACTGCTTCCCGATGATCCCCTCGGGCGCCGCGCACAACGAGATGCTGCTCGGTCCCGAACATGGCGCGACCAGCGCCGGGGTCACCGACGCCGGCCTCGCCCTCGTCTGATCCGGAGCGTCACGCGCCGCCGCCCTGCCTGAACCTGGGCGGCGGCGCGTGGCGGCCGCCGGTTCCGCATGTTCCGCTTCCTCCCGTTCGGATCGAGTTCCCCCCATGCCGATGACTGACACGACCCAGCGCAGCGCGACCATCTCGGTGCTGGTGGACAACGAGTCCGGCGTCCTCGCGCGCGTGATCGGCCTGTTCTCCGGCCGCGGTTACAACATCGACAGCCTGACCGTGGCGCCGGTCGACCAGGAGGGACGCCTGTCGCGCATCAACGTCGTCACCTCCGGCACCGCCATGGTGATCGAGCAGATCAAGGCTCAGCTCGACCGGCTGGTGCCGGTGCACCGGGTCGCCGACCTGACCAAGGACGGCCCGCATGTCGCCCGCGAGCTGGCGCTGGTGAAGGTGATCGGCACCGGCGAGAAGCGCGTCGAGGCGTTGCGCATCGCCGACACGTTCCGCGCCCGTGTGGTGGACACGACGATGCAGAGCTTCGTGTTCGAGTTGACCGGCGCGCCCGACAAGATCGACGCCTTCATCGAGCTGATGCGCGATCTCGGCCTGGCCGAAGTCTCCCGCAGCGGCGTCGCCGCCCTGGCCCGCGCCACACGGGTGATATGAGCGGCGCCGACGCCCGAACCGTGGCCGGCCTCCAGTCGCTCGTCATGGCCGGACGCCGCGCCATGTCGCGGCCGGCATGCCCGCTTCGTATCGTGGCAGGCGAAGGCCGCCCCTCTGTGTCATGGCCGGCGCAGGCCGGCCATCCACGACTATGCGCTCTCCCATGACGCCTCGTTCATGGCATGACAGGGGACCACCGATCGACCGCGCAGTCGTGGCTGGCCGGCCTGCGCCGGCCATGACACAGGGTGCCTGACCGCGCGCCACCGCACTCCACCTCGTCCACCAACGCCCATCCCCACCGAAGAAGGACCCATCCCATGCGCGTCTATTACGACCGCGATGCCGACGTGAACCTGATCAAGGACAAGAACGTCGCCATCATCGGCTATGGCAGCCAGGGCCATGCCCATGCCAACAACCTCAAGGACAGCGGCGTGAAGAACCTCGCCATCGGTCTGCGGCCCGGCTCCGCCGGCGTGGCCAAGGCCGAGGCCGCGGGCCTGAAGGTCATGGACCCGGCGGACTGCGCCAAGTGGGCCGACGTGGTGATGGTGCTGACCCCGGATGAGGGCCAGGGCGACCTCTATCGCGAGAAGCTGCACGCCAACATGAAGCCCGGCGCGGCCCTCGCCTTCGCGCATGGGCTGAACGTGCATTTCAACCTGCTCGACCCGCGCCCGGATATCGACGTGTTCATGATCGCGCCGAAAGGCCCCGGCCACACGGTGCGCAGCGAGTACCAGCGCGGCGGCGGCGTGCCCTGCCTGGTCGCGGTGGCGCAGAACCCGTCCGGCAACGCGCTGGAAGTCGCGCTGTCCTATGCCTCGGCGATCGGCGGCGGTCGCGCCGGCATCATCGAGACCACCTTCAAGGAAGAGTGCGAGACCGACCTGTTCGGCGAGCAGGTGGTGCTGTGCGGCGGCCTGGTCGAGCTGATCAAGGGCGGCTACGAGACGCTGGTCGAGGCCGGCTACGCCCCCGAGATGGCGTATTTCGAGTGCCTGCACGAGGTGAAGCTGATCGTCGACCTGATCTATGAAGGCGGCATCGCCAACATGAACTACTCGATCAGCAACACGGCCGAGTACGGCGAGTATGTGACCGGCCCGCGCATCATCACCGACGAGACGAAGAAGGAGATGAAGCGCGTGCTGGCTGATATCCAGAGCGGCCGCTTCGCCCGCGACTGGATGCTGGAGAACAAGGTCAACCAGTCGAGCTTCAAGGCCACGCGCCGCCGCCTCGCCGAACATCCGATCGAGGAAGTCGGCGCCAAGCTGCGCGGCATGATGCCGTGGATCAGCAAGAACGCGCTGGTCGACAAGTCGAAGAACTGAGCGGCGAGCGGGTCGCGCCGGCATGTGACCGCGCGACCCGCATGTCCGCTGTTGCCCCGTCCGGCGATCGCACCGTAACGTCCCGCCGCGGCGGACCGCGCGGACGTCTCGTCCATGCGCCCTCCCAGCTCTGCCAGGAGGCGACGTGCTGAACGCGTTCCGCTGCGATGGAAAGAAGCTGCATCGCCTCACCCCGCCGCTGAGCGACGACGCGCTGCAGAGCGCCGTCTGGATCGACCTCGTCGCGCCCAGCGACACGGAGGTCGAGCAGGTCGCACGGGTCTCGCACCACGCGGTGCCCACCAAGGCCGCGCTGTCCGAGATCGAGACCTCGTCCCGCCTGAACTTCGAAGAGGACGTCTTCGTGCTGTCGATGCCGCTGATCGCGCGCGACGAGGACAATCTGCGCGGGGTCCCGGCCGGCTTCATCCTGTCGCGGGAACGGCTGATCACGATCCGCTTCGCCCCGCATCTCGTGTTCGACCGCTACGCCGAAAAACAGGTCGCCAATGGCGGCGGCGAACGCGGCGGCATGCATCTGTTCGTCGGCCTGATGGAGGCGCTGGTCGACCGCTTCGCCGACGGTCTCGAGCAGTTGCGCGCCGAGATGGACGGTATTTCCAGCCGGATCTTCGGCGCCAACCTGCGCCGGTCGAACCGGCAGGAAGACATGCTGCTGCGCGAAACCCTGCGCGCGCTGGGCCGGGTTGGCGACACCATCTCGCTGATCCGGGACTCGCAGGTCGCCGCCGCGCGCATCATCCCCTATGTCGCGCGCAGCGGCGTCGACTGGTTGCCGCCCGAACTGAAGCAGCGGCTGCGCATCCTGCGGCAGGACGTGGACTCGCTCAGCGACTTCGACACGCACCTGAACGACAAGCTGCAATTCCTGCTGGACGCCACGCTGGGCTTCATCAACATCGCGCAGAACAACGTGATGAAGGTGATGACCGTCGCCTCGGTGGCCGGCATCCCGCCGGTGCTGATCGCCGGCATCTACGGCATGAACTTCAAGAACATGCCGGAGCTGGACTGGAGCTGGGGCTATCCGTACAGCCTGGTCGCGATCGCCATCAGCACGCTGATCCCGCTCGCCTGGTTCAAGTGGCGGGACTGGATCTGACGCGACGCGGACGGACCGGCGTCCGGCCGGGGTGAGGCGCGCGGGTCACCTGGGAAGCGTCGCGATCGCGGCCTTCAGTCCCGGCAACGCGAAATCGAAGAAGGCGCGCAGCTTCAGCGGCACCAGCGGCAGGCCCGCATGGACCAGATGGACCGGGATCGCCTCGGGCACGTAGTCGCGCAGGATCGGAACCAGCCGTCCGTCGCGGATCGCCTCCGCCGATTGATAGGACATCAGGCGGGCGATCCCCAGCCCGCTCGCCGCCGCCTCGATCAGCGCCTCGGCGGTGTTGACGCCGAGGCGTGGGCGGAAATCGACCGGACCGCTGTCGGGGCCCGGCGCGAATCTCCAACTGCGTGACGTCTGCAGCCCCTCGAAGGCCAGGCATGCGTGGTGGGCGAGTTCGGCCGGCGTGGTCGGCGCCCCGTGTGCGGCGAGATAGGCGGGGCTGGCGCAGGTGACCCGATGCACCTCGCCGATGCGCAGCGCGACCAGCCCGCTATCGGGAAGCCGCCCCAGGCGCACGGCGACGTCCACATGGTTGTCGATCAGGTCGACCACGGCGTCGGTAAGCACGAGCCGCACGTCGACCCGCGGATAGGCGTGCAGGAACGCCAGCACGACCGGCAGCACGTGCAGCCTGCCGAACGCGATCGGAGCGGTGACCAGGAGGTCGCCGCGTGGCTCGCGATACTCCCCGGCGGCGGACCGTTCGGCCTCCTCCAGATCGGCCATGATCCGCCGGCTCGCCTGCACGAAGGCCTGGCCCGCATCGGTCAGCAGCAGCTTGCGGTTCGTGCGCACCAGGAGCTGGGTGCCGAGATGGGCTTCCAGCTCCGAGACCTTGCGGCTCACGGTGGGCAGCGGCATGCGCAGGGCGCGGGATGCGGCGGTCAGGCTGCCGCCATCGACGGCGGCGAGCAGGGTGCGGATCGCCTCGAAACGGTCCACGTGGTTCCAACCAATGGAAGTCTGGGTTCCAGAACTAGCGGATACAGCTTTTCGGCGGAAGCACTTACCTCAGGGCCACGGCAATTCCGCCGCGATTGAACGAGGGTTCCGCCGATGTCCCGCAGCGCCACGCCCAGCCGCATTGCCGGCGACATCCCACGCCGGCTCCGGTCTGTCGGTTTCGGCGGGATCGTGCGCATGGCCGCCGGCTCGCTGGCCGGCGCGCTCGCCTCTCCGGCCGCGGCGCAGGTGCAGGCGCATGATCGCACCCTGCCGCTCGACCTCGCCGTCGAGGCGGCGCGCGAGGCGGTTCGCGTCTGTGCCACCCACGACTGGCCGGTCTCGGCGGCCGTGGTCGATGCCGAGGGCGTGGTGCGGGTTCAGCTCAAGGGTGACCGCTCCACCATTCACACGCGCGATTCCAGCTTCCGCAAGGCCTATACCCAGATCACGCTGGGCCCGGTGTTCGGCTTCGACCGGCTGAGCGAGGGGGTCGCGGCGTTCCGCGCCAACCCGAACGGGCCGGCGCTGGCGAGCCTGCCCGACGTGCTGCTGCTCGCGGGTGCCGTGGCGGTGAAGGTCGATGGCGAGCCGATCGCGGCGATCGGGGTCGGCGGCGCGCCCGGCGGCGACAAGGACGAAGCCTGGGCGGCGGCGGGCCTGGCGAAGATCGCCGACCAGCTGACGTCGGTGCCTAGGGCGCGACCGTGAGGACGCGCGCGGCCCTGGCCCGCAAGCCTGGCCGCGCTGGCTACGGAGGCCCGGCGCAGGCGATCGCGGCGCCGCGCGACGTGCAGGAAATGCGATCGTAGGCATGACGAGTCACCGGACCGGTGCTCTGGTCCGCTTCGAGATGGATGACGCACATGGCAACCCCCACCAGCGACATCGCCTTCACGCCGGCCGTGAAGGCCGTGCAGACACGCCGCGGCTCGCGTGACCGCTACCGCCCGATGGAGGAGCGGGGTGGCTTCCGCTCCGCGATCGACGACCGGCTGACCGAGGCGCTGACCGAGGCCAACAGCGCCTATCTGGTCACCGCCAGCGCCGACGGGCAGCCTTATGCGCAGCACCGCGGCGGTCCGCCCGGCTTCATCCGCATCCTCGACGAGAAGACGATCGGGTTCGCCGATTATGTCGGCAACCACCAGTACATCTCGACCGGCAACCTGTCGGAAAACCCGAAGGCGTTCCTGTTCCTGATGGACTACGCGCGGCGCCGGCGGGTGAAGATCTGGGGCCGCGCGCGGGTGGTGGAGGGCGACGCGGCGCTCAACGCACGCCTGATGCCGATGGGCTACCGCGCGCAGGCGGAAGCGGCGATCCTGTTCGAGATCATCGCCTGGGACCTGAACTGCCCGCAGCACATTCCGCAGAAATTCGATGCGGCCGACGTTGCCGCGGCGATCCAGGTCAGGGACGCGCGGATCGCGGACCTCGAGGCCGAGCTGGCCGCCCAGAAGGCGCAAAATGCAAAGGAGCGACAAGCATGAGCCGTCCGCCGCTGCCCCCGTTCACCGACCAGACCGCCGCCGAGAAGGCGCGGCTGGCCGAGGATGCCTGGAACAGCCGCGACCCGGCGCGCGTCGCCCTGGCCTATACGCCCGACAGCCGGTGGCGGAACCGCGCCGAGTTCGTCACCGGCCGCGCCGAGATCGAGGCCTTCCTCGCCCGCAAATGGGCGCGCGAGCTCGACTACCGGCTGATCAAGGAAGTCTGGACGCATGCCGGCAACCGCATCGCCGTGCGCTTCGCCTACGAGTACCACGACGACAGCGGGACCTGGTTCCGCGCCTACGGCAACGAGAACTGGCAGTTCGACGCGGACGGGCTGATGGAGCGTCGCATCGCCAGCATCAACGAACATCCGATCGCCGAACCCGACCGCCTGTTCCGCTGGCCGCTCGGCCGCCGGCCGGACGACCACCCCGGCCTCAACGACCTGGGCCTGTAAGGCAGGCCGCGGCGAGCGCCGCGACGGCGCGCGACGTTACAGCGCGCGCCGGCGCGTGACGTTACACCGCGCGCCAGTGTGTGACGTTACAGCGCGCCGCCGCGGCGGCCCGCCATGGCACCCAGCCGCAGCCGCAGCGCGTTCAGCTTGATGAAGCCCTGGGCATCGAACTGGTCGTAGGCGCCCTGGTCCTCCTCGAACGTCACATGCTTCATCGAATACAGGCTGTTCGGGCTCTCGCGGCCGATGCAGGTGACGTTGCCCTTGTAGAGCTTCATCCGCACCCGGCCGCTGACGCTCTTCTGGCTCTCGTCGATCAGCGCCTGCAGCATGCGCCGCTCCGGGCTGAACCAGAACCCGTTGTAGATCAGCTCCGCGTAGCGCGGCATCAGGCTGTCCTTCAGATGCGCCGCCTCGCGATCGAGCGTGATGCTCTCGATCCCCCGATGCGCCGCCAGCAGGATGGTGCCGCCCGGCGTCTCGTACACGCCGCGCGACTTCATGCCGACGAAGCGGTTCTCGACCAGGTCGAGCCGGCCGATGCCGTTGGCCTTGCCCAGTTCGTTGAGCCGCGTCAGCAGCGCCGCCGGGGAGAGGCGCACGCCGTCGATCGCGACCGGATCGCCATGCTCGAAATCCATCGAGATCACGGTCGCCCGGTCGGGCGCGTCCTCGGGGCGGATGGTGCGCTGGTAGACGATCTCGTCCGCCTCGACCGCGGGATCCTCGAGGATCTTCCCCTCCGAGGAGGAGTGCAGCAGGTTCGCGTCCACCGAGAACGGCGCCTCGCCCCGCTTGTCCTTGGCGATCGGGATCTGGTTCGCCTCGGCGAATTCCAGCAGCTTGGTGCGGCTGGTCAGGTCCCATTCGCGCCAGGGGGCGATGATCTTGATGTCGGGCTTCAGCGCGTAATAGCTCAGCTCGAAGCGGACCTGGTCGTTGCCCTTGCCGGTCGCGCCATGCGCCACCGCATCGGCGCCCACCTGTTCGGCGATCTCGATCTGGCGCTGCGCGATCAGCGGCCGCGCGATCGAGGTGCCCAGCAGGTACTGCCCCTCATACAGCGCGTTGGCGCGGAACATCGGGAAGACGAAGTCCTTCACGAAGGTCTCGCGCAGGTCGTCGACGAAGATCTCCTTGATGCCGAACATCTCCGCCTTCTTGCGGGCGGGCTCCAGCTCCTCCCCCTGGCCGAGATCGGCGGTGAAGGTGACGACCTCACACTTGTAGGTCACCTGCAGCCAGCGCAGGATCACGCTGGTGTCCAGCCCGCCGGAATAGGCGAGCACGACCTTCTTCACATCCTTCACGCGCATGACCGCGGTACCTCCGCTTTTCCGGCCGGGAGGTAGCGCCGCCGGTGGCCGTTGCGCAAGCCGCCGGGTCGGCCAGGAGGGCTCTTTGCGGGGATCGGGACCCTGGTGCACAGTCCGGCGCATCGTAGCCAACCGGGGACGTCACCATGGCCAAGGTCATCATCAGTTGCGCCGTGACGGGCGCCATCCACACCCCCAGCATGTCGGACTACCTGCCGATCACGCCGGAGCAGATCGCGCAGTCGTCGATCGAGGCGGCGGAGGCGGGGGCCGCCATCATCCATTTGCATGCGCGCAACCCGGTCGACGGCTCGCCCACGCCGGATCCGTCGGTGTTCATGCAGTTCCTGCCGCGGATCAAGCAGAACACCGACGCGGTGATCAACATCACCACCGGCGGCGGGCTGACCATGACGCTGGACGAACGGCTGGAGGCGCCGCTGCTGGCCAAGCCGGAGATGTGCAGCCTCAACATGGGCAGCATGAACTTCAACATCTCCCGCGCGGGCGACCGCATCCAGAAATGGAAGTTCCCCTGGGAGAAGCCCTACCTCGACAACACCGACAACTTCATCTTCCGCAACACCTTCAAGGACATCGAGGGCATCGTCGAGCGGCTGGGCAAGGGCCACGGCACAAGGTTCGAGTTCGAGTGCTACGATATCGGCCACCTCTACAACCTGGCCTACATGCTGGACCGCAAGGTGGTGGAGGGTCCGCTGTTCGTGCAGTCGATCTTCGGCATCCTGGGCGGCATCGGCGCGGAGCCGCGCAACCTGCTGTTCGCCAAGGAGACGGCCGACCGGCTGTTCGGCGACCAGTATGTGTGGTCGGTGCTGGCCGCCGGGCGTCACCAGATGGCGTTCACCACCATGGCCGGGATCAACGGCGGCAACGTGCGGGTGGGGCTGGAGGACAGCCTGTATATCGGCAAGGGCCAGCTCGCGAAGTCGAACGCCGAACAGGTCGCCAAGATCCGCCGCATCCTGGAGGACCTGAGCCTGGAGATCGCGACGCCGGCCGAGGCGCGTGAGATCCTGAAGCTGAAGGGCGGCGACATGGTCGGGTTCTGACCCGGGGGCACGCCCGCAACAGGTGCTGAACCGGGCCGCTCGGCGGTCCGGTCACGCCTGCGCGCCGGTGCGGTTCGCGTGGACTGGAACAGGCTCTGCAAGTCTCTGACCAGAGGGCGTGAGTCGCGCCTCCCAGGCGGCCCTGGTCGTCGGCGGCAACCTGCTGGTCGGCCCGCTCTTGGCCCGCCACGCGTAGCGCCGCCTGACGAGCCAAGGCCGGTGGCTCAGGTCGAAATCTGCTCCAGCACCGCACGGCGCTGGTTGATGCCGAACCAGGCGATGATCAGGCCGGGGATCAGCGCGCCGGGCACCATCACATAGGCGAACCAGCCGGCATGGCCGAACGCCGCGGTGGAGGTGAACAGCCAGCCGGCGATGATCGGCCCGAACGCCGCCCCCAGATGGCCGACACCGTCGGTCAGGCCGGTGCCGGTCGCGCGTAGCCGGGTCGGATAGCTGGCGGCCGTGTAATTGTACATGCTGAACAGCCACACCACCGTCGCCCCCCAGGACAGGGTGATCAGCACATAGGCCGCCGTCAGCGTGTGCACGTAGTACAGCACCGCCAGCATGGCGACCGTGATCAGCGCGGAGACCAGGATCACCATCCGCCGCTCGACCCGCTCCCCAAGCATCGAGCACATCGCCAGGCCGATGCCGCCGCCGAAGGTGGAAGACACCAGGATGATGCCGAAGGTCTCATCGGGCGTCATGCCGAAGCTCTTGAGCAGCAGCGGCTCGTAGCCGCCGAAGCCGTAGATCATGCCGCTGTAGCCCAGGATCCACGCCACCAGCAGGATCAGGCTGCGCCGGCCATATTCGCCCTGGAACAGCTCCCGCATCGGGACGTGGCGGCTGGCCACCACGGGATAGCGCGACAGGTCCGGCTCCGGCAGGCTGGCCAGGCCGCTGCGCCGCAGGCACTCCGCCTCCAGGCGGGCGAGCACCCGCTCCGCCTCCTCGTGCCGGCCGTGCGCTTCCAGCCAGCGCGGCGATTCCGGCATGGCCCACAGCGCCAGCGGCACCAGCACCACCAGCGACACCACGCAGTAGAAGAAGATGAACAGCACGTAGTGGCCGGGTACCCACAGCATGGCCGGCACGTTGCTGAGCACCCCGTACACCGCCACCGCCAGCACCTGCGACGCCAGCATGACCCGGCCGCGGTGCTGCGGCGGGATGATCTCCCCCATATAGACGACGTTGGTCGACAGCACGCCGCCCAGGCCGATCGCCGACAGCCCGAAGAACACCATCAGCACGACGAAATTGCTGGTGAAGGCGGTTGGCCACATCAGCAGCCCGATCGCCAGGGTGGAGATCAGCAGCGCGGTGCGCCGGCCCCATTTGTCGGCGACGATGCCGATCAGGTATTCGCCGATCAGGATGCCGACGCCGAACTGCATCGCCAGCAGCAGGGAGAACGCTCCCATCCCGAACGCATGCTGCGGCAGCCAGACGAACGGGTAGACCTTCGCCGGAATGCCGTCGGCGGCGATGATCACGCCCCAGAACACCTGGCTGATCAGCGCCAGACGCCATTGCGCCCAGGTCAACGGCAGGCGGTCGATCCGAGCGGCGATCCGGCCGACCCCGGTGGCTGTCGGGACTTCTGGCGTCATGGCGCACCTGCTTTGGTTGAACGATCCTCTCGCTTGGTTTACGCGCGAACCGGGGTTGTGTCCCGCGCCTGCGGCCACCCATTCCGCCTCCGACCGGTATCTGCGCGCGCCCGGCGATGAGTGACGCCCTGACCTGCGGAGGCGCGGGCGCTTCATCGCGACTTGTCGACGCTCGAGACCCATATCGACTTTCCGTCGCCGATCGGGCGGGACCCGTTCCAGGACGGCACGCGCGGCGTCGATATGCCGAGGCTGCAGCGCGGCGGCCTGCTGGCGAAAGCGTGGCGGGGAGGCGGCCGAACCCTTCGTCGAAACCGCAGATGGACGCGGACACCGCGGGGCCGGCCGGCCTGCTTGCGGACGGGATCAAGCAGCGGGCGCGATGATGATCCGCCGGTTCTGCTTGCCCTTGTTCTCGATCTTCACGACGGTGAGCGCCCAGATCTCCCCGGTGCGCGCCACGTACGTCCCGCGGCAGGGCTGCAGGTCCACCGGCGCCTCACCCACGCCGATGCGGATCAGCCGGAGCCGACCCGCCGCCCCGTCCGGGGCGGGCGCCGTGCCCGCCGGTTCAGCGGATCGGGGCCGCGTACATCAGGCCGCCGCGGGTCCACAGGTCGTTCTTGCCGCGCGGCAGCTTGAGCGGGCTGTCCTTGCCGAGGTTGCGGTCGAACATCTCGCCGTAATTGCCGACCGCCTTGATGGCCCAGTACGCCCATTTGTTGTCCAGCGCCATGAACTTCCCATAGTCGCCGGTCTGGCCCAGCAGGCGCTTCACGGTCGGCGACTGGCTGGTCAGGAAACTGTCCACGTTGGCCTGGGTGATGCCCAGCTCCTCCGCGGTGACCAGCGCCGCCAGGGTCCATTTGACGATCTCGTACCACTGGTCGTCGCCCTGGCGCACGGCCGGACCGAGCGGTTCCTTGCTGATGACGTCGGGGAGGACCACCTGGTTGTCGGGGTCGTGCATGATCTGCGCGATCGAGGCGAGCTGGCTCGCATCGGTGGAATAGGCGTCGCAGCGGCCGCTGTCATAGGCGGCGCGCCCCTCGTCGGTGCGCTCGAACACCACCGGATGGATCGTCACCCCGGTGCTGTTCGCCCAGTCGGCGAGATTGAGCTCGCTGGTGCTGCCGGCGGTGACGCAGATCGAGGCGCCGTCCAGGTCCTTGGCGGTCTTCACGCCGCTCGACTTGCGCACCAGGAAGCTCTGGCCGTCATAGAAGTTGACGCCCGCGAACAGCAGGCCGTTGGCGGCCTCGCGCGACTGGGTCTGGGTCAGCACCTCGGTCACCAGGTCGACCTGCCCGGCCTGCAGCATCGGCAGGCGCTGGGCGCCGTTGGTGGGGATCGGGCGTGCCTTCGCCGGATCGCCGAAGATGGCGGCGGCGACCGCGCGGCAGGTGTCGACGTCGAGGCCGCGGAACTCGCCCCGGCTGTCGACGAAGCCGAACCCTGGCGTGCCGGGCGGCACGGCGCATTCGACATAGCCCTTCTTCAGCACCGAACTCAGCGTGGTGCCCGGCGCATTCTGCGCGAGGGCAGGGCCGGCGAGCAGCAGGAAGGCTGCGGCCATCAGTCGCATCGACGTTCTCTCCCCAGGAAGTCCGCGGACTATGCGGACGCGCGATGCGCTGTCCAGCCGTCATCACGCCGCTGCCGGACGATCGCGCCTCCGGCGGCGGGGTGTGGCGGTCGGGGTGTCTCGCGCCTGGGACTGACGAGCGGAGCGGCTCGTCGGCCTCAGTAGCCGGTGCCGACCCGACGGATCGCGTCGTCGAAGGCGCTGACGACCTGGGCGTGGGTCGAGTGGTCGTTCATCGTCTCGATGTCGGTGAAGCCGCGCGACATGGCGACGGCGAGCAGCGAGGACACTGCTTCGCCGTGCGGCACGGGGTCGCGCATCATGCGGGCGGCACCGCGCAGGGCGCCGACCGCACAGCGGCGGCCGTCACGCGTCTCGTAGCGCCGCTGCACCCAGCCACGCTCGTCGGCGATCAGGCCGCGGGCGAGCACCAAGGTCTGCAGCGCCAGGGTCGATTCCCGGGTCGGCGCCGCGGGCATCGGGACCTCCAGGGCCCGCGCGCGCGTTCGATGCACCACCCGCTCCCAGGCGGCGCGTGTCCGTTGCCATAGTCCGTGGGGCACGGCCTCCGGAATGGCGGGTGGGGAGGAAATGAATGCGGTTCCGTCGAAGGGCATGACCGACTCCTTCCAGCGAGGGGATCTCCCGCGGGGACAACGCTAGCCGGAGATGGGCCGTTTTCGGGGTCACAAGAACTTGGGAGGCTGGAACCCGCGGGTCCGAGTCGGTGCGCGATCAGGCTTTCGGGAGCCGGACGATGAAGCGGGCGCCCAGCACCTTGCCGGTCGCGTCGCGGCGGTTCTCGGCGGAGATGCGGCCGCGCAGGGCCTCCACGATCTGCCGGCTGATGGACAGGCCCAGGCCGGAATGGTGCCCGAAGCTCTCGCCCTTGGGCCGCTCGCTGTAGAACCGGTCGAAGATGTGCTCGAGATTGGCTTCGGGGATGCCGGGCCCCTCGTCCTCGACGCTGATCTCGGCCAGGTCGCCGGCCTCCCGCGCGCGCACCAGGATGCGGCCGTGCGGCGGGCTGAAGGAATGCGCGTTGCCGATCAGGTTGCGCAGCACCTGGACCAGCCGATCCTCCACGCCCCAGACGCGCAGGCCGCCGGGTGGGGCGATCACCTCGAGCCTGGGGTCGCTCTCCTCGTCGCGGGTCGCCTCGTCGAGCTCCTGCAGGGTGCGCAGGATCGGCACCACGTCGACCGGTTCGGCGGCCACGCGGGAGAGTTCGGCATCCAGGCGGGAGGCGTCGGACACGTCGCTGATCAGCCGGTCGAGCCGGACCACGTCCTCGCCGATGATGGTCAGGAGCTGCTTCTGCCGCGCCGGATCCTCGATGCGGCGCATGGTCTCGATCGCGCTGCGGATCGAGGAGAGCGGGTTCTTGATCTCGTGCGCGACGTCGGCGGCAAACCGTTCGATCGCGTCCATGCGGGCCCACAGCGCCTCGGCGGACTCGGCCAAGGCGGTGGCGAGCGCGCCGATCTCGTCGCGGCGGGCGAGCAGGGGGGCCGGCACCGTGCCGGTGCGGCCCTGGCCTTCCCGCATGTCGGTGGCGACGCCGGCGAGGCGCAGGATCGGGCTCGCGATGGTGAGCGAGAGATACCAGGACAGCAGCACGGTCACGGCGAGCGCCATGCCGAACAGCGCCAGGATGGACATGCGCACGGTGAACAGGCTGGCATCGACCTCCCGCGCCTCGCGCGTGAGCAGGATGATGCCGACCGTCTTGCGGTCCCGCTCGACCGGCACGGCGACGGTGACCAGCAGCCGGTTGTCCTTGGTGCGCCGGATGTAGGGCGGCATTTCCCGGCTCTGGCCGGAGCTGCTGAGCCGCACCTCCTCCTTCACGTCGGGCTGCCATTCCACCCCGGCGCCGGGAACGAGGTCGGAGAGCGGCCGCGACTGCCGGTGCGGCAGCAGGCTGAGGGCGCGGTCGTAGAGCCGGCCGATGGTGCCGAACACCGGCCCGTAATCCGGCGGCGGCGGCAGCGGCTGCACGGAGATGGTGCCGCCGGTGGTTTCGCGCAGCCGGCTGTCCGCCACCAGCGTGCCGTCGGGACCGTACAGCTTGGCCTCGGCGTCCGGCGTCGGGTCGGTCAGGCGGCGCAGCAGGGAGCGGGCGATCTCGGGCACCAGCTTGGGGTTGTCCGGGTCGGTGGTCCGGACCGCGCTCTCCCCGATCGCGCCGGCGAACACGCGCGCCTGTTCGCGCAGCGCGCCGACCTGCGCCTCGAGCAGCCCGTTCTGGTACTGGTCGAGATACAGCAGGGCGACGACCAGCAGCGCGAGCGGCAGCGCGTTGACCAGCAGGATGCGCCGCAGCAGGGGGGAGACCCAGCGCTGGCGGAAGCGACGTGGCTGGGGAGGCGCGACATGCGAGATGCCGCCGATGCCGCTGCCGTCAGGCATGCGCCGCTCCCCGATCAACCGTCACGTCAGAGCCCCTGCCTTGCGGCCCCCATCTCAGTGCTCCTTGTAGCGGTAGCCGATGCCGTAGAGCGTCTCGATATGGTTGAAACTGTCGTCGACGGTGCGGAACTTCTTGCGGATGCGCTTGACGTGGCTGTCGATGGTGCGGTCGTCGACATAGATGTTTTCGCCATAGGCGGCGTCGATGAGCTGGTCGCGGCTCTTGACCATGCCGGGTCGCGCGGCGAGCGCCTTGACCAGCAGGAACTCGGTGACGGTGAGCTGGATGTCCTGCCCATGCCAGGTGCATTGGTGCTTGGTGTCGTCCAGCACGAGTTCGCCGCGCACCATGACGCCGGCCGGGGTGGCGCCGGAGCCCTCGGCGCGGCTCGCCTCGTTGCGGCGGAGCAGGGCGCGGATGCGCTCGAGCAGCAGGCGCTGGGAGAACGGCTTGGTGATGTAGTCGTCGGCGCCGAGCCGCAGGCCCATGAGCTCGTCGACTTCCTCGTCCTTGGAGGTGAGGAAGATGACGGGGATGGTGCTGCGCTGGCGCAGCCGCTGCAGCAGCTCCATCCCGTCCATGCGGGGCATCTTGATGTCGAGCACGGCGAGATCCACCGGGCGCGCGGTGAGGCCCTGCAGGGCGCTCTCCCCGTCGGTGAAGGTGCGCACCTGGAATCCCTCCTGCTCGAGCGTCATGGAGACGCTTGTCAGGATGTTCCGGTCGTCGTCCACCAGGGCGATCGTCTGCTTCATCGGTGTATCCTTCGCGAAGGCCGCCTCGACGTGACCCGTCCGATCGGACACATCGTCGCAGCCAATTGTGGCGTATCGCGGACGAGAGGTGAACGAAAGATGGCGATTCTCCTGGCGGACGACGAGAGGCGGCGGTTTCGCAGCGTTGCGCCCCATTACGTGATCGGCCGACCCCCGTATGCGCCCCTGCTGCTGCGGCGGGTCGCGGCGCTGGTCGCGCTGGGGGCGGAGGATGCGGTGCTCGATCTCGGCTGTGGCCCCGGTCAGCTCGCCCGCGGCTTCGCGCCGATGGCCGGCCGCGTGGTCGGGATGGACCCGGAACCCGAAATGCTGCGTGTCGCCGCGACGCTTGGCGCCGACATCCCGAACCTGGCGTGGGAGACCGGCGGGTCGGCCGAACTGGGGCCGCAGACCGGGCGCTTCCGGCTGGTGGTGATGGGACGGTCGTTCCACTGGATGGACCGGGCGGAGACGCTGCGCCGGCTCGACGCGATCGTGGTGCCGGACGGCGCGGTGGCGCTGTTCCACACCACCCACACGGATACGCCGGAGAACGCCTGGGTCGCGGGCTACGATGCGCTGCGGCGCGGATACGACACGGCCGGGTCCGATGCGCACCGAGGCCCCGGCTGGGTCCGGCATGAGGCGTTCCTGCTCGACAGCGCCTTCCACTGCCTGGAGGCACATGCGGTGATCGAGCGGCGGTCGGTGGCCGAAGACACCCTCGTCCTGCGCGCCCTCTCCATGTCCAGCAGTTCCCCCGAACGGATCGGCGAGCGCCGGACGGCGCTCGAGCGGGAGATGCGGGCGTTCTTCCGGGACCACGCCGGGCAGGGGGTGCTGACCGAGATCGTCGAATCGCACGCCCTGATCGGTCGGCGGGCGGCGGCATGAGCGAGATCACCCCCGCCTGGCAGGCGCGACGACTGCTGCGCGCCGCGCGATCGGCGACGCTCGCGAGTTCGGCGGAGGGGCAGCCCTTCGCCTCGCTGGTGACGCCGGCCACCACGGCCGATCTGGGGCTGCTGCTGCTGCTCTCGGACCTGTCGGAGCACACGCGGCATTTGCGGGCCGATCCGCGCTGCGCGCTGCTGGTCTGCGGCGACGCGGAGGGGCCGAACCCGCAGACCGCGCCGCGGCTGACGGTGACCGGGCTTGCCGAACGCGTGGCGGACCCGGCGCTGAAGCCGCGCTATCTCGCGGTGCATCCCTATGCCGCCTTGTATGCGGAGTTCGGTGATTTCGCGATCTGGCGGGTGCGGCCGATGGGCGGGCTGCTGGTGGGCGGGTTCGCCCGCGCGACGCGGCTGCGCGGGTCGGAGCTGGCGCCCGACGCTGCCGCGGTGGCGGCGATCGAGGCGGCGGCGGCCGGCATCATGGGGCATTGCAACGACGACCATCCGGATGCGCTGGCGGCGATCGCCGGCGGGGACGGCCCCTGGCGGATGGTGGGCGTCGATGTCGACGGCTGCGACCTGTCCGACGGGGAGGCGACCCGGCGCATCGCCTGGCCGGAACCGGTCGCCGATCCCGGCGGGGTGCGCGCCGCGCTGGTGGCGCTCACGCGGGCGGCGCGGGCGGCGAAGGCAGCCGGGTCGAACGGCGGCTGAGCCGGCCGCCGCCGCGCCGACCGCCCGCGTGGCCGGATCAGCTGGTCGGTGAGCCGCGACTGGGCGCGACGGAGTCGCCGGCTGCCGGCACGCGCAGTTCGGGGAGCGGGATGAACTCCTGGTCGTCGCCCGGCACGGTGCCGAATCGCGCGGCCTTCCAGTCCGCCTTGGCCTGCTCGATCCGTTCCCGGCTGGAGGCGACGAAGTTCCAGAACAGATAGCGCGGCCCGTCCATCGCGGCGCCGCCCAGCAGCAGCAGGCGCGCGCCCTCCGGCCCCGCCCGCAGCGCGAGCCGGTCACCGGCGCGGAACACCAGCATGCGGCCGGATTCGAACCGGTCGCCGGCGACGTCCACCTCGCCCTGCACGACGTAGGCGGCGCGCTCCTCGTGCTCCTCCGGCAGCGGCACCGCGGCGTTCGGCGCCAGCACGGCATCGGCATAGAACAGGTCGGAGGCGACGGCGACCGGGGCGGCAAGCCCCCACCCGGTGCCGGCGATCAGCCGCAGCCGCAGCCCGTCCGCGTCGCCGGTGGGCAGGCTGGTCGCCGGATGGTGGGCGAAGCCCGGCGCACGTTCCTCCTGCGCCTTCGGCAGGGCGACCCAGGACTGGATGCCGAACAGCCGGTTCGCCTGGCCGCGGCGGGCCGGATCGGTGCGTTCGGAATGCACGATGCCGGCGCCGGCGGTCATCCAGTTCACATCGCCCGGCACGATCGGCTGGCGCGAGCCCAGGCTGTCGCGGTGCAGGATCTCGCCCTCGAACAGGTAGGTCACGGTGGAAAGCCCGACATGCGGGTGCGGCCGCACGTCGAGCCCCTTGCCGGCCAGGAACTCGCCCGGCCCCATCTGGTCGAAGAAGATGAACGGCCCGACCATCTGCCGCTCGCGGGCGGGCAGGGCGCGGCGGACCTCGAACCCGCCGATATCGTGGGCGCGCGGCAGCAGGACGAGATCCACCCCGGCCGGCGGGGTGGGGCAGTCGGGGGAGTCGACGGGCTGCCAGCTCATTTGAGGCCTTTCTCGTGAGGGGGGCGGTCCTGGATCCTGTCAGGCTTGTGTCACATCGCGCATCCGGCGCGCCGCGACGGCCGCCGAACGCGTCGGCCCCGGATCATTGGACGATCTGTGGCGTGCGGGTCTTGAACAGAGTGACGCCCACGCCGGTCGCCAAGCATCCCGACGATGATGGCGAGCGACAAGGTCGGCGGCCATGCGTCCCTCCCACCAGGCCCCGGCCTCTCTCGCCTAGATTGTCGTAGTTCCTCCGTCGGTCCAGCGGAACGCGGGACGTCCGTGCGTTTCCGCACGGCGCAGGTCGCGGCCGCGTTGAACCGCATTCGATGCGTGCGGATCTAATCCCCACCCGGTTGGCGTGTGCCAGGACGGAGCGTCCGACCATGACGGCCGGGGCATCTTTCGTTGCACCACTGGCCCGCGCGACCGCCCCCAAGCTGCCGTGACGACGTCACGCCAAGCGAACTCGATCGGAGGAGATGATGAGCGGCAATACGCCATTCGACTGCCCGCGCTGCGGCGGAGCGCTGACCATGAGTGAGCGGCAGGGGATCGAAATCGACTACTGCCCGCAATGTCGTGGCGTCTGGCTGGACCGCGGCGAACTCGACAAGATCATCGAGCGCGTGGATGCGGGGCGATCGCCACTGCCGTCCCAGCCTCTCGGGTCGCCCGCCGGCGGCTGGACGCAGCCCGTGGCACCGCCCCCGCAGCCTGCCTGGCAGTGGGGCGATCGCGACCGGGACGATGACCGGGATCGCTATCGCCAGCACGGGAAGCGGCGCAAGAGTTGGCTGAACGAACTCTTCGACTAGGTCCTGTCCGACGCGCCTCCGCCGATCACGCTCCAGGCACGGGACGTGCCGCGCCTGGACGGCCGGCGGGTCCTCGGTGGCATCATGGTCCGGAATGCCGGAGCAAGGAGCCACCCGCGCATGGAGCGTCTCCCGCCGCGCCTCACGCGACTGGCCTTCTTCGAGGGGGGTGACCCCGCCATGCTGGCGCGGGCCGAAGCCGAGGCGCGCATCGTTGCGTTCGATGCGCAGGAGACGGTGCTCGACTTCGACTGCCCCTCCACGGACGTTCGCGTGGTCTTGCGCGGGGGGCCGCTGAGAGTGCTGATGCGCACCAGCGGCGGCCGGGAAAAGATCGTGGCGGAGGTGGGAGCCGGCGCCTTCGTCGGAGAGCTGGCCGCCTTTGCCGGACCCGCGCATCCGCCCTCCGCCGGCATCAGGGCTGTCCACCGCACCGTCGTTGCCGTCCTGCCCGGCGTGGTCTTCGTCGAGCTGGTTCTCGCCTCCCCCCCGCTGGGGCGACGGCTCATCGCGGTGTTGGCGGAGCGGGTACGCAGCCAGAACCGGCGGCTGCTGGAATATGCGGCACTGCCGACCCGGCCGCGGCTCTGCGCCGAACTGCTGCGGCTTGCGCGACCGCGGCCGCCGGAAGCCGGTGGTGGCCTGGCCGTGTTCCCGCCGCCGCCCAGGCTCGAACTCGCCGCGCGCATCGGGGCGCGACGCGAGGCGGTGTCGCGTGACCTGGCGGACCTTGTCCGCGCGGGCCTGCTCCAGATCGGGCCGCGCGCGATCGTCCTGCTCGACGAGGCTGCGCTGCGCGCGGAAGTCGAGACCGCGATGGAAGCCGCGAAGCGCCTGCTGTGACGCGCGGCCGGAGATTCGGTGCCCGAACGGCGCCGGTCAGGGCGTGCCGCGCCAGGCGACACGCCAGATCGTGCCGTTGCCGTCCTCGCTGACCAGCAGCGCGCCGTCGGGCGCCACCGTCACGCCGACCGGCCGTGCCCAGACCGCGCGGTCGGAGGCGACGAAGCCGCTCAGGAACTCCTCATAGGCTCCGGTCGGCCTTCCATTCGCGAAGCGCAGCCGGATCACCGAATAGCCGGTGCGGGTGGCGCGGTTCCAGGACCCGTGCAGCGCGACGAAGGCGTCACCGCGGTACTCCGCCGGGAACTGGGCACCGTCGTAGAAGGTGATGCCGAGTGGCGCGGAATGCGCCTGGATCAGGACGTCCGGCGCGGTGACCTGGCCGGCGAGGTCGGGTCGCGCGTCGCGCAGGCGCGGGTCGGGATGGTCGCCGAGGTAGAACCAGGGCCAGCCGTAGAACGCGCCCTGCTGCACCCGGGTCGCGTAGTCGGGCGGCAGGTCGTCGCCCAACCCGTCCCGCTCGTTCACCACGCACCACAGCGCGCCGGGGCCGGGCTGGATCGCCATCGCGGAGCAGTTGCGCAGCCCGGTCGCGTAGACGCGGCGCGCGCCACCTTCCGGATCCATGGCGAGGACCAGGGCGCGGCCCGCCTCGTCCCCCCAGGCGGCGCCGCGCGGCAGGTCCGCGGGCGGGCGGCCGCGCAGCGTGGTGCCCGCATTCGAGGCGGAGCCGACCGAGACGAACAGCGTGCCGCCATCGGGGGAGACCGCGAGGTCGCGGGTCCAGTGCCCGCCTTCCGGCAGGCTGGGCACGATCACCTGGGCGGGCCCGCGGGCACGCAGGTCGCCGGACTGGTAGGGGTAGCGGATGACGCGGTTGGTCTCCGCCACGTAGACGAAGCGTGGCGCCGGGCCGGGCGGCCAGAAGGCGATTCCGAACGGCAGCGACAGACCCTCGGCGAAGGTGGCGACGGTCGCGGGGCGGGCGGCGTTCGGCAGCGTGCGCAGGATGCGGATGCGCCCGGCGCCGCTCTCGGCCAGGAACACGTCCCCGTTCGGCGCCGTGCGCAAGGTGCGCGGCTGGTCGAAGCCGCTCGCGAACAGAGTAGCCGTGAAGCCGGCCGGCACCGCGGGAGCGGCGTCCGGCGGGCGTGGCACGACCCGTGGCGGGCGTCCGGCGGAGGCGGTGGCATAGGGTGCCGGCAGCGACCCGAGTTCGAGGTGGTGGGTGGTGCCCGGCGCGTCACCTTGCGGGGCGGCGGCAGTCAGCAGCAGCAGGAGCAGGGCGCGACGGTTCATGCGCGGCAGCATGCCCGAGCGGAGCGGGGCGCGCTCTCACCAGAGCGTGACGTTGACCGGGCAGGGCGGTGAGAACATATTGAGAACATGGGGTCAGGAACATGAGCAAGGCGCCGTCGCTGCGGGAGAAGCTGTCGATCCTGGCGGATGCCGCCAAATACGATGCGTCCTGCGCCTCCTCGGGTGGCACCCGCCGGGATTCGCGGGACGGGAAGGGGATCGGCTCCTCGACCGGCAACGGGATCTGCCACTCCTACACGCCCGATGGCCGCTGCGTGTCCCTGCTGAAGATCCTGCTGACCAATTTCTGCGTCTACGACTGCGCCTATTGCATCAACCGCAAGTCGAGCAACGTGCGGCGGGCGCGGTTCACCGAGCAGGAGGTGGTGGACCTCACGCTCGCTTTCTATCGGCGCAACTACATCGAGGGGCTGTTCCTCTCGTCCGGCATCATCCAGTCGGCCGACTACACGATGGAGCGGCTGGTCCGTGTCGCCCGCCTGCTGCGGGAGGGGCATCAGTTCCGCGGCTACATCCACCTGAAGACGATTCCGGAGGCCAGTCCCGCGCTGATCGAGGAGGCGGGGCGGCTCGCCGATCGCCTGTCGATCAACCTGGAGCTGCCGACCGAGGACGGGCTGCGCCGCTTCGCCCCGGAGAAGGACGGCGCCACGATCGAATCCGCCATGGGGCGCATGTCCGGCGCGATCACCGCGGCGGCGGCGGAGCCGCGCGGGCCGCGTTTCGCGCCGGCGGGGCAGAGCACGCAGGTGATCGTCGGCGCCGATGGCAGCGACGACGCGACGATCCTGGGCCGGTCGGCGGGGCTGTACGGCACGCACCGGCTCAAGCGGGTGTACTACTCCGCGTTCAGCCCGATCCCGGAATCGAGCCAGGCGCTGCCGTCCCGCGCGCCGCCGCTGGCGCGGGAGCACCGGCTGTACCAGGCGGACTGGCTGATGCGGTATTACGGGTTCGGATCGGGCGAGATCCTGGCCGGGGCCGCGGACGGCATGCTGGATCTCGCGATCGACCCCAAGCTCGCCTGGGCGCTGCGGCATCGGGAGCGGTTCCCGGTCGACGTCAACCACGCCGAACGGGAAATGCTCCTGCGCATTCCCGGTCTCGGGGTGCGGTCGGTCGACCGGCTGATCGCGGCGCGGCGGCACCGCAGCTTGCGGCTCGCCGATCTGGCGCGGCTGGCGGGGTCCGAACGGCGGCTGCGGCCGTTCGTGGTGACGGCCGACCACCGGCCGACCGCGCTGCTCGACCGTGCCGACCTGCGCTCGATCGTGGCGCCGCCGCGGCAGCTCGCCTTGTTTGCCTGATGCGCCGCGTGGTGCTGGCCGTTCCCGACGAGTTCGCGCCGTTTCGGCAGGCGGCGCGCGGGTTGCTGGCGGAGGCCGTGCCACCGCACGCGATCGCCTGGTCGGAGGGTGAGCCGGACCTGTTCGCGGGCGCGTCCGCGGCGCCCACGTCGGGCGGCGTCGGCGACCGCGTGGGTCCGGCTCCGGATGGCCCGTGCGCGCCACCGGTCGCGGTGCCGGCGCGCTTCCTTCCGCTGGCCGAGGAGGTGATCCGCCACCGCGCGCCCGAACGCTTCGCCCTGCTCTATGAGGCGCTGTGGCGGATCACGCAGGGGGAGCGCGCGCTGCTGCAGGTCGCCTCCGACCCGCTGGTGCACCGGCTCGAGCGCATGCGCCGCGCCGTGTCGCACGATGCGCACCGCATGACCGCATTCCTGCGCTTCCGCGAGGCGGGCCCCAACCGGTTCGTCGCCTGGTATGAGCCGGCGCACCGCGTGCTGCGCCAGGTCGCGCCCTTCTTCACCGGCCGGTTCGCCGCGATGCACTGGGCGATCCTGACCCCGGACGCGTCGCTTGCCTGGGATGGCAGCGCCGCCTGCTTCGGCCCCGGCGTGTCGCGCGACGCGGCGCCCTGCGAGGACGCGCTGGAGACGTGGTGGCAGGACTATTACCGCGCGACGTTCAACCCGGCGCGGGCGAACGAGACCGCACTGCGCCGACACATCCCGCGCCGGTTCTGGCGCAACCTGCCGGAGGCGGAGACGGTGCCGGAGCTGCTGTCCCAGGCGGGGCGGCGGACCGCGGCAATGACCTCCGAAAAGTTGCGGCCGGTGATCAAAAACTGAGCAGAGTGCCGCGATCGATATGCATTGGTGACCCGCCGGATTGAGCGCACCACCTATGCGGGTCGACCTGGGGTTTGGCACGGGCGTTGCAATGACGAGATCGGGGCCCGCCCGGCGGGGAAACCAACGTCACGCAACAACACGTCCACACAACAGGAACACAGGATGTCTCCGGTCGAACCCAAACTCTCGCGCCGCGGCCTCGGCCGGCTGGGCGCCGCCGCCGCCACCCTTGCCGCCGTGGGCGCCGTCCGCGCCGCCACCAACGAAGCCGCCGCACAGCCCTCCGGCGGGGTCATCAAGGTCGGCATTCTCCACTCCTTGTCCGGCACGATGGCGATCAGCGAGACGACCCTGAAGGACGTCATGCTGATGCTGATCGAGCAGCAGAACAAGAAAGGCGGCCTGCTCGGCAAGAAGCTGGAGGCCGTGGTCGTCGACCCGGCCAGCAACTGGCCGCTGTTCGCCGAAAAGGCGCGGCAGTTGATCTCGGTCGACAAGTGCGCCGCGACGTTCGGATGCTGGACGTCGGTGTCGCGCAAGTCCGTGCTGCCGGTGTTCGAGGAGCTGAACTCGATCCTGTTCTATCCGGTGCAGTATGAAGGGCAGGAGTGCAGCCGCAACGTGTTCTACACCGGCGCGGCGCCGAACCAGCAGGCGATCCCGGCCGTCGACTACCTGATGAACGAGAACGGGGTGAAGCGCTGGGTGCTGGCCGGCACCGACTACGTCTATCCGCGCACGACGAACCAGATCCTGGAAGCCTACCTGAAGACCAAGGGTGTCGCCGCCGACGACATCATGATCAACTACACGCCGTTCGGTCACTCCGACTGGCAGAACATCGTCGCCTCGATCAAGAAGTTCGGCACCGCCGGCAAGAAGACCGCCGTGGTCTCCACCATCAACGGCGACGCCAACGTTCCGTTCTACAAGGAACTCGGCAACCAGGGCGTGAAGGCGACCGACATCCCGGTGGTGGCCTTCTCGGTCGGTGAGGAAGAACTGGCCGGCATCGACACCAAGCCGCTGGTCGGTCACCTGGCGGCGTGGAACTACTTCGAGAGCGTCGACAACCCCGACAACAAGGCGTTCATCGACTCCTGGAAGACCTTCACCAAGAACCCGAAGCGCACCACCAACGACCCGATGGAAGCGCACTACATCGGCTTCAACATGTGGGTGAAGGGCGTCGAGAAGGCCGGCACCACCGACGCCGACGCGGTGATCGATGCGCTGATCGGCGTCTCCGTGCCCAACCTCTCGGGCGGCTACTCGGCGATGATGCCGAACCACCACATCACCAAGCCGGTCCTGATCGGTGAGATCCAGGGCGACGGCCAGTTCAACATCGTCTCGCAGACCCCCGGCCTGCTCGTGGCCCAGGAATGGTCGCCCTACGTCGCCGACACCAAGGACCTGATCGGCGACTGGCGGGCGCCTCTGAGATGCGGTGCGTTCAACGTGAAGACCGGCACGTGCACCGCCGGCAAGAAGGCCTGATGGCGCCTCGCTTCCCATTGGCCTGATTGCCCAGGTGGGGGCGGCTGTTCCTCCCGGCCGCCCCCGCCTGTTCTTATTTTCAGTTCGAGGTTCGCAGATGCTCCGGCTTCCCGCCTGGCTGATGCTGGTGCTGCTCGTTCTCGCGCCGCTCTCCGCACGCGCGCAGGAGACCGACGACGCCTATGCCGCGCTGGCCGGTTCGGCAGGCATCCCCTCCGCCGCCGGATTCGACTCGGTGCGCCGCGGGGTGGAGCAGCTCGCCACCTCCGGCGATCCGCGCGCCGCCGTGGTGATCGGCGCGCTGCAGGCCGGCCAGCTCTACGCCCGCGCCGACCGCGCCCTGTTCATCAAGCAGCCGGACGGCAGCTTCGTCGACGCGCGCAGCGGCGCGCCCGCGCCGGATGCCGCCGGGCTCAGGCCGGTGCGCCTCAACAACGCGGTCCGCTCCGCGATCGACGCGGCGCTGGGCAGCCTGCGCCTGTTCGCGCCCGACGCCGCCACGCGGCTCGCCGCCGCCGAGGCCGTGTTCAAGTCGCACGACCCGGCCGCGCTGCCCGCGCTCACCCGAGCGCTGGCGAAGGAGAGCGATGCCGCGGTGAAGACCCGGATGCAGCAGGCCCGCGCTGCCGCGCTGCTGTCGTCCGGCGACGCGTCGGAAGCGGATCGGCTCGCCGCGGTCGCCATGCTGCGCGCCCGCGGCGACATCGACGCCCGCGGCTTCCTCGCCTCGCTGTCCGGCCAGCCGCAATCGGTCGCCACCGCCGCCGCCGCGGCGATCACCGCGATCGACCGGCAGTTGCAGCTCTGGAGCATCCTGCAGAGCGTCTATTACGGCATCAGCCTCGGATCGGTGCTGTTGCTGGCCGCCGCCGGGCTCGCCATCACCTTCGGCGTCATGGGCGTGATCAACATGGCGCATGGCGAGATGGTGATGATCGGCGCCTACACGACCTTCGTCGTGCAGCAGCTCATGCGCGCCTATCTGCCGGGGATCTATGCGATTAACCTGCTGCTCGCGATCCCGCTCGCCTTCCTGGTGGCCGGCGCGATCGGCGTGTTGGTGGAGCGGACCCTGATCCGCTGGCTGTACGGACGGCCGCTGGAGACGCTGCTCGCGACCTGGGGCCTGTCGCTCGTGTTGCAGCAGGCCGTGCGGTCCATCTTCGGCGCCAACAATCGCGACGTCGATACGCCGTGGTGGATGAGCGGCGCCACGCAACTGGGCGGGCTGACGCTCACCTGGAACCGCATGTACATCGTGCTGTTCGCGGTGCTGGTGCTGGCCGCGCTGATGGCGGCGCTGCGCTACACGCCGCTGGGTTTGCGCATGCGCGCGGTGACGCAGAACCGGCGCATGGCGGCGGCGATGGGCATCCGCACACCGTGGATCGACGCGCTGACCTTCGGCCTGGGCTCCGGCGTCGCCGGCATGGCGGGCGTGGCGCTGAGCCAGATCGACAACGTGTCGCCCAATCTCGGCCAGGGCTACATCATCGACAGTTTCATGGTGGTGGTGTTCGGCGGCGTCGGCAATCTCTGGGGCACGATGCTGGGCGCCTTGACGCTGGGCATCGTGAACAAGTTCCTCGAGCCGGTGGCGGGCGCCGTGCTGGGCAAGATCGTGGTGCTGGTGCTGCTGATCCTGTTCATCCAGCGCCGCCCGCGCGGCATGTTCCCGCTGAAGGGACGGGCGGTGGAGACATGAGGATCACCGCTGTCGTCGGCTCGGCCGCCATGACCCGGACTGCAACCCTTGCGACCGTGACCCGGCCTCCACGTTGTTCCGTCATGGCCGGGTCAGGCCCGGCCATGACGAGGGAAGCGAGGAGTGCCGTGCCCGCCCACACCTGGGTCGCCCTCCACCACGGAGCCTCCCATGCTTGAGCGCTCCACCCTCGTCGCCCTCATCGTGGTGCTCGGCGGCGCCCTGCTGCTCGCGGTGCTGAACCAGGCGACCGCCGCAGCCTCCGCGATGCACGTGCCCACCTACGTGATCGCGCTCGCCGGCAAATACCTGTGCTTCGCCATGCTCGCCCTCGCGGTCGACCTGGTCTGGGGCTTCGCGGGCATCCTCTCGCTGGGCCACGCCGCCTTCTTCGCCCTCGGCGGCTACGCGATGGGCATGTACCTGATGCGCCAGATCGGCACGCGCGGCGTCTACGGCAACGCCGAACTGCCCGACTTCATGGTGTTCCTGGGGTGGAAGTCGCTGCCCTGGTTCTGGCACGGGTTCGAGTGGTTCGGCTTCGCCATGCTGATGGTCGTGCTGGTGCCCGGCGTGCTGGCGCTCGTCTTCGGCTATCTCGCCTTCCGCTCCCGCGTCACCGGCGTCTATCTCTCGATCATCACCCAGGCGCTGACCTACGCGCTGCTGCTGGCGTTCTTCCGCAACGACATGGGGTTCGGCGGCAACAACGGCCTGACCGACTTCAAGGACATCCTGGGCTTCAACATCCAGTCCGACGCGACCCGCTCTGCCTTGCTGGTGATCTCCGCCATCGCCCTCTGCGCGCAGCTCCTGGTCGCGCGTTTCGTGGTCCGCTCGCGCTTCGGCAAGGTGCTGATCGCGGTCCGCGACACCGAGGCACGCACGCGTTTCCTCGGCTACCGGCCCGAATCCTACAAGCTCGTGGTGTGGGTGCTCTCGGCCGTCATGGCCGGCATCGGCGGCGCGCTCTACGTGCCGCAGGTCGGCATCATCAACCCGTCCGAGTTCTCGCCCGCCAACTCGATCGAGGCGGTGATCTGGGTCGCGGTCGGCGGCCGCGGCACGCTGGTGGGCGCGATCATCGGCGCGCTGCTGGTGAATTTCGGCAAGACCTGGTTCACCGGGCTGCTGCCCGAGTTCTGGCTCTACGCGCTGGGCGCGCTGTTCATCTTCGTCACCCTGTTCCTCCCGCGCGGCGTGATGGGCCTGTTCACCCGCCGCGAGAAGCTCGCCCCGGAACCGGAGGCCGAAACGCCCACCGCCTCCGCCGCGCATGAGGTGACGGGATGAACCCCGGCGACACGCTGCTCTATCTCGACGGCGTCACCGTCACCTTCGACGGGTTCCGCGCGCTGAACGCCCTGTCGCTCTATCTCGAGAAGGGCGAGATGCGCGCGGTGATCGGCCCGAACGGCGCCGGCAAGACCACCATGATGGACGTGATCACCGGCAAGACCCGGCCCGATTCCGGCCGCGTGGTGTTCGACGCCAACATCGACCTGACCAAGCGCGACGAACCCGACATCGCCGCCATGGGGATCGGCCGCAAGTTCCAGAAACCCACGGTGTTCGAGCCGCACACCGTCTGGGACAACCTGCTGCTGGCGCTGGCCGGCGACCGGCGCCCGCGCTTCAGCCTGTGGGCACGGGAGACCGCCGAGGAGCGCGATCGCATCGAGGCGATCCTGCAGACCACCCGTCTCACCGAACAGCGGCACCGGCGCGCGGGCGACCTGTCGCACGGGCAGAAGCAGTGGCTCGAGATCGGCATGCTGCTGGCGCAGGAGCCGCAATTGCTGCTGGTGGACGAGCCGGTCGCCGGCATGACCGATGCCGAGACGGAGCAGACCGCGGAACTGCTGCGCGAGATCAACAAGACCCGCAGCGTGGTGGTGGTGGAGCACGACATGGCCTTCGTCCGCGCCCTCGACGTCAAGGTGACGGTGCTGCACGAGGGATCGGTTCTGTCGGAGGGCTCGATCGACTTCGTCTCGGAGGACCCGCGCGTCATCGAAGTGTATCTGGGCCGATGAGGGTGGTGGGTCTTCTGCGCGGCAGGGTGCCGGCCGTCGGTCGCGGCAGGGTGCCGGCGGGGATGGCCGGCACGGTGGCCGGCCATGACGGAGGGAGGCATCGCCCGACCGGCACGACCCCACCGGCATGGTCGGGCCTCGACCCGGCCATCCCCACCGGCACCCATGCGACGCGCCACCCTGCGCACAG